>NZ_JCAXEF010000002.1:0-594257 GCF_059758765.1 Pseudarthrobacter sp. GQ63
ACGAAGCCCGGGAAGCGAGAGAACTCGGTGTGGGCCGCGCAGCTGGGCTCATTGCCGATGCACGAGCTAGTGGTCTCCTCTCCTCAGATGTCGTCCCTAGTGATGCAGGGGAGGCCCTTGAGCTCTTATCGCGAGTTCTCTATCCGGCTTCGTCTATAGCGGATGCCGAGTACGTTGATGATCAGGCGGAAACAGAACGCCTGCTGGCGCGTCGTGTTGCGCTCAGAGATTCTCTGCGCGAGATAAACGACAAGATTCGAGGCTTGGAGGAGTTTGCTCGCGTTGATACTGAATATGGAGCCGAACTAAACGAACACCGCGTTCGGCTTGCTTCGATTGGCCTTATCCCTGACTCAAACGACCCCGACGCGGCGTGCCCCGTATGCCAGCGCACTCTTGTTGAGGACGCTGACGCTCACGGCGCCATCAGAAATAGCCTTGGTCGTGTTGCCCGACGAATTGAGCTCGCCCAGAGGGATCAGCCCAGGATCAGCGAAGCCCGCACGGAGCTGGTCCAGGACCGGAATCGGACGAGGGCGGAGCTCGCAGACGTTGACGGAGCGCTAGATGAACTTGCGCTCACAGATGACGCTCGAGCAGGAGCAGGGAAGTTTTGGGATCAGCAGAGCTTCGTTCGAGGTCGCATTGCCCAGCATCTTGAAACTACCTCACTCGAACGCGACGACACGATGTCGGCGTTACTAGAGCAGGTCGCGACTCTCCACGACCAGGCCGAGCTGCTCACTGAGGAGCTGGATCCTGATGCGCTTCGTTCAGCGGTCGATTCCGTTCTGAACATAGTCAGTCGCAGAATGACGCGACTTGCACAGGCCTTTCCACTTGAGCACTCTGAGCACGGTGTCCGTATCGACCCCTACCGTCTAACGGTGGTTGCCGACACTCTACGCGGGCCGGCGTACATGGACGCCGGAGCCATTGGCATCGGAATGAGCTGGGTCGGGTACCACCTAACGGCCTATCTGGCCCTGCACGGCTACTTCATCGAAGCCACCAGACCGGTTCCACGATTCATCGTGCTGGACCAGCCCAGCCAGGCCTTCTTCCCACGAGACCGCAAGCCTGGAGGTGACTTAGATGAACTGTCAGATAACGACCGTGACAACACCCGCAATCTCTACAAGATGATGTACGACGTCACATCTGAGCTCAATGGAGAGCTGCAGATCATCGCCTTCGACCATGCTGACTTCAGCGACCCATGGTTCCAACGTTCAATCATCGAGACTTGGCGAGATGGAACCGCGTTGATCCCTCGGGAGTGGATTGAATAGCAGGCACCGCTGGGTGTCGCGCCTGCATATCCGGATGAGCTCTGTGAGGCACTTAGGATTTGGAAAGGAACCACGAAGAAGAGAGACAGATGGGGCAGAGGCAGTCGGGACCAGAATGGGCGGCAGAAGAGGAACGGCGACGCTACTGTGAGGAAGAGCGGCGGGCTCTCCCGTCCGCTGTCACCGAGGGAATTGTTGATGTGCTTGCAGGCAAAGCCAGCCCGAAGGAGCGCGAAGCCGTATTAGCCCGAGTGGGCGATTACAGGGACAGGTCACGCCGAAGGGCCGAGTTCCTCCTTGGAATCTTGGACAGTGCCACCGCTTTGGACATGAAGGCTCTTGAGCGAGCGATGGCGAATTCATCTGCAGCAAGGTATGCCAGCAGCGCCGGATTCAACCGGTTTCACTGGATTCTCGCGGTTTCAGGGCGAGGCGCCGATAGGAACCCGGAGAACGTTCAGAGGTTCGCTGCTGCTTGCGGCGCATGGTTGGCCACTTCACGAATAATCTGGCAGGTCGCTGACATCGACAAGGGCCTTGCGCGTGGAGTTCAGGTGAACCCGTGGCAGGAGACACAGAGGCGCATGTGGTCGGTTGATGTGCACTTCCGTTGGGTTTCAGAACTTTTCTGTAGCTCCATGGCTCGTGAGATTGAGAGCAATCGAACCAAGTACGGCGGCTTGGAATTGGTTAGTCAGCGGGCCGTCACGGATCTCTTCAAGTGGGTTGAGGCGTACGTAAATAGGGTGGATCGGCAGGCGGCCGGGGAAGCAGTCGGGGCAGTGCCATCGCCTTCCCCGTTCGCTCGCCCACTGGTGGAGGCCTTGGCGGTGAAGGGCGACGAGTACCGATCCAAATCCTTCGAGGAGATGGTGGATACGCTCGAAATTGAGGCCTATCCGTTCGTCAAGGTCGGAGGCATCCTCGCGCCGGTGGCAGTGCGAGAGGCGACATACAGGGTTGAATTGGCGCTCCTCAATCTGGCCCGCAGTTTCCTCGCCGACAACAAGGACCGCTCCGACCTTTTTGAGAATGCAGTGATACGGTCCCTCCGTCAGGTCCTACCCCCAGGAATCGACCTTCCGCTTGCCCCTGTCTTTATCCCAATCCCCGAGACAAAGAACAAAGGTGAAACGGACTTTATCTTCCGGGACTCGTCAGTTCATACGTTCATCGGTGAATGCAAAGCCATGGCTGCCGTTCAGACGCCTGGTACCGTCATTCACACTTTCACGGACCATGTGAGCAAGGCAGCGACACAGCTCAAGCTACGAATGGATGCGGTCAGACGTGGCGGCGGGGTGACAGTCGACGGGTTGACCTGGGCTGCCCCGACCAGCAATGTGTACGGAATAGCTGTGCCCCTCCATTCCTATGGAGGCGCTGTTTGGAACCACGAATGTCTTCCTCACGGCGATGTAGATCATCCGGATCTTGCAGTTATTCCAGTCCATCAGCTCCTTGTGGTCGGACGAGCGATGGAAGGCGCCGATGATTTCGGTGAGTACATCCGATTTCGGAGCGCGCTGTTCGACCTCAAGCTGGAACTTCGGGATGAGCTCGATATTCTCGCCGCCTATATTTTCAGCGACGCCGCCACGATCAGGGCCATGATAGAAGACGCTCCAGAGCACGGGATGCGGGTCATTCGTGCCTATGGGGTGGAACTTGAGACGGCTGTCAGTGACGTCATGCCGAGTTCCGCTCAGGCATGGCGACGTCGGCTGACACGAACGTTAATCTAATGTCCGCAGCATGTCACTGTCCTTCTAGGCGGCGTCAGATGGCGACTTCCCCCGATGGATTGCGACAGTTGCGGAAGCTCCCCGGTACGTCGTACTCTCGTTGCCCCGCTGACGGTCTTGCTGCTGTGGATCAACGGATATCGCCACGACTTCACCACAGATGAGGGCTTTGACCTCGTGGTCGGCGTCGCTGCCGGCAACACTGAACTGCAGGAATCCGCAGGCCTGATTTCGGGGCATGTAATCCCACGCTAGGCCAGCCTGAACCGTCAGGAAAGGGTGTGGAAGTGTCCACACCCTAGGCTTCGGATTCGATTGTACCGGCGTTGGACTGGGCTGGAGCGGCGAGGTTCGGGGGGAGTGGCGGATGTTAGACCGTCGGGAGAAGACGTTTCAGGCGGTGAAAACGGTCTGTTGACAATGTCAACACCCTTCGCCTCTGACTGCGTCGAACAGCCCTCGGACTGCTTCGGATTCCGCATATTGTCTAGAGTTCTCAGCGTCCGCAAGGCCCAGAATGTAGTTCGAGTCCCACCTCGGGCACAACATCTCCCCTCGTCAGAGGGGTTTTTGCTTTAACGTGTTGACATGGCTTGTGGTGGCGTCCCTCTGACGCTAGGTTTGCGGGCTGTAGCCTGGCTGCCGCGGAGCCTATTCAGGTGTGTGGGGCGGCGGGGTCGTGACCCTGGCTAGTGGTCTTCCGCCTGCTGAGGCTGGGTTATGCGGGTCCTCGTTCCGGTTCTGTCAGGTTGGTCGGGAGTGGCCAACACCAGTTCATGGTCCGGGGGAGCGGGGACGACATGACGTCGCATCATTTGGGCCGGAACTGTTCTTGCGGGGCTCCTCTTCTACGTCATTGGGACCTTAGGAGTTCGATTTGTCCTGCCAAAGGGGGTGTGGACAGTGTCCACACTTACGTCTGCTTTGTTTGATCGTCGGGTGGAAGACTGACGTAGCGAATTTAGGCGTTGCTGGCGGTACCTGGTGTCCTGACAGCGCAGGAAAGCCGCCTAGCAGCCGGCAGAAGGACAGCAGCGAAGCCGGCTTTTGGGATTTAAGAGCGAGGGGGAGGAGCGCTCCATGACGGACGGACAGGAGTGGACCGATAACTTGTCACCCGGGGTGTTTGGACGGAGGGCAGTTACTCTCGGTGCTGCCGTCCTCTAACCTGGCACTTGGCCGTGCCATGCCATGCCGCCGAATGGTCCGCTCTGATACTCGACGACCTGATGTGGATCACATGAAGAAGAGGCTCAACCAGGTGTGTTCCAGTTCTAACGTTCTGGAACATCCCATAAATGGGTCGCAAGCTTGTCTACCTCTGCGGTATCGCGAGCAGGCCGGCCGTGTCGTTGTTCCTAACCGGGCCGTGCAGGGCGACGTATCAGGGTGCGCTGGGGGCATCAAAGGTCACTTTCCCTTTAGTTGAGACAGTACCGAGTGAGCCACGTTATTGAGACGCCATCGTTCTCTGAAACCGCTGCTAAGCAACGGGCCTTCAAACGGCTGTGTGACCTACGGAACTAAATAGCGGTCTTTTCGCGGTGCTATTTGTCACCTGGGCGGCGTTGCCCCGTGCTCTTAGGGGATAGACCGTAGTACGAGCGATGTCAATGGTTCGGCAATCTCGGTGGTGTCCCCGAGAGTGGCCGACTCCATTGGCAAGAGGTGATGCTTTATTCGATTTCTCTAGGCTGGGTTGCATCCGAAGAACCTCAGGTCGTCACTGATGTGCGCCGCGCCTACGCCAGTACCTTTTTCGCGGATGAAATCGAGATCTTCACGGGAGAGGATCATCTGACCGTGCTCATCGACTTCGATCTGGCTATCGGAATTGTCCTGGATCCGGGCAGTGATCGTGTTCGGCACGAGCGCGCATCCTGGGTTGTCGAGAAGCCAGTGGCGTGTTTCTGAATCAAGTCTGTCCCACTCTTCCTTGAGGGTCATCTCCGTCAGCCCATCCTCACTATTGCCGTTGAACCGGAAGCCCTAAGTCGAGGGATTCCGTTTACAGTACGTCCGGCGCCTAAGAAACAACAGTGCTCCCGCGCGGACTGAAAGTCCAAGATTTGCGGGCATGGTGGAGAAAGCACGAGTAACTCACTTGGGAACGTAGGGGGCGTATTGTTCCAATGTCCCGTCGAGCACGGCGACGTCAAAACTTGTGGTGTTGCCCTGAGCTTCGATTGTCAGGTCGGTCCGTGCGCCTGGCCTTGCTTCTGTGCTGTTAAGGACGGTCGGGGAATCCTGAAATTCCACCTTTCCCCCGGCTGGAATGCTCAAGGGCAGCTCGTCGTCGCGGTCCCCTATGACAAGATCGATGTTCTCGTCAGTCTTATTGAAGATCGTGCCCAAGATGCGACCCGGCTCGTTCTCGCCGGAAGTGACAATGAAAATGCTGCGCAGTTCAAGACCGGCAAAGTCCTTGTTTGACCCGACAGCGATCGCGTAGTGGTCCTCGTCGGGCGGCGGTGTGCAGCCCATGAGCAGCATCGTGGCAACACACGGGGCCAGCATTGCCGCCAGAGGGCTTCTTGCGTTGTCCATAAGGGATGTCCTTTCGGAGGAATCTTCTCCGGAGCATGGGGTCTCAAAAAACGTGGAGAAGGAACGGGTGGAGGGCTTTTGGGCTGCCTGTTGTCCGCCTTCGCCGCGTAACCGGCCATTGAGAGGCAGCCAAAGGAGTGAGGATCCTCTGGCTGCCTTTCTTTGGGCGGGTGGCGAATGGTTCCGGAGGTTTGCTTATTCGGGAAGTTCCTGGACCTGGTCGGCTACGACGGCGAGGTCCTGTTCGTATTCGACGACGAAGGAGTCCTCATCGTCATTGAAATCGATTTCATAGTCCCTTTCAACGTCGGCTTTGATGAAGCTGCGGACAGTGCCGGTGACTTGTACTTTGTCACCCTCTTCCAGACCTTCGCTGATTCCTTTGCCCGTGACCAGAGTGCCTTCCTCCAACCCGTCACCGACTGTGAAGGAGTTGGGGCCGACTACGTCCTGGATTTCTGATTGGACGGTAACGGTCTCGCCCAGAATGGCCGCCTCCGCGGTTGGTCCCGCTTCCTGGGCTTCTTCGACCACTGTTTCTTCTCCGCAACCTGTAAGCAGGCCTGCCATCACGGCAGCTCCTGCGATCAGTACGCCTGCTTTGGTTTTCCATGCCATCACAATCACTTCCTTTACCTGGATCCGGCAGGACCTCCCTGCCGGCATCGGATTTCCTGCCTTGTCATTGCTATTGGGCGACCTGGCGGAGGGCAGGTCCTGTCACCGCCGCAGCCCTTGGTTCTAACGGGGCAGGAAAGGGTAGGCCGGGTAGACGTAGCCTGGCGTCCAGTAAGGCGCGTAGCCGTAGTAGCTGTACACGTTCTGGTAAAAATCGCGTTCCTCTACGAGGTCGGGGTCATAAACAGGCGCTTCTGCTAAGTGGTCCCGTTTTTTACCCAGACGGACCTCGTCAGGGGTGATTCGCGATATCGCGTCGACCGGGATGAAGGAGTTCTTCTCCCCGATTCCCAGGAAACCCCCCGAGGCGAGGACAAGGAACCGCACCTTGTTTTCTTGCGGGTCGATGAGGAGGTCATCGACTTTCCCAAGGTCGTTCCCGTCTTGGTCTTTCACATCACGGCCACGGATGTCATCGTCTCTTCCCGATACTTTTTCCGCAGTGTCGCCGAGCCTTCTGAGTTCTGTCATTTTTTCATCGGACATGGTGTTGTTCCTCCCCTGCGGGCGCGTGAGAGCGCACACGCGTATTGGTTGGGCCGTCAACTGCTGCGGCCACTGCCATTGAAGGCAGATGGTTATACGGCTACGGAGCCAGCGGAGGCTGGCCGTCTCGTGGTTGTGTCCCGGATCTCAGGGGTTCCGGTTGGCAGGTTCTGCATGCTGCCGGCATTCGGTTCGGGTGTCGGTTCCGCAATGCCCTTCACTGTTCAGGCTACGTGCCTGATCTCTCACGACAACCCTCCGTTATTTACTCGTGATGGCTTGAGGTGATTCTTGACGCGGCTGTAACGGCCCCACTTTCGGCCCTTAGCACACCACGGCGCAAGGGATTTCCCGGGTCGGGGCTTCAGCGTACGCTGGGTGCCGAGGCGGGTTCGTGAACTCAGAACAGGCCGCGCCGCTCTCCATGCCGGTCACGCCACAAAGAATCGTCAGCGGCTGCCAGAGCTGGCGGACCGCTTCGTCCATGGCACGCTCGCTCTCTTTCTTGCTGCCTTGCGTTCGCGCTCACCGTCCTTCGAAGTGTTCGCGGCGAAGGCAGCGGAAGCAGCCTGTTCGTTCCTGAAATATCCGTCACCGTCGCATTCGCGCTTGCCATAGCCAGTGTCATCGGACTGGTGCTATTCCTGGCACATCTGACCCGTGAAATCCGGGTGGAAACCATGATGCGCCGGGTCAATCTGGAAACCCAGGAAACCATCGACAGGGTCTTTCCGGATCGCAGGCCTGCGCGGTTACCCGGTCCCGTTCCCGTCTCACGTGGCGTTCCCATCAATTCCTCGTCCTCAGGGTTCTTGACCTCAATTGATAAAGACGCCCTCCTCCGCGCCGTGAAGAAATCCGGCGCCGTCGTGCGGCTAGACGTGCCACCGGGCAGTTCCCTGGTGGCCGGAGTCCCCTTCGCCACCGCCTGGGCGGTGGAAAAGGAAGCAATACTTGGAACGGAAACCCGGGAAAACCTAACCCACGAGGTAAATGCGGCCCTGGCAACAGGGTTCGAACGAACCAACGTCCAAGACGTCGGCTTCGGTTTCCGACAGCTCGTGGACGTCGCGGTGCGGGCGCTCTCGCCGGGCATCAACGACCCCACCACCGCAGTCCACGTCATCGGCCACCTCTCTGACCTTCTGTGCCGGCTGACGGGAAGGGACCCCGGGCCGGAGCACGTCGCCGACGATGACGGGCGGATCAGGGTGGTGCTGCCCCTCCCCACGCTGCGGGACTTGCTCGACATGGCCATGGATCAGCCCAGGAAGTACGGAGCCGCAGACCCGGCCGTCGCCGACCGTCTACTGGGGCTCCTCCACGAGCTCGCCTGGTGCGACCGTGAGCGCCAGTACCGTGAGGAGATCCTGGACCATCTGGAGCAGATGCGGATTGCCATCCTCGCTGCCGATTACTCCGACGCGCAGCTGCGTAGCCTGCTGAAAAAAGCGGATACGCAAGGACTCCCGCAGGCATGAACGGCCACTTGTGGATGGGCCTCCTTTAGCCAGCCCGCTACTCAAGTTGAAGCTCAAAAGTGATACACGCGTGACCATCCGAGGAGCGCATCTGGCTAGGCTGTTTAGATGGCACCTACCGGGATCTGGAGATGGCCGCACTGAGATGGTCCTCAGTGGGGATGCTTCGCAGCCGCGTTTCGCTGCGGACCGCATTCGTGTGGCTCCTTCTGACCCTTCTCCTCGCGGGAGCCGCTTCCTATACCCATGGCAGCAGGTACGCCATCGTCCCCGGGCACGGCCCGGTTCAGACACCAGACCATCAGGGTCGCCAGGAAGTGCCATCGCAAGCGGAACCCGCAGCAAGCCCCGCTCATACTTTGCTGTCGACCCCGCAGTCCACGGGCGCCGTACACGGCGCCGGGCCATCACAGGGGACTGAAGACGTCGAAAGGGACTGCTGTCAGCCCCGCCACGCGCCCCGCGGCGAACCAGCCCCGATAAGGACTGGCGACCTGGATCCGCCAACCGTCGCTTACCCGCAGCCCGGCGACGCGCTGCTCAGCGGCGCAGAGCCTCCGGAGTCTGACCTGCCAGCGCTTACCGTGGTCGAGCTTTCCATCAGCAGGACGTAGAACGGTTCGCCCTTCCCCGGCCCCCTGCTGTTTTCACCTGGAAAGACATTGCAGTGACACACGTACAGTCCGCAATGGACACATACCCGAAAGACCTCGGAAGCATCGACAGGACAAAGCTCGCTGAATGTACCCAGGCGTGCTTTGACTGCGCACGAACGTGTGCTGGCTGCGCCGACGTCTGCCTGAGCGAAGAGACGGCCGCCGAACTGACCAACTGCATCCACGCCAACCTCGATTGCTTCGACATCTGCGCGGCCACCGGAAAGATTCTCTCCCGCAATGTGAGCCACAACGGTGACATCACCCGTGCCGTGCTGCAGGCGTGCCGCACCGCGTGCAAGACCTGCGCGGAAGAATGTGGACAACATGCCTCCATGCGCCGCCACTGCGAGCTGTGCGCCGAAGCCTGCCGACGGTGTGAGCACGCGTGCACTGAACTTCTCGCCGCGCTGAGCTAAGCAAGGGGAGTCAAAGATGGACAATCCACAGCTTTCCCGACCAGCCCGTCGTGCACGCGGAAGGAACGACTAAACAGCGCCGGACACGGGAGACCATCCGAGGATCCGCAACTGCGCCGCATGCTGACCTCTCACGTCCACTGTGGTCAGGACATGGAACTGATTATGGTTCATCCGGCCCTGCCGGGTCACCGTAGCACAGCAAAGAACGGCGGCAGCCTGCACACCTACCGGTGCGCATGTGGATTCAGCTTCGATCAACGGGAGCGCCTGGCCGCACGACACACCTAGCGCGTTGTTGCCGGACACCGGAAGAAGCCATGCATCGTGCACTCAAAGAGACCACAGTCCATTCGAGTGCCCGGTGCCCATTTTCCCGCCCAGCCCGACCGTAGAAAAAAGCGAGGATTCCCCGTGGCACTGTCAGAGGAAGAACGCAAACGGCTTCAAATGCTCGAACAGGAGCTGGCGTCCACCGACCCCGATCTGGACCGGACACTGCAGACCGGTACGCCGGGCCAGCACCCTAGGGAAGCCTCCACGATGATCCGTGGAATCCTCACGCTGATAGGTGCCTTCACCCTTGTCATCGTAGGCATCGCAACAGAACTCATCATCATCGGCGCCGTCGGTTTCCTGCTGATGACGGCCGGCGCCCACTGGTTCATCAAGGGCCTCGGACTTCAGGCAGGGCCAGAGGAGGCACGCCATGAAACCTGAAAGGAAAGGTGGCATCATGCCAACGAATCCGCTGAATTCTCGAACTTCCATTCCTCCACGGCCTGCACGGCAACCGGCGATCGGCGGGCACACGTCCTTCAACGGGCACACCGGAGACCCAGCGCACCCCACCCGGGCTGCTCTTCTGTGGTCGGCGACCGTCGCTGTACTTGTGCTTCTGGGACTCCTGATTGTCTTCATCCTCCAGAACCAGGAACAGGTATCCGTACAGTACTTCGGACTCGCGGGTACGGTGCCCGTTGGCATCGCCCTTACCATCGCCGCGGTCGTCGGGGGGCTCCTCGTGGCAGTCACCGGCGCAGCCCGCATCGTACAGCTGCGAACGTCCACCGCTCGCCTACGTCACAAAGCCCCGAGGAGGCTCCCAACAAAGCCGCGGCATCCATTGTTCAGGCACGGACATCCCGCCAGGTGATGGAGACACGGAGGTACCGGGGCGTGAGGCACGTGTAGCCCCGCGCTTACGACATCATAATTTCTACTGCCGGCAGCCCAGGACCCGATCCTGGCCGGCCAAGGAGGATGGCTATCATGGCTGGACATTTCGAACTGTTCACCGATCATCAGGCCCACCTACGTTTCCAACTCCTGACACCGGACGGCAGCGTCTTAGCCGTTTCAGGACCGTTCGACGACAAACGCGCTGCCGCTGCTGCAATCACCGAAGTCCGCGATTGCGCCGGTACCGGCCTGATCAAAGACCGCTCCCAGAAGACCACGACCATGGCCGTACCGAAACCGGACCTGGCTCTGGAACTGGAGGACCTCATGCTGAACACCAAAAAAATAGAGGACTTCGTGGAAAGCCTCACCATCCTGGCGGTAAACACGGTGAACTGCACCAGTCCCGACGCCGCCTGCTGCATAACAGTCAACCGCCCGAAAAAGCTACCAATCAAGTCCTGGAGTGCACCCCTGGCCGAGTCACTGGACCAATTGGAGGACAACGTAAAACAAGGCCCGAACCTGACGGCCATGACCGAACAACGCACGGTCCATTCCTCCGACTTGGCCGGCGATGATCGCTGGCGCCGTCTCGGCAGATCCGCCACGGAACGAGGCATCGGATCCTGCCTGAGCATCCCCCTGGACGTGGAAGGTCCCAGCCGGGCAGTCATGAGCCTAACCGCGGTCACATCAGATGCTTTCTCGTCCGACGACATTACTGCCGCTGAAGTATTCGCCGAGCAGGCCTCGAAGATGCTCCGTTCTGCCCTGCGAATCACCGATCTGACGGAAACCGTCCAGAACCTGCACGCAGCACTTGAGCACAGAACGGTCATTGATACAGCACTGGGAGTGGTGATGGGGCAGAACCACTGCGACCACGACACCGCTTTCAATATCCTCCGCCGTGGTGCCAGTTCCAGAAACATGAAACTACGAGACCTGGCCGCCTCCGTCGTCCAATCGGCTTCCGGCGACACCGACATCGTCGTCCACTTTGACCCATGACACTTCCGTGATGATGAAAAAGTCACAAGCCGCAGCACGAACGCCGCCACACGCGAAAGGTGCGGCAGTTCCTCCGGGCTGCCCGCCCTGCCCGCGGAAACAAACGCAAAAATTCAAGAACCCTCCAAGGAGGCACGTCATGACGCAGACGATGATCCGCTCGTTCGTCGTGGTTCTCATTTTCAGCCTTTGTGCATGCACGCCAGGCGGGGGACCACCACAGCCCACTGCATCCGAGATGCCCTCGGCCAGCCCTGCCCCAACAACGCAGAAGCCGAGGACCGACCCGAAAACAACTGCTCCCGGGCCTTCACCTTCGCAGTCTTCACTTCCGTCGGGGGCCGGGCGCGGCGACGCCGAACTCACCATCACGGTCAAAACATCCGATTCCGGACCTACGATCCAATACACCCTGATGTGCAGGAATGGGGTTCCAACAGATAAAAGCCAGCACCCCTCTGCGGCGAAGGCCTGTGAGGTACTAAAGACCAATCCTGAAGTGCTCACATCGCAACCTCGGGCCAAAGACGTGGTGTGCACCCAGCAATACGGCGGACCGCAAACGGCCACCGTGACGGGTGTCGTAGAAGGCGTGCCAGTGGATATTTCATTCGCCCGCCGCGACGGCTGCGAGATCAGTCGGTGGAATGCTGCCGAAAGCATTCTCGGGCCCGCTACCGACCTCTAGCCGCACAAGCCAACCGACGGCCTAAACGGCCGAGCAGGAGGGAATCCGACAGCCTTCTGTTGATCACATTTCCATATCTGAGAGCCCTCTGCGCCAGCGCGGAACCGGCTTGCTTAACAAAGGAGAAGTCCCATGTCAAGTACGCAAAATAAACAGTCCAACGAGCACGGTGAAGACGAGCGCGAGTCTCACCAGATGAGGAATATGTACCTGCGTTTCGGGGCGATGATCCTGACGGGGATGGTAGTGATGTACTTCGTCATGTTCATCGGCTCCTGGGAATGGAGCCACGTGCGGTGGAGCGAGAGCCGGATGTTCATGGCGCTCACCATGGGCGGCACCAAGGGTCTGATCATGCTCGCCTGGATGCTGAAAATGTATCGGAACACTAAGGCGAACGCGGCCATCGTAGTGATTAGCCTCCTGCTTCTCGGCGGGGGCGCCTTCCTCGACCGAACACAAACCACGGTGCAGGACAGTGCGTTCATGAGCGGGATGATCCCGCACCATTCTCTGGCCATCACCCGGTCCGAGCGCGCCGAACTCGCTGACGTCCGGGTGTGTGAACTCGCCGTTGAAATCAGTGAGGCGCAGCGCCGGGAGATATTCGAGATGGAGTGGTTGATTGAAGATATTGACCGGAACGGGGTAGCAGCAACACCTCAGGAGGCTGAGAACCGGCCGGTCCCCAACTTCGAGGAGTCTGCGGAACGTAGGTGCCCCGGGGAATGAGTTAGATTCTTCACCCGACGCCAATCGGAAAGAGCCGCTGAAGCGGCAGGAGAAGATTCCCTGAAAATCAAACGGTTTTCCAGAAGACAGAACGTCAGCAGGGCTGGCAGTCTTCTTTCACCTCCCGGCGAGTGTCGGAGATCGGGCTTCTCGTGGAGGCTGGACGGTGCAGGCCTGGTCTCTTTGCCTCGCCACGGCCGGGTTGGCAGGAGGTTGGTGTTTGTCCTCGGCTGACGGGCGTCAGTTGGGGCTGTGGGCTTTGGCCGCTGAATGGGCCAATCGGCGGCCGACGTCGATTGGTGAGCGGGGGGAGCCGCGCAGGAACGCGCTGAGCGTGCCGCTGTAGGCCAGGAGTACCTCGTCGGCCAGGTCTTGAGCGCGCGGGCCGGCGAGGGGGCGTGAGAAGTGCAGGAGCCGGGTAACGAGCAGCTCAGTATCGGCGGTGAGGACTGCGCTGATTTCGTCCGCGGCTGCGGGAAGCTCGGTGGCGGCAGCGAGAAAGGCGCACCAGCGTGAGGGATGGTTCTGCTCGCGCCGGTAGGACGCGAGGGCGTCAAATACTGCCAGTAACCGGGCCATATCGTTGCTGGCCGCGACGATGTGTTGGTCCCAGACTCCCTGCCAGTCCGCCAGCCTAACCCTCAACGCTTCAGCGACCAGCGCGTCCTTGCTGCCGAAATGTGTGTACAGAGTGGCGGCAGAGACCTCCGCCTGCTGCAGCAGCGTATCGACGGACGTGGTCCGGATGCCCTGGTCAAACAACACTTGGTCGGCCGCCTTAAGCAAGCGTGCGCGCGCGGGAAGTTGCTGGCCGGTGGTCACCATTCCACTGTAACCGCTCCTATTGCAGAACGATAGTTCTGCTGTACTGTAACGAGCGTTCTGGTTTGGCGATGGAGGAGGATCCAGTGCGGTCGATGGTGGTCAGCGGAATGGCATTGATCGCGGCGACCTATGGTTTGGCGCGCTTCGGTTACGGGCTTTTCCTGCCCCGGTTCACCGAGACCTTCCAGATGGGTTCCGCTGTTGCAGGGTTTATCCAGGCCGGGAGCTTCCTCTCATTCTGTTTCGCGGCAGTTTTCGCTTTAGGCCTTGCTGCCCGTCCGAGGCTCGTCGTGGTGTGCGCAGGAGCGACGGCGGCCCTGGGATCAATGGGTGTGGCGGTTGCGCCCAATGTCGACGTCCTCGCGATGAGTGTCATCCTTGCCGGTGCCGGCGCTGGCTTCGCCACCCCGGGCCTGGTCACGTTCATCGAGCGCAACATCGCCCCGGCACGCCAGGAAAGCGCGCAGACGATTGTCAATGCCGGCACCGGGGCGGGCATCGTCGTCGCGGGCATCCTCATGCTTCTCACCACTGACCAATGGCGTCTGGGCTGGGTGGCAATCGCAGCCTTGGTCGCAGCAGCATCCGTTGCCACCCTCCTTGCTGACCGGCCTGCCGGCCGGAATCGGGCAGGCGGCCGGCCATCTCAGGTGCGGGCCCGCGACCTGGCGCCCCTGGTCTGGCCCATCGCCGCGGCAGTCCTGGCCGGGGCGTCCAGTGCAGCGATCTGGACTTTCGGCCGCACCCTCATGGCCGCTTCCCGCGCCAGTGAAGAGACTTACTCCATCCTTGCGTGGATGGTCCTGGGCGCCTTTGGGGTACTCGGCGCGACCGCCGGAAAGATCGTGCAGGTCTGGAGCCTTCGGACGGCCTGGAACCTGACATCGCTGGCCATGGCAGGGGCGACCATCCTCCTGGGCGCGGCACCGGGCATTGCCCTCACGGCGTATTCCTCTGTGGTGCTGTTCGGCGCCAGCTACACCGCCTTGTGCGGGGTACTTATCATCTGGGCCGTCCGCACTGTTCCCCACCGTGGCGCCGAGGGAACTGCCGTACTGTTTATTGCCCTCGCCATCGGCCAGGCCCTGGGCTCGGCAACACTTGGAGTCCTGTTCGACCACGTCTCACCGGTCGTGGCGTTCACCGTGGCCGGAATCCTCGGAATCCTCGCAGTACTGCCCGCGGTGAAGCGCCAACCCGGCGCGTCCTCCCGCACCACACTAGGACAGCGGACCGCATGAGATTCAGGGGATCCTGTACGCAAATCCTTCCCGGTGAACTGTCAAAGGTCAGTAGCAGCCGTCCCTTCTGGGATACCTCACCGCAAATCGCCAAATGAGACCAACCCGACCGTTGCTCACTTTGTAGCGGAAGGGCATCTCATCGAAGATTCGTGTCAACGGTGGAGGGGCTATCAGGCGAAGATGCCACCAGCACGTGACGTGCTGGTGGTGCAAGAGGAAGAACTGAAGACGTCAACGACGTGAGTGGCCAGGCCTGCTGTTGCCGTCCAACAGTGTCTGCCAAGGGTCGAAATACGGGTGTGGACATTGTCCACACTTTCAGCTTCAGACTGTGCCGTACCGCCCTCGGACTGCTTCGAATTCCGCATGTTTTCGCGGGTTCACAGTGTTTGCAAGGCCCAGAATGTAGTTCGAGTCCCACCTCGGGCACCGTGTTTCCCAGATCAGACGCATTCGAAAGCGCATCAAAACGGACGGGTCGTCGTCCTACATGGTGTTGCGGCGAGACCCGAAGAGCCGCGAGGCCTGACAGCCGCCACGTTTCGTCGAAGCTGAAACTCTGAAGAGGCTTCTGTGCGCGAATGGTCAGTCGTTCGAGATCGCGCAGCATGCCATCCTGTCCAACGAGAAGCTCACGCCAACTGTGGCTGAGGTCATTCAGGAACACATCGACCTGCTGATCCGTCCATCCAGCGGAACCACGAAGACGTACCGGACCATGCTGGACCTGCATATCGGAAACGTCATCGGCTATTTACCGTGGACAAGCTGGATTACCGACTGATGGCGCACTGGGTGAAGTCCAACCATGAATACCGCGAAGATGCTGGGGTACATTCCGTGGAACCTTAGCCGCGGCGTGCAGCTGCCTCGTATCGAAAAGGCGGAGGACGAGGCCATCTTCCTCACCCATGCGGAGTTCAGTCTCGTCGTGGAGGGTATGGGGGAGCGGTTCAAGGCCTTCACGAACTTCCTGGTGATGACAGGCACCGCTTCGGAGAAGCAAGGGCTCTGACCGTGGCTGATGTGGACCTGCTCTCCAAGCCACCCACCGCTCGGATCAACAAGGCATGGAAGCGGGACAGGCAGAACCAGTTCTGTGTTGGCGCGACGAAGACAGGTGCCGGTAGGCGCACTATAGGGTGCGGGCCCTGATGTTTAGGCCGACTTTCTGAGGTTCCCCCGGGCCGGGGCTGGCGACAGAGAGCCAGTAGTTGAATTCGCCGTCCTTTCCCTTAAAAAGGCAGATGGTGCTGTTCCCGATGACGTTGGGCTGTCGCTTGCACGGTCCGTCGGCAGTCATCTCGACACCGACCCCCGAGACTACTGCCGCGACGTCGTTATCAGTGAGCTCTTTTCCGGTCTCCCACCGACGCGACATACTCGGGCACGGGTTCGTGCTGATGCACATGAACCGCTCGGGCCGGACAATCTCGTCGATCAGCTTCCAGTCGACCGGGATGGCGAAACGGTCTGCCTGTGACAGCATTCGGTCGGTCACCTTATCCTCGGCGGAGCGGACCATGAAATGGGCCGTGGCAGCAAGAACCAGGATCACGGCGAAGGTCAACCAGAGTTTGTGCTTCACTGATCGGTACTTTTCGGGGCTCGCCGGCGGGCAAAGACCCAGCTGCCGGGCCACAGTAGGACGACGAGAAGCAGGGTTTCTATGCCGTTGGGGGCCAGGTTGAACACCGCCAGAACGTACGGGAGCACAAAGACAAGGAAGACCGTCCCGACGACGGCTACGAGCCAGCCGCGGGCAGTCACACTCCCTCGCTGCTGCTGTTGATCCCATCCCGCGCCTTCTGCCGCCGCTCATCGGCTTGGATGATGCCGTCACGGACGGCTGCGCGGATGACGCCGTAGAGGACGTAAAAGAAGATCGCCGCAAAGACGACTGCCAGGACCGGGTTTTCGAGTGCGGTCATTCCGGCCCGACCTCCTCCGGCCAGTACTGCTGAACCGCTGCTGCGGCCGCTCGGAGCCGGCTGCCGTCCAGGATGATGGAGGATTCGGGCATGCCCATGCTTGTCCATTGGGCAAGCAGGCGGAGATCCCCGGCTGGCGGCAGCGGCCACAGCCAGAGGGTTCCCATTGCCGACATGTCATCCTCCCCGCCGTTGCCCCCCTCTGGGGGGGAACTCGAACACCGGCCCGCCAGGTTCCTGGTCCCGGGGCACAGATTGCTCATACATCGCGAGGGATGATGTGCTGGCCTTGGTGCCGTCCGGGAACTGCATTCCGAACAGGAGGACGGAAGCGACTGAAATGGCCCCGTCACGCAAGTGCGGCGCAGGCCGGTGGAAGACACCGTTCATCTCGGACCATCGCCGGTCATCCTGGTCAGTGCGGCGCAGCATCCAGGACATTTCAAAGACGCAGCCGGTCGAGTACACCTTGGCGGCTTCAATGGCCACCACAAAGGTGGGGGATTTGTGGATGAACTGGCCCACGGGAACGACGGCGGGCAGTTCGTATCGCGGGGCAGCAAGCCAAGGAGGCGGAGTGAACTGCGGCGTCCTTGGACGGGAAGGCGGTGTAGGGATCGGATAGTCCTGGAAGAATGTCACGGTCATCCTTGATTTGCTGGCGGCGACCGACCAGCGGAGCAGCGGTACGAGCCGCCGTGGATCCCCCAATCCGTCCTTACTCGGCTCAGTCTAACTCCGGCTGGCACCAGCTTGAGGACACGCCCGCGAGCTCCGCGAGACTATCCGTGCCCGGGAGCACCGTGGTCCTATGACGGCTCCAACTGTTGAGGCGGCGATGCACGAACTGATGGATCTTGCCTGGCATGTTGTTTATGACCTGCTCGAGCAACGGGGCCTGCTCGGGGACGGGTTGTTCGTCGAGGAATACACCGGGATCCATTCCTGGGTGGAGGACCTCGCCCGGTACACGGTGGTCCACTCCCGGACGGTTGCGGTCCTGTTCGTGGACACCCGGCCCGTGGACGCCATCGCCTTCCACCACGACCTCTTGGGCGCCGACGACCTGAAGAGCGTCTTCCGGGTTCCGGGGTAGGCGCAGGCTGCTCTAGCCATACTGACTGCCTCTTCTCCGGGTGGTTCCCGAGGGCCATGATTAGCCTTACGGGCACATTGCATGGTCTGCCAAAAGACAGCTGAGTAAGCCCCAGAAGAGACATCGCCATGATCCGAAAACTGCTTTGCAGATGGGGCATCGGCCATCACTGGCTTGCCCAAATGAACGACGGATAGCTTCGTCGCCACTGCATCCACTGTGGGAAGGAAGATCCCCACAGTGCCCGATGGTCGGGGAGGCTCGCTAGCGGTGATCACCCCGAATACCCCACACCCGCGACTACTACTAGGAGCTGGATTGTCATGCTCACGCAAATGCTGTGCAAGCTCAATCTCCATCATCATTGGCACGTCGATCACAACGATGACGGTGGCCTATACAAACGCTGCCTGCATTGCGGCAAGGACAGCGCCGACGGGGACGGGGCCGCCAACGACTGGGCGCTAAGGCGGTGGTGGTAGGTGACCACCATGGGCGGTACATAGCATCGTGATTTGAACCGGACACACCAGTGGTGGGGGCAACTTTGGGGCTTGGGCATGCGGTTGAAACGCGGCAGCGCTTGTTCAAGTCAGAGGCTGCGTCAGCGGGCCGTTGACCACCTTTAGTTGGCCGGCTTGCAGATGCGGTCCAATGTTTCGTTGAGTGTGGACTCGATCCGGTCGTTCAGGTAGTCACGCTTGTCTTGGGTGGAGGGGTCCTCGAGTTCCGTGGGCATTGGTGGTGTTGTGACTGTCATCGCGGCCTGATACCGCCCGTCCGCGCTGCTGACCGCCACGGTCTGGTAGTCCCAGAACCCGCCACGGCCCTCCTGCCGCGAGTCTTCCGAGCAACCGTCCGCATGCTCCCACACGCCCAGCCCGTACGGGTGAAAGCCTGGGCTGGTCTTCATTTCCCGCAGGGACGACGCTGAAACCGCCCGCCCCTGGAAGATTCCAGCCATGAGGAGGTTCAGGTCCGCCATCGTCGATATAGCGCCCCCGGCCGGGTTGCCGACCATGAAGGTGTTGTCGGTGGTGTCTACTAGTTCACCGCGCAGGGTCACGTAGCCGTGCAGAATACCGGTTTCGTGCGGGTCAATACGGTCCAGGCTGGTGTTCTTCAAACCGAGAGGGCCTAAGACCTCCTCCTGCAGAACGTGGACGATGGGCTTGTCCCGCAGCGTCTGGATGAGGAGGCCGAGCGCGAGATAGTTGGTGTTCGAGTACTTGAATGCCCCGACATCATCAGAGCTCCAGGGAAGGGTCCCTGCCAGTTGCAGGCCCCGCTCCATCGTCAACGTTTGGGCGAGCACAGGGCGGAAGTCAACATCCTTCGGCAGGGCATCGGTGACTTCGGGCATTCCGGAGGTATGGCTGAGCAGCTGCCTCACAGTGATTGGGGCTGGTGGCGTGAGTGACGTCGTGAATCCGGGAATGACGTCGTTGACGGGATCGTCGAGGCCGATGAGGTTGTCGTCCACGAGCTTCAGCACGGCCACGGCCGTCACCGTCTTGGTGACGCTGGCGACAGCAGCACGGTCCGTGGGCTGCGCCGGGGTCCTGGTCTCAAGGTCACGCACACCGTAGGCCCTGGACCACTCGCCCTCGGGCCAGCGAATCTGGACGACAGCGGCCACCGCGCCCTCGTCCAGAAACAGCTGGACCTGATGCTCCAAGGAAGCGAAGGGATTCGGCGAGCTTGATGACGGTGCGGGCTCATCGGTGGACGAGGTACAGCCAGATACAAGGAGGACGACTGCGAGGGCCGCCCGCCTCCACACGCGGTTTTTCGTGCTCATTGCCGCATCCACTCGGGACGTCGTTACAGGTTCGGGGCCGCCCGCGGCACCGGATCCGGGCAGACCTGCGGCGGCACCGTCGCCCCAGCCCCTCAATCTTATGACTGGGCTTCGTCGTGGGGAACCCTTTGCCCAGTAGCTGTCTTCCTGGGTGCCAGCCGTACGGGCGCGGACGCCCAGGCCGATGCTGGTGGAGCCTTCGAAGCTTCCGGCGTAAACCACTTGCCGGAAGGTCTGGTAGCCGGCCACGTTGGACAGCTCAGCCTTGGCGGCCGGGTTGTAGTTGACGTTGCAGTTCTGTTTGGTGACGATGCCGTCCAGGATGCGGCTGCACTCATCAGGCGCGTCATCAGCAAGGCACTCAGGCGCGACTAAGCGGCCCTTTCACCGGAGCCCGGCATTTCCGCCTTCTGGGCCGTGCGTCTGACCTGGGATGGTGGCCGGCGCCTGGCTCTGACCACCATAATCAGCATCGTCAGGACGGTGACCGTCCAGGCGATCGCGGCGAGGAACACCAAGACGATCGCCACTAAGGGGTGCATGAAGAAAGTCTAGGACCGTGCCGCCTCGATTCCCGGACGCAACTCCGCAGGATGGGAGCACGAAAAAGGTGCGCCCCTTTAGCTGAGCGCACCCTTCTCGATTCCCCTTCACACCACCGGATCCCCATCCGATTGGATCCATCATAAGCATGCTTAGCAATAGGTGTGCAAGCCCGCGGTCTACACCGCGACAGGTGTTCCAGCCGGCACATGCTCGTGGCTGTCTGTTGGATAGCGTCCTCCATCTCGGGGACGAGCGGAGGCGCGTCTGAGAACGTGGCGGCCGACGGCGTGAGCGACGCAACAGCGAGCTCCTCGGCGGCGTCGGCCTGATCTTGACCGCGGTCTTCACAACGCTTGGCCTCATCCTCATCGTTTCCGGACTGAGGGGGAGACGACGGGACAGAGTCCGCAGTTCGAACGTGGACAGTGGTGCGGCAGAGTCCGGACGGACGAACGTGGAGGTTCCAGCGCACACAGCCATCCGGTTTGTCAGGCCCGCACCATTCGTTCCGGACGTGGCCGACACCCAGCAACGGGTGCCGGCCTTTCTCTGTCCAGCTGACTCGCGTCCTATGAAGTCACTCCGCAGCGCCAGCGTCCCTGGCGCTGCGGAGAAGGCCCGGCGTTACAGCCTCGGCCAGTCAAAGGCTAGGCCCAGGACTGGTCCCGGTCGAGGCAGGCACCGCCGTTGTAAGCTACGTGGATTGAGCTGACCCTGTTTTTCATCGCGCCCAGGTTGAGACGTTCCCCCGGTTGGATGTACCAGGCGTAGCCTTCGCATCCGGGGTTGTCGTAGATGGTGATGTACGCGTACGTGTTGTTGATCAGGGATGCTGCGTTGTTGTTGACCTGGACGCCCCATCCGTTCCGTCCGACGGGGCCGTCGGTGAATAGCTCGTTGCCCATGGTGGCGTCGCTGTTGGCGTAGTCGGCGCGTGCGCCCTGAAGATCGGAGTTGAAGTAGAAGCACACGCGGGCTGACGGACACGCGGTTCCTGTGCCCGACGCATTGGCAGCAGGCGCGCCCGCCAGGAATGTGCTGGCTCCGAGCGCCAGTACAGCCGCAGCAGTAGCCGCTTTATGCGTTGCAAGTTTCATGAAGTTCCCCAGTCATTTTTGTAGTCGGACGAACCAATATCGTCCGGGTCACCCAGCGGAGGCGCCGTCATCATTCTCTGGCATTGACCTCTTGCGGGCCATCGGGACACCTCCCCAAATCCCAGGGGAAGGGACAAGCCCTCCATCCGTCGTCGGCCCCTTAATCCTGTGGCGGCACGGGACTAAGTGTCACAGTCCCGGCAAAAGACTTAGTAGGCCTGGCTGAGCCGGAAACGGCAGCGCGGACCACAGGGCTACCTGAGCAGATCCCCGCCGACGTGCCACTGAGCAGCCTCAGCAGCACCGAAGCAACAGCCCTGCGCACGGACCAAGGTCCCGCCGCCCTGCTCTCTAGAGTCCACCGCAGCACGCAAGACAAACCGCTGGGGCATCGGCGCGACGACCGCGAGCACGATCATGGCCATGAAGCGGCCACATCTGATTCCCATCTGGGATGAAAGGATCGGTGATGTCATTGGAGCGGGCAGTTCTAAAGACCAGCGGATGAACTGGCACCGTCTCCTCACCGACGCAACCGGCCTGCCTGAGCGCCTGGCGGAGATCAACCGGCTCTCGGACGTGGAACAGTCACTCTCCGAGCTGCGCGTCATGGACGTGATCCTGTGGTGCTACGGGAAAGGCCATGGACGCGGTGTCAGCCGCGGGGCTGGCCGAAAGCGAACAAGAGTCCATCCCGGGAAGCTTGGTACAAGGTTTTTCTACCCTGGTCTCATCGCAGTGATGGTAGCGGTGTTTTTGTGGCTTGCCCGCAACGTACTCCTTGAGGCGCTGCCGTTCTTTGGTGCACGCCATAGACACTGATTTCACTGCCGCCCAAAGCCGGAGAAAACCGCCGCGTTATACGAGCTACTGGCACACCGAGCGCACGTCAGCGTGCGGCGACCCCGCCTACGACCTCTGAAGGAAGCGGAGCATTGGGGACCGACGACGAAGCCGGGGTCCGCTGGCATGGGGGGGGCACCAGATGGCTGTCCGACGCCGGCCGCCCCAAGTTTACTCTGCGGTCTCGCGTCACTCGCTGACCCGATCCAAGTATCATCCCGGACGGCATGTGCGAAAGTAAGTGGGCAACCTACCTCGGGGAGACACGAAGAAGTCAGCTGTGCCCGATGACCTGCAAAGAAGGTTCAAGAAATGGGACGCGAACGGTCGACCGTTGACCTTTCGTCAGCTACGCCCCATGAAGGCGCTAGTAGAGCAGCGTTCATTCCAGCTTCGCGTGGCGGAGGCACTGGTAGACGGTCTCTCTGCTGATCTCAAAGTTACGGGCAAGGAGCGCTTGATCAGCTCGGCGGCCCTATCCGGCATCAGCGCGTTTTCCGCCCGTTGTCGGGCTGCGCTGCTTGGCGAGGGCGATGCCTTCCCGCTGGCGTTCTCTATTGAGAATACGGCGAAGGCGCTATGACGGAGAGCAAGAGCTCGGCATGGGGGAATGACCGCGAGTAAAGACCAGGCGCTCTTTGACGAACTCCACACGCACACCCTTGTGTGAGGCGTTGGACCAGGGCGCCCGCAGATCGTCCACGTTGAAGCCGAGTAGTCCATGCTGTGCACAACCACAGTGTCCCCATCCCGGTTTAATCGTAGAAGTTCAGTGAGTTGCGGGCGGGTGTGTTGGATTAGGCTGCATCACTGGCGTACGCGTTTTTGGACGTGGAGTTTGTCGGCGTGGAGGAACAGTCTGCGGGTGTCTGCGCCGTTTGGGGTGACCCAGAATACGCTGCCGTCCAAGGCGAGCATGTCTATGATTCCTGACGTCACGAGTTTGCCGTTCTCGTAGACATCTATCTGGTCGCCACGGTGTAGTCGCGTCCAGTTGGGGATCGGTTCTGTGTGGTGGGCTGGCATGGCCATCCTTCAAGGTGCTGACCGGCGGAGCAGCGAGACTGATGCTCACGTCGTTGGTCAGATTGGGGACAAGTGAGAAGGCGGGCTGAGAGTTCAACCCGCCTTCTCTTGGCAGTGGGTTAGATCACGACGAACAGGAGCCAGGCCAGCAGGGGTGCTGCGACGATCATGGACATTCCCCAGATCATCATGCCGCGGAAGGTCTTTTCTCGTTTTTCTTCTTCAGTGTTGGCGACGACGAGTGCGCCGCCGGTGGAGAAGGGGCTGGAATCGACGGCCGAGGCGGCGATGCAGAGGGCGATCACGAAGCCCAGAACGCCGATGGAGCCGGTAGTGAGCAGCGGTGCTGCCAGTGGGACGAGCACGACGAACATGGCGTTGGTGGAGGCGAAGGCTGATACCACGCCTGCCACGACCAGCATCATGAGTGCGGCGAGGAGGGGTGTGCCGATGCCGGCGACGGAGTTGGCGAGTTCTTTGATGACGCCGGCGGTTTCGAGCATGCTGATGTAGGTGACGATTCCGCCGATGAGGAGGATGACGTTCCAGCCGATGTGGCCGAGGGCTTCCTTTGAGTGCTGCGGGTAGAGGGCCGACAGGGTCACGGCGGCGGCGAGGGCGAGGAACCCAACGTCGAGCTTGAAGCCCAGGGCGCCAACCAGAATGCTGACCATCAGTACCAGGGTGACTATTTTCTGGCCGGTCCAGGTTGCGGTCTTCGTGATGGTCGCGGTCCCGCCCCCCAAGTATGAGGTGGTGGGGTCGGCGGTCTCTTCTTCGCGTCCGCGGCGCATGAGCTCGGGTCCTCCGAGGAGGATGAACGCGACGGCGTTGATGACTACGTTGGCGATGAAGGTCCAGAGGAAGAGTTGGCCGGCATCGACTGAGATGCCGACTTTGTCCAGGACGCCGTCGACGATGTTGTAGTAGACGGCGATGGGGGAGAATCCGCCGGCGTTGGTGCCGTTGATGATGCACAGGCCCACGAGCAGTGGGGTGATCCTGTAGCGCTGGGCGAACGCAAGGCCCACGGGGATGAGGATGGCGTTGGTGGCTGCGGAGAGCGCGCCGGATCCGGTGATGATGGCGGCGAGGATGAAGAATACCCATGGGACCAGGGCAACCCGTCCCCGCACAGCGCCTACCGCGCCTCCAACGATCTGGTCGATGGTGCCGTTGGCCCGGGCCATGCCGAAGAGGTAGGTAACGCCCAAGAGTGTGATGAGGAGACTGCCTGGAAATCCGGAGGCGATTCCGGAGGCTGTCTGGCCGAAGTACAGTACGCCGAGGAGGAAGGCGACAACCAGGGCGACGGCGCCCATGTTGATTTTGCGCCACATTGAGAGGCCGAAGATGAGGACAAGGCCGGAAACGGCCACGAGTTCTTGCATGGCTTAGTTGATCTCCACTTGGTATCGGAATGATGATGCCAGCCCATAGGACTCGCGGTACTCGGCAACGTCGCCGGTGTGGGTGCGTGCGATGCGGTTGATTTTGACGAGGGGGTCCCCGCCTTTGCAGTTCAGAAGTACGGCCCGGCCGTCGGTTGCCCGGGTGACCGAAAGTTCCTCGGTGGCCGAGCCGATGATGAGGCCGATCCGGTTTTCGTATTCCGGATACAGCAGGCTGCCGAGCTCATTGAGGTCAATCTCAGCGATCGGCTGAAACTGCGGCAGCGGGAGCCAGATGTCTTCGACCAGGAAAGGGGTGTCCTGCCACAAACGAAGACGGTGCAGGTGCAATACCGGGGAATGTCCCTGGACGTTCAGCGCGGCAGCAACGTGGGCGGGCGCGTCCAGCGTGTTCCGTTCGAGGATGCGGCTGCCGGGGGTCTGTCCGGTCCCTCCCTGCATCCGGAAGAAACGGAACAGGGAGTGCTGGAATGTAGCCCGACGAACATACGTGCCGCGTCCCTGGTGACGTTCCAGGATCCCGTCGGCGGCGAGTTCGGCAAGGACGCGCCGCAGCGTTCCCACTGAGATGCCGTACTCCGCAGCCAAGGCGGACTCGGGCGGCAGCGGTGTTGTGCTGGCCCATTCGTTCGCCCGGACGCGCCGGATCAGGTCGTCTTTGACCCGGGCGTGAAGCGGCAGTCGCTGATCGGTCTGAGCCAAAGCCGGGGAGCTGGAAGCTTGTGTCATGCCTCACAGCGTAGAACAAATACCTTTATAGGTCTAGTCCTATAAAGGTTTACTTGATTCGGCTAGAGTTGTTGCATGCTTGGACTGCCCCCCGCCGCGATAGACACCCACGCGCATATCTTTATTCCAACTCTTACGCCCGTGGCTGATGCCAGGTACGTGCCGGATTACGCCGCCACCTTGGATCAGTACCTTGACGTGCTGAGCGCCCACGATGTGGACCGGGGCGTTCTGGTTCAACCGAGCTTCCTGGGATCGGATAACAGCTATCTGCTGTCCGCCCTCGCGTCCGCACCGGACCGGCTTCGCGGAGTCATTGTGGTGTCACCCGCACAAATCCGCTCCGAACTCTCCGAAGGGAAAGTGGAAAACCTGCACGGGTCAGGGATCCGCGGTGTCCGGCTAAATCTCATAGGCCAGCCAATTCCGGACCTCTTGAATCCAGCATGGCAATCCGCAGCCGCCGCAATGGCAAAGCATGGATGGCACCTGGAAATCCAGGCTTCCGGGCAGCAGTGGCTCCACCTCGCCCCGGCTCTTCGAGCCTGGCCCGGGAAGCTGGTCATAGACCACTTGGGACTTCCAAAACCTGAACATCCCGACGCCACCAACATGGTGCTTGAACTCGCCCTTCTGGAACATGTCTGGGTCAAAGTTTCCGGCCCGTACCGGTCCTCGCGCCAAGAAACCGAAACAGTATTCGCCGGGCTCGTCGAGCGGGGTTGCGCAGACAGGCTGGTCTTTGGCAGCGACTGGCCATTCACCAGGCACGAAGAACATACATTTACGGAAGTCTTGGCCTGGGCCCAAGCCCTAGCGGGGGAAGATCTCCTCCGGAAAATGATGACAGCAAACCCTGCTTCCCTCCTCGGCTGGCCGGCACCATCCGATGACCAGGCCTCAGAGCCAATGCTCCATTTGTGATCAGCGTCTGTACCTCCAGATCCGGAACCTGAGATGACGCATTTCAGCTGAGTTTCACAAGGCTGACTGATTGTCGGGAAGGAACGTCGTCGCCGTGCACCGGCCACAGGGTGCGGTGCGTGGCCAACCCAAGGAGGCCAGTCGTCCTGACCGGGGGAGGCCGAATGGGTACCCAATAATTTACCCAGCAACAGCCGAGGCGCATAGTATCTGACGGCGTTTCTGCAGAGATCCTTGAGGCCCCGTCAGACGCTCCACCTGCGCGGGTGCTGCCAGGGGTGGTCTGGCAGACCACTGTTTATCCCGCCCTTCCGAGAGGCCGTGGCAGCGGGTTGACTTGAGGGTGGACCGAGAGGATTTACATGACAGCGAAGACGATCTCCCTGAACAACGGTGTGGAGATGCCGGCTATGGGGCTTGGGGTATTGCAGAGTGAGGGCGGCGAGGCGACGTCGGCGGTGTCGACGGCGTTGAAGTCGGGGTACCGGCTGATTGATACTGCGGCAGCTTATTTCAATGAGCGCGAAGTCGGTCAGGGCATTCGTGACTCGGGAGTGGACCGTGGAGATATTTTTCTCACGACGAAGCTGTGGATGACTGATTATGGATTCGAAGGTGCGCTGCGCGCTTTCGATACGAGCATCGCGAAGCTCGGTGTGGACTACCTCGACTTGTACTTGCTGCACTGGCCTTGGCCAGCGAACGTCAGCCAGACCATCGCCGCCTTCAAGGCGGCCGAACGCCTGCTCGCCGAGGGACGGGTTCGCGCGATCGGAGTTGCGAACTTCAAACCCGATCACTTGCGGGCGCTCGTGAGGGAGACGGACGTGGTGCCGGCGGTGAACCAGGTCGAGCTGCACCCGAACTTCCAGCAGCCTGACCAGGTCGCCCTGCACCGGGAGCTAAGCATTGTGACACAGGCGTGGTCGCCGATCGGCGGTGTGTACGGCTGGGCAGGCGAAAACGGTGCTGTTCGCCCGCTGCAGAACGAAACCATCCAGGCCATCGCCGAGGCGCACGGAAAGACCCCCGCCCAGGTGATCCTGCGCTGGCATCTGCAGGAGGGGCGCAGCGCCATCCCCAAGTCCGTGACCCCCGAACGGATCGTCGAGAATGTTGACGTGTTCGACTTCGAGCTGCCTGCCTGGGACATGGCGGCCATCGCAAAGCTCGACACCGGCCGGCGAGGTGCAATCGACCCTGACGATGCAACTCCTGAGGTTATTGACCTCACCATCGATGCGGCCTGAGATGTCCTCTCAAGAGGAGATCAGCAGCTTCCTTACCTCGCGGCGGGCACGGATCAGCCCCGAGCAGGCGGGCGTGCCGGTTTTCGCCGGCAACCGGCGTGTCCCAGGCCTCCGGAGGGAAGAAGTCGCGCACCTGGCGGGCGTTAGCACGGACTACTACTCGAAACTTGAGCGAGGAAATACGCGGGGCGCTTCCCGCGAGGTCCTCGATGCTATCGCCCGCGCCCTGCAGTTGGACGACACCGAGCGCGAGCATCTGATGAATCTCGTAGACATCACAACATCTCCGCATCGACGAAAAGCCCGTCCTCAGAGCCGGACGGTAGTGGCCCCGGGAACGCAGGCGGTGCTTGATGCCATGACCGTTCCCGCCCTGGTGCAGAACTCCCGGTTGGACTTCGTCGCAGTCAACCGCCTTGGGGCCGCTTTATATGGTCTCCACTATCCGGCCAAGAGCGGCCAACTGTTCAACGCCGCGCGGTTCCAATTCCTCGACAGCCAGGCACAGGATTTCTTCGTCGACTTCGAGCGGGCCAAAAGAAATGCAGTCGCGTTGCTGCATCAAGCGGCTGGGCGGGACCCGTTTGACGACGAACTCATCAGGCTCGTCGGCCAGCTTTCCACTCAGAGCCCGGAGTTCCGGGCGCTCTGGGCATCCCACGACGTCATCCGCTACCAGCGCGGCACCAAAAGATACCGGCACCCGGGCGTGGGTGACCTCGAGTTCGGCTACGAGTCATTCGACCTCACTACCGAACCCGGCCTGACCATGCTCGTTTACACCATCGAGCCGCACTCTCCCACGGCCGAACGGATGGCACTTCTTGGCGCCTGGGCCAAAACCCCCGTCACCATCGACAGCCATGAAACAGACACAGACGCCGCGCCACACGCCGCCCCAGACGGCCAATCCCGATCACTTTTCCTACCGGAGGACCCATGAACAATGCAATGACACTGAACAACCCACTGGCACTGAACAACGGCGTGCGCATGCCTGCACTGGGCTACGGCGTCTTCCAGAGCGCACCGGAAGAAACTGCAGTTGCAGTCGAGGCGGCCCTGGCCGCCGGTTACCGGCATATCGATACGGCCGCAGGGTACGGAAATGAACGCGAAGTCGGGGAGGGCATCCGCCGCTCCGGCGTTGACCGGGACGATGTATTCATTGAAACCAAGGTCTGGGTCAGCGACTACGGCTACGACCAGACGCTGCACGCGTTCGAGAAAAGCGCGGCGAAGCTCGGAGTCTCACAGATCGATCTGCTCATCCTGCACCAGCCCATGCCGCAGCACTTCGAGCGCACCCTCGAGGCGTACCGGGCCCTTGAGCAACTTCTCGCGGACGGGCGCGTGCGTTCCATTGGCGTCAGTAACTTCATGCCGCATCACCTGGCGGCGTTGCGCGAGCGAACCACTGTGGTCCCAGCGGTAAACCAGGTGGAACTGCACCCGTATTTCACCCAGCCCGCCGTGCAGCGTGCCAACACTCAGCTCGGAATTGTCACGCAGGCGTGGTCACCGATCGGCGGCATCACCTTCTACCCGGGATGGGGAGAAAACCGCGAGAGCGTTTTGGAGGATCCGACGATTGGCCGTATCGCCGAGGCACACGGCAAGACCCCTGCCCAGGTGATGCTGCGCTGGCACCTGCAACGGGGCCGGTCCGTGATTCCCAAGTCAACAAACGCGGAACGGATCGCGCAGAACATCGATGTGTTCGACTTCGCCCTCACGGACGACCAGCTCAAGAACATCGACGCGCTTGACCGCGGCGTGCGTGGCGGACCCGATCCCGACGACGTCGACCCCTCGACGTGGAACCTCGAGATCCCGGAACTCTGAGCCCGTCACGTTCGACGAAAGGAAAAACTACTATGCACACACGGACTCTGGGCCGCAGCCTCGAAGTGTCCGCAGTCGGTTTGGGCTGTATGGGAATGTCCCAGGGTTACGGACCCAACCCGGGGGACCGCGCCGACATGGTCCGTGTCCTGCGGTCAGCGCTCGATTCTGGGGTCACATTCTTCGATACGGCCGAGGTGTATGGCCCCTATGTTAATGAGGAACTCGTCGGGGAAGCCTTGGAACCCGTGCGTGACCAGGTGGTGATCGCCACGAAGTTCGGATGGCAGATCGAGAGCGGCAAAAGCATCGGCCTCGACAGCCGTCCCGAGCAGATCCGCCGGGTCGCCGAGGAATCGCTCAACCGCCTGCGCACCGACGTCATTGACCTGTTCTACCAGCATCGCGTCGACCCCTCGGTGCCCATCGAGGACGTTGCCGGGACGGTCGGAGAACTCGTTGAGGAAGGAAAGGTCAGGCATTTCGGCCTCTCAGAGGCATCAGCGGCGACCATCCGCCGTGCGCACGCGACGTTTCCGGTCACAGCGCTTCAGAGCGAGTACTCGTTGTGGACGCGGGACCCGGAGCCTGAGGTGCTCCCCACATTGTGGGAGCTTGGAATCGGGTTCGTTCCCTTCAGCCCGCTCGGCAAAGGCTTCCTCACCGGCACGGTCGGCGCGACGACAACGTTTGACCCGGCCGACATCCGCGCCAGCATCCCTCGGTTTGAACAACAGAACCGAACCGCCAACAGGGCTCTCGTCGACTTCATCACTGAGCTTGCCCGCAGCAAAGAATCCACGCCAGGGCAGATCGCCCTCGCGTGGCTGCTAGCCCAGAATCCGTCCATCGTCCCGATCCCCGGAACCCGCCGGACCCCGCGGGTCGAAGAGAATGCCTCCTCGACGACGGTGGCGCTGTCAGCCGACAACCTTCACGATCTCGACTCTCTCGCGCGACGCCTCGGCGTCGCCGGTGACCGATACAACCCCCATCACCTAGCACTCGTGAGTCGTTAGCCCGTCGACACGTTGATGGGATCGTAGATCGCCGGGCGAATTTTCCCCACACCGGGAGCATTGCATTGGTCCCGTGGGACCAGCCTTTTCTGAAGGAGGGGGCAGGCCCGCCCTGAGCTCGCTCTGAAGGGGCTTTCGGGAGGGAGGCCCTGGAAGGGACTCCCTCTTGCCCGGGGGTTGGCCTAGCGTGGAAAGCATGGACAACCGAGCTGAAGTACGCGAATTCCTCGTTTCGCGGCGTGCCCAGGTTTCGCCCCAGCAGGCTGGTTTGCCTGCCGGGGCGAACCGGCGCGTCAAGGGTTTACGGCGAAGCGAAGTGGCAATCCTTGCCGGTTTGAGCGTTGAGTACTACACGCGCCTGGAGCGCGGGGCCATCAGCGGCGCCTCTGGCCAGGTGCTGGAGAGCATCGCCAGGGCTTTGCGCCTGGACGACGCCGAGCGGGCGCACCTGTTCGACCTTGCGCAAGCTGCGGGCCCGGCCGCGCGGCCGCCGCGGCGGCGGAGCTCGAAGTCCTATGTGCCGCACCAGAGCCTGCAGTGGGCCCTTGATGCGGTCACGGCCGGTCCCGCGTTCGTCCGCAACGGCCGGATGGATCTGTTGGCCGGCAACCCCCTGATGCGTGCGTTCTACACGGACTGCTATGACATGCCCGGCCAGCCACCGAACATCGCCCGGTTCACGTTCCTGGATGAACGGGCCCGCCGGTTCTATCCGGATTGGGATGCCTTTGCGGAGGTGACTGTTTCGATCCTGCGGACGGAGGCTGGCCGGGATCCGCGCAACAAAGAACTCCATGACCTCGTCGGTGAGCTGGGAACCCGCAGCGAGGAGTTCCGCAAGCTGTGGGGTGAGCACAACGTCCGCCATCACGGCACCGGGTTCAAGACCTTCAACCATCCCATCGTGGGCGAGATGACCCTGGCGTTCGAGGGATTGGAGATGGCCGCCGAGCCGGGACTGACGCTCACGATCTACACAGCTGAGCCCGGATCGCCGTCGGCTGAGCGCATGCAGCTGCTCGCCTCGTGGGCGGCCAGCGAGTACGGGAATGCCGTCCATGCTGAACCTGGACGGACCCGGACAGAGAGCTGACGCAGAGCCCGGCACTGGGGGCACCGTGCCGAAGGTCCTTCACGAAAGAGAACACATGAAAACCACCATCGCAATTATCGGTGCAGGGCCGGGCCTGGGTCTTGCCTCTGCCCGACGCTTCGGAGCCGAGGGCTTCAACGTTGCCCTCCTGTCCCGTAGCCAGGACCACGTTGACGCCCTTGCCGCTGAACTGGCCGGTGCCGGGGTCATCGCCCGCGGGTACGCCACGGACGTCCGTGACCAGCAGTCCCTGACGTCTGCCCTTACCCACGCCGCCGACGAACTGGGGCTTATCGAAATCCTCCAGTACAGCCCCGTGCCGTCCAAGGAGTATTTACGGCCCGTTCTTGAAACAACGTTCGAAGAGCTGCGCTCGGCGCTTGAATTCTCCGCGCTCGGCGCTGCCGCTGCCATGAACGCGGTCCTTCCCGGCATGCGTGCGCTGGGGCGCGGGACCGCCCTGTTTATCAACGGCTCCAGCGCCGTCCGGCCCAATCACAACTACGCCGGCACCTCCGCCGCCTTCGCCGCAGAATCCGCGTACGCCCAGATGCTCCACGACGCCCTGGCCCCGGAAGGAATCCACGTAGCGCAGCTCATCATCCCGTTGGGCATCGGCGGAGGCAACCCAGCGCACGAACCGGCCGCCCTGTCCGAAACCCTCTGGCGGATCTACAGCGACGGGACCGGCTTCCGAACCTTCGTGACACCACTCGATTGAGCTCCACGAGCCTCAACCACGGGCAACATCTACAGATGGGCAGGAAAAGGACTATGACCATGGTCAGCTATGCCTTCAACGGCAAGGTCGCCTTCGTCACGGGCGGGAGCGCGGGGATGGGCGCAGCAACAGCGCGGGCGTTCGCCGAGGCCGGCGCCGCCGTCGCCATTGCAGATCTCGACGGCGGCGCGGCCGAGCGGTTTGCGGCTGAACTCCATGCCGCAGGGCACCGTGCCCTCGCCATTCAATGTGACGTCTCCGACGAAGCCGCGGTGCAAACGGCCGTTGCCCGCACAGTAGACGCCTTCGGCGGTCTCGATATGGCGTTCAACAACGCGGGGATCATGCTTCCGCCGGTGGACTCTGCCGACGAGACGGCCGAAGCGTTCGACAGGATCGTCGCCGTCAACCTCCGCGGCGTGTGGGCGTCCATGAAGCACGAGCTGGTGCAGATGCGAAAGCAGGGACACGGCGCCATCGTGAACTGTTCGTCGCTCGGAGGGCTCGTTGGAGGCAACGGCCGGGCCACCTACCACGCGACCAAACATGGGGTGATCGGACAGTCCAAGAGCGTCGCGCTGCAGTACGCGCCGCTCGGCGTGCGGGTCAACGCTGTGTGCCCCGGGACGATTGAAACGCCGATGGTTGCCAGGATGACCGCTGGAGGAGAACTGGATCCCGAAACCGCGGTTTCGTCCATCCCGCTGGGCAGGCTCGGACTGCCAGAGGAAGTAGCCGCCGCCGTCCTGTGGCTCTGCAGCGATGCCGCCAGCTACGTCACCGGCGTCGCGCTTCCGGTCGATGGCGGCTACACGGCCTGAAGAAACCCAGCTGCCGGAGGCGCTGAAGATCGGCTACTACGCGCCCGATCAGGCCCTTGTCCTCTATTCCGAGGGCGTCGGGTACTCCCACGGAATTGTGGGATCGGATCGTTCGATGACCTCGAGTCGATCCGGGACCAAACAAATGGTTTTACCGCCAGGCTGGCTCCCGCTGACTGAGCGGGAGGATACGGCTGCTCCGAACAGTCTCCACAAAAGGGGACAGCACCTCCTGCTGGACGCCGGTCCGCGTAGGCGGCGTTCCTGCTGAGGGCGGCCTTCCTGCTTAAGGGGGCCCTCCCGGTACCCCTACCAAGAGAGGCTCCCGCCCGCCGTCGTCAGCTGGTTTGCTGGAATGGACCCGATGCAGAGAGAAGAGGACCATCAGCCATGCGAACAAAGAATTGGACCCTGCTTGCGGTCGTCGCACTGGCATTCCACATCACTGGGTGCAGCGCCCCTTCGCCAGGCCAGGCTCTGGCCGGTACGTCACCGTCCGCCGCTCCGGGAACATTTTCGGATCCGGTTCTGATCGTTGACCTTCCCCGCAAGCCCGGCTCCGACCCCGCTCCGTGCCCCGAAGGCCCGGAGGTTGCTGTGAAAGGCGTGGACGAGGCATGAGCACCGAAGCGCGCGCGGCAGGCACTCCGATCACCATCAGCTTCGACGGTGCCGCCGTCAGTGGACGACTGTTGGGCAACGCGACTGCGCGCTCTTTGATCGACCGGCTTCCCCCCTGAAGCTTTCCTTCAGCGATTTCGGTGGACAGGAAAAGCTCGCATAACTTCCGGCGCCCCTCTCGCTCGACGGCGTTCCGTCCGGTGACGACGCCGATCCACTGACGATCGGGTACTACGCACCGGGCCAGGTCCTGGTCCTCTACTACGAGCACGTCGGTTATTACCCCGGGATCGTCCGGATCGGGACTTTCGATGATCTTGGGGCCATCCGGGACCTCAAAGGCCGCTTTACCGCGACCCTCAGCCTTGGATCGTGATCACCGGCGACCGGGCGCACTCCCGTGAATTCAGCGAGAAAGCCTACCGGCGTGCCATCGGTCCGAAGGAACTTTTCTGGGTTCCGGGTGCCTGGCATGTGGACCTCCACGACCGCACCGGCCTCATACCCTTCGACAGGCTCACGAGCTTCTTCCGCTGGACCCTGGTCTGATAGGGACGAAAAGCCGAACGCAAGAAGACTGCTCCCGGGAGCTGGGCTGGGATCTCAGTTCCGGCTCCCGGGAGCAGTTCTCTTGCCATCATCGACCGGCCTCTGCCTGAAGCGGCTACGACCGCTTGAGCGCGTCCGCGGCCCAGCACCGCCAGATCCCACCACCTACGAAAGGAAAGCCCTTGAAGACCGTCCCCCTCGGAACCACCGAGCTGAAGGTCCCAAACGTCGTGGCAGGCATGATGCGTATCGCCGGCGACTCCAACGAACAGATCCGCTCCCTCTATACGGCATCCCGGGATGCCGGGATCGACTTCTTCGACCACGCCGACCTGTATGGGTTCAACCACCCCGGCGGCGGCTTCCACCTGTGCGAGCGCCGCTTTGCCGAGGCCCTGCGGCTGCGCCCGTCCGAGCGGGAGCAGATCGTCCTTCAGACGAAGACCAGCATCGTCGACGACCCGTGGGGCTACGACCAGTCCTACGAGCACATCGTGTCCTCAGCCGAGGAGTCCCTGAAGGCACTGGGCACGGACTATCTCGATGTGCTGCTGCTGCACCGTCCGGACGCGCTTGTGGAGCCTGAAGAGGTTGCCCGCGCCTTCGACCACCTCCAGTCCAGCGGGAAGGTGCGCGCCTTCGGAGTCTCCAACCACACCCCCCGCCAAATCGAACTGCTGAAGACCGCGGTGAGGCAGCCGATCGTGGCGAACCAGGTGCAGCTGTCGCTTACGCATTCCACGATTATTGCCCAGGGCCTGTCGTCGAACATGACCGGCTTCGACGACTCGATCACCCGCGACGGCGGTGGGCTGGTCGATTACGCGCGGATCAACAAGATCACCCTGCAGGCCTGGTCGCCCTTCCAGAAGGGCTTCCAGGACGGCGTCTTCCTTGGCTCGCCCGATTACCCGGAGCTGAACGCCGGGCTTGACCGCCTCGCCGCGAAGTACCAGGTCACGCCGACGGCGATCGCGGTCGCGTGGATCACCCGTCACCCTGCGGGCATGCAGGTCGTGCTCGGCACCACGAAACCTGAGCGTGTCGCCGACGCTGCGGCAGGCTCCGACATCCCGCTGACCCGGAGCGAGTGGTACGGGCTGATTCAGGCTGCGGGCCACAACGTCCCCTGAGACGTCGCCACAGCGATCGCTCGCTGTCAGCCCTGTACCGGCGACGGACGAAAAGAACCCCGAGTCAGGCTGGACTCGGGGTTCTTCGTGGTCGACGACCGCGACGTTTGCGCCGGTATTGGTTCTGTCCATGCATGCCTTGGTTGCACGGCACGAGCACATCAGATGTAGGCCAGGAATCGTCCCGCGAAGATCACGCCCGTCCATGTCGACATCGATACGATCGCCGAGATGCGGGCCGCGACGGGTGCCGCGTGGGCATCCGCCAACGCATCGAGTCGAGGGTAGACACCACGGTGAAACACGAGGACGTTGAGCCCAGCCAGGAGCAGGAGTCCGAGCTTCCACGGCGCAGCACCTGAGCCGGCAACGCCGACGGCCTGCGCGCTGAACATCAGGATGCCTGTTACGACGGCGATGGCCAGGCCTAGGTGGGACACGGGCAGGAGATAGCGTGCGGCCTTCGTAACGGACACCAGGCGACGCCCGACGCCCAGCAGCCGGAGATCAAACGCGAAAGCCGGACCGACGAGCACAGCGATGCCAAGGATGTGGAGGCTTTCGAGCGTCGGATACATGAAGGGGGTGGAACGCACGGCGTTACCGACTGTGGAGTCCTGCAGCCAGCGCAGGATCGGTTCAAGCCATTCAGGCATCCTGGTCCCGTTCATCCTGGCGGGTACGGTGGCGTACGTAGAAGACGCTGCCCGCGGCCGCCGCGACGACGACAGCAGCGAACACAGCCCACACGACCCACGCCTCTGAGCCGCTGTCAGCGGCGGCATTGGCACCCTGTGCCGGAGGGGCCATCTCCACGGGATCCTCCACCGTGGAGGGCACGTCGGCTGGCTCGTCGCTTGCCTGCGCGGCGCCTGGCAGCGGCGCCCGGACGGGAAGCGTGTTGCCGATCACCTGGTTGACGGGCGCATTGTCGTCTCCGTACCAGAATGCGACCGGACGGAAGAGGCCGTCATCGGTGCTGTTGATGTATCCGACGCCTTGGAAGCGTTCTCCGACCTCCAGCTCGCGGTTCAAACCGTTGCTGCTTGACCACCATGGTGGAGCGATGATGATCTCAAGCTCGTCATGGGGTCCGTCATACGCGAGGGCGGCTTCGACCCGGATGCTGTCCTCTGGGCCTGACAGGTCCTCGGGGATCGGCAGGTCTGGAGTGCTGGCCGGCAGCTGGGCATCCAGTGTCACATCGAAAAGAGAATGCGGATCGCCCCAGATCCCTTCGGACGAGACGGTGCCGGCGATGTAGACAAGGTCGTTGGTTTCGAAGCCGTCCCAGCCGTGGTGCGCGGCTGCCGGTGATGCCGGAACCAGCGCCATTGCGGCCGTGACGAGCAGGGCCGCCGAGGCCAGAAGGCCGCGACTGCGTGGTCGGCCTGAGTGTGTGGAGACGGTCATTGTCGTCGATCCTTCGGTGTTGGGTGTATGGGTTCTCGTCCGGCGGGGATGGGGCCGGAGCTCAGCCTTCTGTGGGGAATGCGACGCCGGTCCGCTCGGCGTAGGCGGCTAGCAGCTGGTCCTGCGCCCGGGTGTCGTACACCAGTTCGTTCACGCGCGTCTCGACCTGCTGGTGGAAGAGGAACTCGCCGGTGACATCGCTGCCGGGCTCCACTCCCTCTGCGAGCCAGACCTGGGTCATGTAGCCGTCGCGCAGGCTGTCGGGCGTGGTGGTGTTGCCGTTGTGGAAGCCCATCAGGGTGGGGATCCAGCCGGGCGCGACGGCGTTCACCTGCCGGTCGGGCCACAGGCGGGCCGCCGCCGTTGCGATCATCGCCATGTGCAGCTTGCTGTCGCCGTAGCCGATACCCTCACCCGACCGCACCTCGTCGAGCCTCAGGCCGCCGCCGAGATGCAGGTCCGAAGAGAGGTAGCTCAACTGCCGCGGCGGGGTCACCAGCGCCGTGAGGAGGTACGGCGCGAGGGAGTTGGAGTTGAGCAGGTCGGAGTCCGGTAGCCCGTACTCGCCGGCATTGTGGATGATGACGTCGAACCTGCCGAGGGCGTTGATCTGCCCGGCCAACGCCCTCGTCTGTTCGAGGTCGAGCAGATCGCCGATCACGACGTCCTCGAGTCCAGGCAGGTCGCGGTGCACGTCCGCGGCGCGCTGCTCGTTCCGGGCGTGCGCGACGACGGTGTGCCCGCGCTTCAGGAGATAGGCGGCGGCGAGCTGCCCGGCGCCGGCGGTGGACCCGGTGATGAGGATGCGCTTCCTGTCGCCGTCGAGCGGTTGGACGTTCTCGTCGATCCACATCAGCTCGTCGGCGACCTGCCGGGTGTTGTACAGGCCGACTCCGTACTGGTCGCCCTGAGCCTGTACCCCGGTCGGGTCGGGCGCAGCGTCCCTGGGCGCGGGCGTCGGAGCGTCCTGCGGTGGAGTGCTGGTGCAGCCTGCCAGAATCCCCGCGCCAAGCGCTGCTCCGGTCAACAGGAGACCGCGTCTTGTCAGAGGCGCCGTAGTGAGCGTCATTTTAGTCGTATCCTTCATTCGGCCAGCGACCGCCATAATGATCTGTTGCGCGTCCAGCAACTTGATCTGGTCGGCGTCCTTGGTCCTGCCGAGATGGCAGTTCCGGTCAGTCGCATCGCGGAGCCCTTACAGATTGGTCCGAGCAGTACTCCATCCATGGAACACGGAGAAGAAGCACAGCGGGAGTCCCTGTCGAGAGGGGTACCAGGAGGGACTCCCACCCCTGAGATCGCCGGGGTTCGCTGGATATGTACGGCCTCCACCAACCCAGAAAGGGCCATCATGACCCCTCGGCAGACTCCCGTGAATGGATGGGCGCGGAGCACACCGGCCGCGGGCTGCAGCGCCGTCGCCCGCTGAAGTGGACTAGGCGAGTTAAGGTGTTGCACTCACCACCTGAACTCGCCGCCGCAGGTCTATGGTCAACGACCCGGGTTTGGACGTAACGCCGCAGTAACGCCCACGCCATTAGGGTCCCACTACCTTTACGTTGCGTTCACGGTGCCCGGGGAGCTGACATGGCCAATCTCAAACCACAGGAACGCTGTCACCAGCAGACCAGGCGTACATTTATCCAGTGTCGAATAAGCGTGCGCTTGCACACGGGCGCAGAGGACGACGGCGGACCGTCGGCCACTGAGGACCGTTCCCGTCGAACGGTTCTGTCATGAGCCTCTGGGACGATCTCCCGTCCGACCTCCGCAACACTGGAGCACTGGATCCGCTGGAGAATGCCCTCAGGGCGATTGACACCGCCGGCCTGACGCCGCGCGAGATCACCGATGTGGATGGCACCTGGAGCGTCCGATCCGTCGCGGCGGACGTGCCGCAGCTCGCTGGGGTCAGCGTCGACCCCGCGACCGGGCGCTGGGGCGGGGCAGGGTCATCCACGCCCATCGAGCTCACCGGAACCCAGGTCACCATCGCGTACGGCCGCCACCTGACCGGCACGGGCGGCACGGAGGACGGCGGCTGGCACCTGGACCTCGACGTGCCCGGGATCCGGCTGCTCGTGCCCTATCTGCGGGGCGCGATGCTGGACACCCGCGGCCAGCTGGTCTTCGACCCGGCCAACCCGCAGGTCCGTTTCATCCTGCTGCGCATCGTCATCCGGACCATGCAGCTGGCCGGGGCCACGGTCGGCACCCGGCTGCGCTCGGCGTCGACCTCGGGCAGCCCCGTCGACGACATCTACTCCTTCATCCGCATGACCCCGGGCCACGCGCTCATCGGCCCGGGCAACACGGTCGGCTTCGCGTTCCGCACCGCCGAGCTCGACCTCTCAGCCCTGGCGGACCCGCCCGGCCTGCCACCCGGGGCGCGAGCCGTCCCCGGCGAGTGGCAGGGACTGCACCTGCCGGAGGTCCGGCTGTTCGTGGCCCCGGACGGGCTCGAGGGCCTGGCCGTGTCGGCGGGCGTCCGGGACCTGTGGATCGGGATCGGAGTGCACGACGGCGTGACGGGCGCCTTTAGTGCCGAGGTCGTCAACCGCGGCGGCTCCCCGACAGTGCTGGCCCGGTTCATCAGCCCGGCCGGGCGGCACATCGCGGCGGTCGCCAACGGGGCGGTCGAGGCAACGGACCAGAGCGTGTTCATCGTCGACGCCTCGGGCGGGCTGGCGCCGCACACCATCAGGATCGAGGTCGTCGGCGGGCCGACGGTCGCGGGGGACCGGCTGCCCGTGACAGTGCCCGCGGCCGGCACTGTCGAGCTGCGGGTCACGGTCACCGACGCCGGCGGGCACTCCCACGGCCCGGTCTCCTTCCGGGCGCTGCGGCCTGCCTCCGGTGAGGGGGCCGCTCCGGCGCTGGCGAACCCGGCAGCGCTGCGGCTGCTGACGCCCGAGCGCGGGCGGATGGTCATCGTCTTCCAGACCGCCACTGACGTGACCGTGCGGCTCGACCCCGAGGTGCCTGCCGACTGGGCGTGGCCCGGCGGCACCTCTACCGGGACCCGGGCCACCGTGGCAGTGGCCGCCGGCAGCACCGCGGCGGTCTCCGGCACCCCGACTCAGCCCGCGGACGCGCGCCCGACCACGCTGGACTGCTACTTCCGGTTCAACCACCCCTTCCCGAGCGAGACCACCGACTCCTGGTGGCGCAACCCGGCCAACACCGGCTCGGCTCCCGCGTCCGGGCGGACCGCCGCCCCCGCTGGGCAAACCTTCACCGACCTGGCGCGCTCACGGCAGGCCGACATCGGCGCCACCCCGCTCGTCGTGGACGGCTACGCCTCTTACGAGGGCAACGACACCCCCACGAAGCGGACCAACAACCTGGAACTCAGCCAGCGCCGCCTCGACGCGGCGGTCGAAATCCTGCGCGATCTGGGCTACGCCGCAACCGCCGGCACCCCGCACGGCCACGCCGACGCCCGCGACCACACCCCACTTGACCCGCCCACGCCGGCGCCGGCCGAGACGTCGGGGGAGTGGTGGCTCGCCCGGGCCCGGGCCGCCGCGGCCCCCGCTCCGGTGGCCGTCCGCGCCGAGCTGTCCCGCGCTCCGGCCAGCCAACCGCCCGGGCAGCGTGACCCCCAGCCCCCGGCGTCCGGCCGGCCGGACTGCTTCCGCCGCCTCGGCGTGGAGGTCGAGCTGATCCGGACGACCTTCGTCCGGCTCGACATCTGGGGCGAGTTCGACGTCCAGACGGCCATCGAGGCCTCGCTCGACGAGGGCGGCCAGCCGCCGCTGGGCGGGCGCGGTCCCAACCCGGGCGACGGCCTGTGCGCGTTCCGGGTCCGGCTCCGGCTGGCCACCGACCGGGAATCCTGGCGGGTGTTCGGGGAGTTCCGCGCCCTCGAGGCCGACCTCGACGGGCTCTGGGAGGGCCGCCACACGGACGCCGGCATCGATGCCGGCAGCCTCAATGTGCTTGGAGCGCTCTCCGTGATGGGTCCCCTCGCCGCCGGCGCAGCCGAACTCTCCCCGGCGGCCGGGACCCTCGTCCAGCTCGGTTCGGTCGCCCTCGGCGCCAGCAGCCTCGTGCGGACCCGCGTCCTGACCCTGCGCGGCGCCGAGTTCATGGTGAGCGACGGAATCATTGCGCCGGACGGCTCGACCACCACCGACCGCGGCACGCAGGTCAGCGTCCTGCTGGACGTGGAGGTGCAGTTCTGGTTCGACCTGGCCGTGATCCGCGTGCCGGAGGACCGGCCGATCCGGACCCGCTACAAGGCGGTCGGCGTCCGGGCGGAGTGGGGCACCGGCACCGAGGCCGAGTACGTGCCGATCCCGGTGTTCGACCCCTCCCGGGGCTACGAGCTCGACATCCAGCCCGGCTCCCTGGTCGCCACGCCTCCGCTGGACGAGATCCTGCGCGTGTTCGGCGTGCGCGTCAGCCGCGACAACCCGACCTACCTCGAGGTCGAGGCAGGCATCGACGTCCCGCTGGGCCCCGTGACTGTCGATACCATCCGGGTCCGGGCGAGGCTCGACGCCGTCGAGCTCCCACAGCTGACCAAGCTCGGCGCTACGCTTGACATCCCCGGCACGGTCCACGGCGCGGGCTCGATCGAGCTTACCGGCGCCGGGTTCAAGGCGGCGTTCGACCTGACCATCGTGCCGCTGGGCATCCGCGCCGCCGCAACCCTCGCGATCGAGACCAAGGCCGGCGTCACCGGCCTCCTGATCGGCGTTGAGGTCGAGTTCCCCGCGCCCCTCCCGCTGGGCAACTCGGGCCTGGCCCTGTACGGGCTGCTCGGCGGGGTCGGCGTCAACTACGGCCGGCTGGAGAACACCGCGGCGCGGGTCCCAGCGCTCGACTGGCTCATGGCGCAGCTCGCCCCGCCGCGCAAGAGCGTGATGCATCCGGACGGCTGGACCCACAGAGCCGGCTCCTTCGCCGTCGCGGCCGGATTGCTGCTCGGGACCACCGAGGGCGGGTTCATCCTGCACCTCAAGGGCATCCTCCTGATCGAGGTCCCCGGGCCCCGGCTCCTGCTCGTGATGAAGGCGGACGTCCTGAGCCTCCCGCCGGCCCTGGGCTCCACCCAGGAGGCCACCTTCCTGGCAGTGCTGGACATCGACTTCGGTGCCGGCACCATCACAGTCGGCGTCGTCGCGGACTACGCCGTCGAACGGATCCTGCGCATCCACGTCCCCGTCACCGCCTTCTTCGACGCGCGGAACCCGGAGAAGTGGCTGGTCGACCTCGGCTCCTACGACGACCGGGTGACCGTGAAGGTCCTCGACGTGTTCACGGGCACCGGCTACCTCATGGTGCACGGCGACGGCATCGCCATCCCGCCCTTGCCCGCCACGACCGGCCTGTCCGTAGCCACCGGCTTCCACATCCAGGCCGTGCTGATGGGCTCCAAGGCGGCGCGGCTGTACGTCGAGGCGGCGGCGGGGTTCGACGCGGTGCTCGGCTTCGACCCGTTCTTCCTGGCCGGCAAGGTCTACGTCCGGGGAGAGCTGCGGCTGTTCATCGTCTCGATCGGCGTGAGCGCCGAGCTCACGCTCATGGTGGGCACCCGGATCGAGGACGGCGTGCCCCGTGACGACCCGTACGTCCACGGCGAGGTCTGCGGCCGGGTCGACTTCTTCTTCTTCAGCGTCAAGGGCTGCGTCGAGCTCACCATCGGCCACGAGCCGGACCCTGACCCGCCCGTGCGCGACCTCGTCGCCGGCCTGTCCCTGGCCGGGCGGACGCCGGCGCTGCTCGAGGGCACCGCCGGCCGGCCCGCCGACTCGACCGTCGGCCACGCTGCGGAGGTGGAAAAGCCCGAGGGGGAGGACCCAGTCGTCCACGGCGAGGTGCCGACCGTGCCGCTCGACGCCGTCCCCGTGCTCAGGTTCCAGGTGGCGCCCGACGCCGAGGGGCTGAGCGTGCTGGGCAATGCTCCGCTCGGCTCGACCGGAGCGGCGGGCGTCGGCGCCTGGCGCCGGATCGGGGAGCGCTGGTGGGCCTACAAGGTCACGGGCGTCACCCTCAGCGGCACCCTCACCGCGGGCACGACGCCGTCGGTCTGGTGGAGCGCATCGGCGCCCGGCTCGTCCACCGCCGAGCCGCCGGCGCTGGCCCTGCTGCACTGGCTGCCGACGCCGTTCACGAGCACCGTCACGTACGGCGAGGTACTGCGCGAGCAGGTCGAGCACCGCTGGGGTACCGTCTGCCGCCCGGCCGCGCCGCCGCAGCCGCAGCTGTGGACCTTCCTGGGCGAACCGCTCGGGCCCAGCGCCACCGGCTGGCGGCTCGGCCCGGTGCTCTGGCCGGACCCCGACGGGCTCCTGCGGACCTCCCCGGCCGGCCGCCGGCTCCGGGTCACCGAACCGTGGCGCACGGGCGACGCCGCGGCGGACCTGCTCGCGAGCGGATCCACGGCCGAGGTGGCCGGCGACGCCGTCGCCTGCCCCACCGACCGTACCCCGCCCGAGGACCCGTTCAGCCGCTGGGTCCAGGACAACGGCCCCCTTGACCCGACCACCTGGGCGGGTGCCGGGGCCGCCACCTACGCCGAGCTGGCCGAGTTGGTCGCCGCCGGCGCCACCGTCAACGACGTGGCCGGGCATTGGCTCGAGCGCAGCCCCGACCCCGAGGCCGGCCGGCTCAAGGGCTGCGAGGGACGCATCCTCGCCTCGCCCTTGCGCACCGACGGCGAGGCGACTTTCGGCAGCAGGGCCGACCGGGAGCTGGTCGAACGGGCCCGGCAGGAGGCCGGGTGGAAACCCGACCCGCTCGCAGACGCGGTCGCGCTCTCGCTCGGGGAGGACCTCGCCGCGTTCGACCTGCTGCTGCTCGTGCCGCGCGAGAAGCACCGGACCCTGCTCATCGAGGTCCGCTCGGGGACGGGTGAGACCCTCGACCGCCGCGAGGTGGACTGGCCGGCGATGGTTGGCCCCGCCAACCCCCTGCCGGACCGCTGGGTCGCCCCCGACGGGCCCTGGGCCGAACCGGTCGAGCTGGCCGGGCGCATGGCGGCGAAGGTCGCCCAGTCCGACCGGGACCGGCCGATGCCTGCCCTTCTCCGCTGGGAGGAGCTGCCGGAGGGTGCGGCCGCCGTCGTCGTCGGCTGGGGAGAGGAGCACGGCCAGCGGATCCGCGCCCAGCGCTACTGGGTGGTGGCGGCCGCCGGCCTCACCCGGGCCGAGGTGCGCCGGTACGAGTACGACGAAACGATCGTCTCCCGCGACCGGGATGCGCTCGAGACCGGCCTGACGCAGGACCCCTCCGACCACGCCCTGCTCGAGCCGGGGCGGACCTACGACGTCACCGTGAGCTGGACGTACGACGTCGAGACCGGGGACGAGGTGCCGACGCGGACGCCGTCCTTCGCCGACGAGCACACGCAAACCTTCCGGTTCGCGACCGCCCCGGCATCCGAGGTCCCCACCGACCTGGGGCCGTGGCTGCTCGACACCAACCCGGGGATGGGCGATGCCGGCGTGTTCTGCCGGGAGCCGCTGCGGGTCACGCTCGCCACCCAGAACGTGCTCCGGCTGTTCGAGGCCTACCACCACCGGCTCGAGGTGACCGTGCTCGCCGCCTCCGGCCACCACCCAGCCCCGCCCGGCGGAGGAGCCCCCGGCCAGGCGCTCGTGCTGCCGGTCGAAGCGGTGCTCGCTGCCGGTTCGGTGCTGCAGCCCAAGGCCAACGCCGTCGTGCTCACGCCATGGGACCGGGCCGTCGGGGAACTCGTGGACGCCCTCGAGTGCATCGGGGCCGGGCACGTCACCCGCGAGGTGGAGGAGATCGTGCTGGCGTACGAGCTCGAGCCGCTGACCGACTACCTGCTCGACATCCACGCGGTGCCGGCTGGCGGCGCCGGGCCACGGAAGCGTGTGCACCGGGCGAACTTCACGACCTCCCGCTTCAACGACTCCGACCATCTGGCCTCGTGGATCGCGCCGGCGCCGATCGATCACCGCGTGGTCCGCGACGCCGCCCCGCTGGCCGGCCTGCCGGACAGGCCGAGCGGGCGGGAGTGGGACGACGCCGTGCAACTGGCGGGGCTGCCCGTCCCGCGGACCCCGTCCGCGCCGGCGGTGCAGGTCTGGTGGTCGGCCGACGCCGTGCCGCAGCCGCTCGCCGTCGTCGTCGAGTGCTCCGAACAGCTCGTGCGGGAGCGCGTCATGCCGGTCCAGCTGAGCGCGCCGCCCGACGGCGTCGACCCCTCGCACGCGTGGTGGGCCGCCCGGCCGGCGACCTGGCTGGACGTGCGGCCCGCCTCGACGCCCCCGGACCCTGCGGCCGCCGCAAGCGTCGGGCGGGTGGTCCGCGGGCCGGGCGGCACCCGGGCGATGGTGCTGCTGGCCGCGGGGCAGCGCGGCCGGCGCCTGACCCTCGAACTGGTGCAGGCCCCCGACCCGCTCGCGTCCGACCCGGGCCGGGCCGTCACGATCGTCGACGTAACTCTGACAGGGGCACCGTGGGAGGTGGAGTTCTGATGCGCATGCACGACGTGAGGAAGTTCCGGGCCGTGGGCGCACGGCTCGACTGGCTGGACATCGCCCGCCGCATGCTGCGGGCCGGGCACGGCGAGGGGATCGACGACGCGCTGCTCGAACGGCTCAAGGAGCGCGGCCCGGACACCCGGCTGGCCTGGGGGTGCTCCGCAGACCTGGGCGTGCCGCGCGATGCGTTCATGGTGTGGGGCCGGCCGGTGCGGGACCGCCGGCTGCGGAACGCCGAGCTAATCGGCGTCCCCGTCGACGAGGGGGAGCTGGTCTGGTGGGGCGGTGAGGAGGCCGCGCACGTGCAGGTCCGGTCCCAGGTGCAGGACCCGGCCCGGCCGGTCGCGCTGTTCCTGCTGCGGACCGGGCTGGACCCCGCCGGCGCCGTCGGCACCGCCACCGTGGCACCTGCCGGCAGCCCCACCGTGACGCTTACCGCCAGCGCGGGTGCGGCCACCCACGCCGTCCTGGTCAACGCGCACGCGCTCGCGGTGCGGATCCAGACCGTGCAGGAGGTGGTCGACGCCGACGACTGGCAGCCGCTCGAGCGCGTCGGCCTGCCGGTCGACGGCCACGAGCTCGGCGAGTACGTTCCCGACGAGCAGGGCCTCGTCGTGGCGCCGGCCGCACCGCCGAAGGCCGCCGCCCAGCGCATCGACCGGGCCGGGGTACCGCTCGGCTGGTACCCCGTGACTGAGACCGGCAGGGCCGCCCCGCCGTGGAAGCCCTCGGACGCCGACGGGCTGGTGGAGGAGACCCGCACGTTCCTCCTGCCCGAGCTGCGCCCGCTCTACGCGTCCGGGACCGCCGAGACGGACCAGCACGCGCTCGAGGACCGGCGCGCCGTCGACCCTCCCTCCCGCGCTGACGGCACCGCCGCCGACCAGCCCGCGACCGCCCGGCTCAAGCCGCTAGCCCTCCTGCTGCTGGCCGCGGGCACCGACCCTGCGGGGAACCTCGCGACGGGCTTCGGCACCGCCTACCGGGCCGCCGACCTGGCCCAGCTTATGCCCGGCCGGCAGGGCGAGCTCGAGTACCTCGTCACCGGGCACTACCGGCGCTCGGTCCTCGGCGACGGAGTCGAGGCGGCCGCGTACATCCCTCCGGTGCAGCGGCACGCGGTGGTGCCGCCGGTCGTGGACCTGCGGGCCGCCCGGGCGGCGTTGCTGCCGCCGGCGCTCCCCGACGGGCCGTTCAGCGAGGCGATTGAGGTCAGCTGGCGGCCGGGCCCGCGCCTGGCGACGATGACCGGGCCGGTCGCGCATGCCTTCGCCGGCTGGCGTCACGGCGCGGGATCTGCCGAGGACCTGATGCCGGAGCGGCTGCTCGGCGGGTCACAGCCGCGGGCCATCCCCCGCCCCGACGCCGACGACACCACCCTGGCCGGCGCGGACAGGCCAAAGGTCGTTCAGGGCGACCAGGAGCTGCCCGTCGACGGGTCGGTCGACCGGGGGTACGCGGTGGCGCAGTGCGACATCTTCGGCGTCTGGTCGCGCTGGGAGGACGTGGAGCTGACCACCTCCTCGCCGGGTGTGGCGCCGCCGCGGCTCACGCATCTCACGCTCCTGGCCACGTATGCGGGCTCCCCGGTTTGTCCGTCGGTGCTGACCGTCGACCTGGCCACAGAGTGGACGCAGCGCACACCCGCGGCGATAGAGTTGCGCGCGGTGTTCTATCCGATGCCCACCGGCTCGACGCCGCCGCCGTTTGGGACGCCGCCGACGCTGCCCCCGCCGGCGCCCAACCTCGGGCAGGCCAGTACCCTCACGTTCACCGGCGACGAGGCCACGGCGTCTGCGGGGACCCTGGTGCCGCTGCGCGAGGACGGCTCGGTAGCGCCGGGCTGGGGCGCCCCGGAGCAGGGCGGCGAGGCGCGCTCCTACCGGCTCACATTGCTTGGGCCCGGCTTGGACTTCGGGGCGGTCTCGCGTTGGGGAGTCCAGGTCTGGGCCCGGCAGACCGCGCCCGGCATCGCCGCCCCCAGCGTCTGGGTGCCCGTGCCCGCACAGCCTGCCACGGCGGTCGCGGGCAGCCCGGTCCCCGCCGTGCCGACGCCGCCGCCGCTGCCGCCGGGGGTGCCGCTGGGCAGCACTCCGGACGCGCAGGGCGTGTCCCACGTGAAGGTGGGCTGGTCGGGCCTGGCCGGCCCGCACGTGGACCGGGTCGTCGTCTGGGAGGCCTCGGAGACCACGCTGCGCCAGCGGCTCGCGCCCGGCAGCCCGCCGGACCGGACGCTTCCGCTCGGCGTCCGGCTCCAGCAGTTGTGGGACCTGTACGACGCCGCGCCCGCCGCCCAGCGCCCCCTCGGCTTCCGCCGGGCCGCTGAGGTGCCGGCCGTCCCGGCCGCCGCCGATCTGACCCTGGCCCGGGGGAGCGAGGACATCCACGTTTTCCTCGTCACGGCCGTCACGACCACAGGGGTCGAATCGCCCTGGCCGGCCGGGGGCGGCGGCCTGCCCGCGCACGCCCACCTGCAGGCGGTGGCCGCGCCGCGGCTGCGGCGGCCCGCCACGCCGCTCGTCCGGCCCGCCGTCCAGACCGACGGCAGCCTCACCGTGGCCATCGAGGCGGCCTCGCCGATCCCAGTCACCGCCTTCGAGGTGTTCGCGACGCGGTCCGAGCTCGCGGCCCGCGACCACCTGACGATGGGACCGCCCCTGGCCCAGGTTCCGGCGGGCGCCGCGTTCGATCCGGTGACGGCGGATCCGCGGCTGGACCCGATCACCCGCCAGCGGGTCTGGACCGCGGACTGGTCGGGCGCCCTGCCGCCCTCGTGGGAGCCGTGGCACCTGCGGGCCGTCGCCGTGCCGGAGCGCACAGTACCCGTCTCCGCCGAGCGCGGCGTGGTGTCACCGGCCTCGGACGTGGTCACCGCCGTCGTCCTGCCGCCGGCGGCGCCGCAGCTCGACGAACTCGTCGCGGAGGTGGTCGGGGCAGACAACACGGGGCTTCTGGTCCGGACGGCGACCACCGCCGCGGACCGGGTGGTACCCGCGGGGTCGCATACGGTCCAGGTGACGCTGGGCGCGGTCACCGGTCCGGTCCAGCCGCTCGAGGCGACCGCACGGGTGGCGGATGAGTCCACCCCGCCCGACACCACCGCAGGTCCGGTCGTGCAGCGGCTGCCGCGTACGGCCGGGCGCACGCCGCTGCTGGTCTGGGGACGCCGCGACGACCCGTCCGTGCCGGTTAAGGCGACCGTGCGGGTGGCAGACCCACTTGGACGGGTCGCGGAGCAGACCCTGCTCGTGCCAGGCTGGGTCGAGCCGCGGCCCGAGCTGACCCTGAAGATCATCGACGTGCTCCGGATCGCCGGGCGCGGCTACGTGGCCAGCCTGCTGACCAGCGCCGATCCAGAGACCGAACCGCCCCATGTCCTCACGGTCGTCGCTACACTGCCCGGCACCTTTCCGCCGGGCCCCATCAGGCGCCGTCCCTTGCGCCGCTCCTGGGAGCTCCCGGACATCCCGACACGGCGGTCCCCGGTGCCACCGCGGGGCGCAGAGATCATGGCCGTGCGGTCGACGAGCTCGCAGGGGACAGAGATCGGCCTGTGGATACCTGCCCAACGGATCATCGGGCTGACCGCGGCTATCACCCACCCGATCGAAGGTGAGGTGAACGACGGCTGGCGCCCGGCCTGAGCTAACTTCTTTCGCGGCATCGGCTCGGTCCTCATGATCAATGGGTATGTCCTGGATGATCTTTCAGGCAGGGTCACGACTGTCAGCGCTGCGCCCCAGACCAGGTCGGCTTTGTTCGCGAAATGGCGGACCTTCTGCTGGAGGCCTGCGCACAGCGCACAGGGGCTACGCTCAGCTAACGGGACGCGAATGCCGCCACGAGCACGGACGCCTGCGCTGACTAGGATTTCTGGACGCGCCGGCGGTAGGTCCGCGGTGTTTCCCCGGCGTCGTTCATGAAATGTCGGTTGAAGTTGGAGAGGTTGGTAAAGCCGACTTCGTAGCAGATTTCGGAAATTGGTTTATCGCTGCGTTCCAGCAGGCTCCGGGCGTGGGCCAGGCGGAGCTTCCTTACGAGATCGCTGAAATTCTGGCCGGTGGCGCGCTTGAAGTACTTGGAAAAAGTGGGTTCGGGCATGCCCACCAGTGCCGCTGCCTCGGACATCTTGACGCTGCCGGCGTGGTTGCTGAACACATACTCCAGGACAAGGTCGACGACGGCGGCGGCCTGTCCGTCGAGCTGCGGCCTGAACCATTCCTCGGCAAGGTAGCGCCGCTCCTCCTGGGGGGCCCGGGTCAGGATTCCGAAGAGGGAGAACAGATGCTGGAGCCGCTCCAGTCCGGTAGAAGTGCCCATCGCCTCGATGGCCGCGGCCGCCTCCTCAGCTGAAACGCCCAGGAACTCAATCCCCCGCTGGGACTGCTCCAGCAGCGGCCTCACCTCGGCCAGTTCGGGAACCAGGGCCGCCGCCTGCTCAACCCATCTGCCGTCGAACTGGATCACGGCATCCCGGTTCTCAAGTACCTCACCGGGCTCAAGGTCACTGACCCAGTCGTGCGGCAGGCCGGACCCCACCAAGGCAACGTGGCCAGCCTCGAACGTGCCGATATGGTCTCCAACAATGAACTTTCCCGTGCCCTTGCGGATTAAGTGGATCTCGTACTCGGGATGGTAGTTCCACCGTGCCAGCGGGCTGGGATAGCTGTGCTGGTGCCACCGGACCGAATGGTTGGGGTCAGGCGGGATGACCTCGCGGTTTGCCCGCATCCCCAGCAAGCGTTCGGCGAGCCTTGCCGTGGCTCCGTCAGCAGTATTCACGGCGGTCATCGTGGTGCTCCGTTGGCGATGGGCGGTTATGAACTCCGGACAGGCGTTGGTGGTCCTGGTCCCAGAGTAGCGCCTTCCCCGGGGTGGCGGCGGGAAAATAAGTATCAGAAATCGGCAACCAGGGCGCTAGTTGTGACCTGCACCTCCCACCTAATCTGGAAGAACATCAGCGAGGCACAACGGAAACTCCGGTCAAAGTCCTCGCCCCGGTCCTGTACCCCGACACGGCAGTCGAGGTGCGGTGACTGTGCACCCCTGAAGAACAAAGGAGTCCTTAATGCGCCCAAAAATGCGTGCTGCGACCCTGGCCGCCGGCGCTTTGTGTGTTGCGCTGAGTGCCTCGGCCTGTGCAGGTGCCGGCGGCGGCAATTCCGCCGGAGACCCGAACAGCATCAGTGTCCTGATGGTCAACAACCCCCAGATGGAGGACCTGCAACGACTCACGGCAGATAACTTCACCAAGGAAACAGGGATCAGGGTCAATTACACGATCCTGCCGGAGAACGACGTCCGGGCCAAGATCAGCCAGGAGTTCTCCAGCCAGGCCGGTCAGTACGACGTCGCCTCCCTGTCCAACTATGAGATTCCGTTCTACTCCGCCAACGGCTGGCTGGCGCCGCTGGACGACGTGGCGGAGGACCCGGCATTCGACCAGGACGACATCCTGCCCGCCTACACAGCGTCCCTCACCGGTGAGGACGGCAAACTGTACGGCGAACCGTTCTACGGGGAGTCCTCCTTCCTGATGTACCGCAAGGACATCCTGGAGGCCGAGGGCCTGACCATGCCGGCCAAGCCCACCTGGGATGAGGTGGCTGACATAGCGGCAAAGGTGGACGGCGCGGAACCGGGCATGAAGGGCATCTGCCTCCGAGGGCAGCCGGGCTGGGGCCAGGTTTTCGCACCCCTGACCACCGTGGTGAACACCTTCGGCGGGACCTGGTTCGACAAAGACTGGAATGCCCAGGTCAACTCCCCGGAGTTCACCGAAGCTGTGGAGTTCTACACCAAGCTGGTCCGCGAGCACGGTCAAGCAGGCGCCGCACAGGCAGGGTTCACCGAGTGCCTGAACAACATGAGCCAGGGCAATGTGGCCATGTGGTACGACGCGACGTCCGCCGCAGGCGCCCTGGAAGCTGACGACTCCCCGGTCAAGGGCAAGATCGGCTACGCGCAGGCGCCGGTCAAGGAAACCGCCTCTTCCGGCTGGTTGTGGACCTGGTCCTGGGCTATGCAGGCCGCGTCCAAGAAGCAGGACGCTGCCGAGCGGTTCATTGCCTGGGCCAGCTCCAAGGACTACGAGGAACTCGTCGCCTCCGAGCTCGGCTGGGCGAAGGTCCCGTCCGGCAAGCGCATCTCCACCTACGAAAACGCGGAGTTCCAGAAGGCCGCCCCGTTCTTCGAGGCAGAACGCTTCGCCATCGAAAACGCAGACCCGAAGAACCCCGGTGCGCAGGAACGTCCCGCCGTCGGGATCCAGTTCGTGGGCATCCCCGAATTCGCAGCCCTCGGCACAAACGTGTCCCAAGGCGTCAGTTCCGCCATCGCCGGCCAGGGCAGCGTGGCAGACGCGCTGGCCAAGGGCCAGGAAGCCGCCCAAAAGGTCGGCGACAAGTACAAACAGCCTTAACCGAACCGCAGGAGAACATCATGACTACCGCAACGGCGCGCATCTCCCGTCCGGGACGCAATGCAGCCACACCTTCACAAAATGCCCGGCAACGGGAACGCGCCCTGGCCTGGGCACGGCGTGCACCGCTGCTGCCGGCCCTGATCTTCCTGATCCTGGTCACCCAGCTTCCATTCGTGGCCACCCTGATCATCTCGTTCATGAACTGGAACAGCCTCAGCCCGGACAAGACCGCCTTTGCAGGGCTGGAGAACTACGCCACGGTCCTGACCGACCCTGATCTGCGCCAGGCAATCTTCACCACCATCCTCCTCACCGTCTCCGTAGTGCTGATCAGCCTGCTGATCGGCCTGGGACTGGCCCTGCTGCTGGACAAGAAGTTCATTGGCCGCGGCCTGGCCCGGACCCTGCTGATCGCCCCGTTCCTGGTGGTGCCGGTGGCAGCGGCCCTGATCTGGAAGCACGCCCTGCTCAATCCCACCTACGGGCTGATCAACGGAATCTTGACCTGGATTTGGTCGCTGTTCGGCAGCGCTGCGGCGCCGCAACTGGACCTGCTCTCGCAGGCACCCATGATGGCTGTGATCCTCTCCCTGGTGTGGCAGTGGACGCCCTTCATGATGCTCATCCTGCTGGCCGGCCTGCAGTCCCGTCCCATGGACACCGTGGAAGCTGCCCAGATGGACGGCGCCACACCCTGGGGGATCTTCCGGCACCTGACCCTGCCGCACCTGCGCCAGTACCTGGAGCTCGGCGGACTCTTGGGCGCAATCTACATCGTGCAGAACTTCGACGCGGTCTTCACCCTCACCGCCGGCGGACTGGGCACTGCCAACCTGCCCTACGCCATCTACCAGACGTTCTACTTCGCCAACGAATACGGCCTGGCATCCGCCGCCGGCGTCGTGGTGGTCATCGGCACCATCATCGTGGCCACCTTCGCACTCCGCACCGTCTTTTCACTCTTCAAGAAGGAGGCAGCACGATGAGCACCCTCACCCCCGCTGCACCGCAGAACTTCGGCCCTGCCCGTTCCACACCGCCCACCGCACTGAACTCCGGCCGCGCTCCACGCCGCGGCAAGGCACGCATGGACCCCACCCGCAACAACACCGCCGCCGGCATTGCAGCCTGGTTGCTGGCGCTTCTCTTCGCAGTCCCGGTCCTGTGGATGATCCTCACCTCGTTCCACTCCGAGACCGACGCCGCAACAAACCCGCCGTCCATCGCCGCAAACCTCACCCTGGACGCGTACCGGGAATTCTTCGGCGAAACGTCCGGCGTCAGCCCGTGGCCATCGCTGATCAACTCCGCCACCGCCTCGATCCTGTCCACGGTCCTCGTGCTGCTCCTGGCCTTCCCGGCAGCGTACGCGCTCTCCATCCGGCCGGTGAAGAAGTGGACCGACGTCATGTTCTTCTTCCTTTCGACCAAAATGATGCCCGTGGTCGCGGCCATCCTCCCGCTCTACCTTTTCGCGCGGACCGTGGGGGCCCTGGACAACATCTGGTTCCTGATCCTGATGTACACCTCCATGAACCTGCCCATCGCCGTCTGGATGATGCGGTCCTTCCTGGCCGAGGTGCCTGAAGAAATGCTGGAGGCAGCACAGATCGACGGCGCCAACCTCCTGCTCATCCTCCGCAAAATCATCGCCCCCGTGGCCATGCCCGGCATCGCCGCCACCGCCCTGATCTGCTTCATCTTCAGCTGGAACGAACTGCTCCTGGCCCGGGTCCTCACCGGCGTGGTGGCAGGCACGGCGCCCGTGTTCCTCACCGGCTTCGTTTCCGGCCAGGGCCTCTTCCTCGCCCAGGTCTGCGCGGCCGCCGTCGTGATCTCCCTTCCGGTGCTGTTCGCAGGCTTCGCCGCCCAGGACAAACTCGTCCAGGGCCTCTCCCTCGGCGCCGTGAAATAGCCCTCACCAAAACCTCATCAAACTCTTTCAAGGATTACTTCAATGACAACAACAACCGCCCAGTCACCCGCCACGGGTCCCGTACTGCCCGCCACCATGCGCGCCAACATCCTCAAAAGCCAGGGCGAGATGACCATGGAGACCCTGCCCCTCCCGGAACTCGACGCCGACCAGGTCCTGGTGCAGGTGGCCGCCGTCGGCGTCTGCGGCAGCGACGTCCACTACTACGAGCACGGCCGGATCGGCCCCTACGTGGTGGACCACCCGCTCATCCTCGGCCACGAACTCTCCGGGCGGATCGCCGCCGTCGGAAGCGCCGTGGACCAGGCCCGCATCGGCCGGCGCGTCGCCGTCGAACCCCAGCGCCCGTGCCGGACCTGCAAGCAATGCAAGGCTGGCCGGTACAACCTCTGCCCGGACATCGAGTTCTACGCCACCCCGCCGGTGGACGGCGCGTTCGCCGAGTATGTGACCATCCAGTCCGACTTCGCCTACGACATCCCGGACAGTGTCAGCGACGAGGCAGCCGCCCTCATCGAACCGCTCTCCGTCGGTCTCTGGGCCTGTGAACGGGCAGGGATCAAGCCCGGCAGCCGGGTGCTGATCGCCGGAGCCGGGCCCATCGGCATCATCGCCGCCCAGGCCGCGCGCGCCTTCGGCGCCACCGAGATCTACATCAGCGACATCGCCGAAGACCGGCTCTCGTTCGCCCTGGAACACGGCGCAACGCACGCGCTCAATGCCAGGACGGACAGCGTGGAAGGGCTCGACGTCGACGCGTTCATTGACGCGTCCGGCGCACCTCAGGCGGTCCGTTCCGGAATCAAGGCCGTAGCCCCGGCCGGCAGGGTCATCCTCGTCGGCCTGGGCGCGGACGACGTCGAACTCCCCGTCTCCTACCTCCAGAACCGGGAGATCTGGCTCTCCGGGGTGTTCCGCTATACCAACACCTGGCCCCTGGCTATCCAGCTGATCGCCGACGGGAAAGTGGACCTCGACATCCTGGTCACCGGCAAGTTCGCCCTCGCCGAGTCCGAAGAGGCGCTCACGGCAGGCAAACAGCCCGGTCAACTCAAGGCCGTGGTCTACCCGGGCCGCTGAACCCGGTAGCCCGGAAGCATCAGCAGCCACATCCAGCACCGACCTGCAAGGAAGCAGCCATGTCATCACAGGGGATCGGCCCGGAACCGAATCATTCCGACAGCAAAGCCCTGGTCACTGTCATCGGGGAAGCACTCGTGGACATTATCGAAGGTCCCCGCCAGGGGAATGCAGCACCCGAGACGCACCCGGGCGGGAGCCCCCTGAACGTGGCCGTCGGCTGCGCCCGGTTGGGCCTTCACACCAAACTCGTCACCCACTTCGCCGAGGACGCGTACGGCCAGTTGATCGCTAAGCACCTGGCCAACAATGGTGTCGAACCAATCGTCGGCGGATCCCAGCCCACCTCAACAGCTCTGGCGACTCTGGACGACACTGGAGCCGCCCGCTACACCTTCGCCATCAGTTGGGACATCAACGGGGCCTCCATCCCGGCTCTTGCAGCGGCGGAAAGCTCCCGGCACGTCCACACCGGATCCATCGCCACGGTTCTGCCCCCGGGCAGCAAATCAGTGATGGGCCTGCTCGAAGGAGCCCGCCGTCACGCCACCATCAGCTTCGACCCCAACTGCAGGCCGGCAATCAGTCCGGACAAAGCAGCCGCCCGGAAACAGGCAGAGGACTTCGTTGCTGCCAGCGACATCGTCAAAGCCAGCGATGAGGACCTGCTCTGGCTCTACCCCGACAGGACCCTGGAAGAATCAATGAACGCATGGCTGGCCCTGGGGCCGGCCCTGGTGGCATTGACCCGCGGCGTCAACGGGCCCGTCCTCCTCAGCCGCTCCGGAAGGGTGGACATCACTGGCGAAAGGGTCGAGGTAGCAGACACCGTCGGAGCGGGGGACTCCTTCATGTCCGCACTGATCTCCGGGCTCCGGCAGTTAGACGCACTCGGTGCCGCAGGCCGGGCACGCCTCCAAGAAATCACGCAGGACCAGCTTCATGTCCTGGCCCGCTACGCGAACAAAGCAGCCGGCATCACCTGCTCCCGGCCGGGCGCCAACCCACCGGGACTGGCCGATCTGGGTCCGCTGGCAAACCCATCGTTCCCCCCTCGAAGGATAGGCACACCATGGCAACCCTGAGCAATTACACCCTGTCCAGCATTCCCGGTCCGGTCAGCAAGCCTGCATACAACAGGTCAAGGCTGACAGAGGGCATCGTCCATTTCGGAGTCGGCGGCTTTCACCGAGCGCACCAGGCGATGTACCTGGATCGGCTCATGAATGCCGGAAAAGCCCATGACTGGGCCATCTGCGGCGTCGGGGTCCTGCCCGGCGATGCCCGCATGAAGAAAGTCATGGACAGCCAGGACTGCCTTTACACCCTTACTGTGAAGCATGCCGACGGCACCAGGCAGGCCGGAGTCATTGGCTCGATCACCAGCTACCTCTTCGCCCCCGACAATCCTGAAGCAGTGATTGAGAAGATGGCTTCGCCTGCCATCCGAATCGTCTCACTCACCGTCACCGAAGGTGGATACAACTTCCACCACGTCACGGGAAAGTTCAACGCGGACAACCCCGACGTCGTCCACGACCTTCAACCGGAAACCGCCCCTCGAACAACCTTCGGCCTCATTACCGCCGCCTTGGCCCGCCGGAGGCAGCGCGGACTCGCCCCGTTCACCGTCATGTCCTGCGACAACATCCAGGGAAACGGTGACGTTGCCCGTGAGATGTTTACGGCCTTCGCTGACCTCAAGGATCCAAAATTTGGCGAATGGGTCCGAGGCAATGTCCCCTTCCCCAACAGCATGGTCGACCGCATCACTCCCGTGACCACCGACGAGGACCGCCTGACCGCAGTGCGGGAATATGGTGTCGAGGACGCCTGGCCGGTGGTCTGCGAACCATTCGAGCAATGGGTCCTCGAAGACCATTTCAGCCTTGGGCGCCCCCCATTGGAGGATGTCGGAGTCCAACTCGTCGCCGACGTAGAACCATATGAGCTCATGAAACTCCGCCTGCTCAACGCCAGCCATCAAGGCATGTGCTATTTTGGCCACCTCGCCGGCTACACCTACGCTCATGAAGCCGCGCAGGACCCATTGTTTGCCCGGTTCCTGTTGGACTACATGAACAAAGAAGCAACCCCGACCCTGGAGCCTGTGCCGGGAATAGACCTCGACAGCTACAAGCAAACCCTTATTGACCGTTTCTCCAATGAGCACATTCGGGACACTCTCGCCCGCCTGTGCGCCGAAAGTTCCGACCGCATCCCGAAATGGCTGTTGCCTGTCATCCGGACGAACCTCGAACGGGGCGGGGAAATACACCGCTCTGCCGCGATAGTGGCCAGCTGGGCCCGTTACGCAGAGGGTACGGATGAGCAGGGAAACACCATTGACGTCGTTGACCGGATCAAAGAGCCCCTGATGGCAGCTGCGGCCCGCCAACGCCAGGAGCCCTTGGCGTTCCTCTCCAACCGCCAGGTCTTCGGAGACCTGGCAGACAACGAGCTGTTCATCCGTGCCTACTCCGAAGCGCTGAACAAGCTCCACGAGGGCGGGGCCAGGGCCACCCTTGGATCTCTTGCCTCTCAGCCTTAACCTGAGGACGCCAAAGGTTCAGTTACTTTCGTATGACGGGCAGGGCCGAAAAATGTACGGCGACTGGGAAAGCGTGTGCCTTACTCCGTCGCCGCGTGAGCATGGTCGCGACTCGTGTCAGGTGACTGAGTAACCTATTTTGGAACAAAGGGGGCGTATTGCTCCAATGTTCCGTCGAGTACGGCCACGTCAAAAGTCATCGTGTCGCCCTGAGCTTTGACGGTCAGGTCGGTGCGCGCGCCCGGCCTTGCTTCTGTGCTGCCGAGGACGGCCGGGGAGTCCTGAAATTCCACCTTCCCCCCAGCCGGAATGCTCAAGGGCAGCTCGTCGTCTCGGTCCCCTATGACAAGATCGATGTTCTTGTCAGTCTTATTGAAGATCGTGCCCAGGATACGGCCCGGCTCGCTTTCCGCAGAGCTGACAATGAATATGCTGCGCAGTTCAAGACCGGCAAAGTCGTCGTCTGACCCCACCGCTATCGCGTATAGGTCCTCTTCAGGCGGGGGCGTGCACCCCGTTAGAAGTAGGGCCGCAATACCTGGTGCCAGCATTGCGCCGAGAAAACGTTTTGCGTGTTTCATGTAGCGTCCTTCCGGGTTGCCCGTCGGTCTGATGGCCGTACGGGGTTTTATGTCAATCGGGACTTCGGCGAATCGCACCAGGGAGGCTGCTAGCCTGCGTGTCTTCGCAACAGCTGTAACCTCAGGCTTCTAGGGGCAGCCGAATGGTGTTCCTTCCCGGCGGGCGCATAAGAGCATACTCGCGTGTTGGTTGATGCCGGCGACTGCTGCGCCGGGGGGGCATATTGCCTTGGGAAGTGTCCCGGATTTTCCGGGCCCCGGGATGGTAGGTCCCCATCCCTGCCCGCATACGGGTCCGGTGCCGGCTCCGCAATGCCCTCCACTATTCAGGCTACGTGCCTGACCTGTTTGGACAACCCGGTGTTATGCACACGTGATGGGGCTGGGTCATTCTTGACGCGCCTGTAACTCTGCTTGAAGTCCATCCCCACCGGCTGCGGGCATGCAAATGAGACATCCGTTCCCGGGCTACGGGCCACGCTGATTGGCGGGCAGCAGGGGGATATGGACCGTGAACTTCGGTTTCCTCATTCCTTTTGTCGGAGGAAGAAGGCTCCGAGGGTACCTGCAAGCGTGGCGAAGACGGCCACCGAGTAGATGGCCAGCAGGACCTGGATGATGCGTGAGAAGGTGCTTGTGCCGGTGATGCCGTCAGCGGTGATCGCAGCCATGGCCGACTCGTACAGGGACTGGGCGTAGGAGCTGTGCTCTCCTGTTACGTAGAGGAGTTGGCTGGAGGCGAGGATGACCACCGCGGTGACCGCGCTAAGCCAGCCGATCCTGCTGGTCAAAAGGCGTCCTGCCGAGCGGGAACCGCGGATGCCGGCTGAAAGGATGGAGCCGTAGCGGGCGACTCTCGCGACACGCAGCAGCCGAAGTGCCTGCAGTGCCCGGAAGAACCGCAGGAACGGTAGCAGCAGGAAGATGACCTGCCACCAGCTTTTCCGCCAAAAGTCCTTACTGAAACCTGCAATGTAGGCGCGTAACAGGAATTCAGCGACGAACACAGCCCAGAACAACCAACCCGCGACCGTGAAGGCGTTGACCATGGCGGGATCTTTGGCCACCAGCTGGCCGAGTACTACGAAGAGGAAGATCACGCCGAGGATCCCCATCGGTTTATCCAACCGTCGGGCCAGTATTTCAGCGCGGCGAAGCCGGCCGCTTCCTAAACGCGCGCCCTTGCCGCCAGACGGGTGTTCGTGGTCCGTCATGGATGTCCGGGCCGGGGAGCGTCCTGGACACCATCAAGAGCAGACCCGTTACCGAGTTTGCTGTTGGGAATGACGCTGATGGTCCCGTTGGTTTCAAGAACCACCGCTGCAATGTCAGATAGGTCACCGGAACCGGTGGCACGGACCGCCTGCAGCACCTCGGATTCGCTGAGACGGTTGCTGCGCAGCTGGGCATGCTGAAGTTTCCCCGTCACCACCAGCGCCACCGGCCGTGACGTCACAGCTGACCTGGCTCCAGGCACATGTGCTGATACCCACGCCACGAGAAACTGAAGGCCTGCCAGCAGCGCGAGTGCCGTCAATCCCTCAAGGAAGGCGACATCTGAATTGAGCAGGATGGTCGCCAGCGTGGATCCGAAGGCGACTGTCACGATGAAGTCGAACGCGTTCAGCTGCCCCAATGTCCTTTTGCCCGTGACCCGTAGGAGCACTACCAACGCGGCATACGACACCGAACCGATAATCAGGACACGGAGAATTTCCGGCCACGTATCAAACCACATACGCTTCATGCTCCTTCGATAGAAAAGTCGCCAATATCTAGGACAGGGACGCCGCTACTGACAGTACGCTGAGTATTTCCCCTTCGGATAGCCGTTTCCAACGTGCCATGGGGCGGCGCTATCACACCGGGGGTGCCGTGGCAGGAAGCAGGAGCTCATGTTTGAAGCCCTCTCACAAAGGATGGAGTGCTGCTGATGTACTCGGACGATGGGTCCGGCTACCTGTCCGTTCCTCACTCACGCCGACAGGCAAGCCCCAGTCCGGGCGACAGATAGGCTGGCAGCATGACGTTGGGGGACGCGGCCGCGGAGCCGCTTGTGCACATTCGAAACTTGCGGACGGACTTCCTGGTCCTGCGCCTGGCCGTACACCTCTTCCAATGCTGGTCCACCGGGTACGGCAGGAAGCTCTCTATCGCGGGGACCTTCCGCCGCAAAGAACTCGCCGCAAAATGAGCTGGGGGATGAGCGGACAGCAGCGGGTCGTCCTCGACGCCTCCTCGTTCATCAAGGGCTGGCTGATCGCCACCACGCTCTGGGTGGGCGCCATGCTCACCGTTGCCCTCTTCGTGCTTGGTGTGCCGACGGTGCGGGACGGCGAAGATGCCGGGTACCTCTGGGGCGCCGGACTCTCCCTGGCCTTCTACGGGTACGGGATAGCCCTGGTGTTCGCCGCGCCCCTGGCGTGGGTACTGGCTTACCTGCTGCGCCCGGTACTTGAACAGTGGATCCATATTGCGGCGTTCTTTGTGGTGCCGACACTGGCTTTCTGGGCCGTGGCCGGGCTGCTCGGCTTCGGATGGCACCCCGGGTGGCTGGGGCTCTGGGCGACCGTCGGTGCGGCCTCAGCGATCGGGCGCTGGTCCATCGGCAGAGACGCGCGCGTATCCGAGGCAGAAGACTCGCATACATGACATATGGGTGGTAAGCCCGACCCCAGGGAACGCCCCAATGGGGCCCATCTTGCTGGCAGTACCCGCACGGCTAGGATCTAAACGACGGGGGAGGCCCCGGATTGGGGGAGTCATGAAGTTGATCATCGTTGCAATTGCAGCCTGGGTTCTTACCGGATTGATTGCAGTTTTGGGCGTTAGCGCCGGTGCCACGATCTGGTTCTACATGGAACCGGTAGTCGATTCCGTACCTGATCCGGCAAGCTACTTTGTTGCCGTCGCGGTCGGGTTCCTGGCTTTGTTCCTTAGCTTCATGATCAGCATCGCCATTACTGTCCACGCTGCTCAGTGCAACTCCAGACAAAACGTCCTCTGACCGGCATCAGGACGCCCGGCAGGCAGCGGGAGTAACCGGGCCGGTGGGTCCGGGGAGTGGTCCCGGCGGCGCCGTACACATAAAATTCGAATTCCACCCCCTATAGAAAGACCCCCGTGAAGCAGAGTATTTTCGCCCGCGTTGCCCAGCTCGCCAAGGCCAATATCAACGCCCTCCTGGACTCCGCGGAAGACCCGCAGAAGATGCTGGACCAGATGGTCCGGGACTACTCGGCCAACATCCGCGAAGCCGAAGCCGCCGTCGCGCAGACCATCGGCAACGTCCGCATGGCCGAAGAGGACTACAGGCGGGCCGTGAACGACGCCAACACCTGGGGCAACAAGGCCATCGCCGCATCCCGCAAAGCTGATGAGTTCCGGGCCGCCGGGAACGGTGTGGACGCCGACAAATTTGATGCCCTTGCCAAGCTCGCTCTTCAGCGGCAGATGACCGCCGAGTCGACGGCCAAGGGGCAGGAGCCCGGCCTGGCCGCGCAGAATGAGATCGTCGACAAGCTCAAGGGCGGGCTCGACCAGATGAAGGGCAAGCTGCACGAGCTGACCGCCAAACGCAACGAACTGGTGGCCCGGTCCCGGACGGCAGCCGCCCAGTCCCAGGTCCACGATGCGCTCAAGTCCCTGGACGCTGGCGACCCGACGTCGGCCATCGGCCGGTATGAGGAGCGCATCCGCCGCCAGGAAGCCACGGTCCGCGGCCAGCAGGAACTCGCCTCCTCATCCCTGGATGCCCAGTTCGCCTCCCTGGAAGACCTCGGTGAGCAGACCGAAGTGGAAGCACGGCTCGCCGCCCTCAAGTCCATCGACCGGAAAGCCATCGACGACTAGGAACGGCTCCCTCAAGGGCCCTGGATCTGAACGGCCGGGCCCTTGGTGTTGCTGCGGCGCGGGCAACCGAGTGGGCGCCTATAAAACTGCATAAAGCGGTATCCGCCGGTGCGCGGCCGAGAGGATTGCTGCCGGCGATCTCGAAGATGGAGCCAGGACCGAGGCCCAGGAGTAGCCAGTCCGGCACCTATTGCGGACTGTGGCCCTATTCTCGGCGGACCGCATTACGAAGAACGCAGCAGCCTAGCCGTGCGAGCCAAAGCGGAGGACACGCCCGCCGGTGGCACCCAGCCTCGGCTAAGCCGCTCTTTCATCGGAGCTTTGGATCTCCGCATCCTGGACTGCTCGCCTGACGTGGGCTGACGGCCGGCGCCGGGCTTTGACCAGAACAATCAGCATGGTCACGATGGTGACCGACCAGGCAATCGCGGCGAGGAACACCAAGCCGGTTCCCACTAAGGGGTGCATACCGAAAGTCTAGGACTGTGCCGCTTTCATTCTCGGACGCAACTCCGCAGCATCAGGGCCGGAATTTGCCCACGTAGGGACCAGAAGTCAGCGGACAAGCCTCCGGGCACGAAAAAGGTGCGCCCCGTTCGCTGAGCGCACCCTTCTCGATTCCCCTCACAGTCGCATCCCCATCCGACTGTAACCATCATAAGCATGCTTAGGATTAAGTTCGCAAGCCCAAGGTCCTCACCGCGGCACCGGGGCAGAGGGCTCCGAACAAGACGGGGACTGCTCGTGGTTCACGCTTTCTGCTGGGCGTGATCGGCCTCATGCCTGGTCGGCGTGGTCGCCGACGGTGCGGTGCGGGGCCAGGTCCAGGCGGAGCGCAGGATGAAGGCCAGGAGCAGCACCTCAATTGTGATGTGGAAGCCGTAGTAAAGTGCCCAGTCCGAGGACGCACCTGCAGCGTTGAACACCGTGACGGGGATGTAGAGCGTTGCCACGATGAAATTGATAGGGCGGTTCACCCGGGCGGGCAGCGTCATGGAGAGCATCACCATCAGGGCCGGGATTCCTATGACCGCGACGAAAATGGTCATCAACGTCGGGGTGATGTCGAATTCAAAGATGCCGCCACCCCGGATTTGGTCGATAGCGCCGGGCTGGTAAAGGTGGAAGTAGTCGACGTAGATGTAGAAGAACATCAAGCTGGTCCAGGCGGCGGCGAGCTTGGCTTGCACCGGGATCCGCTGGTCTTCCAGTGCGGTGGTGGGTTGACGTGTTCTCATCATGGGCTCCGTTGTTGTGGTCAGGATCGGTAGTTCCACGATGGCTGAGCCCGGCGGCGGGGCACATCGGCCCGGAGGCTGGAGTTTGCCTGGCCGATGGCACGGTCTCCCTCTCGTGCTTTCGGCTGATCCGCCGCTGCCACTCTGGTTCTAAGCTGGACAGATGGTGACGAAGGCGCTGCGCTCGTTATGGGCTGAGCCTCGGCCGGCGAATCCGCCGCGGCGGGTGTGGCGGGATGGGGCGCTCGTCGCGGTGCTCCTGGTGTGGTCGGTGGTGGAGGCGGTGCTCCGCGAGGACATCATGTGGCGCCCGCTGGTGCTCGCCGCCGTGTTGGTGGTCCTGGCTCCCTTGTGGTGGCGCCGCACTCACCCTCTGGCGGCGGTTACGGTCTCCTTTGGCACGCTGACGGCTGTCGACGTCGCGAGGATCCTCGCGGGCGAGGATGCTGGTCTCTTGACGAGCATCGGGGGCGTGCTCGTCTTGGCCTACGCGCTGTTCCGGTGGGGATCCGGACGGGAGGCCGCGATCGGCCTGGTGGTCATCCTGGTCTGGCTGGTCATCACCCACATCGCCGACCCGACCAGCCAGGCAGATGTGGTGGGTGCATTCGCCTTCTTCCTGTTCGCCGCAGCCCTGGGCGCCGCAATCCGTTACCACGCGTACGCGCGCACCCGCGACATCGACGAGGCCAGAGCACGGGAGCGAGAGCAGCTGGCGCGTGACCTTCACGACACGATTGCCCACCACGTTTCCGGCATCGCCATTCAGGCGCAGGCCGGACGTGCCGTCGCAACGTCGCACCCCGAGCGTGCCACTGAGGCCCTTGTTGTCATCGAGGACGCGGCCTCAAGAACGCTGACCGAGTTGCGCTCCATGGTTGGTGTCCTGCGCGCCTCCGAGGGGGTGGACTTCGCGCCGGGCCCGGGCGTTGCTGACCTCCCTCGGCTTGCCGGTCAAGCCGAGGGAGGGCCACGGGTCGACGTGGAGCTGTCCGGTGAGCTCGACGATCTCAGCCCCGTGGTCGGGGCCGCGCTCTACCGCCTGGCCCAGGAGTCGGTCACGAATGCGCGACGGCACGCCCGCTGCGCGACGCGGGTAGCCGTCCGAGTCGTGGGTGACGCCGAGCAGGTGCGGTTGACGGTCGATGATGATGGTGCCGCCAGCACGGCCGGCGGGGGCCCGTCGGGCTACGGCCTGGTCGGAATGCGGGAACGCGCCAGGCTGCTGGGCGGCACGTTCCACGCCGGCCCGTCCGCGGGTGGTGGGTGGCGGGTCGAGGCGATGCTGCCCCGAGCGGGCGCTCCCCGATGACCATCCGGGTGCTCATCGCCGACGACCAGGACATCGTGCGCACCGGCCTGACGATGCTGCTGAACGCCCAGCCCGACATCGAGGTCGTGGGCGCCGCTGCCGATGGGCGCCAGGCGGTGGGCCTGGCGCGTCAGCTGCACCCGGACGTGTGCCTGTTCGACATCCGCATGCCGCTGATGGACGGCATCGAAGCCACCCGCCAGCTCGCCGGACCCGACGTCACGGACCCCCTGCCGATCGTGGTGATCACCACTTTTGACCTCGACGAGTACGTCCATGGGGCGTTGAAGGCCGGTGCCCGGGGCTTCCTGCTCAAGGACGCCGGACCTGCGCTGCTGACCCAGGCGATCCACGCTGCAGCCGACGGTGATGCTCTGATCGCTCCTAGCGTGACCGTCCGCCTACTTGCAACGTTTGCCAGGTCGCAGAAGGGACCATCCGCGCAGCCAATAGAACCGCTCACCTCCCGTGAGGAGCAAGTGCTCCTCCGCGTGGCGCAGGGCCGAACCAGCAGTGAGATTGCCACCGATCTCCACATCAGTCCCAGCACCGTCAAGACCCATCTGGCCAGCCTGATGCGCAAGCTCGGCGCGCGTAATCGGGTGGAGCTCGCCATGTGGGCTCATGAGACAGGCCGCACCTGAGGTTGGGGCGGGGGCCGTAGAGGCCAGCGTCGCGGGGATCAAGAACCGAGATCCAGGAAGGCCAGGGGCTCGAGCAGGGCACCGGGCAGCAGGAAAGCCACGGTATGCCGCAACGTTGGGAGGGTTTCCGGCCGGGCAGGAGATACAGGCCCCGATCAGTGCCGCCGGTTGAGCCCGTTGTCAATGGTGGGGGCTTTGGATGGTTTGATTAGTCGGTGCTTCGTCTCAGACGCCTCCTGGTCCTTGTCCTGTTCGCGGTTTGCGCCATCACCGCGTCCTTTGTCTGGGCGCTTGGGCAACCTGCCGCGAACGCTCGTGGTGCCTTTTCTCCACCGCCGAGGGCCGAGGCTGAGCTCGAGGTGCTGTCCTCCGGTATGACCACCGCTGTGAACGTGACCAGAAACCCGAATGCCGCTTGGGTATTCTGGGCTGCAGGGCAGACCGGAATCCCTGAACGCGCGCTGCGGGCGTATGTTGCCGCCGCCGTGAGCGTGAATGCTTCTGCTCCGGCGTGCGGGATCGGTTGGAACACTCTGGCGGCAGTGGGTTTCGTTGAAACAGCCCACGGGACGTACGGCGGCGGTAGCCTCACCGCTTCGGGGCAAGGGAGCCGTCCGGTTATGGGCCCGGTTCTCAACGGTGCCGGGTTCGCCGCCATCGCCGACACGGACGCAGGTCTCCTGGATGGGGATGCCCGCTGGGACCGTGCCGTGGGGCCGATGCAGTTCATTCCTTCCACGTGGCAGCTCGTAGGGCGGGACGGGAACGCGGACGGAACGGCGGATCCCTTCAATATCGACGACGCCGCCCTTGGTGCGGCGATTTATCTGTGTGCCGGCGGCCGGGACCTCACAACCGCGGAAGGGTGGACCGAAGCGATCTACGCCTACAACCAGTCCGATGCCTACATCCGGAAAGTGCATGATGAGGCCAGGGCGTACGCCGCGAAGGCAGGCGCCGCGGGATGAGCCCCAATGCTCCCGGTTCAGGGAAAGAGGCTCCGGGCTCCGTCAAAAATGTCGGCCATGGTCCATGCGTCGAGGGAGAGTACCTGCGCCGTGCCTTCGGCGGCAAGGCTGACGTATTCCCCGCCCAGGGTGGGGTAGACGCGGGCGGTGAGCGCTATCCCGTTGGCAAAAATTTCGACGGCGGACCGGTCCAGGATGACGCGCAGGTGCACCCGTCCTCCGGGCATGGGGACAGGTCCTGACTTGTCTTCCGCATCAACGGCTGGATCAAGGCTGCTTCGAGTGCGGTCCAGACGGAGCGTGCCATTGCCGGCGCCGTCAGCCGTCCTTCGCACCTCGATGACCGTTTCCTCGGCGGGGCTGCCGGAGGCGGCTCCGCCAGTGGAACCCAGTACACCGAGCCGCACCAGAGCGCCCGGTGCCAGCTGGAGGTCCAGTTCGAGGTCGAGTTGCTTGCCGGACAAGCCGGTTTTCAGGGGTTCCAACAAAGCGCCCAGCACGTGTCCGGGCAGGCTGACGTGGTCACGGCGCAGCTTTTCTAGCTCCGGTACGGGTGCGAAGCGGAGGGTCCCGTCCTCCGCCGCCGTGACGGTTCGCGGCAGGCTCATCACCCCTGACCAGCCGGCCTCCACCATCGCGGCATCGCTTCGGCCCTCCTGCATCCAGCCGAACATGACGCGCCGGCCGGACTCATCCTGGAATGATTGCGGTGCGTAGAAGAAGCGGCCTCCGTAGTCGAGCCGGTGCAGGGCCGCGGGCTCGAAGCTGTCCCCGGCGTATCGGCCGGTCCAGTACAGCGGGTGGCGGGTGTCGCCGTCGTTCCAGGCGGAGAAGACCAGCACATCCGGCGAGCCGTCGGCAGGTGCAGACCCCAGCGAACCGTGGCCCGCCCGGAAAAGGTCCACGCATTCCCACATGGTCCCCGTCCAGTCAGTGTCCGCAGGGTCGCCCTGCGAGGCATCGCCGATGAACAACGGCCCGATGTAGTCCCACCTCCGCAGGTCCGCTGACTCGTACAAGAACGCTGTACCGCCGCGCTGGCGGATCCCCGAACCCACCAGTTGCCGCCACTTCGTTCCTTCACGCCAGACGCAGTGATCACGGTACGCCGTGACGTCTACTCCAGCCGGCGGCGCTGCGATCACGGGATTTGCGGGGTCCTTGGTCCAGTTCAGAAGGTCCGGGGATCCTACGGCGACGCAGGGTAGCTCCCTGTCCTCGAAGCGCCCCGAATACACCAAGGTGGGCGTACCGCCGTCGTTCACCAGGACCCCCGACCAGCAGCCCTCGGCGTCCGGTCCTGCAGACGGTTCCAAGGCAACGGGCTGGTCCGTCCAGGTGACGAGGTCCGTGCTGGTGGCGTGACCCCACTGGATGCGGTGGTGGAACGCGCCCTCCGGGTTGTACTGGTAGAAGAGGTGGTACGTGCCGTTCCATTGGCTGACGCCATTGGGATCGTTCAGCCACCCGGCCGGTGACACGAAATGGAAGCGTGGCCGGAGCGGGTCGGCTTCGGCCCGGGCAACCAACTCGTCCTGTGGAACGGTTGCGAGCGGGTGGGTCAGTTCAGTCATGCGGAAGCCTCTTCTTGAGCGGACGACGCCGGGCGGTTGGATTGGGTTGGTTCGCCCGCCAGGGCATGGCCGGCGGCGCCGGCCCACGGCCGGTAAAGGTGGCAGCGCACCCAGTGGCGGTTTTCGGGGTCTCCAACCTGGTGGCGCACGGGTTCTTCGGCCGAACAGGCCTGGTTCGGGTCGCCGTCGAAGGCGCACGTGGTCGAAGCCATGACGGCCTGCCGCAGTTCGGCCCGGCGGACGGGATCGTACGAGCCTGCCCGTGCGGGGTCCGGGACAGCGGAAACCAGGAGTTGCGTATAGGGGTGTGCGGGATTGGCCAGCAGGTCCAGGGACTCGCCTTCCTCAACGAGTTCACCGGCGAACATGACTGCCGTGCGGTCCGCCAGGTAGCGTGCGGACGCGAGGTCGTGGGTGATGTAGAGCATGGAGATGCCCTGCTCGTCCCGGAGCTTGCGCATCAGGTTCAGCACACCGATCCGGACCGAAACATCAAGCATGGAAGTGGGCTCGTCGGCCAGGATAACCTGTGGTTCAACGGCGAGGGCCCGGGCAATCGCAACGCGCTGGCGTTGACCTCCGGAAAGCTCGTGCGGATACGAGTTCAGCATGTCAGCCTGCAGGCCAACAGTGGTCATCAGCTCTTCGAGCCGCCGCACGGTCTCCTCCGCAGAACCGCCGCCCTTGCCGTGGATCGCCAGCGAACGCCGCAGGAAATGCTCGATCCTGTGGGCCGGGTTCAGCGAACCGAAGGGGTCCTGGAAGACCATCTGCAGCTGGGACCGGAACGCACGCGACGCCTGGAACCGATCGCGCTTGAGGATGTCGACGCCGTCGATCAGGATCGCGCCGCAGGTCGGCTTCTCGAGCCGGGCAACGCAGCGGGCCAAGGTGCTCTTGCCGGAACCGGACTCTCCCACGAGCGCGACGATTTCGCCGCGGTTGATTGTCAGGTCCACACCGTGCAGGGCGCGGACCGACTCCCGGGAGAACAGCCCTCCAATGGGGAACGACTTGCCCAGGCCACGAATTTCAAGGGCCGGAGTGCGTGTGGCGGACGCAGCCACCGTGGATGTCAGGGAGTGGCTCATCGTGCGGCTCCTGCCAGGTCTTCGGAATCAATCACTGCAGCGTTGGCACCAAGCGGAGCCACGAAGTGGCCCGGTGCCGCCTCGGTGAGGTCCGGGATGTTCCGGAACTTCACGCCGTCGGGCAGTCCCGTCAGCGGAACCCGCGGGCCGGTGAGCGGCGGGAACGCGCCCATCAGCGCCTGGGTGTAGGGGTGGCGGGGGTTGGTGTAGACGTCCTGGGCCCTCGCGGTCTCCACGATCCGGCCGCCGTACATCACGGCCATGCGGTGGGAAAGTTCCACCATGAGCGACATGTCGTGCGTGATGAACAGGACGGAGAAGCCGAGCTCGCGCTGGAGTTCCTTGATCTGGGCCATGATCTCCTGCTGCACCACCACGTCAAGGGCGGTGGTGGGTTCGTCGAGGATCAACAGGGACGGCTTGAGGGCCACGGCCATGGCAATCACGGCCCGCTGCCGCATGCCGCCCGAGAGCTGGTGCGGGTAGGACTTGAGGCGTGCGGGGTCGATCCTCACGAGTTCCAGCAGTTCAGCCGCGCGCCGCAGGGATTCCTTGCGGGAGTAGCCGGCGTGGGTGGTGAAGATGTCCACGATCTGTTCGCCGATGGTCAGCACCGGGTTGAGCGAGTTCATGGCTGACTGGAAGACCATGGCCACGTCCTGCCAGCGGAAGCGCCGCAGCTCCTCCGGGCTCATGGCCAGGACGTCCTTGCCGCCGAAGGAAATGCTGCCGCCTGCGATCTTCGCGGGATCCTTGAGCAGCCGCATGATCGAATTGGCAATGGTCGATTTTCCGCAGCCGGATTCCCCTGCGAGACCGAACACCTCACCGGTGCCGATGCTGAAGGAAACGCGGTCCACGGCGGTGGTGTAGCGGGTGTCGCCGATGTACTTGACGATGAGGTCCTTGACGTCCAGGACGGGTTCGTGGGAGCCGAAGGACACTTGGGAGATGGTCATTTGGAGGCGCTCCTTTCGGTTTCTTTCGGGGTTTTGATCTTCCGCAGCCGCGGGTTGGTGACCTCGTCCACTGCATAGTTGATGAGGGCCAGGGCGAAGGCGACCAGCGCGATGCAGACGCCCGAGGGCACGAACACCCACCAGCTGCCAGTCAGCAGGGCGCCTTCGTTGCCTGCCCAGAAGAGGTTGTTGCCCCACGAGACGGTGCTGGCATCGCCCAGACCCAGGAACTCCAGGCCCGCTTGGGCGCCGATGCCGTAGATGACACAGGCCAGCAGGGTGCCCATGACGATCGAGGCCATGTTGGGCAGGATTTCGCGGAACATGATCCGGCCGGCCCGTTCGCCGGACACCACGGCCGCGGCCACAAAGTCCTTGGAGCGGATGGACAGGGCCTGTGAACGGAGGACGCGTGCCGAGCCTGCCCAGCCGGTGACCACAAGGACAAGAATCACTGTGCCCAGTCCCGGGGGGAGGAACGCGGCCAGGATGACCAGCAGCGGCAGGCCGGGAAGGAGCAGGAAGACGTTGGTTACCAGGGACAGCGCTTCGTCGATGAACTTGCCGAAGTACGCCGAGGCAAGTCCCACCAGGATGCCGATGAAAGTGGACGCGAAGCCCACGGTGAGCCCCACGAAGAGGGAACTCCGGGAGCCGTGGACGGTCAGTGCGAGTACGTCCTGTCCCTTGGCGGTGGTTCCCAGCCAGTGCTCGGCTGATGGTTCCAGGGAGGCCATGGCGGTGATCCGTGATGGGTCGCCGGGAAAAAGTACCGGTGCCAGCAGGGCAAGTGCGAGGAAGACGAGCATCACGGCCATGCCTGCCAGGGCTTTTTTGTTGGTGAGGAGGCCGTGGACGAAGCTGCGGTTCGGCTTGCGGGCAGCTGGGGTTTTGTCGGCCGTTGTGCCGGGTTGCTGCAGGATTGCGGTTGTCATGATCGCTTCCTCTAGTTGCTGCGCACGCGCGGGTCGAGGCGGACGTAGAGGATGTCCACCAGGAAGTTGGCCAGCAGCACGGCGGCGGTGATGGTCAGGAACAGGCCCTGCATGAGCGGGTAGTCGAGGCCCTGGACGGCGTTGAGGAGTTGGTATCCGACGCCGGGGTAGGCGAACACCACCTCGGTGAGCAGCGCACCGCCCACCACGAACCCCAGTCCCATGCCGAAGCTTGTGACCGAGGGGAGCATGGCGTTGCGTGCTGCGTAGCGGAGCATGATGCGGCCCGGGCGGAGTCCCTTGGCTTCGGCCATGGTGATGTAGTCCTCGGAGTTGGTGGCGATCATGGTGTTCCGCATGCCCAGCATCCAGCCGCCGATGGAGACCAGCACGATGGTCAGGGCCGGAAGCACCAGGTGCGCGCCGACGTCGCCGATGAACTCCCAGGTGAACCCGGGCTCCAGGCCGGCGGTGAAGGCGTGGCGGATGGGGAACCAGTTCAGTACGACGCCGAAAAGGTACAAAGCGCCCATCGCGAGCCAGAAGTACGGGAACGAGCCGATGAACACGAGCAGCGGCGGAAGCGCGGAGTCGATCGCGCCCCCGCGCCGCCAGGCGGCGAGGACACCCAGCAGGTTACCCACGACGGCGGCAATCACCAGTGCAGTCCCGCCGAGCAGGAGGGTCCAGCCGATCTGGGACGCAATGACCTCGGTGACCGGGGTGGGGAAACGGGAGATGGAAACGCCCATTTGCCCGGTGAAGATGTTGGTCATGTAGCCGATGTACTGCTCCCAGAGGGGCCGGTCATCGACACCGAGCAGCTTGCGCAGGGCCTCGATCTGTTCCGGCTGCATTCTGTCCTGGGTGCGGGCGAACATACGCGAGACGGGGTCCCCGGGCATGAAGCGGGGGAGCAGGAAATTCAGGGTGATGGATGCCCAGAAGGCGATCAGGTAGAAACCCAGGCGGCGCAGGATAAAGCGCACGGTTTCCCTCCATTTCGGGAATTGCGGAAAGTTTGGGGGCTGGCCGCCGGATGATCCGGCGGCCAGCAGTGGTGCGTGATGGGCCCACGCCGCCGAGGGTTCCCTGGCCGAAGCGGAGCGAGGCTGGGGCGGCGGTGGGGACTACTTGCGCGGTTCCAGCGTGGTCAGGACGAGCACCGTAGAAGGTGAGCGGACCGAAAGGGTTGCGTAGGGGTTGTCCTCGGTGGGCCAGCCGGTGAAGCGGGTGTCGTTGAAGGCGCCCCACTCCGGACCGGAGAACAGCGGCACCAGCGGTGCTGCGTCGTCGTATTCTTCCTGCAGCTTGTTGGCGATGTCCTTCTGCTTGGACTCGTCCGACTCCGCCGCGAACTCGGCCAGCAGGGCGTCAGCCTCGGCGTCGCCGAAGCGGTGGTAGTTGTCGAATGTCTTGGTGCCCACGGGCTTGACCGTGGCCGTGCCCATGGAGGAGTTGAAGTACTTGTACGGGTTGGGGTCGTTGGCGCTCCAGACGATGCCGGAGTCGAAGTCGCCCGTTTCGTAGCCGGCAACCACGGCAGCCCAGTCCGGGGACTCCACCTTTGCCGTGACGCCGACTTCTGCCAGGTTCTGCGCGATCACGTTGGCCACGGACAGCCAGTCGGAAGAGGATGCGCCCACGGAGATCTTGAATTCGAACGGCTTGCCGTCCTTGAGCGTGCGTTTGCCGTCGGCACCCTTCGGGTAGCCCGCCTTGTCCAGCAGCTCATTGGCCTTCTGGACGTCCAGCTTGGTCCAGGTGCAGTTCTCCTTGACCTCGTTGTTCTTCCAGGTCTCGTAGTTGCCGGAGAGCCCGGTGCAGTCCGCAGGCTCGGCGTAGCCGCTCATGCCGATCGTGGTGACCTGCTCCCGGTCAACGGCCATGCTCAGGGCCTTGCGGACGTCAACATCGTTGAAGGGCGCCTTGGTGGTGTTGAGCTGCCAGTTGATCATGGCGCCCGTGGCCGGGAACCAGTAGTGGCGGTGTTCCTTGTCCTTGGAAACGAACGTCTTTTCGATGTTCGGGATGTACTGCGGGGCCCAGTCCACATCGCCGTTCGCGGCGGCGAGGTTGGCGCCGTCGTTTCCTGCGAAGGCAAGCATCTTGATACCGGCGATCTTTTGCTTTTCCGGCTGCCAGTAGTTGGGGTTTTTCTTCAGCACAAACGACTGGGCCTGGAAACTGTCAACCTCGGTGTAAGGGCCTGTGCCGACGGGCTTGGCATTGGCCTCCTTCTCCGGATCGGCGAGGGCGGACCAGATGTGCTTGGGCAGGATGGTGAGGTGCCCGACGTCGTACAGGGCCGGCGACCACGGCTTGTTGAAGGTGAAGGTCACTTTGTTGGTGCCTTCGGCGCTCACGGTGTCCAGGTACTCGAAGCCACCCTTGATCTTCTTCTGGAGCTCGAAGGTGTAGGCGACGTCCTCGGCCACGAAGGGCTGGCCGTCGGACCACTTAACGCCGTCGCGCAGGGTGAAGGTGATGGACTTGCCGTCGTCGGCGGCCTTCCATTCAGTGGCCAGCCACGGCACGGTGTCACCCTTGGCCGGGTTGAAGATCAGCAGCGACTCGTAGATGGATTGCTGGACCATCGGGTTGACGGTGGGGGCGAACGGGTTGAAGTTCTGCACGAACGTGCCCATGTCCTCACGCGGAATGGTGAGGAAGGCGCTGGCGTTGGCTGCGGCGTCGGTGCCGGCAGCCTTGTTGCCGTTGGCCGCACAGCCGGTCAGCAGCAGTGCGCCTACCGCCAGCCCGGCCGCCGTGGTGCGGGCAGCCCTCAGGAATCGGGGTTGTGTCATGATGGTTATCTCTTTCCTATCTTCATCAGCAAGGTGAAGGGGTGGGGGAGGGGTTGCTCTTCGAAAGTGATTTCGCGGTCAGACCGAAGAGCGTTCTAGCAGCGGACAGCCGACCAATTGCTGGTCGGCAATAATCGGCTGTCCTGCTGTCAGAGCTGCGAGCGTCTGGACTCCCAGGGCGCCCATTTTTTCAAACGGCAACGCAACCGTGGTCAGTTTGGGCCTGAGGTAGGCCGCAATCAGTTCCTGGTTGTCGAAGCCAATCACGGCGATGTCTCCGGGGATGGTCAGGCCCCGTTCCTTAATGGCGTCGTAAGCGCCCATCGCCATGCGGTCGTTAAGGCAGAACAGCGCTGTTGGCCTGTCCTCCTGCGGGTAGCGGTCCAGGATGCGGCACGCGGCCTCATACCCGCCGTCGGCCGTTGCATATCCGGGCACCACGAGCTCCGGGTCCAGCTCAAGTCCGGCGTCGGCGAGTGCTTCGCGTGCACCCTCCAAGCGCCCGATTGCTGCCGGAATGGCCGGGTCCAGGTTGATGACTCCGATCCTGCGGTGGCCGGCCCGGAGCAAGCGTTCGACGGCGGTGCGGCCGCCGGCGCGTTCGTCCGGGACGATCGAGGGCAGCTTCCCGTCGGCGTCGAAGCAGTTGATCAGGACGGTGGGTACTTCCTTGGCGCTTTCGGGCACGTGCACGCCACGGTGGAATGTGGCTGCGTACAGAAGTCCTTCCACGCGCTGCTCCAGCAGCTTTTCCGTTGCGGCGTCTTCCAGGCCCTGGTTGGGTCCTACGGCATCGGCCTGGTCAGAGGGGGCGATAAGCAGGAACTTGCGGTCGAGCCAGGCCTGGTCTTGTGCACCTTTGATGATGTCGACGGCGAACGGTGCCGTGACGATCTCGGTGACAATTCCGTACCAGTCACTGCGCTGGGATGCCAGTGCACGTGCTCCGGCATTCGGGCGGTAGCCCAAGGCCTGGACAGCTTCGTTGATCCGGGTGCGGGTTTCCTCGGAGATACTGGCATTTTCGCGGTTGCTCAGCACGAACGAGACTGCGGTCCGGGAAACCCCCGCGTGCTTGGCAACATCATTCATGGTGACACCCCGCTGCCGCGCAGCCCCGGCATGGTTCGAGGTGGTGGTTTTCGCCATTGAATGCTCCGGTGATAGTCGGTGGTGCTGCCACATAGGTAACGCGCGTTACTTGCGCATATAGAAGAGGTTACGCGCGTTACTAGATCTGTGTCAAGGGTTACATTTCCCGGCGTGAAGTCCCGTGCGCAGGGCGCCGCACGGAGGTACGTGCTACGCGTGCGAATGCAGCTGGGGCTGATGCTGAAGCTGTGTGCGGAGTTCGTCTTCGGTTGGGGGCCGGGCGCCGGCCCGGGATACGGTGATCGCGGCCGCAGCGGCCGCCGTGCACCCCAGCTGGTGGAGGACGGAAGGCGCCAGGCCGCAGGTTCCGCGGGTGAGGAGTCCCAGGATCAGGGCCGACATGTAGGAGTCGCCGGCGCCGATGGTGTCAACCACGGAGGTCTTTTCTGCAGGAATGCTGAGGGTGGTGGTGGATGTGGCAAGCAATGAGCCCGATGAGCCCCTGGTAATGACTGCCAGCTCCGCCCCCAGACCCAGGATGTGCGTGGCGGTTTCCTCCAAGGCGTTCCTCGGGTAAAGCCATGCGGCGTCCTCGTCACTGAGTTTGACGACGCTGGTGAGGTGCACCAGTTCCTCGAAAGTGTGCCGTGCCTCGGCTTGTGTTCCGAGCAGGGCTGGCCTGATGTTGGGATCGTAGGTGATGATGCACTCGCTGCGGAGTTCCTCAAGCATGGCTTTGACGCCGACGGCGCCCGGTGACAGGAAACTCGCGATCGAACCGGTGTGGACGAGCTTGGGCGGAGTCTGGGTAAGATCCAGCGGTTCCACATCCCAGGTGATGTCGAAGGAGTAGCTCGCCGAGCCATCGCGGGCGATGGTGGCGGTCGCCGTCGACGTTCTCTCCAGCGACCGGGAGCCGGGCAAGAGCATCACCCCGGCACCGGTGAGGTGCTCCTCGAGTGCATCACTACGGCCGTCAGTGCCCATGGACGTGAGCAGTCCGGTGCTCACCCCCAGGCGGGCCAGGCCGTAGGCGACATTGGCCGGTGACCCGCCGGGATGTTCATTGGTCCCCTCAGGCGTGGCGACGACGTCCATCAGGGCTTCCCCGATAACGACGACGTCCAACGCCTGCCCGGGAGCGTTCGGGTTCCCGTTGTTGTGCATGTCTGTTGTTCCCTTGCTTTGGTGCTGCCCTACCCGAGCTGCGTGGCCTGGAGGCTGTTCATGGTCGCCGTGCCGCCGACGGCGTATACGGCGACGTCGGTGCTGTTCTCCGCCGGGAAGATCAGTTCGGTCATGGTGACCTGGCCGTCCTGGGCAAAGACTTCAACGGAACAGCGGTCCACGTAGATGGTGAGGTCGTAGGTGCCCTGCTTGGCCAGGATGGGAGCGGTGTCAATGGAGCTGAAGGACGTGTGGAAGTCTGTCCTGCCGGATTCGCGCCGGTCCACGAAGAGTGTGGCCTGCCCGGGCCGGATACCCACGCGGGTTCCCTTCGCACCGTCTCCACGCAGGATGAGGCCGAATTCCTCTGCGCTTCCGGGGGTGAAGCTGACGTCGATGCGCTGGACGGCGCCGGACGCGCCCGCCAGGACCTGCGCGCCGTCGTCGATGGTGGTTCCGGAAAGGTGGAACGGCTCCGTGCCAGCCAGGTCATTCCAATCGCCCGCGGGCTGCTGGACCAGGCACAGTCCTCCGTCGCGGGCCTGGAGTGTAATTTCGCGGGCGAGGCTCATGGGGCTGCGCCAGGGCGTGGTGGGGATGTGGTTGGCGTATTCCCAGTTGTTCATCCAGCCGATCATGAGGCGGCGGTTGTCCGGAGCGTCGCTGAAGGAGACGGCGGCATAATAGTCGCGGCCCCAGTCCAGCCACTGGTATTCGCCGAGCCGGGCAGGGTCCTGGATGCCCTCGGTGACGGTGCTGGCGGAGGTGAATGTGGTTCCGTCGAAGTCACCGATGAAGTATTGGCCGGCTGAGCCGTTGTTGGGACCGCCGGGGTTGAGGTTGACGGTGAGGACCCACTTAACGTTGTCCTGGTCGCCGTCCACGGGCAGGGGAAACAGGTCCGGGCATTCCCAGACCCCGCCGGTGGCGTTTGCCGGCCCGAAGGTGCTCAGCAGTTCCCAGGACTGCAGGTCGCGGGATTTGTAGAGCACCACCTGGAAGTCTGTGGCTTCGACGGCGACCATCACCCAGTAACTGTCCGCGCCGCCGTCGTACCAGATGACTTTGGGGTCCCGGAACTCGGCGGACCCGCGGTTAAGGACGGGGTTGCCCCCGTGTTTTGTCCAGCTGTAGCCCCCGTCCAGGCTGTAGGCCAGGGACTGGGCTTGGACGCCCTCGTGCAAGGAGCCCGGTTTGAAGGCGCTGGTATAGATCGCCACGAGGGGTCCAATAAATCCGTTGCCGAATCCGCTGGTGTTGTGACGGTCATGGACGATGCTGCCGGAGAAGATGTCTTCGTTTTCGTCGCAGGCGATGGCGACGGGGTGTTCGGTCCAGGTCAGCAGGTCGGTGGAGGTGGCGTGGCCCCAGGACATGTTTCCCCAGACGTTTCCCAGTGGATTGTTCTGGTAGTAGAGGTGGTAGACGCCGTCGTGAAAGATCAGGCCGTTGGGGTCGTTGAGCCAGGTGTCCTTGGCGGTGTAGTGCAGGACCGGGCGGTAGCTGTCTGTTGTGGCTGCCGTGCTGGTCGAGGTGAGTGTATCCATGGGGTTCCTTTTAGAAGTATGTGTTATTTGCTCGCGCCGGCTGTGAGGCCTTCGCGCAGGGTGCGTTGGCCGAAGATAAACACGACCAGTGCGGGCAGCATGGACAGGATTACGCCGGCGAGGACCACCGATATGCTCCCGGTGCCGAGGTTGCCTTGGAGCGTGACCAGGCCGAGGGGGAGGGTGAAGTTCTGTTCGCTGATAGTGAGGATCAGCGGCCGGAAGAACTCGTTCCAGTGGAAGTTGAAGGCAAGGATCCCAACGATGGCCATGCCCGGGACCGCCAAGGGTGCGTAGACGGAACGGAAGATCCGCCATGGTCCGGCACCGTCCAGGGCGGCCGCTTCCGCAAAGTCATTTGGCAGGCCCAGGAAGTATTGGCGCATCAGGAAGGTGCCGAAGGCGGTGGGAATGGCCGGCAGGATCAGGGCCAGCAGGGTATCGGACAGGCCCATCCCACGGATGAGCATGAACACCGGAACGATGGTGACCTGCACCGGAACCATCATCGTGGCCAGCACCAGCGAGAAGATGGCCTTCCTGCCGCGGAAGTCCAGGCGGGCGAAGGCGTAGCCGGCAAGCGTGGCGGAAGCCATCTGGCCAAGCGCGATCAGCCCGGTCACCAAGGCGCTGTTCAGGACCAGGAGGCCGACGTTGATCTGCTTGAACACCTCCTGGTAGGCGGTGAAGTCAGGGTTGATGGGCAGGAAGGACGGTGGCAGGTTGAAGGATTCCGACGGCGTCCGCAGCGAAGTGGACAGGGTCCACAGGACAGGGCCGAGGGTCAGCGCCGCAGCCACCGCTAACGCGGCATACCTGCCGACGGTTCCTGCCGCGGGCAGGCGGCGGTTGCGGTAGGGCTTGCGGGTGGCCGGTGTGCCGGAGCTGGAACCCGAATGCGCGTCGGTCCCGGTGTGAAGGGTCTGGCTGGACATAAGGGACCTCACTGGTAGAAGACGAAGCGGCGGCTGAGGCGGAATTGCAGGGCGGTGACGGCAAGGATGAGCACGGTCAGGACCAGGCCGATGGCCGAGGCTTCGCCGAATTCCAGTTGCTGGAAGGCGGATTCAAAGATCACCATGACGGCGGTGCGGGTGGAATCCCCTGGACCGCCGTTGGTCAGGACGTACGGCTGGTCGAAGACCTGCAGAGCACTGATGATCGCCATGACGGAGGCGACCAGCACGGTGGGGCTGATCAGCGGAAGGGTGACGTTGCTGAACTGTTTCCAGCCCGTGGCGCCGTCCAGGTTTGCTGCCTCGTGCAGTTCTTTCGGAATGTTGCTCAGGGCGCCGAGGAAGAGGAGGAAGGAGAACCCGAAGTTCTGCCAGACGTACACCAGGACGACGACGGCGGCGGAGGCCACGGGACTGGTCAGCCACGGGACGGCGGGAATGCCGATGAGCGACAGGAGCCAGTTCACCACGCCGAACTGTTCGTTGAACATGTACCGCATGAAGATGGACACCGACGCGGCGGACAGCACCAGGGGAAAGAAGAAGGTGGAACGGAGGAAGACCCTGAGCCAGGACGGCATCCTGGCCTGGAGCATGGAAGCCAGGCTGAGTGCGATGCCGAGTTGAAGGATTACTGCGACGACGACGAACACGATGGTGTTCACGAAGGACACGCGGACGGTGGGGTCCTGGGCCAGGGAGGCGAAGTTGGCGAAACCGACGAACTGGGGTGCTGAGATGATGTCCCAGCGGAAGAAGGCCAGGACCAGCGAGCCGATGATCGGCAGGAAGGTGAACAGGGCCATCCCCAGCAGCGTGGGTGCCAGGAAAATCATCGCCAGCCATCGCTCGACGAACGAGCGGCGCGCGGCCGGTGGCTGTACGGTGTGGCGCGTGGCGGCGGAAGTGGTGGTCATGTGTTCCTCCTGAGGGCCAGTTCGAGATCACGCTGCAGGGTGCCCATCGCTGTCCGTACGCCGGCGGAGCTGCCGCTGACAGCGGTGGAAACATTTTTCATCAGGGCAGTTTCCACGGCGGCCTGCTGCGGCGGCGCGGGGATCGGACCGGAGGTGGGGAACCTGTCCAGGGTGTCGTAGAAGACCTTCCAGTGCCGGGGCCCGGTGGCGGCATAAAAGGACTCGTTCACCATCGAGCGGCGGGTGGGAGTGGTGTTCGGCTTGGGAATGGCCAACTGCATCGCTTCGCGGCTGGAGCAGAACTTTACCCATTCCCAGGCTGCGTCCTTATCCTTCGCCGTGCGCATGATCGCATAGCCGGCAGCGCCGAACTGGTGCCGCTGGGTCCGCCAGCGGGGGAAGAACTGTACATCGAACTGATCAGCCGTCATGCCCGCATCATGCAGGCCCTGAGCCCAGTAGCCACCCGCCGGCGTGGTGCCGATGCGGTTGTTCCCGAACAAGCCAACCAGGGCGTTGCCGCCCCCGGATTCAGGCCGCACGCCCAGTCCTTCGGCAACAAGTTCGCGCAGGTAGTCGAAGGTCTCGACAACCCGCGCGTCCTCGGCGTTGGGGGCCAGCCACTGGTACCCGCCGCCGCGGGTGGCCCGGGCAGGGTCCTTGGGGTAAAAGCGGTCCCACAGCCAGTCACCGCCGGAAGCCTTGCTTTCGGTGAGGAAGCTGGTGTCGTTGGCGTACAGCCACGGCACTACTCCGCCAAAAAGACGGTTGGTCCAGTAGTACGGGGTGAAGTCCGCCGGCCGTGCTTTCCGCAGGGCGCGCAGGGTGGCGCTGAAGTCATCCTGCGTCCAGTCGTCCTTCGGCCGGTCAAGGCCGGCCTGGGCGAAGGTGGTGGTATTCAAATACATGTTCGCCGCGTTCCAGTCCAGCGGAAGCTGGTACAGGCTTCCCTGGTACATGAAGGCTTCCAGGAGGCTCGGATGAACGTCATCGAAGTAGTCGCCCATATCGGCAGCATCCCGGCGGACATAATCATCCAGCGGCTCGGCGAGCTTGTCGGCGAAAAGCTGGGCGCCCTCCGTGGCCACGTAGACGACGTCCGGCGGCGTGCCGGCCGCCACCATGGTGAGGATTTTGGAAAAGAAATCCTTCCAGTCCGCGCCCTGGATGGCCTGCACCTGCACCGGGATATCCGGATTGGCGGCGGTAAAGGCCTGGACCAGGCCCTGGCGGGCCGCGGCGTCCGCTGCAGTTCCAAGGATGGCGATGTTCAGGGCCTTGCTGCCACGGCCCGGTATGTCAGTCCCGGTAAGTCGGGGCCAGGCTCCTACGGTAGCTCCCGCCACGGCCAGTCCGGTAAGGCCGAGCATGGAACGCCGCGTGAGTTGTGACATTCCGCTGCCGGGCCGCGGTGCATATGAGGGGGCTGGTTGCCCCGGTGTCTTCTCAGACGTCATTGTCGGTTCCTCCTAACACGTGTTAAGTAGGGTAAATACCTGACCTAACACGTGTCAAGTGATTTTCGATGCTGCTTGTGCTGCGTCATTCGGAACGTGCAGGAAGGACTGGCCGTGTGGGGAAAGTACACAGGCGGGCGCTGGCGGTGGCTGTCCCTTAGGGGTTCAGCAGTGCAGCAGCTGCGGAAGCACCCGGCTGCTTAGCCGGCCGGGACGGCGGCGGTGGAGGCCCTCGGAATAATCCGGCAGGGCACGTGGATCGTTCCCTCTTCCGTTTCCTCCGTGGCCGTAGTTTTTCCCTCCACCGAATCCAGCAGCATGGACATGGCCGCCGCTCCAATTTCGGCGTGCGGAAGCGCCACCGTGGTCAGCGCGGGAACAAGGTTCGCGGCCAGGTTCTGCTGGTCGTCGTAGCCGACCACGGACAGATCCTGCGGTACGCGCAGTCCCGCGGCGGCCGCGTACAGCAGTACTCCGGTGGCTACCCTGTCGTTCGAGCAGACGATCGCCGTCGGCCGGTTGCTGCCGCCCAGCACGGAGGAAGCGGCCCGGTAGCCCTCATCAATGTCCCATCCGGTCGCGTGGACGTGCTGTTGTTCACGACCCAGCCCTGCTGCTTCCATCGCCTCGCGGTAACCCCGTTCGCGCTGCGGGGCGGCAGGGGAGCTAAGGGTTCCGGTCAGCAGCGCGATGCGGCGGTGGCCCAGGTCAATCAGAAGCTGTGCCGCGGCGCGCCCACCTTCGACCTCTGCCGGTATGACCGACTGGAGCCCGGAGGCCGCATCGGTGCAATTGGCCAGAATGGCCGGCAAGGTCAGCATCGACGGCGGGGCGGTAATTTCGCGCAGGCTGCCGGCGGCATACATGATTCCGTCCACCTGCCGGTGGACGAGCTGCTGCGCCGCGGAGCTCTCGCGGGCCTTGTCATGTTCCGTGTCCACCACCAGGACCATGTACCCGCGGGCCAAGGCCGTGCGGGACGCGCCGCTGATCAGCCGGCCTGCGAAGGGGCTGGTGACGATGTCATCCGTAATGATGCCGATCGTTGACGTTTGCTGGTTGCGCAGGCTGACGGCAACCGAGTTGGGCGTGTAGTCCAGCTCTGCCGCGGCGCGGAGCACGCGCTCCTGGCGTTCTGCGGTGACATTGCCGGTTGCCCTGCCGTTGAGCACCAGTGATACCGCACTGCGGGACACGCCCGCCCGCCGTGCCACGTCCAACGCCGTGGCTTTACGTTTGACCATGCCGGGCCCCCTTGCTGTTGGGCTTAGCATACCTAACTCGTGTGAGGCCGGCAGGTGCCTGGCTTGGATGCATTTTCTGACGAACACGTTAGGGATGGAGGTCTTGACGGGGCACTGCCGATATGAGGGAAGGTAATAATGCACTCAAAGGGTTTCTCAGATTCCGGATGTTTCCCGGACTTCCAAGCATTGACAAGGCATGAAGGCGGCTCGGGGGTTGTCCGGCGTCCGCTACCGGGTTGTGGCGGGAACGGCCAGCCGCACGCCGGAGCAATCACGTGGCTCGGCATACCCGCCGGTCCGAAGTTTACGATCCTGCATAGTCCGGACGCTCCAGCAGCCGTGAGGCGGCGCATCCGATGACAAGGCCCCAGAAGGCTGCGTGGATGTTGAAGAGATTCAGCCCGGAGACGGTCACGACGAATGTCACCAGGGAGCCCATGGTGAAGGTGCCGGCAAAGGCAGTGACAAAGGCCTGCTGAAGGGCGCGCAGCATTGCGATGCCGCCGAGGACCAGGACGAATTCGGTGGGCGTTGCGAGCATCAGCCGGGTCAGGGTAGGAGCCAGAAGTGCGCAGACCACGGCGAGGCTGCCGTAGACCACGGCTGCTGTGTACTGGCGCTCCCTCGTTCCCGAGGACGTCAACAATGCATTGGTGGGCCCGGTCACGCAGGCCGAAACTGCGCCGAATCCTGCATTGAGTACGGAAAAAGCGCCCGACACGACAGCAAACACGTTGATGGGCGGACGGTGGCCGGCGGCCCGGAGAACAGCGATGCCCTGGCCGTTCTGGACGAAGAGGACCGTCAGCGCCAACGGAACCACAAGTTCCAGCTGCGCCGCCCACGAGAATGCGGGAGGAGTGAAGACCGGGACGGCCAGAAGCGGCCCGGGTACACCGGCGACGAACTGCCCGCTGACGGCCACCGCCACGCCCCCGGCCAGCAACGTCCCGAGGACCGGCGGGAGGAATCTTCCAAGGGCCGGCACCGCAGTCAGGAACAGGAAGGCACCCACCATCGGGCCGGCAATCGCCGGATTGGCCTGGCTCGAGGACACGATGTCAGTGCCGAAGCGGAGGAAGACGGCGGCGACCATGGCCATGACCAGCGGCATGGGAATCATCGCCATGATGCGCCGGACCATACCTGTTGCCCCAAGGGCCAAAATGAGCAGGCCGGCCGTGAAGAATGTGCCCACCACCTCCGGGAAGGAAAGATGCTGCAGCGATGGCCCCAGCAGCACCGTGCCCGGAATGGACCAGGCAAACCCCAGCGGCTGCCGGTACAGCAGCGACATGATCAGTGTCGCGGCCCCGCCGGAGAACAGGATGCCGAAAACCCATGAGGCGAGCTGGTCCTGGTTCAACCCGCCCGCTGTCCCGACCGCCAGGGTGACCGCGACGGGTCCGGAAGCGGTAAAGACCAGCCCGATGGCACCGTTGGACACATAGGGCGGGGCAATATCGCGGAGAAACCTGCGCGGACCGGCCGGGCGGGTTTCGGGCCGTTCCAGCAGCGGCTGCGGCACGTCGGCGGGGACAGGATGCGGGGTGGTGGCGGGCGGGTCCTGGCGGGAGAGTGGCATGCTGGCTCCTGGCGGCCGGATCGGCAGCGGTCTGTGAAGGGACAGGCGCCCCGGGGACGGTCCCGGGGCGCCTGCGTAGCCGGTTTGCGGCGCCCGGCCTCAGACGATATGGGCACAGACCTATTTGGTCTGGCCTTCCTTGGCGAGGATGTAGTTGTAGACAACTTCCTCGCCCTCCCCGCCGTCCGTGCGGGGTTTGGGGTCCAGCATCAGTTCGGGCTTGACGGCCGAGGCGATGTCGTCGGCGTTGTGCGGGTCGCCGGGGAAGTAGAGCTGCTGGGTGACCGGCTGGTAGCCGGGAGCCGACACCTTGATGTGGATGTGGGCAGGACGCCACGCGTGCCAGCCAGCTGCCTCGATGAGCTGCCCGCAGGCGCCGTCCGTGGGGATCTGGTAGGGCGCGGGACGCATGGTGTTGATCTCGAAGCGGCCTTCGTCGTCGGCCTTTACTGTGGCGCGGAAAAGCCACTCGGGCAGACCTGGTGCGTACTGGGAGTAGAAGCCGGCGGCATCCGCGTGCCAGATCTCCACCTGGGCGTTCCGGAGGGCATTGCCGTTGGTGTCCGTGAACTGGCCGGTGAAGCGCAGGGGTGTGCCCTCTTCGCCGTCGCGCATGAGGACAGTGGCCGGAGTGGCGAGCTCCGGCGAGCCGGGCACGTAATACGGGCCCTCGATGGTGCCCTTGGTGCCGGGGCGCTCCTGGGAGTTGACGTCCTCAACCGTGTGCTCCAGCCACACATCCAGGAACAGCGGCCACTCGCCGTCGTTACCCACCTTGATCAGCCATGCCTTGAGCGCGTTGTACTCCTCATAGGTGACCTGGTGCTCAACGACGATGTCGTTGGCGGCCTTGATAAGTGCGCCGGCCAACGTGCTTACGCGCTCCTTGGGCACGTTCAGCTCCGAAAGCTTGCCGGAGGCGGCGAAGCGTTCGGTGGCCTTCGAGCCTGCTTCAACGGCAGTGCCCTCGTTCTCTGTCCGGGAATCCATTTGGGTCTCAGTCATGGCGGTCTCCACCTTCGTCTTTGAAATGGGGCCAGGAAGGTCTCCTGCACCCGCCGCGGGACGGTGGCGCAGGAAACCTGCTGCCACGCGGCATCGCGTGATGTCGGTCTCATCCTAGGCCTGGACATAAGGACGCTACAAATATTGATAATGCCTGTTTTAGGTCATTATCGAAACATAAACACCCCCTTGGTCGACCCTAGGTGTTTGCCTGATGTGAGTGCAGTCACGGGCGTGAAGAATTGCCTCTAACGTCCACCGCCGGCATCGACGCCGGCCCGGGCATCCCGCCCGTCCGTCCAGCAATCTCCAATGAGGGAGCACGCCATGACCGAGAACCTGACCCATGCCCGCGAGGTCCTTGCCGACGCCGTGATCGACGACCGTGAGAACGGAATCATCCGGGCCAAGCGCGAAATTTTCACCGACCAGGAGATCTTCGAGCTCGAGATGAAGCACATCTTCGAAGGCAACTGGGTATACCTGGCCCACGAGTCCCAGATCCCCAACGTGGGCGACTACTTCACCACCTACATCGGCCGCACCCCGGTGATGATCACCCGGGACAAGGACGAGAACCTTAACTGCATCGTCAACGCCTGTTCGCACCGCGGCGCCATGCTGTGCCGGCGCAAGACGGACAACCGCACAACCTTCACCTGCCCGTTCCACGGCTGGACGTTCAAGAACTCCGGTGAACTGTTGAAGGTCAAGGACTCCCGGAACGCCGGCTACCCCGAGACCTTCAACAAGGAAGGATCGCACGACCTCACCAAGGTGGCCCGCTTCGAGTCCTACCGCGGCTTCCTGTTCGGCTCGCTGAAGGCCGACGTGCTGCCGCTCGAACAGCACCTGGGGGATGCCACCAAGGTGATCGACTCGATCGTGGACCAGTCACCCGAAGGCCTGGAAGTGCTGCGCGGCTCCTCGACGTACACCTATGACGGCAACTGGAAGGTCCAGGCCGAGAACGGCGCGGACGGCTACCACGTCACCGCCGTGCACTGGAACTACGCCGCCACCACGGCCCGCCGCACCGCAGGTGACTCCGCCAACAAGACCAAGGCCATGGACGCCGGCAAGTGGGGCAAGGTCAAGGGCGGCTTCTACTCCTACGACCACGGGCACCTGCTGCTGTGGCAGGAGTGGACCAACCCCGAGGACCGTCCGCTCTGGGACCGCCGCGATGAGCTGGTGCAGAAGTACGGCGAGGAGATGGCCAACTTCATGATCAACATTTCGCGCAACCTCTGCCTGTACCCGAACGTGTACATCATGGACCAGTTCTCCTCCCAGATCCGCCACTTCCGGCCGATTTCCGCGGACCAGACCGAGGTGACCATCTACTGCATCGCCCCCAAGGGGGAGTCCCAGGAGAACCGCTCCAAGCGCATCCGCCAGTACGAGGACTTCTTCAACGCCACCGGCATGGCCACCCCGGACGACCTAGAGGAATTCCGCTCCTGCAACAAGACCTACTGGGCCACCAGCGCCCCGTGGAACGACATGACCCGCGGCTCCACCCACGAGATCGCCGGCCCGGACGACCAGGCCAAGGCCTTGGGCATGACGCGCGTCATCGCCTCCGGCGTGCGCACCGAAGACGAAGGGCTCTACCCGATCCAGCACGGGTACTGGAAGGAAGTCATGGACCGGGCCCTGGCGGAGGAAGAGGAGCCCTCCGTGCTCGAAGCCGTCCCTGCCACCGCCTGACAGAGCCCGCCGGAACCACAGAGAGCTGACACCATGACCAACCTGACCCACACCGCCCCGGTCCTGAAGACCGCTGAGGAGATTGCAACCCTCGAAACCGTCCGGGCGTTCCTCTACCGGGAAGCCCGCCTGCTGGACGACCGCCAGTTCGATGAATGGCTCGAGTGCTACCACCCGGATTCCGAATTCTGGATGCCGGCCTGGGACGTGGATGACCAGCTGACCCAGGATCCCCAGAACGAGATCTCCCTGATCTACTACGACAACCGCGGCGGCATCGAGGACCGGGTGTTCCGGATCAAGACCGACCGGTCGTCGGCCACCTCCCTGCCCGAGCCGCGCACGGGCCACAACATCACGGACGTTGAAGTCCTGGCGAACGACGGCGGCCGGGTCGAGGTGCGCTTCAACTGGTACACCCTGTACTTCCGCTACAACACGACGGACACGTACTTCGGCACCAGCTTCTACACGATCGACCTTTCGGGCCCGGAACCGGTGATCCTGAAGAAGAAGGTGGTCCTGAAGAACGACTACATCCACCACGTGGTGGACGTCTACATGATCTGACCGGCCCGCAGGGCATGCCACAACCTTTCCCCGGGACGCGACGACGCGCCCGCCCAGCCAGGAGGACACCATGGGCCATAAAGTAGCCCTCAGCTTCGAAGACGGCGTCACCAAAGTCATCAAGGTCGGCGACTATGAGACCGTCATGGATGCCGCCTACAAGGCGCGCATCAACATCCCGTCGGACTGCCGTGACGGCGCCTGCGGCACGTGCAAGGCATTCTGCGACTCCGGATCCTTCGACCCCGGAGACTTCATCGACGACGCCATGACCGAAGACGAGCTCGAAAAGGGCTACCTGCTGACCTGCCAGGCCGTGCCGGAATCCGACCTCGCCATCCAGATCCCTGCAACGTCGGAATCCGCCAAGACGGCCGCAGCCACTTTCAGCTCCACCATCAAGGAACTCAACCGCCACACGGACACCACGGTGTCCTTCACCCTCGAGGTGGACAACCGGGATGCGCTGGCCTTCCTGCCCGGGCAATACGTCAACCTCAAGGTCCCCGGCACCGACGCCGAGCGTTCCTACTCCTTCAGCAGCGGTCCCGAGGTGCAGGACGCATCCTTCATGGTCCGCGTCACCCCGCAGGGCGCGATGTCCGAGTACCTACGCGACCGGGCCGCGGTGGGCGACTCCATCGAATTCACCGGCCCCTACGGATCGTTCTTCCTGCGCGAGCCCAAGCGGCCCCTGCTGCTCCTGGCCGGCGGCACCGGCCTGGCCCCGCTCCTGTCCATCCTGGAAAAGCTCGCCGAAAATCCGCCGTCCACCGCGGTCCACCTTATTTACGGGCTCACCCGCGAGGCGGACATCGTAGGCCTGGACTGGCTCCGCGCCTACGAAGCGAAGCTCCCCGGCTTCACCTGGGACTACATCGCGTCCGAGCCTGGCACTTCCGCCCCGCACACCGGCTACGTCACCCAGATCATCGAACCGAAGCACCTCAACGACGGTGACGTGGACATCTACCTGTGCGGCCCGCCGCCCATGGTCAACGCTGTCTCCAAGTGGCTCGACACCGAAGGCATCCAGCCCGCCAACTTCTACTTCGAGCGGTTCGCGCCGAAGGAGGCCACTGGGGGCGACGCCGAAACGGGAGCTCCGGCACCGGCTGAGAAGATTGAGGCCGAAGGCGACACCATGAGCCGCGGCGAGGCCGTGTCCTCGTTGGAAACCGGCCGGCTGGACTTCCGCAAGGAGGACAGCTTCGCCCAGCTGGACGCCCGGATGGGCCTGGAGTTGGCGGTCAGCGAACTGCTGCTGGGCAGGCTCAGCGGGGAGCAGCTGCGCCAGTTCCGCCGGCTCGCCGAGGCCACCACCGCGTCGGTGGCCGGGGGAAGCATCATCGACCCCGAGGAGTTTGCCCGTACCAACGAGGAATTCCACGAGTACCTCTTCATGGTCTGCGACAACCCCATGCTGCTGGAGTCCTACCGCCGCCTGGACGTGCACGCCCAGATGGCCGCCGCCTTCGAACCGGGAACGCCGATCTTTGAGCGGGTCACCCAGGACCACCTGGACATCGTGGACGCCTTCGAGCGCGGCGACAAGGACCGCCTCCGCGCCGTGATAGCCGAGCACGCCCACGATGCGAAGCACACCATGGCCGGCGCCATCGACGCGAAGACCGCCCTCTGATGGCTGCACCGTACGCCGGGCAGTTCGTGACCCCCGGCAGGTTCGGCGGCAAGGTCGCCGTCGTCACCGGTGCGGCCCAGGGGATCGGCCGGAAAGTGGCCGAACGCATCGGCGCCGAAGGCGGCGCAGTGGTCCTGGTGGACCGCGCCGACCTGGTCCACGACGTGGCGGCGGACATCGAAGCGGCCGCCCGGGCCTCCGGCTGCGGCGGGTCGGCTACGTCCGTCACCGCTGATTTGGAGACCTTCTCCGGCGCCAGCCAGGCAGTCAAGGCGGCGCTCGCAGCCCACGGACGCGTGGATGTCCTGGTCAACAACGTCGGCGGCACCATCTGGGCCCGTCCCTACGAGGAATACGACGAGGACAAGATCGAGAAGGAGATCCGCCGCTCGCTCTTTCCTACGCTCTGGAGCTGCCGGGCGGTCCTGCCTGCGATGCTCGAACAGGAATCGGGGACCATCGTCAACGTGTCCTCGGTGGCCACCCGCGGGATGCACCGCGTCCCGTACGCCGCGGCGAAGGGCGGCGTCAACGCCTTGACCCAGGCCCTCGCCATGGAGGTGGCCGGCCGCGGCATCCGCGTGGTCGCCACTGCGCCCGGCGGCACGGAGGCGCCGCCGCGGAAGGTCAAGCGCGGCCCTGAAGCCGAGTCCGCCACCGAGAAGGCCTGGTACCAGGTGATCGTCGACCAGACTTTGGAGTCGTCCTTCATGAAGCGCTACGGGACCCTGGACGAGCAGGCCGCGCCCATCGTGTTCCTCGCCTCCGACGAAGCGTCCTATCTCACCGGAAGCATCCTTCCGGTGGCCGGCGGGGACCTGGGCTAGCGCGTGGACCCCCGCCGGAACGGGCGGGCAGGACGCTCCGGTAGACTTGCGGCCATGACTGCGGGGTCCGTCCAGGGCGATATCGGCGCGGATTCTGCCCTGGTAGGCCGCGATGGGGTGTTCGCGCAGCTCGCGGAAATCCTCCGCACAGTCCGTAAGGGCAAGGTGGCTGCCGTGGTCCTCACCGGTCCAGCCGGCTCCGGAAAAACCGCGGTGCTGGAGTCCTTCCTGAAACACTGCCGCACGGGGGCCCGCGGCGTCCGCGTCCTTTCCGCCATGGGCGACGCGTGGGAAGCGCAGTTTGCGCTCGCGGGCTATTCGCAGCTGATGCTCACCCCGCCGCTGCGTTCGGCGAAAGCGTACGACGGCGGCCCGCACCTTCCTGCGGGTCCCCTCGCCTCCCTGGGTACGGACCAGGTGGTCAACTACGCCTCGACGCTGGGTACCCACCTCGAAGGGCTGCAGTCGCACGGAAGCGTGGTGGTCGCCGTCGACGACGTCCACAAACTCGATGTGGAAAGCCTGCGCATCCTCACGTTCGTCATGCGCCGGCTGCACGGCAAGAAGATCCTGTTCCTGCTCACCCTGGACCCCGCCGACGCGCAGCGCATCCCCGCCGGCGTCCTGGACTACCTCACCGGGCACCAGGTGGTCCGCATTCCCATGGAGCCGCTGACCCCGCAACAGGTCCAGGAAGTGGCCCGGCGCCTGCACGGCATCGACCTCAGCGTCACTGCGGCCCACGGACTGGTCCGGCACACCGGGGGCCTGCCGCAGACGGTGACGGAGCTGCTGCGCGAACTGCCAGCCGAGACCTGGCTGAGCTGGTTCCCCTCGCTGCCTCCCTCGTCACGGCTGCGCGCCCGCGTGCACAGCGTCCTGGACTCCGCCTCGCCCGCCCTGGTTGCCGTGGCCGAAGCCGCCTCCGTGCTGGGCCGCAGCGCCGGACTGCATGAAGTCGCAGCCGTCAGCGGCGTGGAGTCCGTCCTCGAGGCCCTGGACGAAGGCCACCGCGCCGGCCTCCTGCGGCTGTCCGTGGACCAGGCGCGCTCCGCCGTCGTGTTCGTCGAACCCGGAACGGCGGAGGCGATCTATGAGCAGATTGTTCCAAGCCGCCGGATCGCGCTGCACCGGCTGGCCGCGGAGGCCGTGCAGCCGGAGGGCGAAAAACTCGGGCACCGGGTCTCAGCGACGCCGGAAGGGGACCAGGCCCTCGCCGAGGAACTTGAGCATTTCGCGGGCCGCCAGGCCGCGGTGGGGGCATGGCAGGACGTTGCGACGGCCCTGTTTTCCGCGTCGCGGCTGTCCCTGGACATCCGGGCCCGCAACGACCGGCTCCTGCGCGCCGTGGACGCGCTGGTGGGGGCCGGGAATATTGCCGAGGCGCAAACCTGGTCCGCCGCCGTGGACGCGCTGCCGCCCTCTCCGCTGCGCTCTTCGGTGCTGGGCTACCTCTCCACGGTGTCCGGCCAGAACGACAGCGCCCAAAGCCAGCTGGAAATGGCCTGGCGCACCAGCAACCCGGAGCGAGACCCCAAGGCCGCTGCCCGGGTGGCGCAGCGGTTCGTGCTGCACGGGGTGGCGTCCTGGGACGGCCCGATGATCACCGGCTGGGCGGAACGCGCCATGTCGCTGACCGAACCCGGGACGCCGGCGCACGTCGAATCGGAAGCCATTTACGGCCTGGGCCTGTACGCCCGCGGCCGGCTGGGCGAGGCGGAGGCGTCCTACCAGCGGGCTTTCGGCCACGCTGCCGAGAATGCGCAGAAGCAGCGGGTTCAGATGGGGGCCGGGTGGTTGGCACTGCGCCTGGACAACGTGGAATCGGCGCTGGTGAACTTCGAGTCCGCGGCCCCCACCGAGTACCGCGGCGGATCCCTGCGGATCTCCCTCTGGGCCGAGGCGTGGCTGGCCCGCACGCACCTGGTGCTGGGGAACTGGGATGCCGCGGCGGCCACCATCGCCCGCTCCAGCGTCCGCCTGGAAACGTCCCGAATGCCGCTGATACGGCCGCTGCTCTACTGGACCGCCGCGGAACTTTGGTCCATGCGCGGCGACTGGGACCGTGCCCGGTATTACGTCTCGCAGGCCGCTGTCCAACCGGGGACGTACCGGGCCATGCAGGTGCCGGCCAGCCTGGCGCGGGCCCGGTTCCACGAGGCGCGGGCAGACTATGAGAGCGCATTGGCCGTGCTCCAGCCGCTGACCGAGCTGGACCCCTGGACCGAGGACCGGGTGTCCTTCTGGCCCTGGCAGGATACCTATATTAACGCGCTGGTGATGACCGACCAGCTGGACACGGCGGAGGCCTTCCTGACGTCCTTCGAGGGGCTGCGGCGGGAGCGCGAAGTTCCCTCGGACATGGCCAGGATGGCGTGGGCGCGGGGCCGGCTGCTCGCGGCCCAGGGAGACCCGGACGCGGCCAGGGAGCACTTCGAGGCGGCCCTGGGCCACCTCCGCGGGCTCAACCGGCCCTACCTGCGGGCACGGATCAGTTTCGCCTTCGGGCAGAGCATGCGCCGGGCCGGGAAGCGGCGGCTGGCGTCGTCGGTGCTGCGTGCGGCGCGGGACCTGTACGACTCGCTGGGCGCGGCCACCTATGTGGAGCGCTGCGACAGGGAGCTCAAGGCGACCGGTCTCGACGTCGGAAATCTCCCCGATCCTGCCGACGCGGTGCTCACCGCCGTCCGGGACCACCACCTCCAGCTCACTGCGCAGGAGCAGGCGGTGGCCGAGCTGGTGGCCGGGGGCGCCACCAACAAGGAAGCGGCCCGGGCGCTGTTCCTGGCGGAGAAGACCGTGCAGTACCACCTCACGCGGCTTTACCGGAAAATGGGCATCCGCTCCCGCAGTGAGCTCGCCGCCGCGTTCCGGGCAGGGGAGTGACCCGGAACGCGGCACTGCCGGTTCCTACTTGATGTCGGAGGGGTGCTTGGCCAGCGGGACCACCGAGATTTCCATATAGGGGAACAGCGGCAGGTTCTGCAGGATGTCGTGGAGTTCGTCGTTGGAATCCACGTCAAAGATCGAATAGTTGGCGTACTCACCCACTACGCGCCAGATTTCCGGCCACTTGCCGGAGCGCTGCAGCTCCTGCGAGTATGCCTTCTCCTTCGCCTTGATCTCGGCTGCTTCCTGTGCGGGCAGGTCTGCGGGCAGTTTCACGTCCATATGGACCAGGTACTTCACGGTTTTCCTTTCGTGGATGGGGTGGCTTAGCGGTCGGTGCGGTAGCGCTCGAGTTTTTCCGCGTTGACTCCGGTGCCCGCGCCAGGGCCCTCGGGAACGCGGATGCGCCCGTCGATGATCTGCAGCGGCTCGGCCAGGAGGTCGTCCGTCATGTCCAGGTAGTTGGACAGTTCCGCGGCCCGCCTGGCGGTGTGGGCGAAGGCGGCGCCGAACACCACGGACGCCACGGTGCCCACCTGGGTGTCGATCTGGTTGCCTATGTAGACGTCGATGCCCAGGCCTTCGGCCATCCCCACGATCTTGGCGGCCTCGGTGAACCCGGAACGGGCCGTTTTGACCGCCAGCAGGTTGGCGCCGCCGTTGAGGATTTCCTTGGCGGCCTCGCCCAGGTTGGGTGCGGATTCGTCCGCGGCGATCGGGATCGGTGAATTGGCTACGAGCCGGCGGCGGCCCAGGATTTCGCGGGCGTCGTCCGGCTCCTCGAGGAACTGCAGGCCCAGGTCTGCGGTTCGGCGGAGCACTTCGGCGGCCTCGTTAGCGGACCAGCCCCTGTTGGCGTCCATGTAAAGTTCGGCATCGTCGCCGAGGCCCTCACGGAGCACCCGGGCCGCTTCGATGTCCAGGTGCAGGGGGCGGCGGCCGGTCTTGAGCTTGAACGTATTGATGCCGTAGGTTTCGCGGAACTCCAGGGCCAGGGCGAGCAGTTCCGGGGCGGGCTTGAAGCCGAGCATGTGGGAGACCCGCAGCGAGTCGGTGTAGCCGCCGAGCAGCTTGGTGACGGGCTGCCCGAGCGTCTTGCCGATGACGTCCCATACGGCGATGTCGACGGCGCCCTTGGCGGTCTGGTTGTGGATGGTCCGGTAGAGGATCTCCTGGATCTTCTCCCGGTCGAAGATGTCGACGCCGACCAGTTGAGGAGCGAATACGTCCTGCACCACCGCGACGATGGACTTTTGCGTCTCACCGTACGTGTATGGACGCGGCGGGGTATCCGCAATGCCAACCACGCCGTCGTCCGTCCGGAGTCGCACCAGCACATGGTCGGCCTCGTGGACGGATCCGGAGGCGAAATGCAGCGGATGGCGGTAGGGGATGGAATAGGGAATCGCCTCAATGGCTGCGATTTTCATGACAGGGAAAGCCTTTCGTCTTTGGGAAGCGGGTCATGGCCGGGCGCGGTGGCGGCCACGACGACGTCCAGGAAGTTGTGCAGCAGGGCCGAGCGGTGGCCGCGGAGCCACGCGACGGCGAGCTCTACGGGAGGTGCGTTGTCGATCTCCCGGTACGCGACGCCGTCGAGCTGGAAGGCGCGGACCCGGGACGGCATCACTGCCACCCCGCCCCCGGCGGCCACGAAGGCGAGCATCGTGGAGGTTTCGCCCACCACCTGGGTGATGCGCGGCTGGAACCCGGCCTGGCGGCACAGGTCCGAAGTGATGCGGTAGAGGACGGATTCGGGCGCGTAGGAGATGAAATCCTGGTCCTGCAGTTCGTGCATTGCCACCGGTTTGTCTTCGGCCAGTGCGCTGAATGAGGGGACCGCGACGACGAGGGGTTCCTGGTCCACGACGCGGTAGTCGATCTCCTGGGAGGCCACAGGCGGGCGGAGGAGGGCGGCGTCCAGCGTCCCGTCGCGGAGCCCGGCTTCCATGGAGGGAGTGAGCATCTCGCCGTTCAGTGCCAGTGACAGCCCCGGCAGCATCTGCTTGGCCAGGCGGGCGATCTGCGGCATCACGCCGTAGGTGGCCGATCCCGAGAAGCCCACCCGGAGTACGCCCGTGGCACCCTTGCCTACCTGGTACACGTCCGCTTTCAGTGTTTCCATATCGTTGACGATCTGCCGTCCGCGGTCCAGCAGGAGCTCGCCTGCCGTGGTCAGGTCTACGCGGCGGGTGGTGCGGTTGAGCAGCCGTACCCCCAGCTGTTCCTCGAGCTGGCGGATCTGCTGGGACAGGGGCGGCTGGGCCATGTGGAGGCGTTTGGCCGCCCTGCCGAAGTGCCGCTCTTCCGCCACCGCAATGAAATAGTTCAGCTGCCGGATGTCCACTGTGGTGCCCTCCCATGCGCGATGCCAAGGGGTCTGCCCCGGACGTCTATTGATTCAAAGAATAACCGCAAATCATCTAATTGGTGCATTCTTTCGACTCAATGACGTCCAGGGATGGGCGCTGTTAGCTACTGCGGCTGCTTGACTGCCGCGCTTGGTTCAGTGCGGTGCCCGGCGATTTCCTCGACCTGGTGCTCTGCCTCTTCCAGTTTTCGCTGCTGCGGGACCATGACGGTGACGAGGGCGCCCAGCAGGGCCACGCCGCCGTAAATGTAGAAGGCCGTGGAACCGCCGATGCCCGCCGCTGCCAGCCAGCCGCCGATGATCGGACCGAGAACACCACCCAGGCGGCCCACGCTGGCGCACCAGGCGACGCCGGCCGCACGGGCATTGGTGGTGAAGTAGTTGGACTGGAAACCGTAGATCAGTACCTGCGTGCCCAGCGTTCCCACGCCCGCGACGGCGATAAAGGTAAAGAGCATGGGCAGCGGGAAGTTGAACGTCATGAGGACCAGCGAGACGGTGGCCAGGGCAAAGGTGGAGGCGATGACCCGCTGAGGGCCACTCCTGTCCGCCAATCGGGAGGCAATTAGGCCGCCGGCCACTGCGCCGAGGTTCAGCGCGAGCGGGAAGAACAGGGAGTATGTCCGGCCGTAGCCATAGCCCTCCATGATCTTGGGCAGCCAGGTGTTGAGGCCGTAGGTAAGGAGCAGGCCGCAGAAGGACATCAGCCCCAGCAGGACCGAAGCCACTGCGAACTGCCGGGAGAAGACCGCGGCGAATCCGGACTTCTGCGGTGCTGCACCGGTGTCCAGGATGACGCGCTCTTCAAGCAGCGGTACGCCGGTACGCTCGGCGGCTGCCATGGCTTCCTCTTCCCGGCCCCGGGAGAGAAGCCAGCGTGGGGACTCGGGGAGCTTGCGCCATGCGATGGGAAGCAGGATCACCAGCGGCAGTGCTCCAATGATGAACAGGCCGCGCCAGCCCAGGCTGTCCTGGAACAGGATGCCCATGACGGAGGCAACCACACCTCCGGCCGGGACGCCGGAGTACACAATGGCGTTGTAGAACTGCCGGCGTCCGGCGGGCGCGAACTCGGCCATGGTGGCGCCGGCACTGGCGATCACTATGCCGAGGCCAAGGCCGGTGATGAAGCGCATTGCGCCAAAAGTCATCACAGTGGTGGTCAGCGCGGTGACGAACATACCCACCGAGAACCACGCAATGCCCAGAAGCATGAGGCGGCGGCGGCCGAAGAAATCGCCCACGGCGCCGCAGATGAGGGAACCCACCAGCACGCCGATGAGGGCCCAGGAGCCCAAAAGGCCTGCAGTGGCCACGTCGAACTTACCGATCTGGCCAGGGTCCGCCAGCAGGCCCGGCAGTACGGTGCCATAGATGACCAGGTCGTAGCCGTCAAAGAGCAGGGCTGTGCAGATGACGAAGGCCACCCAGTTGGCGGTGCGGGCCTCCTTTTGTGGATTTTCAGCGATAACCGCATGCGGTTGTGTCATGTCCGGGGTCCTCTCGAAGGTGGTTTCATGCGCTGGCACGACGTTGGGCCAGGGGCCGTTTCCGGGTTCCCTTCAGCCTGACAGGTGTGTGACCCGGGACATATGAGGTAAATGCCCGGGGTTCCGCCCGGGGGATTCTATGTATCTATTTTGAATAAATGAGCACGTTAAAAGGATGAGTAAATATAGATGACACCTGCCCGGCCTGCCGCTAGGCTGACGCAATGACCACTCCCTCGCGCCTGCACTCCGACCTGTCCCGCCTGGGCCGGGAAACAGACATGTTCCTCGCCACCGCCGCGTCCCTGTCGGACGATGAGATGGCTGCCGCCTCGCTGTGCGACGGATGGTCCAGGTCTGACGTTATTGCGCACATCGCCGCCAACGGCCGTGCGCTCGTCCGGCTCATCGACTGGGCCGCCACGGGGGAGGAGCGCCGGCTCTACGCCTCGGCGGAGGCCCGCGCCGAGGCGGTCGCCGCACTTGCGGCACTGCCCCGGGAGGAACTCCTGGCTGAGTTGAGGGCCTCCGCCGAGCACTTCGCTGAGCAGGCGCAGCGGCTGTCCGGGCCGCTCGCTGCCCCGGAAATCAGCCCGAACAGCGGTCCGCTGCCAGCCACATCCATCGTGGCCCTACGGACGGCGGAAATAGTGGTGCACCACCAGGACCTCGACACGGCCTGGACCATCGAGGAAGCCGACCCGGACTCCCTGCTGGATGCGCTCGAAGCCGCGGTGCGCTCGCTGCGCGCCAAGGACGCCCCGGGGATGACCCTGGTGACAGAGGAACGCGACCAGTGGATCATCGGTGACGGCGCCCTCCGGGTGGAATCGGACCGTGAGGGCCTGCTCCAGTGGCTGGCGCGCGGTGATGCCACACATATCGAGGCGGGGGGCCCAGTGCCGGCACTGCCGCGCTGGTGAGCCGGGCCGGCAGGAACGGCTTCTGCGGATCCCATCAAGGGGACCGCCTGGCGGGAAGGGGACCGGTGGGCGTCATGCTGGCCTCGCACGGCACCGTGTGGCTGGCACCACGGACCCGCCTCCCGGCCGCAGGCGGCAGTCGACGCTAGCGTGGAACAGCCCGCTGCAACAGAAGGACCGTTCACATCATCCGCTCCGCCGCCCAGACCCTGACCCTCGCAGCCTCCCTCCTGCTGGCCGGCTCCCTCGCCAGTTGTGACGCCGCAGCCAGCGCCCTTGAGGTTCTTGAATCCGCTCAAGGCACCGCAGCCGAGGCCCCAGCCCCTGCCGACCCGTCCCTTGCCGTTGATGTTGCCCAGGCCCTTGAGCTGCTGCAGGGCATCCCGGTGAAGGGCCGCGCCCCTAAGACGGGCTACAGCCGGGACGAGTTCGGACCAGCCTGGGCTGACGTCGACCGCAACGGCTGCGACACCCGCAATGACATCCTCGCCCGGGACCTGACCGGCGAAACGTTCAAGGCCGGCACCAACAACTGCGTTGTCACCGCCGGCACCCTGGCCGATCAGTACACCGGCGCGACCATCAGTTTTACCCGCGGTCAGGACACCAGCTCCGACGTGCAGATCGATCACATCGTGCCACTCAGCGACGCCTGGCAGAAGGGCGCGCAGCAGCTCAGCGCCAACCAGCGCAAGGAACTCGCCAACGACCCGCTGAACCTCATGGCTGCAGACGGGCCAACCAACAGCGCCAAGGGCGACAGGGACGCCGCCACGTGGCTGCCTCCGAACAAGGCCTTCCGATGCGAATACGTGGCACGCCAAACGGCCGTCAAGGCCACGTACAAACTCTGGGTCACACAAGCCGAACACGACGCGGTTGCCAGCATTCTTGAAGGCTGCAGGTAGATCCCTTGGTGTTGGCTGCCTTCCAATGGGATGAGCTCACTGCGGGCTGACCCTCGGCAGGTCAGTGGGTGCCAACGATTCTTCGTGCCACAGCCCGGTCTATTCCCGGCACGCGGGAGGCCCGTATGATCCACCGACGCAGCAGGCGCTGGGCTTTGTTTCGGGGCAGGAAGGACGAGGCAGCGCGCCGCCCGGCTGCCTGCGACTCTTCAACTACAGGTTTCCATCGCTCCTCGAACCCGGCGAGCGCGGGACTGATGCCGTCAGCGGAAGCCACTGGTCCGAGGAGATCACCCAAAAGCGCTGCCCCGGCGATCGCCAACGAGGCGCCTTGGCCTGCCAGGAGCGATACGGCTCCGGAAGCGTCCCCCAGGAGGATGGTGCGCTCCTTCTGCCAGCCCGCCAAGATGATTTGGGCAACGACATCGTCGTACACGTGCTCAGGGCAGGCTTCCAGCACCCTGTCGACGGCGGAGCTGAGTCCGGCGAACTCCCCGCGCAGCCGCTCCCGCGCATCCCCGGACCCCCGGCCTCCCGCCGCGGCCGTAGAATCCCGATAGGCCAACGAGGCCGCCACTCCGCCCGTGCGGAGGTTGTAGAGCCCGGCCATCCTGTCGATGCTGTCCGTGAGGACGAATCGGTTCCTGAACCGTTCATCCAGGAGCGGCCCCGGCAATGTGAACGCGGCCGCACGCATGCCCAAAGGGCGCAGGTACTCGTCTTCGTGGCCGAAGAGCTGCGCACGCACCGTTGAGTGGATTCCATCGGCGCCCACCAGGACGTCCGCGGCGAGGGGCGCGTCCCGCAGACCCTCGAGGGTGACCCGCACGCCCTCGTGATCACTCCAGACCCGGGAGACCTGCGCACCGTAGCTGATTCGCACCCGGCCCGGGGCGACGTCGTCGAGAGCGGCGAGCGCGGCGCGCTCCATGTCGGGACGCAGCAGGCTCAGGATTTTCCCGCCTGCAAGCCGTGCAAACTGGGTGTAATCGAGGCTGCACGTGCGGCGTCCCTTTCCATCCACATAGTCGACTGCCTCGACCTGGTACGCCACCGCTGCGAGGCGCGGGTAAAGGCCGATCCGCTCCGCCGCTTCGAGTCCCGGCCCAAAGAAGTCCATCATGTAGCCGTCGGGCCGTGGACCCGGTGATTTCTCGACGAGCTCCACATCCCAGCCCGCCAAACCCAGCTGGCGGGCCGCCACCAGGTCCGCAATGCCTGCGCCCAACACGATTGCCTTCATATCCCTCTCCTTCATCAGAGGAACCGCGATCAGAGCAGCCGTGCCGCTACAGCTGCAGCTCCTCGTAGGTACGGAGTTCACGGGCGGGAGTTGGTGTGGCCAGCGCTTCCTGGGCCCGGGGGAGCGGTTCGAATTCGTCGTTCATCGGGTCCCAGCCGAAGAGGTGGCCGAAGTCCAGTCCGGTGAGTTCGCTGATCCTGCGGATGGGTACCTGGAAGGTGACCGGTGTGAAGGCCTCCCTGAGAATGCCCTCCACCAGTTCATGCTGGCTGATCATGTAGGCGCTGGCGGAATGGCTGCCGTCCGGACGCTGGAAGACGGGGATCTTCCAGAACGACAGCGGGATGCGGGTGCTTTGGAACTCCGGATCGCTGGCTGTGAAGACAGGGCCAGTAAACACACTGAGCCGCAGCTTTTCGGCCTTCGCGGTGTCCAGCACGTAGTCTTCCAGGCCGGCCCACAAAGACGCACCCTGGTTGAACTTCTTGTGCTGCGGGGAGCAGTTGGTGAAATGGAACGTGTCGTCGTTCGCGGCCTTTGCCACAGAGTCCGGACCCCAGGCCGAATCCAGGCGGCGGACGAGGTGACCGCGGTCAAAGTCGTTGCCGGTATAGAGGTCTCCGCCGGTCTGCTCCGACCGGTCCAGCCGGGGGTCGAAGTACCACTTGTCGCGGTCCCGCTTGGGGGACTGGCTGAGCCGGCCATCGACGTTCACGGCTGTGTAGAGGGCCAGCCGCCTGCTGCGGTTCATGACGAGGCTGAAGTGATGGTAGGTCAGCACTGTCGGGTCCTGCCCCTGGGCCGGGCGGCGGTTCTGCGCCGCCTCCGCACGTTGTTCCGCCGTGAGCACCGGCAGCGGAACAGGCACATCCAGGAAGTCGGGGTCGTAGCCCTTTCTTCCTTCGTAATCGGGGTCTATCGCCACGGCTTCCTCGGCTACAGCGCCAGCCGTGCCAACCGCGTCCCCGCTCCCCGGAACCGCGTCTCCGGTCCGGCCTGCGGACGAGGGGGCCGGTTCGTGTGCCGCCTGCACCGCACCGAGCCGGACTGTGATGTGCAGGGGGATGGTGAGGGACACGGCCTCCTCCGCCGTGGCGACTGGCTGCTTTACCGATTGAGGCAGTTGGACCTCCACCGGGCCCTGCCGTTCCACCACCGGGTCCAGTTTTACCGGGTCCAGAAGTTCCACCGGGTGGGGCGGGTCGGCCGGGAAGGCAGGCGGGTTCAGTGCTTCCTCCAGAAGGGCCCGTTCTTCGTTGGTCATGCCGTCGGCGTTCGCTCCCAGCCAGGCCAGGATGCTGCTGATCCGGATACCTTCATTTGCCACCCACTGGATGCGCAGCTCATCCTGCGTCCTGTCCCACACGGTGCCGTCCACGGTCAGGATGTCTCCTGCCGCATTGCGGGCAGGGACGCCGGAATGGTGCAGGCCCAGGACTTCCCACTGGTTGTTGAAGAGCGGTGACCCGGACGAGCCTGGAGAGGTGTCCGTGTGGTAGTGCAGGAACTGGTCAAAGCGGTCGATGAGTTCGTTCTGCTGCAGCGCGAGCTGCTTCTCCTGGCCTTCCGGGTGCTGGATGATGTTGATGGACTCGCCCAGCAGGATCTTGCCCTGCTCCTTTGACGTCCGGTTGAAGCCGAAGCCGGCCAGCGGAACCGAGGCACCCGCCCCGTCGGGACGTGATGTCGCGGCCACCGCCACCACGGTGACATCCAGTCCGGCGTCCGTCCGGAAGAAGGTGTCCGGCTCCAGGTCGAACTGCGATGCAGCCAGGGGAAGGCCGCTGACGCCGTTCTGGAAGTTGAATTCCAGCCGGGAGAAGCGGGCGGACTGTGCGTCTGCCAGCACGTGGTTGTTCGTCAGGGCCAGGCGCGGCGAGATCATAAACCCCGTGCCGAAGGATCGGATCTGGAACCGGTCACGGACAATAACCCTGCCCACACTGCGTGCCACCGCCGTGCCTAACTCCAGGAAAGCGATGCCCAGCAGGTTGTTCCCGCCGATAATCCGCTCCAGCACCAGCTCGTCCCGAACCTGGCCCCGCACTGCCGGCGAGGTGTCCGCTGTCGCCTTGAGCGCGTCCATCACCATCGGCTGGCGCATGACCCGCCGGCTGCGCAGTTCCACCCGTTCCGGAGCGTCCACGTTGAGGATGCTTCCCTGCGGGGTATGTGCCTCCGCGATCTTCTCCTCCGTTCCCCGGCGTGGACCCTTGCGGGCCTGGAACCGCGCCTGGGTGGCGGTGAGCACGTCGTCCGGGATGACCATGTGTCCGCTCCTGGGGGGGATTTCAAGCCGGTCAATGACCGGCTCGGCCAAAGCTCCGGGCTGACCTAGTTTGCATTGGTGGGTGCCTGGACGAGGCCCGCCCCAACGTCCACGGGGTCCGTGCCGGGCTTGAGGGGCTTGAACGTTCCGGAAGCGATGAGTTTGGCCTGGAGGAGCACGGGGCTGAGGGGGCCCTGCGCCAGGAGCCGTTCAGCCCACAGGGCCGCCACGCCGGCCACGTGCGGGGTGGCCATGCTGGTGCCGCTGATCGTTTTCGTTCCGCCGTTGAGCCAGGCGCTGAAGACCCCGACGCCGGGACCGGCCACAGTCGCCATGGTGTTTGAGAAGGGGGCCACAGTGAGTCCGCCTCCGCCGTCGGCCAGGGCAGCCACTGACGTGATCCCGAACGCGGCAGCTGGAGGCGCCACGTTGATCTCGTATGCGGGGTTGCCGTTGCGTTCACTCTCATTGCCGGCGGCTGCGACCACGATCGTCGTCTGGGCGACGGAGGCCCGCGCATTGAGAAGGTTGGCGAGCTGTTCGAAAAGCCGGACGTTGGCGCGGTAGCCTTCGAGCGCTATGGACGTGGCGGCGGGGATGGTCAGGCCGTGCACGTTCACCAGCTCGTCCACCCATCCGGGGAAGTCAATGCCCAGCGACATGGAGATGACGTGGGCGCCGTTGTCGGTGGCCCACAGCATTGCGGAGGCAAGAATATCGCTGCTGCCGCCGTTGGGGCCTCCGAGGACTTTGCCGATGACCGCTTTCTGGACGCCGAGTGCGACGCCGATCCGCTGGCCTGAGAGGTCGCGGCCAAAGATCGTGCCTGCGCAGTGGGTGCCATGGCCGTTGTCGTCTTCTGCGCTGCCCGCGTCGGTGAAGTCTTTTGTGACCAGGTTGACGCCGGCGAAGGCCGGGTGGGCGGCCGCGATGCCGGTGTCCAGGACCGCGACTGTCACCCCGGCGCCGGAGAAGGGAGAGGTGTCTGCGCCCACAGCCTTGACGCCCCACGTTGCCGCAGCGGACGGTGCAGCATCGGCATCGAAGGGTTCGATGAGTTTCATGGGCATGGCGGGAGCAAAGCCAAGGACCGTGGGGTCGTTCCGCAGGGCGTTGAGGGTTGAAGCGGAGGGGTTCTCATCGCTCTCCACCGTCATGCTGACAGCGCGTTCGGCGATGTTCTGGGCGGTGCTTTCGAGCCCCGGGGACGCCCCCGGTCCATCGAACGGATCACGGGTGGCGCCGAGGGAAGGCGCACGCAGAATCATGATTTTCTGGGTGAACAGCTTGGACATCCTGGGCTCCTTGGCCTCTACACCTAACGGTCTGCGCCATTGGCGCAGCTGCGGCAGTGAACGTATCAGCGGCGTGGTGGTCCCACACGTCGCCAGTTCTACGCCCGGAAGCGTTACATCAGCGTTACTGCGTGCACGGCATGGACCGAAAATCGTCCACTCCGCGCTATCGTTTTCCGTAATGCGCGGGCCGGGCGGCGCGCCAAGCATTGGGCACTGCAACGGCTCCACAACCTGAATCGTGAAGGGACTCTGGTGGGCGTACTGACGGAAGGCCGGCTGGAGTGCCTGTCCACGGGCTCAGTGTGGGCGGAGGGGCCCGTATGGGTTCCTGACACGCAGACCGTGCGGTGGAGCGATATTCCCAACAACCGCATCCTTGAGTTCGAGGCGGCCACGGGTACCACCCGTGAATACGCCACCGGAGCCGGGTTCACCAACGGCCGGACCCTCGACGCCGACGGCAGCGTTGTGCAGTGCAGCCACGGGCGCCGCCGCGTCGAGCGGGACCTCGAGGGGACTGTGACGGGACTGGTTGATTCCTTCCAGGGCAGGCGGCTGAACTCACCCAACGACGTCGTGGTTGCCCGCGACTCCAGCATCTGGTTCACAGACCCGCCCTACGGGATCCTTCCGGGAACACGGGAAGGGCACGAGGGGGAGCAGGAGTACGGGGGCTGCTCCGTGTTCCGGTTCGAGCCTGGCTCCGGGTCCCTCACGGCTGTGGTCACGGACCTCGTGTATCCGAACGGGCTGGCGTTTTCGCCTGATGAGGCGGTCCTTTACGTGACGGACACGGCCGGTCCGGACCATGGAGTGCCGCTGCGGATCGCCTCCTATGACGTGCGGGGCGGCGCGTGCACACGCCGTGCACCCGCCGTCGAACTTGACGAAGACCATGCTGCCGACGGTTTGCGCGTGGACGTCCAGGGCCGGATCTGGACCTCAGCCGGGCCGGAAGTGCGTGTCTATTCACCGTCATTCGAACTCCTGGACACTGTAGAAGTGCCTGAAAAGGTATCCAACGTGTGCTTCGGAGGCCCGGACGGCCAGGACCTCTACATCACCGCAACCACCAGCCTCTACCGGATCCGCACCACCACCCGGGATGCAGCCGCCCGGGCCACCACTCCCGCCGCCAACTGACCAAAAGAGGCCAACCATGCACTACAGAACCCTGGGAAACAGCGGCACCGTCGTGTCCACCCTCGCGCTCGGAACCATGACGTTCGGGGCGGAGGCCACCGAGGAATCGTCACACGCCATCCTGGACAGCTATTTCGACGCCGGCGGCAACTTCATCGACACCGCTGACGTCTACAGCACGGGAGTTTCGGAAGAGATCATCGGACGCTGGCTGGTCAGGCGTCCGCACCTCAGGGATACGGCGGTGATAGCTACCAAAGGCCGCTTTCCGATGGGGACGGGACCGAACGACGTCGGCACGTCCCGCCGGAGGTTGACCCGCGCCTTGGACGATTCGCTCCAGCGCCTGGGCGTGGAACAGATCGACCTGTACCAGCTGCATGCCTGGGACCCGATCACCCCGCTCGAGGAGACGTTGCGCTTACTTGACGACTCTGTCAGCCGTGGAAAAATCGCCTATTACGGCTTCTCCAACTTCCTGGGGTGGCAGCTGACCAAGGCCGTCCACCTTGCCCGCGCCCACGGGTGGACTCCGGCGGTGACCCTGCAGCCCCAGTACAGCCTGCTGGTGCGGGACATTGAAGCCGAAATCGTCCCCGCCGCGCTCGACGCCGGAATCGGGCTGCTGCCATGGTCACCATTGGGAGGCGGCTGGTTGTCCGGCAAGTACAAGCGGGACCAGGCCCCCAAGGGTGCAACGCGGCTCGGCGAGAACCCCGAACGCGGCATGGAGGCCTGGAAGGCACGCAACAGCAATCCCGGCACCTGGGAGGTCATCGGTGCCGTGGAAGACATTGCGGCCGCCCGCGGAGTGAGTCCTTCCCAAGTGGCGCTGGCGTGGCTGCTGGACAGGCCCGCGGTGACCTCGGTGATCCTGGGCGCCCGCACCACGGAGCAGCTCGCCGACAACCTTGCCGCAGCCGGTCTGCAGCTCAGCCCGGAAGAGGCCGGCCATTTAACCCGGGTCAGCCAGCCCCGGACAGGGGTCTATCCGTACGGCCCGATGGCCGACGAGCAGCGCAGCCGCAGGATCGAGGGTGGACGGTAGCGCCCGGCGGACCGTCTTATAGCGCACGTGTGTCACCAACCGCGTGCCTTGAAGGTCCTGCCGGCACGGGGCTACGATTGCCGGCACCTGCCACCAAAGGAGACGGCCATGGGCGTGGCATCTGAACGGGAACCATCCCCGGTTGAGCTGATGGTTGACCTCATCATTTCCCTTGACGGCTGTGCCTCAGCCGAGGGATGGCCGGGCTGGTGGGGCCTGGAAGGGCAGGAGTACCTGGCCTGGCTCGAGCAGGAGGGCCACAAGGAATGCACGTACCTTCTTGGCGCGAACACCTACCGGCTGATGTCCGGCATGTCGGAGGAAGCCGCTGCAGAAGGCGCGGGGTTTTCCGAAGAAGAAGGGGCGAGCCTTACCGGCCTCGCAGCGGTGCCCAAGGTCGTCTTTTCCTCCACGCTGCAGGGGCCGCTGGGCTGGCCGAACTCGACGCTGGTCAGCGGGGACGCCGTGGAGGCCGTGAAGGACATGAAACGGAAAGGCACCGGTCGCCTGAGCACCCTCGGCAGCCTGAGCCTGTGCCGGTCGCTGCTGAACGCCGGCCTGGTGGACAGGTTCCGGTTGGTGGTCTTCCCCGTCATCACAGGCCGCACCGGCAGGGAACGGATCTTCGACGGCTATCCGGACGTTGCGCTCGAGATGGTGGACAGCCGGACCTTCGACGGGAGGCTGCAGCTGCTCGACTACGTCCCCACCGTCCTTGATGGGCCTGGACGGTCCGGGGGCAGCGCCTGACCCGCGGAGTACCCCGGAGGCGGATGCCCCGCCAAATGAACCATGATGACGGGCCGGCACCGGGCACACTTGATGGCATGACTGATACCGATGCCGTGACCACCCAGCGCTCAACTGTTGAGGAGTGGACGCGTGCCCTGGCGGAGTCCAAAGGTTCACCGGGCGGAGGCGCCGGGACGGGCGTGATGCTTGCCATTGCCGCTTCACTGGCATCAATGGTTGCCGGCTACACGGAACCGCAGGAAGGCCAGGGGGCAGAACTCGCCTCCCTTCATGCGCGTGCCCGTGCGCTTCGGGAGGCCGCCCTTAGATTGGCCGACGACGACGCTGCCGCCTCCGAAGCGTTCGGCGCCGCCTTTCGGCTCGAAAAGGGCCCGGAACGGGATCAGGCGATCCACCGCGCCTCCGTCGATGCAGCCAAGGCATCGGCCGTCCTGGGGGAGCGGGCTGTCGCTGCCATTGACGACCTTGGTTGGCTCGCCGGTAACGGCAACCCGGCCCTCATCGCCGATGTCGTCGTCGGATTCGGCGCCCTGAGGGCGGCAGTGGCGGGGGCGCGCACAAATGTCAGCTTCGACCTTGCCACCCTCAGGTCTGCCGGGGTCACGCTGGAGCAGATCAGGGAACAGCACCCTGGCCTGTGGTCGGCCGTTGAGCAGTTGACCGCAGCCCTCGAGCGCATTGACCACCTCACCGCAGCCGTGGATGACCGGGCAGCGCCCACCGACCTGGACTGACTTCCCGCACCACTGCCAGGCCGCTTGTGAAGGGTCCCGCCCGGTACCGGTGTGGAGCTGGCGGCTCCACGGCGGAGGGTGGACATCCGGGGATAAATCGGCCGTCACCAAGTACTGCGCCAACCAGGCGTCGGGCGGAATGGTGGTGGTCAACGTCAACTACCGCAGGCCGCCCCGCTTCCACATGGGCCATGTGCTCCATGACGCCAACGCCGCGGTAGCGTGGGTCCGCAGCAACATCGGGCGTTACGGCGGTGATCCCGAATGCGTGGTCCTGGGTGGCGACTCCGCCGGGGGACAGATCGCGGCTTTGCTCACGGCTGCCACGGTGCGGCCCGAGCTCGCAGCACACTACTCCCTCCGCCCTGCTGTGGCCGGGCATCACCTGAAGGGCCTTGTGCAGCACTGCAGCGTGGTTGATTTTTCCGTGTTCTTCAAGAGCGGCTTTATCATGAGCCTGAACTTTGTCCGCATGCTGCTGCCCCCGGCAGGCACGTCACGGAGCCGGATCCGAAGCCCCTTCACCACGCCGGAAGCCATCGAACTGCTGAAGGCCCAGGCCGGCTTCATGTCCCCCATCGAGTGGCTCGACGGCCGGTTCCCGCCGGTATTCGTCACTACCTCGGAACGTGACTTCCTGTACGAGGCCAACGTCAATTTCATCAGCAGGCTCAAGTTCCAGGGCGTTCCGGTGGACACCCTGATCTACCAGTGGTTCAACGCCAACACCGAGCACACGTGGCAGCAGGACTACCGCTATCCGGAATCCCAGGAGGTGTACCTCCAGCTGCACGCCTTCGTCCGGAAGGTCTCGCAGCGCCCCGCGGCGCACGCCTCTCACGAAACGCGGGCCTCGGGGCTATCTTGGGACGATGGGAGCCCAGGACCAGCCGCCGTTGGGGGGTCAGCCCTGACGAGTTCGGTTCGGCCATGGGCGACCCCCTTGACCCCTGGATCTTCATGGTTCCGGGCGCCACGGGCTCCAAAGAGGACTTTTCGACGCTCACGCTCCTGAGCTGCCGGCCGTTGCAGCTGCACCGGCTGTTCGCGCAGGCCATTGGTGCCAGATCGCCGTTTACCGGGGCGGGCACAGTCCGTGCGAGACGTCGCCGCACCAGTTCAGCCGCGATCTTCTTGCCCTGTACGCGAAGGACAGCGGGCCTGCGTGAGTGCTATCCGCCGTCGCCTGTTCCTGCCCGCCTGCGCCGGGCCTCCCGGCTGCGCCGCGCCCGTGCCCGCTTCAGGCGGCGCCGCAGCGGCGGCTCTTCCTTGAACTCCACGCGGAAGGTAACCAGCGACATGCGGATATGGCGGCGGAAGGACGGCCAGCTGGTGAGTGGCCGGGCAGAGACGCCCATCGGCAGGGTGGGGTCGTAGATGACCGTCATCTCCGGGCGGAGGTGGTACGAGATGTCAAGGTCGTCGTGCACATCGGCGTTGTTCCTCACCACGCTGCCGCCGATCTCCTGCCACACTGCCCGCCGCAGCGCGAAGTTCGACCCGTAAACGGGCGTATGGCCCAGGAGGAATCCGAGCACCCTAAAGTAACCGCCCAGGAAGACATGCCTTCCGGCCCACCGGACCCAGCGGCGCCCGCCATAGAACTCGCCGGGTCCAGTCACCAGGGACAGCGGGCCCGCGGCGCCAAGGACGGCTTCCACCCGTTCCAGCCAATCTGCCGGGGGCCTGGAGTCCGTATCCAGCCGGGCGATGATGTCCCCCGCCGCCGCATCGAAGCCGGCAGCGGTGGTGGCCGGAATGCCTGGCACGTCCACAGGAATCCGCCGTACGCCGGCTGCGCTGCAAACGGCGGGGGTATCGTCGCTGCTGGCATTGTCCACCACGATGATCTCGTCCGCGGGCCGGGTTTGCCGGGACAGCAGGTGCAGGCACACCCTGAGCATTGCGGCGTCATTGCGGGTGGGAATCACCACCGAGACCGTTAACGCGCCCCCTGCGGGTTCCCCGGACACGCCATCACCTCCATGTTCCATGCGCCTTCCACTGGACCAATGCTGGTGGACGGAAGCACGGAACGGCAGGGGCTTTTGTCACCCATGGTGCGGGGCTACGGTGGAGGGGTGACTGATCGTCCCGATATCTTCACCGTTGGTGAATTGCGTGCCTCCGGCCACGTCCTCAAGGACCTGCGCCAGGAAATCCGCGGAAACCTGCTCGCCGCGCTCGCGGCCGGTAAGGATCCGTGGCCGGGGATATATGGCTTCGGCCGGACGGTACTTCCCCAGCTTGAGCGTGCCCTGATCGCCGGGCATGACGTGGTCCTGCTCGGCGAACGCGGGCAGGGCAAAACGCGGCTCCTGCGCACCCTGGCCGGGCTCCTGGACGAATGGTCGCCCATCATCGAGGGGTCCGAACTGAACGAACACCCGTTCGATCCGATTACTGAGCATTCCCGCGCCCTTGCCCTGACCGAGGGCGACCGGCTGCGGGTAGCCTGGCGCCACCGGTCGGAACGCTACGTGGAGAAACTCGCGACGCCGGACACCTCCGTTGCGGACCTCATTGGCGACGTCGACCCGATGCGGGTGGCCGAGGGGCGGCGCCTCGGGGACCCGGAAACCATCCACTACGGCCTTGTCCCGCGCTCCAACCGCGGCATCATCGCCATCAACGAACTGCCGGACCTTGCCGAACGGATCCAGGTCTCCATGCTCAACGTGATGGAGGAGCGGGACATCCAGATCCGTGGCTACGTGCTCCGGCTTCCGCTGGATGTGCTGGTGGTCGCGTCCGCCAACCCGGAGGACTACACCAACCGCGGCAGGATCATCACGCCGTTGAAGGACCGCTTCGGCGCGGAGATCAGGACGCATTACCCCCTAGAGCTCGACGACGAGGTGTCCGTGATCCGGCAGGAGGGGCAGCTAGTGGCCGACGTCCCGCCGGTGATCCTCGAAATCCTGGCCCGCTACACCCGTGCGCTGAGGCAGTCCCCGGCGATCAACCAGACCTCCGGGGTCTCGGCACGGTTCGCCATTGCCGGCGCCGAAACAGTGGCCGCCGCGGCCCTCCGCCGAGCCAGCATGCGCGGCGAAGCCGAGGCCGTCGCGCGGATCGTGGACCTGGACACCGCCGTTGAAGTCCTCAGCGGCAAGATCGAATTCGAATCCGGTGAGGAAGGGCGTGAACAGGCCGTCCTTGACCACCTCCTGCGCACGGCCACGGCCGAAGCCGTGCGGGCGCATTTCCAGGGCCTTGACCTGGGCCCGCTGGTGGCAGCGCTGGACGGGCACACCACCGTGACCACCGGGGAGCACGTGACAGCACGTGAGTTCCTCGGGAACCTGCCGTCCTTGAACGGGTCCGGGCTCTACGACGAGATCGGCAGCCGGCTCGGCGCCGGGAACGAGGGCCAGCGGGCCGCCGCCATCGAACTGGCGCTGGAAGGCCTCTACCTGGCCCGGCGGATCTCCAAGGAGTCCGACGACGAAGAAACGGTGTACGGCTAGGGCGCCACCGTGCGTGGCCGGGCAAATGGCTGAAGCGAGGGACGGGCGGCACCATGAACATCCATAACCATTCCGCGAGGTACGGCCGGTACACGGGCGGTCCGGATCCGCTTGCCCCGCCGGTTGACCTCTCCGAGGCGCTGGACGCCGTCGCCGAGGACGTCATGGCCGGGTACTCGCCCCGCCACGCCCTGCAGGAGTTCCTCCGGCGCGGCGGGCGGAACCGGGAAGGCCTGGACGACCTCGCCAGGCGCGTCCAGCAGCACCGCAATGACCTGCTGGCCCGCCACAACCTGGACGGCACCCTCAACGAGGTGAAGAAACTCCTGGACACTGCCGTCCTGGAGGAACGCAAGCAGCTGGCCCGCGATGCCATGATGGACAACACGGAGCGCTCCTTCCGGGAGCTGCAGCTGCAGAACCTGCCCACATCCACAGCTGCGGCGGTCAACGACCTGGCATCTTACGATTGGCAGTCCGGCACGGCACGGGAAGCCTACGAACGGATCAAGGACCTGCTGGGCCGCGAGGCCCTGGACCAGCGGTTCGCGGGCATGAAGCAGGCGCTGGAGGGTGCCACGGAGCAGGACCGGGAAGCCGTCAGCGCCATGCTGCGCGACCTGAACACGCTGCTGGACAAACACCGGCGCGGCGAGGATACCGATGACGACTTCCAGGAGTTCATGGCCCGCCACGGCGGCTTCTTCCCTGAAAACCCACAGTCGGTCGAGGAACTGATTGACGCCCTCGCCAAGCGGGCCGCTGCTGCCCAGCGGCTCCTGCAGTCCATGTCCCCCGAGCAGCGGGAAGAGCTGATGCGGCTATCGGCCCAGTCCTTCGGATCGCCGGAACTCATGTCCCAGCTTGACCAACTCGACGATAACCTGCGCGCACTGCGCCCCGGTGAAGACTGGACAGGCTCGGAACGCTTCGAGGGCCAGGAAGGGCTGGGCCTCGGCGACGGCACCGGCGTGCTCCAGGACATCGCCGAACTGGACGGGCTGGCCGAACAGCTTTCCCAGTCCTACAACGGCTCCACCCTCGGCGACCTGGACCTGGATGCCCTGGCGCGCCAGCTGGGACAGGACGCCGCCGTCACGGCCCGCACACTGGCCGACATCGAACGGGCCATGCAGGACGGCGGGTACCTGAGGCGGGGCGCGGACGGGGACCTGCGGCTCTCACCGCAGGCCATGCGGCGGCTGGGGAAGTCCCTGCTGCGGGACACTGCCAAGCAGCTGTCAGGGCGGCAGGGACGCCGGGATACCCGGGTCGCCGGCGCGGCAGGGGAGCAGACCGGATCCAGCCGCCAGTGGGAGTTCGGGGACGCCGAGCCCTGGGACGTCACGCGCACGCTGACCAACGCGATCAGCCGCACCGCAGCCGGCGGCGGAACCCCGGGCAGCAGCCTGCGCCTCACCCCGGCGGACATCGAAGTGAGCGAAACGGAAGCGCGCACGCAGGCCGCCGTCGTCCTTCTTGTTGACGTCTCGTTTTCGATGGCTGCCGAGGGGAGGTGGGTGCCGATGAAACGCACTGCCCTGGCGCTGCACCATCTGGTTTCCACCCGTTTCCGCGGCGACAGGCTGGAACTGATCACGTTCGGCCGCCATGCCCAGGCAATGGACATCGAGGGACTAACCGCCCTCCCGCCGCTGCGGGAGCAGGGCACCAACCTGCATCACGGATTGCTGCTTGCCGGCCGTTTCTTCCGCAGGCACCCGTCCATGCAGCCTGTCCTCCTGGTGGTGACCGACGGCGAACCTACAGCCCATCTGCTGCCGGAGGGCGAGGCGTGGTTCTGCTGGCCCTCCGACCCGGAAACCATCCGAGTGACGGTCGCGGAGCTCGACCGGCTGGGCAGGGCCGGCACGCAGGCCACATTCTTCCGGCTGGGGGCCGACCCCAGCCTGGAACGGTTCGTCCAGCGCATGGTGCGCAGGGTGGGCGGCCGGGTTGTCGCTCCCGAGGCAGGGAATCTTGGCGCCGCGGTGGTGGGGGAGTACCTGCGGGCACACTTCCGGGGACAGGCCTTCGGGGACTCCGACTGGGCCTCCTAGCCGGGGCAGCCGGCAAAGTGCCGGAGCCGTTGCCCCGTTACCGGGCTGATTCATGTGAGGATCGAAGCATGCCTGACCGCCTCATGCTGCTGGACACCGCATCGCTGTACTTCCGCGCCTTCTACGGACTGCCGGACACGATCCGCCGCGCGGACGGCACGCCGGTCAACGCCGTCCGCGGACTGCTGGACATGATCGCCCGGCTCACCACGGACTATGGGGCAACGCACCTCATTGCCTGCTGGGACGACGACTGGCGGCCGCAGTGGCGGGTGGATCTCCTGCCCACCTACAAGGCCCACCGGGTGGCGGAGGCCGTGGCGGGTGCCCCGGACGTCGAAGTTGTCCCGGACGCGCTGGAGGCGCAGCTTCCCATGATCCGCCGGGTTCTTGAGCTCGCCGGCATCGCCATTGTGGGCGCCCCCAACCATGAGGCCGACGACGTCGTGGGCACCTATGCGAGCCACGCGGACCTTCCCGTCGACGTGGTCACCGGCGACCGCGATCTCTTCCAGGTCTGCGACGACGAACGCCAGGTCCGCGTGATCTACACAGCCCGCGGCATGAAGAACCTGGAGGTCATTACCGAAGAAGTGGTGGTGGGCAAGTACCGGGTACTGCCGCAGCAGTACGCCGACTACGCAACATTGCGGGGTGACGCCTCCGATGGCCTGCCCGGGGTTGCAGGAATCGGCGAAAAAACCGCGGCCTCGCTGCTGCTGAAGTACGGCACCCTGGAGGGCCTGCTGGAAGCGGCCGGGCATCCCGGCAGCGGCATGGCTGCCCCCGTGAGGGCCAAGCTGGCCGCCGCCGCGGACTACCTTTCTGTGGCGCCCGCCGTGGTAAGGCTGGTGCGGGACCTGGACCTGCCCAGTCTCGAACAGGCGGGTGCGGAACTGAATCCCGTGCCGGATGAACCACGGGCCGAACTAGAACGGCTCGCCACCGAGTGGAACCTGGGCGGCTCGGTGAGGCGGCTCCTGACGGCCCTCGACCTGCGGCAGTAGGCCCGGCGGGTTACTGTTTTCCCGCCGCGCCACGCTTGCAACATCCAATTCAAGTAGTAAGCTTGCTGACCATTAGTACTAAGCTTGCTGATTAATTGGAGTGGCGGGAGCGGGTCGAATGAGTGCAGTTGTTGTTGCCATCTGGTCCCTGGTGGCCGCAGCCGGAGCGGCCCTGGCCGCCAGCGCCCCGTACGGCGCCGTGGGCCACGGGGGCCAGTACCTTGCCGGCCATGTGCTTCTGGGCTTGGGGCTTGGCCAGTTGCTGGCGGCTGTAGTCCGGTATGCCGTTCGGCGGATGGTTGCCGGAGCAGCCTGGACGACACCCGCGCCCCTCGCGGCGGTCCCGGCAGTGCAGACAGTTGCCGCGGCCGCGCCTGCTGGGGACAGACCTGCTGGGGACATTGCCGCCGTGACCGTTCTTTACCCCCGGCCTGCCGCCGTCGTTCCCTTGCGGGGCAGGCATGCCGCCTGACCATCTCCAGCCGGGTGGGGCGCAAGGCTCCCCGCCAGGGCGCCCGCACCGGAGGTCCTGGGCCGGACTGGCCGCGGCAGTGACGGCGGCCGCCCTTGTTACAGGCGCAGTCAGCATCTACCCGGGTCTAGGCACTGCCGGTTCAGATGAGGCCACCCTCCGCGGCTTCCAGATTCGCGTTCTCAACGTCACCCAGGCCGCCGCTGAGAACAGGCTGGACGGAGTCCTCGATGCCCTTGAGGCGCTTGAACGGGACCTCGACCTGGCCGCCGGCCAGGGTTCAATCTCAGCGGCCCGGTACCGGGGGATCGATGCGGCCCTGGAAGCGGTCCGGGCAGATGTCACCCGCACCATCACGGCCCAGTCAGCCTCGGCCGCGGACGCAAAAGCAGCTGTCACCACGGCGGAGGCGCCTGCGGTGATCGCGGCCACCCCTGAACCGGAGCCGGCGCCGGCACCGGAATATGTGCAGTCCCAGCCGGTCCAGCTTCAGCCGGAGGCACCTGCCGCCGCTCCGGGCCCGGCACCTGAACCCGCCCCGCAGCAACAGAACCTTCCAGACGCCGCCAAGGAAGCCAGGGAGAAAGGCAAGGGCGCCGGAAAGCCCTGACCCTCCGCTTTACAGGCCCGGAACCTGTGCCTGGCGGGGCTCGTCGTCCGCAGCTAACCGAAGGGCCGGGCAAAATGGAGGAATGACTTCCCCCAGCGGCCGGCAGGTGCCCCAACCTGGCCGGGCCTTCGATCTCCCGGCCATCGGCGCCGGCCTTCCCTTTGCCGGCTCGCTCGCGGCTTTGGCCGAAGCGCTGGGCGATGGCGTGACGGGAGGAACGGCGGTAGTCCAAGCGCCGCCGGGAACGGGCAAGACCACCCTGGTTCCACCACTTCTCGCCACCCTCGAGGCGCACCTGAAAGCCGGCGCCCCCATCCGGCCGCGCAGGATTGTTGTCACCCAGCCGCGCCGTGTAGCCGCCCGCGCCGCAGCCCGCCGGCTCGCTGACCTGGACGGCAGCCGTTTAGGCAGCCGTGTGGGTTATACGGTGCGGGGAGAGCGCCAGGCCGGCCCCCAAACGCTCATCGAATTCGTCACGCCCGGCATCCTGCTGCGCCGCCTGCTGGCCGATCCGGACCTGACGGCCGCAGGCGCAGTGGTTCTGGACGAGGTCCACGAACGCGGCCTGGAAACGGATCTCCTGTTTGGCATGCTCACCGAAGTCCGCCAGCTGCGCGGCGACCTCACCGTCGTCGCCATGTCCGCCACCCTGGACGCTCCCAGGTTCGCTGCCCTGCTGGGAGGCCACGACGGCGGCGGGCCGGCTCCGGTCGTTGGCTGCCCCTCGGCGCTCCATCCGCTGGAGACGGAGTGGCGTCCTGCCCCATTCCCGCGGCTGGACGGCAGGGGAGTGACGCGTCCTTTCCTGGATTTCATCGCAGACACCGCCGCCGGGGCCCACCGGCAGGCACTGGCAGCGGACGGCGCTGCCGACGCACTAGTCTTCGTTCCGGGGGCATGGGAAGTTTCACAGGTTGCGGCCGGGCTGCGACGCCGGGTGGGCCCGGGGACTGACGTGCTGGAGCTCCACGGCAGGGTAGGCCCAGCCGAGCAGGACCGGGCGGTATCCGGGCGCCGGCCGGGGGAGAACGCGAGGATCATAGTTTCCACGGACCTGGCCGAGTCGTCGCTGACCGTGCCGGGGGTCCGGCTGGTCGTCGACTCGGGGCTGTCCCGTGAGCCGCGGCGCGACGCCGCCCGGGGAATGAACGGGCTGGTAACGGTTTCCTGCTCCCGCGCCTCTGCCGACCAGCGTGCGGGACGCGCGGCCCGCCAGGGCCCCGGGACAGTGGTCCGCTGCTACAGCCAGCAGGCGTTCGGCGCCGCCCCGGCCCACGTGACCCCGGAAATTTCCGTGGCGGACCTTGCGGGCGCCGCCCTGGTGATGGCGTGCTGGGGGTCACCGCGAGGGAAGGGCCTCGCCCTGCCGGACGCCCCGCCGGAGCAGGCCATGGAAGATGCCATGGAAGTCCTGCACGAACTGGGTGCCGTGTCCGGGGATGGCCACGCTACCGCTGCCGGCAGGACCCTGGCGGGCCTCCCGGTTGATCCGCGGCTGGGCCGCGCCCTGCTCGACGGCGCCGCTGCCGCTGGTCCCAGGGCGGCAGCCGAGGTGGTGGCCGCCGTGGCCAGTGATGCGCGTGCTCCGGGTGCGGACCTGCCGCGCCTCCTGTCCGACCTCCGAAGCGATAAGGGACCTGCCGGCCGGCGCTGGGCTGACGAAGGCCGCCGCCTCCAGGTCTTGGCGCAGCAAGCAGGGCCACTGCCCGACGCTCCCGCACTCCCGTCCCTCACCGGCGGGAGCGCACTGGTGGGTGCCGTCGTCGCCCTTGCCTTCCCAGACCGGGTGGCACGCAGGGTTCCCGGCGACGGGCCGGAGCGGTATCTGCTGTCCTCCGGAACGCGTGCCGGACTCCCCGCCGGAAGCAGCCTTGCCGGGCACGAATGGCTGGCAGTGGCTGAGGTGTCCCGAGGCGAGGGCAGGGACTCGGCCGGTACCGGTGCCGTGATCCGCGCCGCCGCCCCGCTCTCCGCCGGCCTCGCCGAATCAGCCGCATCCCACCTCCTCGTCGAGACGGTGGAGGCGGCCTTGACCCAGGGCCGGGTCACCGCGCGCAAGGTCCGGCGGCTGGGCGCAATCGTCCTCGCGTCCACCCCCGTGCGGCCATCGCCCGCCGAAGGCCGGGCCGCGGTGGCAGCAGCGCTGCAGCAGGAAGGACTCGCCGCACTGGCCTGGTCGACGGCGGCAGAGGCCTTACGCAGGCGGCTCGCCTTCCTGCACCGCGAGCTGGGGGAGCCGTGGCCGGACGTGTCGGAGGCCGGACTCCTCGGCAGGCTGCAGGACTGGCTGGGACCCGAACTTGAGTCGCTTGCCGCCGGCGCTGACGTCAACACGATTAACCTTGCTGAGCCCCTTCGGCGGCTGCTTCCTTGGCCGGAGGCAGCCAGGATGGACGAGCTCGCGCCCGAATTGCTGGAAGTTCCCAGCGGCTCCAGGGTACGGATTGACTACCCCGAGTGGTCTGATGTGACGGCGCCGCCGGTAGTGGCCGTCAAACTCCAGGAGTGCTTTGGCCTGGACGCGACGCCCCGCCTGGTCAACGGCCGGGTGCCGGTGCTGTTCCATCTGCTCTCACCGGCCCGGCGCCCGCTGGCTGTCACCGGCGACCTGGCGTCATTCTGGTCCGGACCCTACGCCCAGGTCCGCGCCGAAATGCGGGGCCGCTACCCTAAGCATCCCTGGCCCGAAGATCCCTGGTCCGCGCCCGCCACTGCACGGACCAAACAGCGGAAATAGCGTCCCGCCGGGACGGCCTCCCCGCCCCGTGAACCGTGCGTGAGATGTCCGATACACGCTTGTTACTTCGCGTCGACGCGCTGAAACATGCGCCGCATAGGCTCGGTTCCACCTGGACAGAGTGGTCCACACGCAGACATGGAAGGACCTACAGAATGTTTCTCCTCAACAATCTCAATCTCCTGCTCGACGGCCGCCGGAGCGATGACAGCCGGTTCCACACAGGCGGAACCGGAAGCACGGAATTCCCCGAAGGGCAGCTCACCTCCGCAGCCTGGGAAGGCTGGTGGCACGAAGAAGCAGCCTGACAGCCGGTCTTCGGCCGGCCCGGCCCCTGGAACCCCTCCGGCGTCAGCCGGAGGCGCGGACAAAGCGGGCCACCGGCTCCGCCAGGGAGGCGCCCACCTCTGCCGCGGAACGCTTGAGGCCTGCCACCGCAAAGGAATGGTCACCGCCGTCCACCCACTGCAGGACGGCTGAGGGTCCGATCCTGCCCACCACATCCTCCAGAAGTTCGGGGGTAGCGAACGTGTCCCGGCTGCCCTGCAGGAAAAGCATGGGCGCGGTGATGCCGTAGAGGTGTTCGTCCCGGAGCTTGTCGGGCTTCCCCGGAGCATGCAGGGGGTAACCCAGGTACACCAGCCCGGCGGCTTCCATCCCCTCCGCCACGGCCATGGATGCCATCCGTCCGCCGAACGATTTGCCGGCCGCCCAGAGGGGGCCGGTGTCGCCGTGGTCCGCCGCCCGCTCCGCCGCAGCCGCAATCGCGGCCCGCCAGGCGGCAATGGCGGCAGGCGGACGGTCCGGAAATTTGCGCCCCGCCTCCCGGTAGGGGAAGTTGAAGCGCAGGGTGGCAATGCCCAGGGAGTTCAACCCATCGGTGAACCCGCGCAGGAAGGGGTGCTCCATGCCTGCGCCGGCACCATGGGCCACCACCACGGTGGCGGACGGACTGTCGGGGCGGGCGTACGCGGCAGACACCGTGCCCTCGCCCACAGCGATGGAAAAGTCTGATTCTGAAACGGACATGCCTCCATCTTGCCGGACCGGCTGCGCAAATCTGCCGGGCCTCCGATGCAGGGGTGTACGTTGTCCCCATGGCGAGTGAACAGACCACACTGACAGTCCCGGGCCCGCACGGCGAGCGCGAAATGCGCATCTCGAGCCCCAGCAGGGTGATCTGGCCCGAACCCGGAATCACCAAACTCGACCTGGCGCGGTATATCACCGACGTCGGGGAAGCGTTCATCGCTGCCAACGGCGGCAGGCCGGTGGCGCTGCAGAGGTTCTCGGGCAGCATCGAGGGGGAGATGTTCTTCTCCAAGAACCCGCCCAAGGGTGCCCCGGAGTTCATCCGGTCCACCCCCGTGGTGTTCCCGAGTGCCCGGTCGCACCCCATGCTGATACTTGACGAACCTGCCGCTGCGGTGTGGGCAGTACAGATGAACACCATCGTGTTCCACCCCTGGCCTTCACGCGCGGACAACACGGACAACCCCGACCAGCTCCGCATCGATCTTGACCCCCAGCCTGGAACAGACTTCGACGACGCCGTCCCGGCTGCCCTGGCGCTGAAGGAGGTGCTGGCGGAGGCCGGCCTGGAATGCTTCATCAAGACCTCCGGCAACCGCGGCCTGCACGTCTATGCGCCCGTCGAACCCACCAGGGAATTCCTTGACGTCCGTCATGCCGTGATCGCCGCGGCCCGGGAGCTGGAACGCCGCATGCCGGACAAGGTCACCACGGCCTGGTGGAAGGAAGAGCGCGGCCAACGGGTGTTCGTGGACTTCAACCAGGCGAACCGGGACCGGACCATCGCCGGCGCCTACAGCCCGCGGCCGCTGGCCCATGCTCCGGTGTCCTGCCCCATCACCTGGGACGAACTGGAACGCGTCGACCCGAAGGACTTCACTATCCTGACCGTGCCGGACCGGCTTAAATCGGCCGGTGACCCTTGGGCTGACATGCACAGCAAGCCGGGGACCATTGACACCCTGCTCGGATGGTGGGACCGCGACCTGAAGTCCGGGCTGGGCGAGCTCCCCTTCCCGCCGGATTACCCCAAAATGCCGGGCGAGCCGCCCCGGGTGCAGCCCAGCAGGGCGCGGAAGCAGGACTAGCCCACCCCGCAAGGGGCGGGCCGCCGTCGATATACCTGCGGCCTGACCGGAGAATCGGGCCGGCTATTCGAAGCGGGACGGGTCGCCGGTTCCGCGCCGGACCACCTCTGCCACCCCGGTGGAGTAGTCGACCACGGTGGTGGGTTCGGAACCACAGTCGCCGGCATCGATCACGGCGTCCACCTGGTGGTCCAGGCGTTCCTTGATTTCCCACCCCTGGGTCAGCGGGTCCTCCTCGTCGGGCAGCAGCAGGGTGCTTGAGAGCAGCGGCTCGCCCAGTTCTGCCAGCAGCGCCTGGACCACGCGGTTGTCCGGGATCCGCACACCCACGGTCTTCTTCTTGGGATGCAGCAGGCGCTTGGGAACTTCCTTCGTTGCCGGAAGGATGAACGTGTAGCCGCCGGGGGTGACGGCCTTGATGCTGCGGAAGACATCGTTCCCGATGTTCACGAACTGTCCCAGCTGGGCAAAGTCCCGGCAGACCAGCGTGAAGTGGTGCTTGTCGTCCAGACGGCGGATGCTCCTGATCCGGTCCAGTGCGTCCCGGTTGCCCACCTGGGCGCCCAGCGCGTAGCAGGAATCCGTGGGGTAGGCGATCAGGCCGCCGTCGAGCACTATCTTCACGGCCTGGGTGATGGCACGCGGCTGGGGATCCTGGGGGTGAACGTCAAAGTATCTGGCCATGACCCAGAGCCTACGGCCCAGCCGGACACTTGTGCACCACCCGCCCCGTTTCCCCTACCACATGCCCCTGCTTTGAGGCAGGATGGTGACTGGTTCCACCATGTCCCGTCCCCACGCCAAGGAGATCCATCATGCCGACCACCCTCAATCCCTACCTCAGCTTCCGCGACAACGCCCGCGAAGCGATGAACTTCTACCAGTCCGTCTTTGGCGGCGAGCTGACCCTGAGCACCTTCGGAGAGTTCCAGGCCAGCGATGATCCAGCGGAGTCGGAGAAGATCATGCACGGCATGCTCACCACCAGCAAGGGGATGGTGCTGATGGGCGCCGACACTCCGAACAGCATGGGGTACACGCCGGGGGCGTCCATTTCCATCTCCCTCAGCGGCGACGATGAAGCGGAACTTCGCGGCTATTACGAGAAGCTCAGCGGCGACGGCGGGACGGTGACCGTGCCCATGGAGCAGTCACCCTGGGGTGACATTTTCGGCATGTGCACGGACCGCTTTGGCGTGGCCTGGCTGGTCAACGTCAACAGTGCCCAGGGCGCCGCGGGAACTCCCCAGGGCTGATCCGCCTTCTGGCGTGCGGCTTCCTGGGGTGGATGCGGGTTCTTGAGGAGGGTGCCCGGCGGTGCGAGGATTGAGGCGTGGAATCCCTCTTTGAGTTCCTTGACGACAAATGGTGGCTGGTCTTCCCCGCGATCGCCTTTGCCGGGCATTGGACCAACTCGCTGCGCAAGGCCGGCGAGCGGCGGCACCAGCGAAGAGTGGAGCTGTACACGCTCAAGAACCAGTCCCGCGAACTCGAAAGGGCCTCCGCAGCGGACGTTGAAGCGCTTGTTGCCACCCACGACGCCATCAACAAGCGCTGGCTGGACTACGAGCTGGACGTTGGGAAGCTCATCGATTTTCCGCTCATGACCGACGTCCGCGAACCGCTCACCGTGGCCTTCCTCCGGGCGAAAAGGGAGGCGGACGGCCAGCGCCCGGATTCCCCGGCGGACATGGCCTCGCCCTCGCGGCTGGAGGCCTACCGGAAGGCAGTCAACAGCTTCGCGGTGGCGCTGGACGTGGCCGAACGTGAAGCCCGCCGGATCCGGGACAGCAAGTTCACCGGCCCGGAACGCGAACGCCTTGCCACTGCCCGGCAGCTGCTCAGGATCGCCGGTGACCATGCCGCCACGCCAGCCGAACGGCAGGCGGCCTACAAGCGCGCCCGCCGTGAACTCGATGGCCTGATCGTCCTGCCGGATGCCACCGTTGCTGCCCTGGAGGGGCAGGTAGCGCCAGGGCTTGACGCCGGACGGGAACCGTCGGACTTCCGGCACCACTAGGCTTTCTGGACCCCGGCCGTGACCCGCACCGTCTATATCGACGTCGATGGCGTTATTTGTCCCTTCGGACCGGAAGGCCCCACCGGCTGGGGAACCGGCTGGAAACATTCCGATGCGGGACTCCTGCCCGTCGCCTACGCACCGGAACTGGTGGACGCACTGAACGGAATCGCCGCAATGGCAGGGGTACGGTGCGTCTGGCTCACAAGCTGGGAAGAACTCGCCCCGCAGTATCTATGCCCCGCCATCGGCCTGGACGGCGCACGGTGGCCATACCTGACGGCGGATGGGGCAGGCGCGGGCGCCGGCTGGTGGAAGCTTCGGGCCATTCAGGATGATGTGGAAGAGACCGGTCCGGAAGCCGTGGCCTGGATCGATGACCAGCTCGCGTTCGAGGCGGAAGCCCAATCCTGGGCCAGGCTCCTTGGCCGCCGGATCCTGGCATTATCCCCGGAACCGAGGCGCGGAATCTCGCCTGCCGAACTGCAGCGGGTGCAGTCGTTTCTGGTGCTGCCGTTGTTTTGACCTGATGCCGGGGACGCGTACGATCGATAAGGTTTCACGCCGGTTGTGTTAACGCCACAGGTCATTCCAAGCGAACAGCTGGTGAATTATGCTGTGCAATGCAGCCGGGGGAGATGAAACTACTGAACGTCGACTCTGCAGATTGGGCAACAGGTGGATATCACCTTCATGGTGGCGCTGGTCATCGCACTGGCACTATTTTTCGACTTCACGAACGGCTTCCATGACACCGCGAATGCCATGGCCACGCCCATTGCAACCGGCGCCATTAAGCCGAAGACAGCGGTGACCCTGGCGGCCATCCTGAACCTCGTGGGCGCCTTCCTCTCCACCGAGGTGGCCAAGACGGTCTCTGGCGGAATCATCCGGGAAGGGTCGGACGGGATCCAGATCACCCCGGACATCATTTTCGCCGGCCTCATGGGTGCCATCCTCTGGAACATGATCACGTGGCTCAAGGGCCTGCCGTCGAGTTCCTCGCACGCGCTGTTCGGCGGTCTGATCGGCGCCGCGATCGCCGGCATCGGCTTCAACTCGATCAACCTCGAAGGCCTGATGCAAAAGGTCATCCTCCCCGCCATCTTCGCCCCGCTGATCGCGGGCATTGTCGCCTACATCTGCACGCGCCTGGCATACGCCCTGACGTCCCGGCATGACCCGGAGACCGGCAGCAAGCTCACCCAGAAACGTGGCGGCTTCCGAACCGGACAGATCTTCACCTCAAGCCTGGTGGCCCTGGCCCACGGCACCAACGACGCCCAGAAGACCATGGGTATCATCACCCTGGTCCTGATCGCCGCAGGCACCCAGGAGGCCGGATCCGGCCCCCAGTTCTGGGTCATTGCCGCTTGTGCCTTCGCCATCGCCATCGGCACCTACGCCGGCGGATGGCGCATCATCCGCACCATGGGTGCCGGCCTCACCGAGGTGAAGCCCGCCCAGGGTTTCGCGGCCGAGACCAGCACCGCGTCCGCGATCCTTGCGTCCTCGCACCTCGGCTTTGCCCTCTCCACCACCCAAGTGGCGTCCGGTTCCGTTATCGGATCCGGCATGGGCCGGAAGGGGACCAGCGTCCGCTGGAGCATGGTGGGAAAAATCGCCCTGGGTTGGCTCTTCACTCTTCCGGCAGCGGGCATTGTGGGGGCCCTGACCGCCCTGCTGGTGAAGACCGGTGTCATCGGCGTCCTGATCGCCGCCGTCGCCGGCACGGCAGCTGTCCTCTTTATGTTCTTCTACTCACGCAAGTCCGCCGTCGGCCACCACAACGCCATCGAGGTGGAGGAAGCCGGCCAGGCCGTGCGCTTCGCCAAGAAGAAGGCCATGGCGCGTGCGCGCGCCCACGCCAAAGCCAAAGCGCAGGCAGAGGCTGACGCTGACGCCAACAACCAGAAGGAGACTCAGCGATGAAGTGGTTGGAACTCCTGACCGTTGCCGGCGCCACCCTGACGGCCGCAGTAACAGTTGTAGTGCTGTACTCGCTCGGCGTGCGGCTCACGGCCATTGCCGCGGATGTTCAGCAGACGTCCCCGGGCATCAAGCGGTCCCTTGCCTACATCTGCTTCGGCCTGTGCAGCCTGGCGGTTCTCTTCGGGCTGTACCTGATCATCCCGTACTTCTCCGGCTGACCAGGCCCCCTGTCGCCGCGCCAGGTTAACGCCGGCAAGCCCGTCACTGTCTTCGCTTGAGGCAGTTCCTGCTCCCCCTCCTCGGGTCCAACCAGTCTCTGGCAGGGGCAGGTGCGGTTGGCTAGGCTTGGCCCATGCCTCACATCCAGTACTACGTTGCCGCATCCCTGGACGGCTTTATTGCCACCCCCACTGATGACCTGGACTGGCTCCTGCAGTTCGACGGATTCGAAGGCGGTAAGGAAAGCTACGAGTCGTTCATGGCGGATGTGGGCTGCATTGTCATGGGTGGAGAAACCTATTCCTGGCTTCTGGAACACGAACCGGACAACTGGCCTTACCCCGCCACGCCGTCCTACGTGTTCACCCACCATGAGTACCCGGCCCCGGCAGGTGCTGACATCACGTTCGTCCGCGGGGATGTTACCGAGTTCGCAGCGGACTTCGAACGCGACGCGGGCGGAAAGAACGTCTGGGTGGTAGGCGGCGGCAACCTGGCCGCGCAGTTCGCCGGCGCCGGCCTGCTCCACGAAATCATCTTGTCCGTGATTCCCGTGGTGTTGGGAAGCGGCAAGCGGCTGCTCCCGCTGGAAGGGCCGACGCCGCCTCTCGAGCTGGTTGCCTCCCGCACCATGGGCAGGGGCATCGTTGAGCTGCGGTACCTTTTGGATGGCAGCCCGGCCAGCGGCACATAGGTCAACGGCCGCGCAGCACACGACATCTAGGTTCAGAACCACGGAGCGCCCGCACGCGGGTCCGGCTGCTGCACGCCCGCATATAGGTCCGGCCGTGCAGCAAGCAGGTGGACTGATCACGGCCTAATGGATGGTGGGCCCTTTTTTCGGGACCGTGAGTTGCCTTACTCCGGCTGCTGTTCTTCGACGCCGCCATCAGACGTCGGTCAAGGGCGTCACCCGTGGAGGGGCGCCAGGTCAGCTGCTGCCATAGAAGAACTCCTCCAGCTCGACTTCTGCCTGGGATAGCCCGCGATGAAGCAGATCCGCGGGGCGGTGTGCCTGCCCCATGTGACGTTCCCGGCGCTGCTCACCGGGTTTCAGGTGCGCGGGCATGGCGGACAGGGCAGACTCCGGCCAGTGGGGTGGTTCCCAGTCCTGGTGTTCGCTTTTGTAGTGGCGTCCGGTGGGTGAGGTCCAGCCGGGTGGTTGGTTTTTGGTGGCTGGTGTTGGTGTCCAGCCGGTGGTGTGCCGGAGTTTGTGGTGTTTGGGGCAGGGTTGTCCGAGGTTGCTGATTCCGGTGGTTCCGCCGTTGTGCCATGCGAGGAGGTGGTCTGCCTCATTGTCCAAAGAGCTGTTGCTGCAGCCGGGGAAGGGGCAGGTGCCGTCGCGCAGCCGGAGCCAGGTCCGCATGGCTTTGGTGACCCTATAGCTGCTCCGCCCGATTTCCAGCGGGGCGCCGTCCCGCGGGTCTATCAGGACGCGGTGGAACGCATCGGCGCCGTTGGCGACCAGGTCCCTCGCCATGGAGGCTGGGATGGGTCCGTATCCGTCGAGCATGGCGGGCTCGTCGGTCAGGCCCATGAGGGCGAGGACCGGGACGGTGACGAGAACCTGCGCCCGGATCCACGGCGACGGGGCGGGATCCGTTCCTGCATCTGCCCCGCTGCTGGTATCTGCCGCGGCGCTGGTGCCCGCCGCGACGCTGGTGTCTGCAGGAATGCCGGGACTGTCGGCTCTCCCGTGGTTGCTGCCACTGTTGGTGCTGCTGGTGAGGATGGCTTCGGCGAAGTGGTCGGCGCGGATTTGGGTGAGGGTGCGGGGTTCGTGGGGTCCTTGTGCGGCGCGGGCGAGGGCGTTGAGCCGGTTCCAGCCTGCCATTGCCTGGTGGGCGGGGAGGTAGGCGGAGAGCCAGGCCATGCCGTCCTGGTCCGGCCTGTAGTCGACCCGCCGGTCTGCCGCGGCGTTGGTATGGCGTTTTTCGATTGATTCGGGATGGTGGCGTTCGCGCCAGGTGCGGGCCTTGTGCTTGAACCGGTGCGCGGGCATCTCCCCGATCGTCGCCGCACCGGCAGGCCGTGGTGTGTCGGGGTCCAGGAAGTGGGCTTCCAGGGCGGTGGCGGCGGTGGGGTCGAGGGTGGCTGCCTCGTCTGCCATGACCTGGGCGTGCTGCCAGGAGATCGTGCCGGCCTGCAGGGCCGCGAGGGTCAGGGGCAAGGTGGTGGTCAGGGCGTGGGATACGGCCAGGAACGCGCTGGCGGCCCGCGGCCCGATGGCCAGCACGCACCCGATCTCGGCGGCCACAGCCATTTCCTGGGCCTGCACCGGCGTCCCGGGAGGGGCGAGGGCGTGGGCGGTGTCGGCGTATTTCATGGCAGCTCGGGCCTTCAGGCCCGCGAGCCCGGCTTCGGACTCCTTGGCGGCGGCGAGGATGTCCAGGCTCCCTTCCGCCAGCCCGGCCAACGGATCAGCAGCCGAGAACGGCTCAGAACCGCACCCGTCCACCTCAGCGTTGAGCACGGCAAGGGCGGCCCTTATATCCGCAAACGCCTTCTCCACCGCTCCCCTGCCCATAAACCCATCATGCCAAGGGGGTCCGACAATGAGGCGGACAGCCCACGGCGGAGATTTCCTCAGCGGCGTTGCCACCGGAAACCGCCAATCCTGCCCCGCCTGCTGGCGCCCAGGTGACCCTGGCGGACCCTGATTGAGCCGGGAGCCGGGAGCCGGGAGTCAGGGGTCGGGAGCCGGTGGGCCCTATAGCGGCGGCAGCGCCACGGTAGTTTCGCCAAACAGGAGTGTCACCTGACCCGAACTGTCTATATCGGAAGGAGTCTTGATGATGTAGGTGCGTGGCGCCATGTCGGCTGTGCAGTTGGGTCCGCCGCGGGTCGAGGCCAAGTTTGATGGTGTAGGCATCGGCAACGTCGATGGAGGACGGAAACGCAGGGCAGCTCGAACTGCCGGCCAGCACAACGGCGAACCTGGCGCCGCCGTCCAGCCAGCCTGCCGTGGGAAAAGGGTATGCAAGATCCCGGCCGGAGGAGTCTTGAGTCGCGGTAATTGCTTCAGCAGGGAGCCCGCCCGTGTGTTCAGATTCAGCAATTGACGCAGGCGCAGCAGAACACGCGGTCAGCAGCAATGAGACACCGACAATCCAGATTCCGCTGATCCTGCCCATGGGTTGAGGTTACGTGGCCGCCGTCTGCATCGTCACTGTCAGCCGTCGTTAGTCGTCCCCTGCGACGGACTGACCGGCCCCTTGTGGACGGGGCTCGGGATGTTGTCCCGGATCATATTGGTGATGCGTGCCGTGGACAGCCGCCTGCCCTGTTCGTCTGTCATCACGATCTCATGGGTGGCCAGGGTCCGGCCCAAATGGATGGCTGTGCACGTTCCCGTCACGGTTCCGGTGGAGATGGAGCGGTGATGGGTGGCGTTGACCTCGATGCCCACCGCATGGCGGCCCGGCCCGGCATGCATCCCGGCGGCGAAGGACCCCAGTGTTTCGGCGAGCACCACGTGCGCCCCGCCGTGGAGGATTCCCGCGACCTGCGTGTTGCCCTCCACCGGCATGGTGGCAACGCTGCGCTCGGGGCTCATCTCCTGGAACCGGATCCCCATTTTCACCACCAGGGCGCCGATCCCTAACCGCCCCAGCCAGGCATGCAGGTGCTCAGGGATGCCGGCGGCGGAAAGCTCGTCGGCGAAGGGGCCGGGCGTGAAATTGTCCATCATGGCAACTAGGCTGGCACCTGTGAGTGAAACAACCAAACCGGCCCCTTTCCCGTCCCAAACCCTGCAGGAGGACAACGCCCCGCAGGGCTCAACCGCCCTCCAGGACGCTGCAGTCGGGGAAGGTGCAGGTCAGGACAACGCTGGGGTCCCGGCCGGCGGGTCCGTTTCAGCGACCGCCGCCCCCGTAGTCCCCATGACCGGCCAGCCGCGGCTGCTCGTCCTGGACGGCCACTCCATGGCATTCCGCGCTTTTTTCGCGCTCCCTGCGGACAAGTTCTCAACCACCAACGGGCAGCACACCAACGCCATCCACGGATTCACCTCCATGCTGATCAACCTCATCAAGGAGCAGCAGCCAACCCACATCGCCGTGGCCTTCGACGTCTCTGACGAGTCCACCCACCGCAAGACCGAATACAGCGAATACAAGGGTGGCCGGAACGAAACCCCCCGGGAGATGAACAACCAGATTGACCTCATTGGGCAGGTCATGGAGGCCTGGGGCATCAAGACCATCAAAATGCCCGGTTATGAGGCTGACGACATCCTGGCCACCCTCGCCGCCATGGGTGAAAAGGCAGGGTACGAGGTACTGCTGGTGTCAGGGGACCGTGACGCGTTCCAGCTCATCACGGACAACGTCTTTGTGCTGTACCCGAAGAAGGGCGTCAGCGATATTCCGCGGATGGATGCCGCCGCCATCGAGGCAAAGTACTTCGTCAGCCCCGGCAGGTACTCCGACCTCGCCGCACTGGTGGGCGAAACCGCGGACAACCTCCCGGGCGTGCCCGGCGTCGGGCCGAAGACCGCAGCAAAGTGGATCAACCTCTACGGGGGACTCGAGGGCGTCCTGGAACACCTGGATTCCATTGGCGGGAAGGTGGGCGACGCGCTGCGTGAGAACGTCGACGCCGTGAAGCGGAACCGCCGGCTGAATCAGCTCCATACGGACCTTGAACTCCCCGTCACACTCGATGACCTGTACCAGCCGCGCCCGGACCAGGCAGCACTTGAGGACCTCTTCGACAAGCTCGAATTCAAGACCATCCGCAACAGGCTCTTCGCGCTGTACGGCGATGAGGACAAGCCGGCCGCCGAGCGGGAGATCATCGACACTCCCGAGTACGTCACCCCGGCTGACGCCGCGGAACTGTCCGCATTCCTGGCCGCAGGCTCCGGACAACGCTCCGCCCTCGCTGTGGACCTCATCCCTGGCCGCATCGGCGAGGACGCCGCAGCGCTGGCCATCGTCCGGGACGGCGCCGCCGCCTACATTGACCTGTCCGGACAGGACGCCGACACGGAGAACGTCCTGGCTGCCTGGCTGCGCGACCCCGGCGCTCCGAAGGTCATGCACGGCTTCAAGGCCGCCCTCAAAGCCCTGACCTCCCGTGGGCTGGAGCTGGAAGGCGTCGTGGACGACACCTCCATCTCCGGCTACCTGATCCAGCCCGACCGGCGCACCTATGAACTCGCCGAGCTGGCCCAGCACCACCTGAACGTGGGCATCCCGGGCGCAACAGCCAAGGCAGGGCAGCTGGAGCTCTCCTTCGACGGCGAGGACGATGCCGCCGCCGACGCACTGGTCCAGGCCGCCGCCGTCGTCCTTGCCCTCAGCGGCTACTTCGAATCGGAACTGAAGGAGCGCCGGGCCGAGGAACTCCTGTCCACCCTGGAGCTGCCCGTCAGCCGGGTCCTGGCGGACATGGAACTCGCCGGCATCGGCATCGACATGGCACGCATGGACGACCAGCTCGCCGACCTTGCCAGGGTCATCGACCAGGCGCAGGAGCAGGCGTTCGCGGCGATCGGCCACGAGGTCAACCTGGGCTCGCCCAAGCAGCTCCAGACGGTCCTGTTCGAGGAACTCCAGCTGCCCAAGACCAAGAAGATCAAGTCTGGCTACACCACGGATGCGGCCTCGCTGAAGAACCTGCTGGAAAAGACCGGGCACGAGTTCCTGGTGCAGCTGATGGCCCACCGGGAGGCCGCCAAGCTGCGCCAGATGCTTGAATCCCTGAAGAAATCGGTGGCAGAGGACGGCCGCATCCACACCACGTACGCGCAGAACGTGGCAGCAACAGGCCGGATCTCCTCCAACAACCCCAACCTGCAGAACATCCCCATCCGCAGCGAGGAAGGCCGGCGCGTCCGCGGCATCTTCGTGGTGGGGAAGGGCTATGAATGCCTGCTGTCCGCAGACTACTCGCAGATTGAGATGCGCATCATGGCGCACCTGTCCGGCGACCAGGGCCTCATCCAGGCCTACAAGGACGGCGAGGACCTCCACCGGTTCGTCGGCTCGAACATCTTCCACGTGCCCACCGAAGAGGTCACCAGCGCCATGCGCTCCAAGGTGAAGGCCATGTCCTATGGCCTGGCCTACGGCCTGACGTCCTTCGGCCTGTCCAAGCAGCTGGAGATCTCCGTGGATGAGGCACGCACCCTCATGAGGGACTACTTCGACCGGTTCGGCGCCGTCCGGGACTACCTCCGCGGCGTCGTCGACCAGGCCCGCGTGGACGGCTACACGGCCACCATCGAGGGACGCAGGCGGTACCTGCCGGACCTGACCAGCACGGACAGGCAGCTGCGCGAAAACGCCGAGCGCATCGCACTGAACAGCCCCATCCAGGGCTCGGCGGCGGACATCATCAAGCGTGCCATGCTCGGTGTCCACGCGGAACTGAAGGCCCAGGGACTGAAATCACGGATGCTGCTCCAGGTCCATGACGAACTCGTCCTGGAGGTCGCCACGGGCGAACGCGCAGCCGTGGAGAAACTGGTTACCGAGCAGATGGCCGCCGCGGCGGACCTCAGCGTTCCGCTGGAGGTCCAGATCGGCGTCGGACCCAGCTGGTACGACGCCGGGCACTAAGCCACGCGCAACGCGAAAGAGGTGGGACGGATAACCGTCCCACCTCTTTCGCGTTGTCAGCAGGCCCCCGGGCGGGGACAGTCTGGCAGGGACAACAGGGCAGGGATACTCAGCTGTTCCTTGCCGACTCCCGCCGCTGCCTCAGCCGCTCCAGCAGGTCGTGCTCAGCATCCGCGCCGGGCGTGATGCCGGACGGGATGCGGAACAGCAGGACCGCTCCGAGCACCCACCAGAGGCCGAACAGGATCCACGGCGGCGGGGTGAGGGCTGCGGGCATGCCGGGCATGTAGAGGCTGAGCAGTCCCAGGCAGAGGACCACCGCGGTAACGCCGATTATGACGCCGCCGTTGCCCTGGCCGCCCACGCGGAGCGGCCGGTCCATCCCGGGCTCGCGCCGGCGCAGGATCACAAACACCACGGCGACCAGGATGTAGGCAATAACGATGCTGGGCGCCCCCGAATCCACAAGCCAGCCGAGCATCGATACGCCGAAGAACGGCGCAACGAAGGACAGCACGCCAATGAACAGGAGCGCGTTGACCGGAGTGCGGTACTTCGGATGCAGCTTGGCGAACCACGCGGGCAGCATGCCGGAACGCGCCATCGAGAACATCAGGCGCGAGGCGCCCAGAAGCAGCGAGTTCCATGAGGTCAGGATTCCCGCGATTCCACCGGCAATCAGGATCTTCGCCATCACGTCACTGCCGAACAGTGCACCCATGGCATCGGCTGTTGCAATATCCGCCTGTGCGATCTCTCCCGCGGGCATCGCAGAGGACGTGGTCAAAACAGTCATGACGTACCAGATGGTTGCGAGGATGACGGCGACGACGACGAGCCTGCCTATTTGCCGGGCGGGGATGTTCACTTCTTCGGCTGACTGGGGGATGACGTCGAAGCCCACGAACAGGAACGGAACCACCACCAAGACGGCGAAGTAGCCGTTCAGGCCGCCCGTGAAGAAGGGCTCCATGTTCGTCGCCGAACCTCCAACGAAGGAACCGAACACCAGCATCAGGCCAATGACCAGCAGGAAGACCACCACGAACGTCTGGGCAACACCGGCAAGCTTCACACCGAGGATGTTGATTCCAGTGATCACTACCGCTGCGACAGCCCCCACCAGCGCCCAGGTCAGGTGCACCTGGTAGCCCGCCACTTCCCACAGCGGGATCTGGCTGAGGTTCGGGAAGAGGTATTGCGCAGTCCGGGGCAGGGCCACGGCCTCAAAGGCAACAATGGTGATGTACCCGCCGGTGATGGCCCAGGAGCCGATGAAGGACCACCGTGGGCCCATCCCGCGGAGCAGGAAGTTGTGTTCACCGCCCGCCTTCGGCATGGCCGCAGTCAGCTCGGCGTAGGTCAGACCCACCACGCCCATGATGGCGCCACCGGTGATCATGGCCAGGACGGCCCCCATAGTGCCGGCGGACGCGATCCAGCCGCCGGTGAGGACCACCCAGCCGAAACCGATCATGGCTCCGAATCCGAGTGCCAGGGCGTCCCAGTTGCCCAGGACTTTCAGTAGGGATGCGTCCGGTGTTTGTTCCGCTTGGGAAACTTGCATGTGTCCTCGCTAGGGTCAGGTACTGCGGGCAGATAATTTGCGTGGGCGCAGACCGCTTGTCCCACGCTTGTGAAGCGCGTCACGTCCTGCTCTAACTTAGACCCCCAGGGCTGACCGCGCACTGTGCATTGGCCCAGGATGCTGCAGCCCTGTTTGAACAGGATGCCGACGACGGTGCCTGCGGCGGAGCTGCGGATGGGGTCCGTGTTTGACTGGTGAAGGCCGCCGGCCATGACTAGGCTCGTAACCGTGGCTGAACTGAGTGGCAACTATGAAATCCGGCGCTTTGGCGCTGTCTCCGAGGGCAAGGACGGTTACGCGGAGGCGGAAGCCTGGTCGCGTGCTGTGTCCTTTGGCTTCCACGAATCCACCAGGACTCCCGAGCACGTGGCAAAAACGCTCGCCACGTACGAAGCTGACGGCCGGGCGCTCACCGGCGTTTACCAGACGGGGGCGGTGGCGCAGTCCTCCATGCCGGCAACGGTGCCGGTGGCCACCTTCGCAACCTTCCGCAAGACCCTCAATATCGGATTTGGCCGGATGCTCGAATCCCAGATGGTCACGTCGGTGACCGTCCGCACGTCGCACCGGCGGCGGGGCCTCCTGCGGACGATGATGAGCGAGGACCTTCGCCTCGCCAAGGATGACGGCATCGCCATGGCCGCCCTTACCGCCTCGGAAGGGACCATTTACGGCCGTTTCGGTTACGGCGTGGCCAGCTTTGAACGCACCGTCAAGGTGGACACCACCGCGCGCTTCAACCTCCGCCACCAGCCTGCCGGAAGCGTGGAGATTGCCGATCCCAAAGCCCTGCTGCACCTGGCGCCGGAGGTCTTCGAGCGTGTGCACCGGCTTACCCCCGGGTCCCTGGGCAGGCAGGACTGGTACCGGCAGTTGGCGTCCGGGTCCTTGGGCCGTGACGGCAAGGAGGACCCTGCCGTCAAGGTTGCGCTCCACTACGGTCCGGGCGGCGACATTGACGGCTATGTCTCCTACAAGTTCCTGGGCTGGGATACGGAGCCCTACACCGTGGAGGTCGTGGACCTGGTGGCAGCCGGCAATGACGCCTACCTGGAACTGTGGCAGTTCCTCGGCGCCATCGACCTGGTGGAACGCGTCTCGTGGGACGAAGCGCCGGTTGACGACCCCCTGGCGTGGGCGCTCGACGACCCGCGCTGCATCGATTCGTCGGACAGCCGGGACATGCTGTGGCTCCGCATCCTCGACGCCGGCAAGGCGCTGGAAGCCCGGCACTACCCGGCGGACGGCCGGCTTGTTTTCGGCATTGCGGACCCGCTGGACCTGACGGCAGGCAAGTACGCCCTGGACGTCGACGGCGGCCAGGCCGCCGTCGAGCGCTTGCCTGACACCGCCCCGGCGGACCTGGCGCTGGATGTCTCCGCCCTGTCCTCGATCTACCTGGGCGGGGTGTGTCCCGTCACGCTGGCCGCGGCGGGGCGGATCACCGAAACCACGCCCGGCGCCGCCCAGAAAGCGCGGCAGATGTTCGCGGTGGAGCGGGCAACGCACTGCCTCACCCACTTCTGAACTGCAAGGACACGTCAAGCCCGCGTGCCTCGCTTTGACCCTCGTAACGGGCAACGACTAGAATGAACAGGCGTGTGTTACGTGTGCCCAGCTTTGGCTGCACGTAAACGCCGCGCAATCAGGATGACCCGGCAAATCCGCCGCGCTCCGCCTCCAGGTCAGTACCCGGAAGTGGTGGTCGCCTGATCAACTAACTATCCACAACGGAGCCCCTACTACATGACCATCACCTCCACCGAGAAGCCCGGTACCCCCGTAGTCGCTATTAACGACATCGGTACCGCTGAGGACTTCCTCGCAGCTGTCGACGCCACCATCAAGTACTTCAACGACGGAGACCTCGTCGAAGGTACCGTCGTCAAGGTCGACCGCGATGAAGTCCTGCTCGACATCGGTTACAAGACCGAAGGTGTCATCCCCTCCCGTGAGCTGTCCATCAAGCACGATGTTGATCCCGGAGACGTCGTCTCCGTTGGCGATCAGGTCGAAGCCCTGGTGCTCACCAAGGAAGACAAAGAAGGCCGCCTGATCCTCTCCAAGAAGCGCGCTCAGTACGAGCGTGCTTGGGGCGACATCGAGAAGGTCAAGGAAGAAGACGGTGTTGTCACCGGTACCGTCATCGAGGTCGTCAAGGGTGGTCTTATCCTCGACATCGGCCTGCGCGGCTTCCTGCCCGCATCCCTCGTCGAGATGCGCCGTGTGCGCGACCTGGCTCCGTACATCGGCCAGCAGATCGAAGCCAAGATCATCGAGCTGGACAAGAACCGCAACAACGTTGTGCTGTCCCGCCGTGCATGGCTCGAGCAGACCCAGTCCGAGGTCCGCTCCACGTTCCTCAACAAGCTGGAAAAGGGCCAGGTCCGTCCCGGCGTCGTTTCCTCCATCGTCAACTTCGGTGCCTTCGTGGACCTGGGCGGCGTAGACGGCCTCGTTCACGTTTCCGAGCTGTCCTGGAAGCACATCGACCACCCGTCCGAGGTTGTCGAAGTTGGCCAGGAAGTCACCGTCGAGGTTCTCGAGGTGGACCTGGACCGCGAGCGCGTTTCCCTGTCGCTCAAGGCTACGCAGGAAGATCCGTGGCAGACCTTCGCCCGCACCCACGCCCTGGGCCAGGTTGTTCCGGGTAAGGTCACCAAGCTGGTTCCGTTCGGTGCGTTCGTCCGCGTCGAAGACGGCATCGAAGGCCTGGTCCACATCTCCGAGCTGGCTGTCCGCCACGTGGAACTGGCCGAGCAGGTTGTCTCCGTTGGCGACGAGCTGTTCGTCAAGGTCATCGACATCGACCTGGAACGCCGCCGCATCTCGCTGTCCCTCAAGCAGGCCAACGAGGGCGTCGACGCCGACAGCACCGAATTCGATCCCGCTCTGTACGGCATGGCCGCAGAGTACGACGAAGAGGGCAACTACAAGTACCCCGAGGGCTTCGATCCCGAGTCCAACGAGTGGCTTGAAGGCTACGAGAACCAGCGCGCCGCCTGGGAGCAGCAGTACGCTGACGCCCAGACCCGCTGGGAAGCCCACAAGAAGCAGGTTGCCCAGCACGCTGCCGACGACGCTGCTGCTGCAACGTCCGGTGACAGCGATTCCGGCACCACCAGCTACTCCTCGGAGCCGGCTGCTGAGTCCAACGCCGGTGCAGGCACGCTTGCATCCGACGAGGCTCTCGCCGCCCTGCGCGAGAAGCTGACCGGCAACTAATTGCCACCGGCCCGGTTTTCCGGGCCCACGCAACAGACCCCCTGCCCACAAGGCAGGGGGTCTGTTGCTATAACCCAGCTGTTGGCTTCAGTCGGTCAGGCGTCACCCAGCGCCTTAAAGTTCGACGACGGCGCGGACCGTCCCGTCGTCGTCGTGCGTCAGGACGGCCCCGGCTGAGGCCAGAATGCGCTGGGCGCCCACGTTTCCCGCCAGGGTGCGGGCAATCACCCGGGAAAGTCCCGCCCTTCGGGCCTCATCCAGCACCAGCCGCAACGCGGCGGCGCCAATGCCCCGGGACCGAAAGCTCCGGCCAAGCCAGATACCCGTATCGGCCGCCGCTCCGGCGGGTCCGGCTGCCGTGGTGCCGGATGCGATGCGGCGCAGCCGGATGGATCCGGCGAGGCTGCCATCGGCGAGAATTCCCCACGTCTTCTCCCCGGCAAGGCCGTCCAGGCCGTAGGCGGCGGCGCGGTGGTAACCGAAGAACCAGGCTGTCCGCTCAGGGTTCCAGCCCGGCCCGCCCAGCGGGGGAGCCACCTCATCGGGGGAGGCATCGCGCTTAGCGAGGGCAAGGAGCCCGTCCAGCACCGCCTCATCCACGTCCACCAGGGACACCTCAGGTGAAGGGGACATCCACCCACTCCGTTCCCTTCGCCACCAGCGAGGCACTGCCGGCCGTCAGCAACTGCACCCGTTCTGCGGCGTCCGCTATTGCGCCGGCGTTGTCCGGCACCGCCACCTGCAGGACAGTGTGCCGGGATCCGTAGCTGGTTCCGGCCATCACCAGGTTTGCGGCCCGCAGGTCGTTTTCGAGCTTCCCGGCCGCAGCATGCGGCACTTCCACCGAGCAGATCCGCAGGCGGCTGCGGCGCACCAGCGGCACAAGGGTTAGCGCCGAGGACACGGACTCGGAGTATGCCCGCACCAGTCCGCCTGCCCCGAGCAGGACACCGCCGAAGTAGCGGACGACGACGGCGCTTACGTCGCTGAGGTCGGCGGCCCCGGGCGTCGTCTCCCGTTTGGCCAAAGCTTCCAGCATGGGAAGGCCCGCTGTTCCGGACGGTTCGCCGTCGTCGTTGGAGCGCTGGATGCTCCGGTCGGGTCCGATGATAAACGCCGAGCAGTGGTGCCGGGCGTCGTGGAACTCGCGGCGGAGGCCTGCCACCAGGTCCCGTGCAGCGTCCTCGCTGTCTGCCCGGCGCAGCACAGTGATGAACCGGGAACGCTTGATCTCCAGCTCGTGGCGGAAATCGGAGCCCGCCGCCAGTGTGGTGTAGCTGGTGGCCCTGCTCTCTTCCCCTTGCACCCGCCCAAGTCTAGGCCCAGGCTCCCATGACCCGGCAAGCCATGGGCTGCCGCGCGTACTCGTCGTCGCCCGCGCTCTTGCGGCCAGCATGTGGCATTTAGGAGATGTACGTGGACCTGGGCCGGGCGATTAGGGTGGGGGGATGCTCAAGATCGGGTTGACGGGCGGCATCGCCTCCGGGAAGTCAGTGGTGGCCTCGCGCCTGAAAGAACGCGGCGCGGTGCTCGTGGATGCTGATGCGTTGGCCCGTGAAGTGGTGGAGCCCGGCACCGAGGGCCTGGACCGCGTTGTGGCGGAGTTTGGCAGAGATGTCCTTGGCGCCGACGGCCGGCTGGACCGCCCCAAACTCGGTACGTTGGTGTTTGGCAGCCCCGAGCGACTCGAGGCCCTCAACGGGATTGTCCACCCCCTGGTCCGTGCACGGGCCGCGGCTATTGTGGCGGCTGCGGCAGAAGATGCCGTGGTAGTGCAGGACATCCCCTTGCTTGTGGAAACCGGGCAGGGGAGCGACTTCCACCTGGTGGTGGTGGTGGATGCGCCGGACGACGTGCGGCTCCAGCGGATGCTGGAGCACCGTGGGATGACGCGGGAGGCTGCACTGTCGCGGATGGCCGCGCAGGCAACGCGGAAGGATCGGCTGGCTGTAGCCGACGTCGTCCTGGACAATTCTGCCAGCGTGCAGCACCTGCTGGTCCAGGTGGACCGGCTCTGGGACGACCGGCTGATGCCCTTCGCCCGCAACCTCGCTGCAGGCAAGCGTGCCGCGAGGAACTACGGACCTGTCCTGGAGCCGTATCGGGAGGAATGGGCCAAGGACGCGGCCCGGATCTCGGCAAGGCTGAAGTCCGCAGCCCACGGGCTCATCCTGGCGGTGGACCACATTGGCTCCACCTCCGTCCCCGGCCTGGCCGCCAAGGACGTCATAGACCTGCAGGTTGCCGTTTCCGGCCTGGACGCAGCAGACAGTGCGGCACCCCTGCTGGCGGCAGCCGGGTTCCCCTTGGTGCCCGGTGCCGGGTCCGATACGCCTAAACCTGGTGCGCCGGATCCCGGGCAGTGGCAGAAACGGTTCCACGCCAACGCGGACCCCGCGCGTCCAGTCAACATCCACGTCCGCGTTGCCGGCTCGCCCGGATGGCGCTATGCCCTGATGTTCCGGGACTGGCTGCGGGCCAACCCGTCCGCACGCATGCTTTACGCAGGGCATAAGGCAGACCTTGCGGGGCGCTTCGCCAGCTCGGCGGGTACGAGGGCATATGCGGAGGCCAAGGAACCGTGGTTCACGGACGTTGCATGGCCCCTTATGTCCGCCTGGGCTGACGAGACCGGCTGGGCGCCGCCGTCGTACGCGTCGTGAAGCCGGTTCCGCGGACCGGAGCTGTTCGCCCGTAACGGACGGGCCCTTATAGTGTCGGTGCCCGGTTGTAGATTAGTTCCATGAGCCTTGCGCAGGATATCAACCGTGTTGTGGCGCCCTTTGAGGTCATCAGCGAATTCAAGCCCGCGGGCGATCAACCCGCCGCCATTGCCGAACTGACGGAGCGCATCAAGAACGGCGAAAAAGACGTGGTGCTTCTCGGCGCCACGGGTACCGGTAAGAGCGCCACCACGGCCTGGCTGATCGAGCAGGTCCAGCGCCCCACCCTGGTGATGGTCCAGAACAAGACCCTCGCGGCACAGCTGGCCAACGAATTCCGCGAACTGCTGCCCAACAACGCGGTGGAATACTTCGTGTCCTACTACGACTACTACCAGCCCGAAGCGTATGTGGCGCAGACGGACACCTTCATCGAGAAGGACTCCTCCATTAACGAGGAAGTTGAAAGGCTCCGCCACTCCGCCACAAACGCCCTGCTGACCCGGCGGGATGTGATCGTCGTGGCTACAGTGTCCTGCATCTACGGCCTGGGTACGCCGGAGGAATACATCGCCGGCATGGTCACGCTGCGCAAGGGCGCGGAGATGAACCGGGACGACCTCCTCCGGAAGTTCGTGTCCATGCAGTACGCCCGCAATGACATGGACTTCCACCGGGGCACGTTCCGGGTCCGCGGGGACACCGTGGAGATCATCCCGATGTACGAGGAACTTGCCATCCGGATCGAGTTCTTCGGTGACGAAATCGAGAACATCCACACGCTCCACCCGCTCACCGGCGAGGTGATCCGGGACGAAGAGGAAATGTATGTCTTCCCCGCCTCCCACTACGTTGCCGGGCCGGAGCGCATGTCCAGGGCCATCAAGCGGATTGAGGACGAGCTCGCCGACCGGCTGAAGGTGCTGGAGGGCCAGAACAAGCTGGTGGAGGCGCAGCGCCTCCGCATGCGGACCAACTACGATCTCGAAATGATGCAGCAGATGGGCTTCTGCAACGGCATCGAGAACTACTCCTCGCACATTGACGGCCGAGCCCCCGGCACGGCGCCGCACTGCCTCCTCGACTACTTCCCGGACGACTTCCTGCTCGTGGTGGACGAATCCCACGTGACCATCCCGCAGATCGGCGCGATGTACGAGGGCGACATGTCCCGCAAGCGGAACCTGGTGGACTTCGGCTTCCGGCTGCCCTCAGCCATGGACAACAGGCCGCTGAAATGGGACGAGTTCCTTCAGCGCGTCGGCCAGACCGTCTACCTGTCGGCCACCCCCGGCAAGTACGAGCTCGGCAAGGCCGACGGGTTCGTCCAGCAGATCATCCGGCCCACCGGGCTCATCGATCCCGAGGTGGTGGTCAAGCCCACCAAGGGCCAGATCGATGACCTGCTGGGGGAGATCAAGACCCGTACCGCCAAGGACGAGCGCATCCTGGTCACCACCCTCACCAAGCGGATGGCGGAGGACCTCACCGACTACCTCCTGGGCCACGGCATCAAGGTGGAGTATCTCCACTCCGACGTGGACACCCTGCGGCGCGTAGAGCTGCTGCGCGAACTCCGGATGGGAAAGTTCGACGTCCTGGTGGGCATCAACCTGCTTCGTGAGGGCCTGGACCTCCCGGAAGTGTCCCTGGTCAGCATCCTGGACGCGGACAAGGAAGGCTTCCTGCGCTCCTCAACCTCACTGATCCAGACCATCGGCCGCGCCGCCCGTAACGTCTCAGGCCAGGTGCACATGTACGCCGACCGCATCACGGACTCCATGGCGCATGCCATCGACGAGACCAACCGGCGCCGAGCCATCCAGGTGGCCTACAACACCGAGCATGGGGTGGACCCGCAGCCGCTGCGCAAGAAGATCGCGGACATCACCGACCAACTGGCCAAGGAAGACGCCGACACCCAGGAGCTGCTCAACAACAGCCGGCTGGCCAAGGGCGGCAAACGGAAGTCCGCGGCGAAGGGTGCCGCCCAAGTGCGCTCAGACGGCCTCGCAGCAGCACCGGCGGAGGATCTGGTGGGGCTGATCGAACAGTTGACGGAGCAGATGCACGGGGCTGCCGCCGAACTGCAGTTCGAGGTGGCAGCCAGGATCAGGGACGAAGTGAGCGAGCTGAAGAAGGAACTGCGGCAGATGCAGGCGGCCGGGCACGCCTGACACAAAGGTAACGGGGGGACGGGCGGCCCGGGTGACTGCGGTACAGTTAAGGTCACGTAGGGGAGTATCCCGAGCGCTACGATCGTCAACACGCAGGGCATAGTTGCCCGGCCGGGCGTAGCGGGCCGCCATTTCAGCACCAAGTGCACAGGCAGGCCGGAGAGACTTACACCGCATCTCTGTACCCTGCGAAAGGCTACCCTGTGCTCGAATTGCCCGTGTGGTTCGAAGTCGGCTCACTTGTCGTCCTCGGCCTGATCCTCCTGATCGACCTTCTTTTGGTGGTCCGGCGTCCCCATGAACCTTCCATGAAGGAAGCCGGACTGTGGGTAGCGTTTTATGTCAGCCTCGCCCTGGTGTTCGCCGGCGCCATGTTCGCCTTCACCGGCCCTGAGTACGGCGGCCAGTTCGTCGCCGGCTGGGTGACGGAATACAGCCTCAGCATCGACAACCTGTTTGTCTTCATCATTATCATGGCCCGCTTCTCCGTGCCCCGGAAGTACCAGCAGGAAGTGCTGATGGTGGGCATCATCATCGCCCTGATCCTGCGCGGCATCTTCATCCTGCTCGGCGCCATCGTCATTGAGCAGTTCAGCTGGGTGTTCTACATCTTCGGCGCGTTCCTGCTGTGGACTGCCTGGAAGCAGGCCCAGGACGAGGGCGAAGACGAAGAAGACCGGGAAAACCCGCTCATCGCCAAGATCCGCAAGGTCTTCCCCATGTCGGAGAACTTCGACGGCAACAAGCTGCGCACCACCGTGGATGGCAAGAGGGTCTTCACCCCGATGCTGATCGTGTTTATCACCATCGGCCTGACGGACCTGCTCTTCGCCGTCGACTCCATCCCCGCAATCTTCGGCCTCACCCAGAGCCCGTTCATCGTGTTCACGGCCAACCTGTTTGCCCTGATGGGCCTGCGCCAGCTGTACTTCCTGCTTGGTGGCCTGATGAACCGCCTGATCTACCTGAAGCACGCGCTGTCCTTCATCCTGGCCTTCATCGGGGTCAAGCTGGTCCTTCATGCGATGCACGTGAACGAACTGCCGTTCATCAACGGCGGGCAGCACATCGAATGGGCTCCCGAAATCCCCACGTTCGTATCCCTGGCGGTGATCGTTGGCACCATCGTGATCGCCGTGATCGCCAGCCTGGTCAGCTCCAAGGCCAAGGAAGCGCACCTGGATCCCCGCCTCGAAGACGACATCCGGAAGAGCCACAGCGACGCCGAGTAGCCCTTTCCTCCCGATACCAGCAAGCAATCCCGGCCGTCGTTCGGCCGGGATTGCCTGCTTTAACCGTCCTGCTGCGCGGCGCGGCGAGGACTATGCTCGGTGCATGGGTCCAATCCTGATGACGGAACAAGGGGTGCGCCAGGTGCAGCGGCGCACCGTGGCGCTGCTGGGCACGGCCCAGGTTTTCGGCGGCATTGGTACCGGCGCCACGGTGTCCATCGGATCGATCCTCGCGGTCGAGCTGTCAGGGTCCAGCGCCTGGGCGGGTGCCGTGGCCACAGTAATGACGCTGGGCGCGGCGCTGGCAGCACTGCCTCTGGCCGCCCTGGCAGACCGCCGGGGACGCCGGATCGGGCAGGTAGCCGGGCTGTCCGCGGCACTGGCGGGTGCTGTGCTGATGGTGCTCGCGGTGGTGTCCGGCCTCTTCGTGCTGCTGGTGCTGGGGGCCGCCGGCATCGGAGTGGGCAGCGCTGCCAGCCTGCAGGCGCGCTTCGCCGCGGTGGACCTTGCCGACCCCGACCACCGCGGCCTGGCCCTGTCAACGGTGGTCTGGGCGGTCACCATCGGCGCCGTCACCGGACCCAACCTGATCCAGCCCGGCACCGTGGTGGGCCAGGCGCTGGGTCTTCCGCCCGTTGCCGGGCCCTTCGTGATTTCCGGTGCCGGCCTGCTGCTGGCAGCCGTTCTGCTCTTTGTTGGGCTTCGGCCGGACCCGTTGCTGCTCGCCAGGGAACTCGCCGCCCAGCAGGCGCGTGAGGGTCTGCAGGCCGCTCAGGCCGTGGAGCTGCCGGCGGCGCCGCGGGTGGACGGCCGTGCAGGTAGCGGCCCTGCCGGACAGGGCGCGCACGACGGCGGGACGCTCGCCCGGGGCCTGCGCGCCATCCGCGGCTCCCGGACCGCGCTCCTGGCCGTGGCCGCCGTCGTCGGAGCCCACGCCGTCATGGTGGGCGTGATGTCCATGACGCCCCTGCACCTGCAGGAACTGGTGGAGGGCCCGGGCACCAGCCATGCAGGCCACACGGCGTCCGGCGACGTACTGGTGATCATCGGGTTCACCATCTCGCTGCACATCGCCGGGATGTTCGCCCTGTCGCCCGTGATGGGCTGGCTGACGGACAAAGCGGGCAGGGCCCAGACCATCATGATCGGTTTCACCCTGCTGATGACGGCCGTGGCTGTCGCCGGGTTCGGCCAGGCATCCACCGCGGCCGTGGCGGTGGGCCTGGTCCTGCTGGGCCTGGGCTGGTCCGCGGCCACCGTGTCCGGCTCCACGCTGCTGGCCGAAAGCGTGGCGCAGGAGTCGCGGGTTGCGGTCCAGGGCGTTTCCGACATGCTGATGGGTGCTGCCGGCGCCGTGGGCGGGGCAGTGTCCGGCCTGGTCCTCAGCTGGATTGGCTACCTGGGGCTCAACCTCCTGGGAGGTGCCGTGGGCGCAGCTGTCCTGGCCGCGGCGTTCCTGACCGTCATGGCCGGGCGGCGGCAGTCAGCGGCCGCCTGAGCGTGCCATGCCCAGGAGCCGGGCGAAGATCCCTTCCCCGTCGTCGGCGATGCCGTCGTGGTGGAAGTCCCCGGACTCCCACACCTGCAGCCCGCGGACGGCGGACGCCGTTTCCAGGGACAGCTTCCGGTCCACATAGATATCGTCCGAGTAGACGGCGGCGGCCACGGGAACCGTGTTGGCTGCCAGCTGCCCGCGGTCGTAGAGCTGTTTCCAGTCCTCTTTGGCGGCCAGCAGTTCCGCCACCTCCCGGAGGGGCTGAAGGGCCGGGTCCTGCTCGAAATACCAGGGATAGACCATTTCGCCGGTCAGGAGCAGCGGCTCAGCGTCAGGCTTGAACTCCGGATACTCGTCCAGGACGCGCCAGGCCGCCCACCCGGTGGCCTGCCCCTGGCCGTAGATGGACTCGTGCATCAGCGCGTAGAGGGGATTGGAACGGCGGGACACGATGCCCTGCACCTGGTCCAGGAAGGCGTCGGAAAGCCGTGGGCCTGCGGCGGTTTCCGTGAAGGCATCCTCCAGCAGGTGGTGCAGGCTGTCCACCCTGGTGTTGCCGCCGAGGAAAGCCCCCACCATCTGGAAGCGCTCCACGGTGAGCGGACCGCCGTCGGGCAGGTATTCCGGGGTGTGCCGCAGGTGGCTGGCAATCCGCTCAACCTCGGCACGGTCCTCCGGGTACCAGGCGAAGTATTCGGCGTTCCGGGCGGCCACGCGCTGGAATGTGGCGCGGTAGACGTCGTCGGCCGGGCCGGCCAGGGGCGCAAGGCCGCCGGTGACCAGTACTTCCCGAAGGCCCTGCGGGGCAAAGGACAGGTAGGTCAGGGCACAAAAGCCGCCGTAGCTCTGTCCGTACACCGTCCACGGGTCCGCCCCCAGGGCTTCCCGGACCAGCTCGGCGTCGGCCACGATGGAATCGGCCCGGAAGTGTTCCAGGTACGCGGCCTGGGCCGCGGCCGGTCCGCGCAGCGGAAGCGTGCTGCGGTCAATGGGCGAGGAGAGGCCGGTGCCCCGCTGGTCCAGCATCAGGATTCGGAAGTCCCTGGCGGCCGCCTTGCTCCAGCCGCCCAGGGATCCGAACCTGTTGCCGCGCCCGCCCGGGCCGCCCTGGAGGAAAAGCAGCCACGGAAGCTCGGAGGCCTGTTCCTCGGAGTGCGCGGCCGAGACGTACTCGCGGGCAAAAACGGTGATGGTTTCGCCATCGGGGAAGCCGCCGAAGTGGTCCAGCGGCACCCTGAAGAAGTGTTCAGCGGTGCGCATGCCACGGAACTCGTGCCGTGCCCTTACCTCGTGCTGGACCCGGACCGCCGGGCTGGCCGGAGCCGGCATCCGTGCGTCAGCCATTGGCGCGGGCCGGGACGGCACTGCCGAACTGTTCGAGCGCCTGGCCGGTGAGCCGGAACGTGGACCAGCCGTCCATGGGCCTGGCACCAAGGCTGCGGTAGAAGTTGATGGAGGGCTCGTTCCAGTCCAGGACGCTCCATTCCACCCTGGCGTATCCGTTGTCTACTGCGGTGGCGGCAAGGTGCTGGAGCAGCGCCTTGCCGTGCCCTTCGCCGCGGGCCTCCGGGCTGACGTAGAGGTCCTCCAGGTAGATCCCGTGGACGCCTTCCCAGGTGGAATAGTTCAGGAACCAGAGGGCGAAACCCTGGACTTCCCCTGCCTGGTTTTCGGCCATGGCTGCGAACACGCGCGGGTTCTCGCCGAACAGCACTTCCTGGAGCATTTCCGGTGTGTTCCGGACGGCGTCCGGCTCCTTCTCGTAGTGCGCCAGTTCGTGGATCATCCGAAGGATCGCGGGTACGTCTTGCCGGGTTGCGGGGCGGATTACACTCATTATTCGAGCTTACCGTCAGGTTCCAGCGCTGGCGTGTGACCGCTCAGAGCCGGTTGACGTCCGTCACCTTGATCACGGCGGTGCCCGTCTCGTCGGAGGCGGCCAGGTCAACCTCGGCGGAAATTCCCCAGTCGTGATTGCCGGCCGGATCCTCGAAGATCTGCCGGACCTTCCACTGGTCACGTTCCTCGGTGATGATGAGCAGTGCCGGTCCGCGGGCATCAGGGCCGGTTCCGATGTCATCGTGTTCATCGAAGTAGTCGTCCAGGGCGTCTTCCCAGCGCTCGGCGTTCCAGCCTGCGGCGCCGTCGAGTTCGCCCAGCGCTGCCGCGTCCTCGTCAGCAAAGAGTTCCACGCGGCGGAACATCTCGTTGCGGACCATCACCCTGAAGGCGCGGATGTTGGACGTGAGCGACGGCGGGGGAGGCGGGGGAGCGTCATGCGGTGTGGGTGCCAGGCCGGACGCAAGTTCCTCCCATTCGTCCAGGAGGCTGGAGTCCACCTGCCGGACCAGTTCGCCGAGCCACGCGACGAGGTCCTCCAGGTCATCGCGGAGCATGTCCTGCGGCACAGTCTGGCGGAGGGCCTTGAAGGCGTCCGCGAGGTACCGCAGGACGATGCCCTCCGAACGGGCCAGTCCGTAGAACTGCACGAACTCGCCGAAGTTCATGGCGCGCTCGTACATGTCCCGGACCACGGACTTGGGCGCCAGCTCGAAGTCGCCCACCCAGGGCGCGGCCTTCCGGTACACCTCGAAGGCTTCGCCCAGGATTTCCGCCAGGGGCTGGGGGTAGGTGACGCTGTCCAGCATGGCCATCCGCTGGTCGTAGTCGATGCCGTCCGCCTTCATGGCCGCCACCGCTTCGCCGCGGGCCTTCTTCTGCTGGGCGGAGAGGATCTGGCGCGGTTTCTCCAGGGTCGCCTCGATCACGGACACCACGTCCAGTGCGTACGACGGCGACTCCGGATCCAGCAGTTCCAGTGCGGCGAGTGCGAAGGGGGACAGCGGCTGGTTCAGTGCGAAATTCGGCTGGAGGTGCACAGTCAGCCGGACCGTGCGGCCGTCCGCTCCCTGCTCGTCGGCGGGGATCCGCTCCACGACTTCCGCCGCGAGCAACTCCCGGTAAATGCCCAGCGCCTTCTTCATGAGCTGCAGCTGGGAGGACCTGGACTCGTGGTTTTCGGTCAGCAGGCGGCGGGCAGCGGCAAACGGGTCGCCGGGCCGCTCCATCAGGTTCATCAGCATTGCGTGGGTCACGGTGAAACTCGATGTCAACGGGTCCGGTGCCGATTCGACGAGCCGTTTGAACGTTGGTTCGCCCCAGCTCACCAAGCCCTCCGGCGGCTTCTTCTTGACCACCTGGCGGAGCTTCTTTTGGTCGTCACCGAACTTGGCGACGGCCTTGGCCATGGCTTTCACATTTTCGGTCACGTGCTCGGGCGCCTGGACCACCACGGTCCCTGCGGTGTCGTAACCTGCCCGGCCGGCCCTGCCCGCAATCTGGTGGAACTCACGGGAGTTAAGCAGGCGGGTGCGGACGCCGTCGTACTTGCTCAGGGCGGTCAGCAGGACGGTGCGGATGGGCACGTTAATGCCCACCCCCAGCGTGTCAGTGCCGCAAATGACCTTCAAAAGCCCCGCCTGGGCGAGCTGTTCCACCAGACGGCGGTACTTCGGCAACATCCCCGCGTGGTGCACACCGATGCCGTGGCGGACCAGCCGGTTCAGCGTCTTGCCGAAGCCGGCCGCGAACCGGAAGTTCGCAATCAGCTCCGCGATCGCGTCCTTCTCCTCGCGGGTGCAGACGTTGATGCTCATCAGGGTCTGGGCGCGGTCGATCGCTTCGATCTGGCTGAAGTGCACCACATACACCGGCACCTGCTTGGTGGAAAGCAGTTCCTCCAGGGTCTCGTGGACCGGCGTCTCGTGGTAGTAGTAATGCAGCGGAATGGGCCGCTCCGCGGAGCTCACCGTGGTGGTGGGCCGCCCGGTCAGATGCGTCAGGCCTTCCTCGAACCGGCTGACGTCGCCGAGCGTGGCAGACATCAGGAGGAACTGTGCCTGCGGGAGCTCCAGCAGGGGCACCTGCCAGGCCCAGCCGCGCTGCGGGTCGGAGTAGAAGTGGAACTCGTCCATGATGACGGTCCCCAGTTCCGCGGCCGCCCCTTCGCGGAGTGCGGTGTTGGCCAGGATCTCCGCCGTGCAGCAGATGATGGGCGCATCCTGGTTAACGCCGGAATCCCCCGTGATCATCCCCACGTTCTCAGCACCGAAAATGTCGCACAGGGCAAAGAACTTCTCGGAGACCAGCGCCTTGATGGGCGCAGTGTAATAACTGCGGCGGCCCTGGGCCATCGCCTGGAAGTGGGCGGCGATGGCCACCAGGGACTTCCCGGACCCGGTGGGCGTCGCCAATATGACGTTGGCCCCGGTTGCCAGCTCCATGATTGCCTCGTCCTGCGCCGGATACAGGGCCAGTCCCCGGCTTTCTGTCCACTCCACAAACCGGGTGTAGAGGTCATCGGGGTCGACGCCGGCAGGCAGGCTGGGGGCGGAAAGCTGGGTCAGCTGATCAACGAGTTTCATTGATTTCCAGCTTAGTGCCCGGCCGGGCCCGGGATTCCGCCGGGCCCGGGTTAGGCTTCGCCCGTAGACGTGACGGCTTCAAGACGTGGAGATGGACATGGAATGGGATCCGGCGAAATACGTCCAGTTCGGCGATTACCGGGACCGGCCCTTTTTCGACCTGACGGGGAGGGTCCACGCGGACCGTCCGGTACAGGTGGTGGACCTTGGCTGCGGACCGGGAAACCTGACAGCGACGCTGGCGGAGCGCTGGCCTTCCGCGGACGTGGTGGGGGTCGACTCCTCTGCCGAGATGCTGTCCAAAGCGGCGGCGCTGACCGGGGCAGGCGGGGGCCTGCGATTCGAGCAGGCTGACATCGCCGGCTGGAAGCCCTCGACGGAGACTGATGTGGTGGTGAGCAATGCCGCCCTCCAGTGGGTGCCGGGCCACCAGGAGATGATGCGTTCGTGGCTGGATGCCCTCCGGCCAGGCGCCTGGTTCGCCCTGCAGGTTCCCGGGAACTTCAACGCCCCGTCCCACGCACTGATGCGCGGGCTGGCCGCCTCTGCGACGTGGGAGCCACAACTTGGCGGCGTCCTGCGAGGCGGGGAGTCGGTGGGCGAGCCTGCGGACTACTTGCGTATCCTGCTCGACGCCGGGTATGCAGCCGATGCCTGGGAGACCACCTACCAGCAGGTCCTGCCGGGCAGGGACGCTGTCCTGGAGTGGGTCCGCGGCACGGCGCTGCGCCCCGTCCTGGCTGCCCTGTCCGCGCCCGATGCTGCCGAGTTCGAGGCGGAGTACGCAGCGGCGCTCCGGGAGGCCTACCCACAGACCGGGCATGGCACGGTGTATCCCTTCCGCAGGGTTTTTGCCGTGGGCCGCAAGAACCCGTGACCAGGATCCAGCCGTTTGAGTACCTCGACAATGCAGTCACGTGGTGTGACAACAGCAGAAAGTGATCTGGCTTACAATAACGGGGTGGCTGATGGGGGAGAGGCTACCGCCGGCTGCCCCCTCGGCTGACTGACCTGAGTGGAGGTACGTTGCTGATCGGACTAATGAGGCGGCTGCTCGGGGCCCACAAAGCCCCTGTGGTTGCCATCGTTGTTCTCCAGTTGGTCCAGGCGGCCGCCACGCTGATGCTGCCTACGGTCAACGCCGCGATCATCGATGACGGGATCGTGGCCGGGAACAATGCGGTCATCACCCGCCTGGGCGCCGTCATGGCGGCCGTGGCCGTCGTCCAGGCAGCGGCTGCCATAGCGGCAGGGTACCTCGCGGCCGTGGTGGCAATGAGGAGCGGACACCAGCTTCGGGGCGAAATCTTTACCAAAATCCAGTCACTGTCCTCGCAGGAAGTGGCAGCCTTCGGCACCCAGAGCCTTACCACCCGGGCCACCAACGATACCCAGCAGATCCAGGCCTTCTCCGTGCTGGTGTTCACCATGCTGGTAGCGGGACCGGCAATGGGCCTGGGCGGCATCGTCCTTGCCCTCCAGCAGGACGTGGCACTGTCTGCGGTGGTGATCGTCATCGTGCCGGTGCTCCTGCTGATCATGTACCTCATCGTGCGGCGCCTCATTCCCCTCTACCGGGAGGGCCAGGACCTCCTGGACCGCGCTGGGGGCATCCTCCGCGAACAGATCATGGGAGCCAATGTCATCCGTGCCTTCGTCCGCCAGGACCACGAGGTCCGGCGCTTCGCCCGGACCAACAGCAGCCTGACGGCCAACAATCTCCAGTCAGCCCTCCTGGTGGCAGGAATGCTGCCGCTGATCATGCTCGTGGTGAACCTCTCGTCCGTGGCCGTTGTGTGGTTGGGCGGCCACCGGATCCAGGCGGGCCTCATGAACATTGGGGCGCTGGCCGCTTTCATCGCCTATATCCTGCAAATCCTGCTGGCCATCATGATGGCGATGTACGTCCTCATGACGGCGCCGCGGGCGGCAGTCTGCGCGGAGCGTATCGGAGCGGTCCTCACCACTGAACCTTCGGTACGCGATCCGCAGGACACCGGAGCCGGGCTACGGACGGCGGGCAGCGGCTTCCTGCAGGACGCCCGAGGGGTTGTGAAGTTCAATCGGGTGGGTTTTTCCTATCCCGGCGCGGAAGAGCCAGTCCTGGCGGAGATCACCTTCACTGCCGGGCCGGGAACCACCACGGCCATCGTGGGCTCTACAGGCAGTGGTAAGTCCACGCTGCTCAACCTGATTCCCCGGTTCCTCGATTCCACGGCAGGAACCATCAGCCTGGATGGTGTGGACATCAAGGACCTGCCGCTGGACACGCTGCGCGCAGCCATGTCGATAGTTCCCCAGCACTCCCATCTGTTTTCGGGCACCATTGCCGACAACCTCCGGATGGCCGCGCCGAATGCCACGGATGAAGAGTTATGGGACGCCCTCGAGGCGGCACAGACCATGCGGTTCATGCGTGAGCTGCCGCTGGGGCTTGCCACGCCCGTGGGCCAGGGCGGAACGAATCTTTCCGGCGGCCAGCGCCAGCGGCTGTGCATCACGCGGGCCCTTCTCCGCAAGAGTCCGCTTTACCTGTTCGACGACAGCTTCTCGGCCCTCGACTACGACACCGATACCAGGCTGCGGCAGGCGCTGGCAGCCCGGCTCGCTGGCGCCACGGTCATTGTGGTGGCGGAACGGATCTCCGCCGTCGAGAACGCGGACCTTATTTTGGTCCTCGACGGCGGTCAGCTGGTGGCGCAGGGTACGCACCTGGAGCTGCTGGAAGGTTCGTCAACCTACCGGGAGATTGCAGACTCGCAGCTGGCACTGGACGGACCGGCATGACGCCGCCGGCTGCAGCTCCCGGAGCGGCTGAAAAGTTCTGGCCTACGGCCAGACGGCTCCTGGGCCGGCTGCGGCCGTTCAGGCGTTTCATGCTCGGCGCCGTGGCGGCCACGTGCGCCTTCGCGGGACTCAACGTGGCGGCGCCGAAATACCTGGGCGACGCCACGGACGTGGTGGTGGAAGGGGTGTTCCAGGGAGCTTTGGACCACGGGCGGCTTGGCTTCCTGCTGGCCGGCGTTTCCCTGATGTATGTCCTTGCTTCACTGTTCAACTGGATCCAGGGCGCGCTGACGGCCCGTTCCGTCCAGGGGCTCATGTACGGCCTGCGGGCTGCTCTGGAGGACAAGCTGCACCGGCTGCCGTCCGCCTATTTCCGGGAACGGTCCCGGGGCGACGTCCTGAGCCGTGCGACGAACGACATCGACAATATTGCCCAGGCCATGAACCAGCTCCTGACGCAGCTGATCATGTCCGTCCTGATGCTGTGCGGGTCCCTGGCCATGATGCTCTGGATCTCGCCCCTGCTCGCAGCGATCGCCATTGCCACCGTGCCGCTGTCCACCCTGATCACCGTTCTCGTGGCCCGCCGTTCGCAGGCACACTTCGCAGGGCAGTGGACGGAGACCGGCGAGCTCAATGCGCACGTCGAGGAGTTTGTCTCAGGACACGAGGTCATCAAGGCCTTTGGGCACCAGGCCCAGGCCGCAGAGACCTTCGGCCGGAGCAATGACAGGCTTGCGCGCGCAGCCACGAAAGCCCAGTACTCGGCCGGTATGGTGCAGCCACTGATGGTGCTGATCTCCAACCTCAACTACATCGCCGTGGCCGTGGTGGGTGCCCTCCAGGTCATCGCCGGCGCCATGACTATCGGCGGGATCCAGGCCTTCATCCAGTTCAGCAGGCTCTTTACCCAGCCAGTGGGACAGATCGGCGGCCTGCTGAACCTTATCCAGTCCTGCGTGGCCTCCGCGGCGCGCGTTTTTGCCCTCCTTGATACGGAGGAGGATCCTCCGGATCCCGAGGAGGCCAAAGCGGTACCGCCTGGCGGACGCATCGAGTTCAATGACGTCACCTTCGGCTATCCGGAATCTGCCCCGGCAGTACACAACCTCTCCTTTTCCGTGGAGCCCGGCCAGACGGTGGCCATCGTGGGGCACACGGGAGCGGGGAAGACCACCGTGGTGAACCTCCTGATGCGGTTCTACGAGCCCGGCTCCGGCCGGATAACCATGGGCGGGACGGACATTGCCGCCATGTCCCGGGACCGGCTCCGGGAGCAGTTCGGGGTAGTGCTGCAGGATGCGTGGCTCTTCGCGGGCACCATCCGGGAAAACATTGCCTACGGACGGCCGGGGGCTACGGAAAGCTGCATTACCGCGGCGGCGGAGGCCAGTTACGTGGACAGGTTCGTCAGGGCGCTGCCCTGCGGTTACGGCACAGTCCTGGAAAACGGTGGTGAGCCCCTGAGCCAGGGCCAGCGGCAACTGCTGACCATTGCCCGCGCCCAACTGGCGGGCAGGGCGGTCCTGATCCTGGACGAAGCCACCAGTTCTGTTGACTCCAGGACCGAGCTCCTGATCCGCCAGGCCATGCAGCGCCTGCGGCAGGGCAGGACCAGCTTCGTCATAGCCCACCGTTTGTCCACGATCCGCAACGCTGATCTAATTCTGGTCATGGACCATGGACGCATCGTTGAACAGGGCACGCACCACAGCCTCCTGGCTGCCAACAGCTACTATGCCCGGCTTCACAACGCCCAGTTCTCCGCGGGCCCGGGCCGGACTGACGCACTCGAGGCTGGCATTTGACGCCGGCAGCAGGCTTTCCCGGAACGTGGAGGCCCAACACCGCCAGCACCGTGGCGTTGTTCGAGCAGCTCCGGTTGCACGTCATCCACCTGGCGGACGACGGATCCCTGCCGCCCGGAACCAGGCTGCCCGCGGTCAGGGCGTTGGCCGAGGTCCTTGACGTTGCTCCGCACACGGTGGCCCGGGCCTATAAAGAGCTTGAGGCGGCCGGAGTGGTGGCCACCCGCGGCAGGAACGGTACGGTGGTGTGCGCACGTGATGAACGTCTCGGCGGGCTTTCCGCCGCGGCCGCAACCTACGCAGCTGCAGCCAAGGCGCAGGGCGCCACGTTCGCCGAGGCAGTGAAGCTGCTGGCTGCTGCCTACGATGTTCCCTGAGGGCGGAACCGTGCAAGTTCGAAGAAGTTTTCGATTAGCATTATGGGGTGCCTAAAGCCGTAGCTGAAGAAACCTCCGCCCCCTCCACTGCATTATCTGTCCCCCCTGCGGCTGCCCCGCAGCGCCCGGACCTTTCCCGCCTTGTGGTGAAGGGCGCCCGCGAGCACAACCTCCGCAACGTGGACCTCGATCTGCCCCGGGACGCGATGATCGTCTTCACCGGGCTCTCCGGATCCGGGAAGTCCTCCCTTGCCTTCGACACCATTTTCGCGGAGGGCCAGCGGCGCTACGTCGAATCGCTGTCCGCCTACGCCCGCCAGTTCCTGGGCCAGGTGGACAAGCCCGACGTCGACTTCATCGAAGGTTTGTCGCCGGCAGTCTCCATCGACCAGAAGTCCACCAGCAAGAACCCCCGCTCCACGGTGGGCACCATCACCGAAATTTACGACTACATGCGCCTGCTCTGGGCCCGTGTAGGCCGTCCGCACTGTCCTGTGTGCGGCGAGCCCGTGGCCAAGCAGACGCCCCAGCAGATCGTGGACCAGCTGCTGGAGCTTGACGAGGGCACGCGCTTCCAGGTGCTTGCTCCCGTGGTGCGCGGACGCAAGGGCGAGTTTGTCGATCTTTTCAAGGAACTGACCGCCAAGGGCTACTCACGCGCACGGGTGGACGGAAACCTGGTGCAGCTGAGCGATCCGCCCAAGCTGGGCAAGCAGTTCAAGCACACCATCGAGGTGGTGGTGGACCGCCTGGTGGTCAAGGAAGGCATCAGCCAGCGGCTCACGGACTCCATCGAGACGGCCCTGGGCCTGGCCGAGGGCCGCGTCCTGGCAGAGTTCGTGGACCTTGAGGCGGACGATCCCGGCCGGCTGCGCGCTTTCTCGGAAAACCTGGCCTGCCCCAACGAACACCCCCTTGCCATCGACGAGATCGAGCCGCGCTCCTTCTCGTTCAACAACCCCTTCGGCGCCTGCGCGGCCTGCAGCGGCATCGGCACAAAGCTGGAAGTGGACGAGGAACTGATCGTTCCCAACCCGGAACTCTCCCTGGGCGAGGGCGCCATTGCACCGTGGTCGCTGGGCACGGCCACCACGGAATACTGGAACAGGCTGCTTGAGGGCCTGGCCAAGGAGCTCGGCTTCTCCATGGACACCCCGTGGGAGAAACTGGGCAAGGACGTGCGCCAGACTGTCCTGCACGGCAAGGACCACAAAGTGGTGGTGCAGTACCGGAACCGGTTTGGCCGGGAACGCAAGTACAGCACCGGTTTCGAAGGCGCCATCCAGTACGTCCACCGCAAGCACGGCGAGACGGACTCGGACTGGGCCCGCGACCGCTACGAAGAGTACATGCGGCAGGTTCCCTGCCCTGCCTGCAACGGTGCCCGCCTCAACCCGGCATCGTTGTCCGTGCTGATCAACGGCAAGTCGATTGCCGATGTCGCCGCCCTTCCCATGCGCGACTGCGCCGACTTCCTGAACAACCTGGTGCTGACCGGGCGCGAAGCGCAGATCGCCCACCAGGTGCTCAAGGAGATCCAGGCGCGCCTGACGTTCCTCCTGGACGTTGGCCTTGAATACCTGAACCTGGAACGTCCGTCCGCGACGCTTTCCGGCGGGGAGGCGCAGCGCATCCGCCTGGCCACCCAGATCGGTTCCGGCCTGGTGGGAGTCCTCTATGTGCTGGACGAGCCGTCCATCGGCCTGCACCAGCGCGACAACCGGCGGCTGATTGACACCCTCACCAGGCTGCGGGACATGGGCAACACGCTCATCGTTGTTGAACACGACGAGGACACCATCCATGTTGCGGACTGGATTGTGGACATCGGACCCGGTGCGGGGGAGCACGGCGGCCAGGTGGTCCACTCCGGCTCCTACAAGGAACTGCTGGAGAATACTGCGTCACTGACCGGCGACTACCTGTCCGGGCGCAAGAAGATCGAAGTCCCCAAGAAGCGCCGCAAGTATGACAAGAAGCGCGAGCTGAAGGTTGTGGGTGCGCGCGAGAACAACCTCGTGAACGTGGACGCAGCCTTCCCGCTGGGCCTCTTCACTGCTGTTACCGGGGTGAGCGGCTCGGGCAAGTCCACCCTGGTTAACGAGATCCTGTACAAGGTCCTGGCCAACAAGCTCAACGGCGCCAAGCAGGTGGCCGGGCGGCACAAGACTGTCCAGGGCCTGGAACACCTGGACAAGGTTGTCCACGTGGACCAGAGCCCCATCGGCCGCACCCCGCGCTCCAACCCCGCCACGTACACGGGCGTCTTCGACAACATCCGGAAACTCTTTGCCGAAACCACCGAAGCCAAGGTGCGCGGCTACCTCCCGGGCAGGTTCTCGTTCAACGTCAAGGGCGGCCGCTGCGAGGCCTGCTCCGGTGACGGCACCCTGAAGATCGAGATGAACTTCCTGCCGGACGTCTACGTCCCGTGCGAGGTATGCCACGGTGCGCGCTACAACCGGGAAACCCTTGAGGTGCATTACAAGGGCAAGACCATCGCGGACGTCCTGAACATGCCCATTGAGGAGGGGGCGGAGTTCTTCGCTGCCTTCTCGCCCATTGCCCGGCACCTCAACACGCTGGTGGACGTGGGGCTGGGCTATGTCCGGCTGGGCCAGCCCGCCACCACGCTGTCCGGTGGCGAGGCCCAGCGCGTCAAGCTGGCCGCGGAGCTGCAGAAGCGCTCCAACGGACGGAGTGTATACGTCCTGGACGAGCCCACCACCGGGCTCCACTTCGAGGACATCCGCAAGCTGCTGATGGTCCTGCAGGGGCTGGTGGACAAGGGCAACACCGTGATCACCATCGAACACAACCTGGACGTCATCAAGAGCGCGGACTGGATCGTGGACCTCGGACCTGACGGCGGCTCCGGCGGTGGCCAGGTGGTTGCGTCGGGAACACCTGAGCAGCTTGCCAAGTCCACCGCCAGCCACACTGCTGCATTCCTGGCTGAAATCCTGGAGTAGGACCGCACAAGTATTCCGTTCCGCGTATGCGAGTTTCAGGCATGAGTGCTGACATGAGAAACTAACCCGGTGACTCAAACAACAGTGCCCGTGATCTTTGACCTGGACGGCACTCTTGTCGATCCGGCCGGTGGGATAACAGACGGAATTGCCTCGGCACTGCGTGCCGTGGGGCTGCCGGTTCCAGGCCAGGACCTGCTCCACTCGATGATCGGGCCGAAGCTCAGTGATGCCCTGCTGAACGTGGCACAGGTGCCGGCGGACCTGCTGGATGAAGTCATCCGCCTCTACCGCGAGTACTACGTTGCCACCGGGATCGCGCAGAGCCGGATTTACCCGGGCGTCCGCGAAGTCCTGGAGTCCTTTGCCGCAGCAGGGCTGCCGGTGGCTGTTGCCACCCAGAAACCGCAGCGCCTGGCCCGCACGGTACTGGAGCATCACGGCGTGGACGGGCTTTTCCACGGCATCCACGGTTCCGCGGATGACGAGAGCGCCGTGCAGGGGATTCCGCTGGGCAAAACCGAAATCATCGCCGCCGCACTCAAGGACCTGGACACGCAGCATGCGGTGATGGTGGGGGACCGGGCCCAGGACGTTTCCGGTGCCATCGCCAACGGCCTGGACTGCATCGGGGTGTCATGGGGATTCGCCCCGGACGGCGAACTGGAAGAGGCAGGTGCCGTGGCGATCGTGGACACCGCGGAAGGCCTTGAGGAGCTGATCGGACGGATGCAGGCTGTCCACGCGGCCGCCATGAGCGGGGTGACCAACGATGGCAATGTTTGATGCCGTACGCTGGACCACCCGCAGCCTGATCTCAGGCACCTGCCGGCCCACCGTCGTCGGACTTGAAAACGTCCCAACCGACGGGCCGTTCATCGTGGCCCCCAACCACCTCTCATTCTTCGACAGCGTCATTGTCCAGGCATTGATGCCGCGTCCCGTCGCTTTCTTCGCGAAAGCCGAATACTTCACCACCGGGGGCGTCAAGGGCAGGGTCATGAAGGCCTTCTTCGAATCCGTCGGTTCCATCCCCGTGGAACGGGGCGAGCAGGCAGCCAGCGTGCAGGCGCTCAAGACGCTGCTGGACATCCTGGAATCCGGGAAAGGCATCGGCATCTACCCGGAAGGCACTCGCTCCCGGGACGGCATCCTCTACCGCGGCCGCACCGGCGTGGGCTGGCTTGCCCTGACCACCGGCGCGCCGGTCATCCCTGTTGGCCTGATCGGAACCGAGAACCTCCAGCGCGCGGGAGAGAGCGGCGTGCGGCCCCAGCACTTCACCATGAAGGTGGGGGAGCCGCTGTACTTCGATAAGACCGGCCCCGACCATTCGCTGCCGGCCCGCCGCGAAGTGACGGACCGCATCATGGACGCCATCGCCGAGCTCAGCGGCCAGGAACGGTCCACCAGCTACAACCAGAGCAAGACCGTGGAATAAGTCCTGCCGGCGCCTCAGTAGACTGTATAGGTGGCAAATCCAGCAAGTTACAGGCCGAAGACGGGTGAAATTCCCACCAACCCCGGGGTGTACCGGTTCCGCGACCAGCACGGCCGGGTGATCTACGTGGGGAAGGCGAAAAGCCTGCGCTCCCGCCTGAACTCCTATTTCGCCAACCCCGCCGGGCTGCTGCCCAAGACCTACGCCATGGTCCACGCGGCCAGCAGCGTCGAATGGACTGTGGTGGGCAGCGAGCTAGAGTCGCTGCAGCTGGAGTACACCTGGATCAAGGAATTCAAGCCGCGCTTCAACGTCGTCTTCCGGGACGACAAAACCTACCCCTACCTGGCCGTGACCCTGAACGAGAAGTATCCGCGCGTCCAGGTGATGCGCGGCGACAAACGGAAGGGCACCCGCTACTTCGGCCCCTACACCGCCGGTGCCATCCGCGAAACCATGGACACCCTGCTCCGCGTCTTTCCGGTGCGGAGCTGCAGCGCGGGTGTGTTCAAGCGCGCGGAAGCCAGCGGCCGGCCCTGCCTCCTGGGCTACATCGACAAGTGTTCAGCCCCCTGCGTGGGCCGGATTTCCCCGCCGGACCACCGTGCCCTGGCCGAGGACTTCTGCGCCTTCATGGGCGGGGAAGCCAAGCGCTTCATCGTCAAGCTGGAAAAGCAGATGGCCGAAGCCGTGGCCGAGCTTGACTATGAGCGCGCCGCCCGGGTCCGCGATGACATCACCGCCCTGCGCAAGGTCTTTGAACGCAACGCCGTTGTGCTCGCAGACGAGACCGACGCCGATATCTTCGCGCTGCACGAGGACGAACTCGAAGCCGCCGTCCAGGTGTTCCACGTCCGCGGCGGCCGGATCCGCGGCCAGCGTGGCTGGGTGGTTGAAAAGGTGGAGGATTCCACCACTCCGGACCTTGTGGAGCATCTGCTGCAGCAGGTTTACGGTGAAGATGGCGACAGCCACGGAAGGCTTCCCCGCGAGGTACTCGTGCCCGTCACCCCAAGCAACGCCGACGAGCTGGCGCAATGGCTCAGCGGACTCCGGGGTGCCAAGGTTGATATCCGCGTGCCGCAGCGGGGGGACAAGGCCACATTGCTGTCCACGGTGAGGGAGAACGCCGAACACGCCCTGAAACTGCACAAGACCCGGCGCGCCGGGGACCTGACCGTGAGGTCCCAGGCGCTCCAGGAACTGCAGGAGGCGCTGGACCTTCCAGTCCCGCTCCTGCGGATCGAATGCTTCGACGTCTCGCACGTGCAGGGCACCAACGTGGTGGCCTCCATGGTGGTGGTGGAGGACGGACTGCCTAAGAAATCCGACTACCGGAAGTTCTCGGTCACCGGACCCGCCGCGGCGGACGACACCGCGGCCATGCACGACGTGCTGACGCGCCGGTTCCGCCACTATCTCCAGGACAAGTCGGCGCAGGTGGATGAGGCCGCCCTGGCCGGTGCCGCTGACGGGCAGGACCCGGCCCAGGACCCGGCACAGGGCCAGGACAGCTCCCTGGACACCACCACGCCGGCGCCGCGGGCGAAGTTCGCCTATCCGCCCAACCTGGTGGTGGTGGACGGCGGCAAGCCCCAGGTCAACGCTGCAGCCCGCGCCCTCGCGGACCTGGGCATCGTGGACGTCTACGTGGTGGGCCTGGCCAAGCGCCTGGAGGAAGTATGGCTGCCGGACAGCGACTTCCCGGTGATCCTGCCCAGGACATCGCAGGGGCTGTACCTGCTGCAGCGGATCCGGGACGAGGCCCACCGTTTCGCCATCTCCTTCCACCGGCAAAAGCGGGGGAAAGCGATGACCGTCTCCGCACTGGACGGGGTGCCGGGCCTCGGCGCGTCCAAGCGCAAGGCACTGCTGGCGCACTTCGGCTCGGTCAAGGGCGTCAAGGCAGCCTCGGCCGCGGAGCTGTCGCAGGCGAAAGGCATCGGGCCGGCCCTGGCCACCGCGATCGTCAACCACTTCGCGCCGGACGGTCCCGGAGCGGCACCGGTGCCGGCCATCAATATGACCACCGGCGAAGTGATCGAAACTTAGCGGAGTTCCCTGAAACTTGGCTAGGGTAAAGAACGGGGTTTCCGCCAACGCGGCAGCCTGCGGGACAACAACAGAAACGGGGCGGACTTAATGGCAGACACGACGGCGGAATCCGGAGCCGGGGAGGACGGGCTGCAGCCCGTCAAGCCCCTCGAAGCGGAGCTGCTGGTGGTCACCGGAATGTCCGGAGCCGGGCGGAGCACAGCCGCTGACGCCCTCGAGGACCACGGCTGGTACGTCGTGGAAAACCTCCCGCCGCAGATGCTGGGTACCCTGGCGGAGCTGGTGTCCCACGCCCCGCAGTCCATTCCGCGGCTCGCAGTGGTCATCGACGTCCGCAGCAAGGGCCTGTTCGCGGATATCCGTGCCGCGCTGGGAGCCCTTGCCGCCAGCGGTGTCACCTTCCGCGTGCTCTTCCTCGATGCCAGCGACAACGTCCTGGTCCGAAGGTTCGAACAGGGCCGCCGGCCGCACCCGCTGCAGGGCGGCGGCCGGATCCTGGACGGAATCGCTGCCGAACGTGAGCTGCTGCAGGAACTCCGCGACAGCTCCGACGTCGTGCTGGATACCTCCGGCTACAACGTGCACGGCCTGGCCACCGCCATCACCGAACTGTTCAGCGAAACCGGCCCCGTAGCCCTGCGCCTGAACGTCATGAGCTTCGGGTTCAAGTACGGCCTGCCCGTGGACGCCAACTATGTGGCCGATGTCCGGTTCATCCCCAACCCTCACTGGGTGCCGCAACTGCGCCCACATACCGGCCTGGACAAGGATGTCAGCGATTACGTGCTTGAGGCCGAGGGCGTCAAGAATTTCGTGGACCGCTACGTCATGGCCCTGGAGCCTGTCCTGGACGGTTACCGCCGAGAAAACAAGCACTACGCCACCATCGCGGTGGGCTGCACGGGCGGGAAGCACCGCTCGGTGGCGGTCGCCGTCGAGCTTTCCAAGAAGCTGGCGCAGTACCCAAGGGTCACGGTGACCACCACCCATCGGGATCTGGGCCGGGAGTAATGTCGCTGTTCACCGGCGCCCTGCCTCTGGTCCCGCCCGCGGGGTCCGCAGCGGGCCAGCATGACAAGGGGCCCAACGTTGTTGCCCTGGGCGGCGGCCACGGCCTGTCCGCCTCGCTCTCTGCCCTGCGCCTGCTCACCTCCGACCTGACGGCCGTGGTGACAGTAGCGGACGACGGCGGATCCTCCGGGCGCCTGCGCGAAGAGTACGGCGTCCTTCCGCCCGGCGACCTGCGGATGGCGCTGTCCGCCCTGTGCGACGACACCGACTGGGGACGCACCTGGCGGGACGTCATGCAGCACCGCTTCCGTCCCGGCAGGGGCCCGGGCGGATCCCTGGACGAACATGCCATGGGAAACCTCCTTATTGTGACCCTTTGGGAGCTGTTGGGCGACGCCGTAGCCGGGCTCAGGTGGGCAGGCGCACTGCTGGGGGCACGCGGCCAGGTATTGCCCATGTCCACCGTGCCGCTCACCATCGAGGGGGATGTGCGCGTCAACGCCCCGGACGGCGGCACCGCCCTCCAGACCATCCGGGGACAGGCCCGCTGTGCCGTGGCAGGGTCCCTGGAGCAGGTGCGGCTGCTGCCCGAGGCAGCCCCGGCCTGCGTCGAAGCCCTGACGGCCATCGAGCTCGCGGACTGGGTGATCCTTGGCCCCGGCTCCTGGTACACCTCCGTGCTGCCGCACCTCCTCCTGCCCGAGATGCGCCAGGCACTGTGCCAGACACCGGCCAAGCGCTGCCTGACCATGAACCTGGCCACGGACACGAAGGAAACAACGGGCATGACCGCCGCCGACCACCTGGACGTGCTGCGGCGCTACGCTCCCGGGTTCAGCGTGGACGTGGTCCTTGCTGATCCCGCCTCCGTCCCGGACCGGCAGGAGTTCGAGAAAGCCGCCGCGATGATCGGCGCCGAGGTGGTCTTGGGTAAAGTAGGGGCGTCGGGCCGCCGTCCCGTCCACGACCCCTTGCGTCTGGCGACGGCGTACCAGGACATTTTTGGGAACAGTTAGGAAGGTGCCATGGCACTGACAGCATCGGTCAAAGAAGAACTGTCCCGTCTGGACATCAAAAAGTCATCAGTGCGCAAGGCCGAGGTTTCCGCCATGCTCCGTTTTGCGGGCGGGCTGCACATCATCTCCGGGCGCATCGTCATCGAGGCGGAAGTGGACCTCGCCTCCACGGCGCGCCGCCTGCGGGCCGCGATCGCCGAAGTCTACGGACACCAGAGCGAAATCATCGTGGTCTCCGCCGGGGGACTGCGCCGGGCCAGCCGCTACGTGGTCCGGGTGGTCCGCGACGGCGAGGCGCTGGCACGCCAGACTGGCCTCCTCGACGGCCGCGGCCGTCCCGTGCGCGGGCTGCCGTCCGCCGTCGTCAACGGTTCCGCCGCTGACGCCGAAGCCGTCTGGCGCGGCGCCTTCCTGGCGCACGGTTCGCTGACGGAACCCGGACGTTCCTCCTCCCTTGAGGTCACCTGCCCGGGGCCGGAGTCCGCGCTGGCGCTGGTGGGCGCCGCACGCCGGCTGGATATCCAGGCGAAGGCCCGCGAAGTCCGCGGCGTGGACCGGGTGGTCATCCGCGACGGCGACACCATCGCTGCCCTCCTTACCCGGATGGGTGCCCACGATGCGCTGATGGTGTGGGAAGAACGGCGGATGCGCAAGGAAGTCCGCGCCACCGCCAACCGCCTGGCCAACTTCGACGACGCCAACCTGCGCCGCTCCGCCCAGGCGGCCGTGGCGGCGGGCGCCCGCGTGGACAGGGCCCTTGAGATCCTTGGCGACGACGTTCCGGACCACCTGAAGTACGCCGGCGAACTCCGGGTGGCGCACAAGCAGGCCAGCCTGGATGAGCTGGGACGCCTTGCGGACCCGGTCATGACCAAGGACGCCATTGCCGGCCGGATCCGCCGGCTGCTGGCCATGGCGGACAAGCGCGCCCTCGACCTCGGCATCCCGGGGACCGACGCCAATGTGACGCCTGAAATGCTGGACGAGTGACAGCCCCATAGAATCAAAAAGGATTCCGGGCGCCAGCCGCCCGGATGCATAATCCGAGAGTTACCAACCGGACCGAATGTCCACGATATTGGAGGATTTTGTGACCGAGTACGTATTGCCCGAACTCAGCTACGATTACGCCGCCCTGGAGCCGCACATTTCCGCGCGCATCATGGAGCTGCACCACAGCAAGCACCACGCAGCCTACGTGGCCGGCGCCAACAACGCCCTGGCCCAGCTGGCGGAAGCCCGGGAGAAGGGCGACTTCGCCAACATCAACCGGCTCTCCAAGGACCTCGCATTCCACACCGGCGGGCACGTCAACCACTCGGTGTTCTGGAACAACCTTTCCCCGGACGGCGGCGACAAGCCCGAGGGTGAACTCGCAGCCGCCATCGATGACGCGTTCGGTTCCTTCGACGCCTTCCGTGCCCAGTTCTCCGCGGCTGCACTTGGCCTGCAGGGTTCAGGTTGGGGCTTCCTGGCCTACGAGCCCATCGGCGGCAATCTGGTCATCGAGCAGCTCTACGACCAGCAGGGCAACGTTGCGCTCGGCACCACCCCGCTGCTGATGCTGGACATGTGGGAGCACGCCTTCTACCTGGACTACGTCAACGTGAAGGCGGACTACGTCAAGGCGTTCTGGAACATCGTCAACTGGGCCGACGTCGCAAAGCGCTTCGAGGCTGCCCGCACCAGCGCCACGGGTCTTATCACCCTGCCGTAGTGAGGTGCATCGCACCACGGTGTAACAAACTTCACAATCCGGACATATAAAGGCCGGGATGTGGACGGTCCGCCCCCGCACTTGCGGGGGCGGACCAAGTTAAACGTAAGATAGGTCACGGAAGGCGGTTAGCCTTCAGCAATGAGGCTGGTCGCCCTCCGTATGTAAATCATCTCTGCCCAATGGCGTGCGGGATCTGTTAGTTGGCTTGATAGCCCGCTCAACTAGTTGTGCTTCTGAAAGCACCAAGGAGACTGAAAAAGTGACGACCCGTATTGGTATCAACGGCTTTGGCCGTATTGGCCGCAACTACTTCCGCGCAGCACTCGCACAGGGCGCGGACCTGGAGATCGTTGCAGTCAACGACCTCACCAGCCCCGAAGCACTCGCACACCTCTTCAAGTACGACTCCGTCGGCGGCCGCCTGAAGGAGACCATCGAGGTCAAGGACGGCAACATCGTCGTCAACGGCACCGTCGTCAAGGTCCTCGCCGAGCGGGATCCCGCCAACCTTCCCTGGGGCGAGCTGGGCGTGGATATCGTGATCGAGTCCACCGGCTTCTTCACCAAGGCTGCCGATGCCCAGAAGCACATCGACGCCGGCGCCAAGAAGGTCCTGATTTCCGCTCCTGCCTCTGACGAGGACATCACCATCGTGATGGGCGTGAACCACAACCTGTACGACAACGCCACGCACCACATCATCTCCAACGCTTCCTGCACCACCAACTGCCTCGGCCCGCTGGCCAAGGTGGTCAACGACGAGTTCGGCATCGAGCGCGGCCTCATGACCACGGTCCACGCCTACACCGCTGACCAGAACCTGCAGGACGGCCCGCACAAGGACCTGCGCCGCGCCCGCGCCGCCGCCATCAACATGGTGCCCACGTCCACCGGTGCTGCCAAGGCCATCGGCCTGGTCCTGCCCGAGCTCAAGGGCAAGCTGGACGGCTACGCCATTCGCGTACCCGTGCCCACCGGCTCCGCCACCGACCTGACGGTCACGGTCTCCCGCGAGACCACCGTGGAGGAAGTCAACGCCGCCCTCAAGCGCGCTGCCGAGTCCGAGGAGCTGCAGGGCTTCCTGACCTACACCGACGAGCCCATCGTCTCCAGCGACATCGTCGGCGACCCGGCTTCGTCCATCTTCGACTCCGGCCTGACCAAGGTGATCGGCAACCAGGTCAAGGTTGTTTCCTGGTATGACAACGAATGGGGCTACTCCAACCGCCTCGTCGACCTCACGGAGCTTGTCGCAGCCAAGCTGGGCTAGGGTTAGACACATGACATCAAACACCCTCAACGAACTCATCGCTGAAGGTGTCCGCGGGCGGTACATTCTGGTTCGAAGTGACCTGAATGTGCCGCTCGACGGCTCTACAGTCACTGACGACGGCCGCATCAAGGCCTCACTGCCAGTGCTGTCAAAGCTTACGGACGCCGGTGCCCGCGTGCTGGTAACAGCCCACCTCGGACGCCCCAAGGGCGCTCCCGAGGAGAAATACTCCCTTCGGCCCGCAGCAAGCCGCCTGGCTGAACTGGCCGGCTTCAAGGTCACCCTCGCCGCCGACACTGTTGGCAGCGCCGCCAGGGAGGCAGCAGCGTCCCTGCAGGACGGCGAGGTCCTTGTCCTCGAGAACGTCCGGTTCGATCCCCGTGAAACCAGCAAGGACGACGCCGAGCGCGGCGCCTTCGCAGACGAGCTGGTGGCCCTGACCGGTGACAACGGCGCCTACGTGGACGACGCCTTCGGAGCCGTGCACCGCAAGCACGCCAGCGTGTACGACGTCGCCACCCGGCTTCCGTCCTACCTCGGCGACCTTGTGCACACCGAGGTTGAGGTCCTGCGGAAGCTCACCACGGACACCCAGCGCCCCTACGTGGTGGTGCTCGGCGGCTCCAAGGTCTCGGACAAGCTGGCCGTCATCGACAACCTGCTGGGCAAGGCTGACACCATCCTGGTGGGCGGCGGAATGCTCTTCACGTTCCTCGCGGCAGCCGGGCACAAAGTGGCCTCCAGCCTGCTCGAGGAGGACCAGATTCCCGTGGTCCAGGATTACCTCAGGCGCGCAGCGGATGCGGGCACGGAGTTTGTCGTGCCCACGGACGTCGTGGTGGCGGAGAAGTTCGCGGCAGACGCTGCCCACGAGACCGTCCCTGCAGACAACATCGAGGGCAGCAGCTTCGGCGCCCAGGGTATCGGACTGGACATTGGACCGGACTCGGCGGCAGCATTCGCCGAGCGGATCAAGGGTGCCAGGACCGTGTTCTGGAACGGCCCGATGGGGGTCTTCGAGTTTGAAGCCTTCTCCGCCGGCACCCGCGCCATCGCCCAGGCCCTCACCGAAACCGAAGCGTTCACCGTGGTAGGCGGCGGAGACTCGGCCGCTGCGGTCCGCACGCTCGGGTTCGCCGACGACCAGTTCGGCCATATTTCCACCGGCGGCGGTGCAAGCCTGGAATACCTCGAAGGCAAGGAACTGCCGGGGCTCAGCGTCCTGGACCGGTAGGGCCCTGCCCGGTGGTTCCCTCCGGCAGCAGTACCTGACCCTTCAGTCCCTCCGGCCGGCAGGTTGCCCACGGCAGCCTGCCGGCCGAACACTTATCTAGTACTTTTTGGAGAATACGTGACAACGTCAACGAACGGCGCTTTCGACCGCAAGCCATTCATCGCGGGCAACTGGAAGATGAACATGGACCACGTGCAGGGCATCACCCTGCTGCAGAAACTTGCCTGGACCCTTTCCGACGCCAAGCACGACTACAGCCGGGTTGAGGTTGCCGTCTTCCCGCCGTTCACGGACCTCCGCGGCGTCCAGACCCTTGTCCAGGGCGACGACCTGGATGTCGCCTACGGCGGGCAGGACCTCTCACAGTTCGACTCCGGTGCCTACACGGGCGATATTTCCGGCCAGTTCCTGAACAAGCTCGGCTGCAAGTACGTCCTGGTGGGCCACAGCGAACGCCGCACCATCCACAACGAATCCGACGACGTCCTCAACGCCAAGGTCAAGGCCGCCTTCAAGCACGGCGTCACGCCCGTGCTCTGCGTCGGCGAAGGCCTGGAGATCCGCCAGGCGGGCACCCACGTCAACCACACCCTGGAGCAGCTGCGTGCCGGTGTGGCCGGGCTGAACGCCGACCAGGCCGCTGAGCTCGTCGTCGCGTACGAACCCGTCTGGGCCATTGGCACCGGTGAAGTAGCCGGCCCGGAAGACGCGCAGGAGATGTGCGCGGCAATCCGCGCCGAGCTCGGGCAGCTGTTCGGAGCGGACACCGCCGCTAAGACCCGCCTGCTGTACGGCGGCTCGGTCAAGGCCAACAACGCGGCAGCAATCCTCAAGGAACGCGATGTTGACGGCCTGCTGGTGGGCGGGGCGAGCCTCGATCCGGCCGAGTTTGCTAATATTGTCAGGTTCGAGAGTCACCTGGTGACGGACTAGTCCGTCCCGCCGCGCACACTCCCGCAATTCCAACTTCCTGAAAGGCCGTCGTGGACGTTCTTCATGTCATTCTGCAGATCCTCCTGGGCATCACCAGCCTCCTGCTGACGCTGCTCATCCTCCTCCACAAGGGACGGGGCGGCGGGATGTCGGACATGTTCGGCGGCGGCATGAGCTCAGGCCTCAGCTCCTCCGGCGTTGCCGAACGCAACCTGAACAGGTTCACCGTCGTCCTGGGCGTCACCTGGGGAATGGTCATCATCGCGCTGGGCCTGATCATGCGCTTCAGCGGCGGCGACTCCTGACCCCCTAACCCGGGAAAAGGCACCGCGCGGGCACTGCCGCCGCGCGGGTCAGAGAACTAAACTGTGGCTGTCGGTTCCCGACAGCCACAGTTTCTGTTTAAGCAGGCAGGAGTCCTTCGATGATTCATCCGGCGTCAGGCTTCCGCGGCACCCGTGCGGGCGTCACGGAAGGGACGGGTTTCAGCTTCGAGTCCGAGGATCACGGCAAGGCCCTGCCCCGTATCCAGGTTTCCTATTGGTGCGCCAAGGGGCACGAGACCAGGCCGGTCTTCGTCAAGCTTCCGGAGGACCAGATTCCGCTGGTGTGGGACTGCCGGCGCTGTGGTGCACCCGCGTCACGGGACGGGCAGGCAGCGGCGGCCGCGGACGCCATGGACGACGGCTACAAGACACACCTCGAATACGTTAAAGAACGGCGCTCCGGCCAGGACGCCGAAGACGTCCTGGCCGGAGCGCTGGAAAAACTACGCGCCCGCGGCGTCCTTGCGGACGAGCTGCTGCGGGACACGTGACGCGGCGTTCTCGTCAATAAGCCACAGGGTCCGGGACGTCCCACGCGGTCCTGCTGCGGGGACCTGCACCGGGTTGGCGCCCGCCAGGGCCAGCCCTACCGCGCCGGCCTTGTCCTCTCCTGCCACCACCATCCACACCTCAGAAGCGGTGTTGATGGCCGGCAGCGTCAGGGAAACCCGCAGCGGCGGCGGCTTGGGTGAATTCCGGACACCCACCACCGTGCGTTCCTTTTCACGCACGCCCGCCTGCTCAGGGAACAGCGATGCGATATGCGCGTCCGGGCCCACGCCCAGCAGGACAACGTCCAGGCGGGGCAGGGCAGCCGGTTCTTCGGGCCGGTCATCCGACATGTCCGCGGCGTGCTCGGCCGCCGCAGCTTCCCGAAGCCTCCGGGCGTAGTCGTCGGCTGCCTCTTCCGGGCCGCCGAATTCATCCGCGGACCCGGGCGCGTGGATCCGCTCGGGGTCCACGGGTATGTGCGAGAGCAGCGCTTCGAACGCCTGGGTGGTGTTCCGGTCCGGGTCCCCGCCGGGAAGGAAGCGCTCGTCGCCCCACCAGAAATTCACCTTGGACCAGTCGACGGCCGGAGCCGCCGGAGAGTCCGCAACCGCCTTGAGCGTGCCGATGCCCACGGTTCCGCCGGTCAGCACCACGGTGGCCTCGCCGAACTTATCCTGCACATCAACAAGCTTTGTGATGAGGCGGGCGGCAATGGCGGCCATCAGGACGGACGAATCAGGATGAATGCTTACTCTTGGGTCAACGCTCACTGGGTCGGACGCTCCTTAGATTGGTACGTGGCAGTCCAATAGTAATCACTTCCCCAAACACCTCGTCGGGGTCCAGGCGGCGGAGCTCCTCGGCGAGGCAGTCCCGCAGGCTGCGGCGCGGAAGCGAAATCCGCTGCGCCGGCTGGCCGGGCTGGGTCAGCTCGGCCACGGACAACCCCGGCCGGAAGAGCTGGATGTCCCCGCCGGGCCGTGTCAGCCGCACGCGCCGGATGCCCGTGCCTGCCGGGTCGGCAACGATGGTCACCGGCGCGTCCAGGGTGAGCGTCAGCCAGGCTGCGAGGAGGATGGTGCTCGGGGAATCAGAGGCGCCCTCGACGGCGACTGCCGTTACGGGGGAGGAGTCCACCTGGTCCAGGACGGCGGCAAGCTGGATCCGCCAGTTGGTCAGGCGCGTCCAGGCGAGGTCCGTGTCACCGGCTTTGTAGGTGGACCGGATGTTCTCCAGGGCACGCTGCGGGTCAGGCTCGTTGGCGGAGTCGGTGATGCGGCGGTGGGCGATCCGTCCGATGGAGGTTTCGCAGGCGTTCTCCGGGGCGCCGTGCGGCCACCAGGCCACGATCGGTGCATCCGGGAGCAGCAGCGCGGCCACCAGGGACTCGCTCTCGTGCGCGAGCTGCCCGTAACCGCGCAGCACGATCACCTCGGAGGCGCCGGCGTCACCGCCCACGCGGATCTGGGCGTCCAGGCGGTCCGGAGCCGTAGCTCCGGCGTCGGCCAGGACAATGATCCGGCACGGATGTTCACGGCTGGCCTCGTTGGCGGCCTCGATGGCTTCTTCCTCAAGCCCGGACTTGGTGACCACCACCAGGGTGAGCACCCGGCCCAGGGCGATCACGCCGCCCTGCTCACGCAGGGACATGATCTTCTTGGAAACCGTTGAGGTGGTGGTGTCCGGCAGGTCTACAATCATGGCCTTCTCCAGGTTCGTCCGTCGCGGGCCAGCAGCTCGTCAGCCGAGGCGGGGCCCCAGCTGCCCGGTGCATAGGGTTCGGGCTGTTCGTTCAACTGGGCCCAGTATTCCTCGAACGGGTCCAGGATCTTCCAGGACAGCTCCACTTCCTCGTGCCGCGGGAACAGCGGCGGCTCGCCCAGGAGCACGTCCAGGATCAGCCGTTCGTACGCCTCGGGGCTGGACTCGGTGAACGAGTGGCCGTAGCCGAAGTCCATGGTCACGTCCCGGACTTCCATCTGGGTGCCCGGGACCTTTGAACCGAACCGGATGGTGACGCCTTCGTCCGGCTGGACACGGATCACCACGGCGTTCTGGCCGAAGTCGTCCTCGGCGTGGTCGCGGAACAACAGGTTGGGCGCCCGCTTGAACACGACGGCGATTTCCGTCACGCGCCGGCCCAGGCGCTTGCCTGCGCGCAGGTAGAACGGGACCCCGGACCAGCGGCGGGTGTGGATGTCCACCCGGATGGCGGCAAAGGTCTCGGTGGTGGAATCGGCGGGGATGCCTTCCTCCTCCAGGTAGCCCTGGACCTGTTCGCCACCCTGCCAGCCTCCGGTGAACTGCCCGCGCGCGGAGTGCGTGGAGAGGTCATCGGGGAGCTTGACGGCGGCGAGGACCTTTTCCTTCTCCGCGCGCAGGTCGTCGGCGTTGAAGGAGATGGGCTCCTCCATCGCCGTCAGGGCCAGCAGCTGGAGCAGGTGGTTCTGGATCACGTCGCGGGCCGCGCCCACGCCGTCGTAGTACCCGGCGCGGCCGCCCGTGCCGATGTCCTCGGCCATGGTGATCTGCACGTGGTCCACGTAGTTCGCGTTCCACAACGGCTCGAACAGCTGGTTGGCGAAACGCAGCGCCAGGATGTTCTGGACCGTTTCCTTGCCCAGGTAGTGGTCGATCCGGAACACCGCGTCCGGCGGGAACACCGATTCGACGATGTCGTTAAGCTGCCGGGCGGACTCAAGGTCGTGCCCGAACGGCTTCTCGATCACCACGCGGCGCCACTTGTCACCCTCAGCCTGTGCCAGGCCGTGCTTGGACAGCTGCCGGCAGACCTGTTCAAAGGCCTTGGGCGGGATGGACAGATAGAACGCGTGGTTCCCGCGGGTGCCGCGCAGCTCATCAAGCTCATCGATGACTTCGCCCAACCGCTCAAAGGCGTCGTCGTCGTCGAACTCTCCCTGCACGAACCTGATGCCCTCGGAGAGCTGGTTCCACACTGCCTCATCAAAGGGGGTGCGGGCGTAAGCCTGCACCGAGGCCTTCACCTCGGCGGCGAAGTCCTCCTTGTCCCACTGCCGCCGGGCAAAACCCACCAGGGCAAAGCTGGGGGGCAGCAGGCCACGGTTGGCGAGGTCGTACACGGCGGGCATGAGCTTCTTGCGGGCAAGGTCACCGGTCACTCCGAAGAGGACCAGCGATGACGGACCGGCGATCCGGTTCAGGCGGCGGTCACGCGGGTCGCGGAGCGGATTCCGCCCACGGCCAGCAGACTTCCTGCCGTATTCAGTTTCTGGCATGGTGCTTTTCGTGCCTTAGCTTTCAGTAACGGAGGCTGACCTGGCGGACAGCGCAGCAATGATGTCCTGCAACTGTGCCACACCGGCAGCCCGGTCAGTGAGGTGCAGCCGAAGCACGGGACGTCCGTGGTCGGACAGGACCTGGGCGTCTCCGGCGGCCTGCGCGGCGATCAGTTCACCGAACGTGAAGGGACGGTCCGGGATGGCGAGGTCCTCCGAGGATGCGGCCGTGACCTGGAGGAACACTCCGATGGCCGGGCCGCCCTTGTGGAACTGGCCCGTTGAGTGGAGGAACCGGGGGCCCCAGCCGAACGTCACGGGACGGCCGGAGACGGCGGCCAGCTCATCGCGGATGCCTTCGAGCTGCGTAAACGCCAGCCGGTCGAAGTAGGCCTGGACGCTGAGGTAGCTGTCGTTCTCCAGAGTGTCCAGCAGTGCCTTCACGGCGTCCCCGGCGGTGCGGGCCTCACCGAGCCAGTCACCGCCGCGGACCTCGATGGCTCCGTCAACGAAGGCTGCCGGAGTGGGCTCGGGCTGGGCGTCCAGCAGGCCGCGCGCAGCCACCTTGGCGGCCTCGACATCGGGCTGGTCGAACGGGTTGATGCCCAGCAGGCGTCCGGCCACGGCAGTGGCGAACTCCCAGACCATCATCTGGGTGGGCAGCCCGTCGGCGATGGCAACCTCGTTTTCACCGAGTTCGACGTCGGCATCGGCTGCCACCAGCCGCACCACCAGGACGTCAGGCGCACCGCCGGTGACCTCGGGCGAGGTGGGGCCGGCAACCACCGGAAGCACACCGGTGCCCAGCTTGCCGGTGGACTCGGCGATCAGCTGCTCGGCCCAGTCGGCGAAGCCTGCAATGCCGGAGCCGTCCTCGGCGATGACGATCTTGTTCCGAAGGGGGCTGGTTCCGCCTAGGGCGGTTCCGAGTGCCAGGCCGATGTTTTCCGGCGCATCATCGTTGAGGATCTCCGCTGCTTCCTCGGCCTCATCCAGGAAGGCCTGGATGTCCACACCGGCCAGGCCGGAGGGCACAAGACCGAAAGCGGTCAGCGCGGAGAAGCGTCCGCCCACGTTGGGGTCGGCGTTGAAGACGGCACGGTAGCCGGCCTCGCGGGAGGCCTTGTCCAGTGGGGAACCGGGATCGGTGACGATGATGATCCGGCTCTTGGCGTTGATGCCGGCGTCGTTGAACGCCTTCTCGAAGACCCGCCGCTGGGAATCCGTTTCAACGGTTGAACCGGACTTGGACGAGACCACGATCGCGGTCTCGTCCAGCCGGTCGGCGAGGGCTGCACGGACCTGGTCGGGGTCCGTGCTGTCCAGCACTGTCAGCTCGACGCCGGCGGTGCCGGCAATAACCTCTGGAGCCAGCGAGGAGCCGCCCATGCCGCACAGCACAATGCGGGTCACGCCTTCTGACGTCAGGGCGTCGCGGAGTTCCAGGATGTCCTTGACCAGAGGCTGGGAGACGGTGGCAGCCTCCACCCACCCGAGGCGGATTGCCGATTCGGCCTCCGCATCGGGACCCCACAGGGTGTGGTCCTTGGCGAAGATGCGGGTGGCGATGCGTTCCTCCACGAGGACGGGGAGGTGCAGTTCCAATGCCTGCTGTGCGGCACCGGTGGCGTCGTAGCTGAGAGTGGTCATAGTGGGTTAGGAAGCCTTCCGTGCAGAGGCGAGGGCGCCCTCGACGTCGGCCAGCAGTTCCTTCCAGCTGGCCACGAACTTGTCCAGGCCTTCGGATTCGAGGAGTGCCACGACGTCGTTGTAGGCGATGCCGAGCTTCTCCAGCGCGTCGAGGGTGGCGTTCGCTTCGGCGTAGGTGCCGGTGACGGTGTCCCCGGTGACCACTCCGTGATCGAAGGTTGCGTCCAGGGTCTTCTCGGGCATGGTGTTCACGACGCCCGGGGCAACGAGTTCGGTGACGTAGAGAGTGTCCGGGTAGGCCGGGTCCTTCACGCCGGTGGAAGCCCACAGGGGACGCTGGGGGAGTGCGCCGGCCTCGGCCAGCAGTGCCCAGCGTTCGGTGGCGAACAGCTCCTCGTAGACCTGGTATGCCAGGCGGGCGTTGGCCAGGCCGGCCTTGCCCTTGAGTGCCTTGGCTTCCTCGGTGCCGATGGCGTCGAGGCGCTTGTCGATCTCGGAATCCACGCGGGAGACGAAGAACGAGGCCACGGAGTGGATCCTGGAAAGATCGTGGCCGTTTTCCTTCGCCTGCTCCAGGCCGGACTGGAAAGCGTTAATAACGGCGCGGTAGCGCTCCAGGGAGAAGATCAGTGTCACGTTGACGCTGATGCCCTCGGCCAGGGTGGCGGTGATGGCTTCGAGGCCCTCGAGGGTGGCCGGGATCTTGATGAGGACGTTGTCCTTGTTGACCCGCTTGTACAGGTGCTTGGCTTCGGCGATGGTGCCTGCCGTGTCCCAGGCCAGGCGGGGGTCAACCTCGATGGAGACGCGTCCGTCAACGCCCTTGGTGGCTGCGGCCACCGGTGCGAAGAGGTCGCAGGCGTCCGCGACGTCGGTGGTGGTGATCTCGAAGATGGTGTCCTCGACGCTTGCGCCTGCTGCTGCCTGCTTGGCGATGGTGGCGTCGTAGTCGGTGCCTGCGGTGATCGCGGCGTGGAAGATCGACGGGTTGGTGGTTACGCCAACGACGTTCTTCTCTTCGATGAGCTTCGCCAGGGTGCCGGTGTCCAGGCGTCCGCGGGAAAGGTCATCAAGCCAGATGGAAACTCCGGCGTCGGAGAGCTGCTGGGTGGGAGTAGTCATTGTTCTGTATCTCCTGGAAATCGTTGGTTAGGCCTGGAGGCCTGCGAGGGAGTCCTTGGCGGCAGCGGCGACGGCCTCTGCGGTGATGCCGAACTCCTGGAAGAGGCGCTTGTAGTCCGCGGAAGCGCCGTAGTGCTCCAGGCTGACGGAACGGCCGGCGTCGCCGACGAATTCCCTCCAGCCGAGGGCAAGTCCTGCTTCGACGGATACGCGGGCCTTGACGGCGGCGGGGAGCACGGACTCGCGGTAGGCGGCGTCCTGCTTGTTGAACCATTCAACGCAGGGCATGGAGACAACGCGGGCGGCGATGCCTTCAGCCTGCAGGGCCTCACGGGCCTGGACGGCCAGCTGGACCTCGGAACCGGTGCCGATGAGGATGACGTCGGCCGGGACGGTGGCGCCGTCCTTCGATGCTTCGGCAAGGACGTAGCCGCCCTTGGCGACGCCGGCAACGGAACCGAAGGTGTCGCCGTCGGCCTCGCCGTCACCGCGCTCCCAGGTGGGGATGTTCTGGCGGGTCAGCACGATGCCGGCGGGGTTGCTGTGGTTCTCCAGCATGGTCTTCCAGGCGACGGCTACCTCGTTGGCGTCACCGGGGCGGACAACATCCAGGCCCACAATGGCGCGCAGGGAAGCGAGCTGTTCCACCGGCTGGTGGGTGGGGCCGTCTTCGCCGAGGCCGATGGAGTCGTGCGTCCAGACGTACAGCGACGGAACACCCATCAGGGCGCCGAGGCGGATGGCGGGCCGCTGGTAGTCGCTGAAGATCAGGAACGTGCCGGAGAATGCGCGGGTCCGTCCGTGCAGGCTGATGCCGTTCACAATCGACGCCGCGGCGTGCTCGCGGATGCCGAAGTGCAGCACGCGGCCGTACGGGTTGCCGGACCAGGCGTCGGTCTGCTTGGAGGCAGGAACGAACGACGGCGAGCCCTCGATGGTGGTGTTGTTCGACTCCGCAAGGTCAGCGGAACCGCCCCAGAGTTCGGGGAGGACGGGGCCCAGTGCGTTCAGGACCTTGCCGGAGGCCGCGCGGGTGGAGACATCCTTGCCGGCCGGGAAGACCGGAAGGGCTGCGTCGACGCCGTCGGGAAGTTCCTTGGCCTCGATGCGCTGCAGGAGCTCGGCGCCGGTGGGGTTGGCGGCCTGCCAGGCGTTGAAGGACTCCTCCCATTCCTTGCGGGCAGCAGCACCCCTGTCCACCACCGCACGGGCGTGGGCAAGAACGTCCTGGTCGACATCGAAGGACTTGGCGGGGTCGAAGCCCAGGACCTCCTTGAGGGCTGCCACTTCCTCGGCACCAAGGGCGGAACCGTGGATCTTGCCGGTGTTCTGCTTCTTGGGCGCCGGGTAGCCGATGATGGTGCGCAGCGAGACGATGGAGGGCTTGGACGTCTCAGCCTTGGCAGCAAGGAGTGCCGAGTAGAGTTCCTGGACGTCTTCCTTGTATTCGCCGGTCTTGGTCCAGTCGACGCGCTGGACGTGCCAGCCGTAGGCCTCGTAGCGCTTCAGGACATCCTCGGTGAAGGCGATGTCGGTATCGTCCTCGATGGAGATGTGGTTCTCGTCGTAAACCACCACGAGGTTGCCGAGTTCCTGGTGGCCGGCGAGCGAGGAAGCCTCTGCCGTGACGCCTTCCTGGAGGTCGCCGTCGGACGCGATGACCCAGATGGTGTGGTCGAACGGGCTGGTGCCGGCGGCAGCATCGGCGTCGAACAGGCCGCGCATCCGGCGCTGGGAGTAGGCGAACCCAACGGACGACGCAAGGCCCTGGCCCAGCGGGCCCGTGGTGATCTCGACGCCGGCCGTGTGCTTGTACTCAGGGTGGCCGGGCGTCAGTGAATCCCAGGTGCGCAGGGCCTCGAGGTCCTTCAGTTCCAAGCCGTAGCCGGACAGGAAAAGCTGGATGTACAGGGTCAGGGAAGTGTGGCCCGGGGACAGGACGAAGCGGTCACGGCCCAGCCAGTCGGGATTCCGTGGGTCATGGCGCATCAGCTTCTGGAAAAGAAGGTACGCGGCCGGCGCCAGGCTCATGGCCGTTCCGGGGTGGCCGTTGCCAACCTTCTCCACCGCGTCCGCGGCCAGTACGCGGACAGTGTCCACCGCACGCTGGTCCAGGCTAGTCCAGGACAGTTCTTGCTCTTCCAAATGTGGCACGAAAACCGGGCCCCTCTCTGTGCTGATGGCAGGTGGCACACCGGATCCGCATGAAGGCACGCTGTGTGGCGCCCGCTGCGGTGTGTACCAGCCGTTCACCATCGAAACGTTGATCTTTCACTCAGCCACTGGCAGTTGGGAATGCGTTTTCCACCGCTTCCTTGCTGCGTGCTGATCTGGTGACAGCTTAGCTCTATTCCATTCTCCGGGCGGCCCAAATCTCACGTTTTGGACGCAATTTCCGCTTATGTGAATGCGTCTGAAGTGAGGTTGAGTTAATCTGCTCGAATTGGCGCGCGAGCGATCACCACCACCAACAGAAGGCCTGGCGGGTGCCGATTGCCGGTGTCGGCGGACGGGCGGTGGCGTGGAGGCCGGCGCGGTATGATATTCGGAGGCCAGCGCCGGGTTGGGGGACACTTGCCAGCCGCCCGGACTCCCGCTGTTGCGTGGATCACTGTTCCGCGGGCGCCCGGTTTGGGGCGGGGCCGGACGACACAGCTGGACAGCCAGACAGAACTGCCAACAGAACGGGTGACTGCCACCGTGAGCACAACAGATACGACGCTGAACGCATCACGGGCTTCGCGGCCCGGGATCGCCCGTAAGGCAAAGGCGTATCTCGCCCTCACGAAGCCCCGGGTCATTGAACTGCTCCTGGTCAGCACACTGCCCACCATGATCTACGCAGAGCGCGGCTTTCCGTCCATCGGGCTCATTCTCGCCACGCTGGTTGGCGGCGCCTTCGCGGCCGGCAGCGCCGGAGCCTTCAACTGCTATATCGACCGCGACATCGACAAACTGATGCACCGCACCGAGAACCGCCCGCTGGTCACCGGTGAGGTCACGCCGCGTGAGGCACTGATCTTCTCGTGGCTCCTGGGTGCCGCCGCCATCGCGATCCTGTGGTTCGGTGCGAACCCCTTGTCAGCCTGGCTCGGGTTGGGCGCCATCTTCTTCTACGTGGTGATCTATACGATCATCCTCAAGCGCCGGACCGCGCAAAACATCGTGTGGGGCGGGGCGGCAGGCTGCTTCCCTGTGCTGATTGCCTGGGCGGCGGTCACCAACTCGGTGGAATGGCCGGCCGTCATCCTCTTCATGGTGATCTTCCTCTGGACGCCCCCGCACTACTGGCCGCTGTCCATGCGCTACGGCGAGGACTACCGCAACGCCAAGGTCCCCATGCTCGGCGCCATCGCCGGCGCCAAGGTGGTCTCCGTGCAGGTGGTCCTCTACGCCTGGGCCATGGTGGCCTGCTCCTTGCTCATGGTTCCGGCCGGTGGAGCCGGATGGGTCTACACCGTCACTGCCGTCCTTGCGGGCGCCTGGTTCCTCTACGAGTCACACGCGCTCTACAACAGGGCCCAGCGTGAGGACATCTCGGACAAGCGGGCCATGAAGGTCTTCCACGGTTCCATCAGCTACCTCACCCTCCTGTTTATCGCCCTGGCTGTGGACCCGTTCATCGGCCCCGCCGTCATGGCCGGCTGACTCCACAATCCCGCAGACTTTGAACCTCCCCCGGCCGCGGCCGGGGGAGGTTTTTTCTTGGCCCCGGATGTGACAGAGTGCCGGGGCAAATAGACACTGCTGCATTTATGACAGAAAGTGTCATGTTGGTCACTTTAACCTGTCATGCCCCGTGACCGTGTGGTTACGGTGGAACTGGTCCTGCTCCCAAGCAAAGGAAGTTCCATGGCACAACCGCCGCACCCAGCAACAGCTGAAGCCCCAATCCATAGCCCGCCGCCGGGTGGCACAGGCAACCGGTACGGGTTCCGCCGGCCGGGCTTCGTGGCCCATCTTGCGGCCGACGTGCCTGCTTCGCTGGTGGTGTTCCTCGTTGCCCTGCCACTGTCATTGGGAATTGCCGCGGCGTCCGGCGCCCCCGTTATGGCCGGCCTTATCGCTGCCGCAGTCGGCGGCCTCGTGGCGGGGAGCCTGGGCGGGTCGCCGCTGCAGGTGAGCGGCCCGGCCGCCGGCCTGACCGTCGTCGTCGCCGGCACTGCCCAGGAGTTCGGCTGGCAGGTGACCTGCGCCATTACCGCGGCAGCCGGCGTTGTCCAGCTGCTGCTGGGCATCAGCCGTGTGGGGCGTGCCGCGCTTGCCGTCTCGCCCGTGGTGGTCAAAGCCATGCTGGCCGGCATCGGGGTCACCATCATCCTGCAGCAGGTCCACGTCCTGCTCGGGTCGCAGCCAGCCGGCTCAGCCCTCGAGAACCTCGGGGCCCTGCCCGCAGCCATCACCGGCGTCGAACTGCACGCCGCCCTCCTGGGCCTTACCGTCGTCGCTATCCTCCTGGGCTGGAAGTACCTGCCCGCCGCGGCGCGCCGTGTCCCGGGGCCGCTGGCCGCCGTCGCTGCCGGCACGGCACTGTCGGTGGCGTTCGCCCCTGCTGTTGAACGTATCTCTTTCACCGGTTCAATCTTTGACGCCGTCGCGTTGCCGCAGCTGCCCGACGGCAGCTGGCGGGCAGCGGCGTTCGCCGTCCTGACGATGGCGCTGATCGCCAGCATCGAGTCCCTCCTGTCCGCCGTCGCCGTGGACAAAATGCAGCACGGGCCCCGGACCAACCTGAACCGCGAGCTGGTGGGACAGGGTGCTGCCAATATCGTTTCCGGATCGCTGGGCGGCCTGCCTGTCACCGGGGTGATCGTCCGCAGCGCCACCAATGTGGAGGCCGGCGCTGCGACCCGGGCCTCCGCCGTCCTGCACGGTGTTTGGGTGCTGGCCTTCTCCGCACTCTTCGCAGGGCTGATCCAGCTGATCCCGCTGTCCGTCCTCGCAGGACTCCTGGTGGTCATCGGCGCCCGCCTGATCAAGGTGGCAGACATCCGCACCAGCCTCCGGACGGGTGACCTGCTGATCTATGCCGTGACCCTGCTGTGCGTGGTCTTCCTGAACCTGCTGGAAGGCGTCATGATCGGCCTGGCACTCGCGGCGGCCAGTGTGCTGTGGCGCGTGCTGCGGGCAACAGTCCACGCGCAGGCGCCTGTTCCGCCGTCCAGGTCCTGGCGGGTAACCATCGACGGTTCGTGCAGCTTCTTCGCACTCCCGCGGCTCAACCGCGTGCTGCACTCGGTCCCGGCCGGGGAACACGTGCTTGTGGAGCTCAACGCGGACTACGTGGACCATGCGTTCCGCGAGGCCCTGCTCGCCTGGCAGCAGCAGTACCAGGCCGCCGGCGGTGCTGTCCTCCTTGAACATCACGGGAACACCCTGTTCCAGGACGCGGCGGACCGGGCGCCGAAGCGCCAGGAAGCGCAGGAGCTTCCGCTCCCACCCAGGACCTCGTGGCAGCCAGACCCGGACGAACTGGCGGAGGGAAATGAAGGACAAAGCACGCTGCCGCCATCACCGGTCCTGCTGGGCATCAACAAGTACCACCGGCGCTTCGCTGACAAGGTCCGGCCGCTGGTGCAGGACCTGGCGGAAGGGCAGAACCCGGACACCCTGTTCGTGGCCTGCGTGGACTCGCGCGTGAACCCCAACCTGATCACCAGCAGTGGCCCCGGCGACCTGCTGACGTTGCGGAACATCGGCAACGTTGTGTGCCATGACGGCCAGGACGCCTCGATCGACTCGGCCCTCTCCTTTGCCCTGAAGGGCCTGGAGGTGGACTCGATCGTGATCTGTGGGCACTCGAACTGTGGAGCCATGAAGGCCGTCATCGCCGACGCCGAAGGTGCGGGCAATCCCGGACTTGGTGCCGGTTTTGACGCCTGGCTGGAGCATGCCCGCCCCAGCTACCTCGAATTGCTGGCGGACCATCCGGTGGCCGCCAGTGCCGCTGCCGCAGGGTATTGCCGGGTGGACCAGCTGGGCATGGTGAACGTCGCGGTCCAGCTGGCCAAGCTGGAAAGCCATCCGGTGGCAGGTCCCGTCCTGGCCGACGGTCGTGTCCAGGCAACAGGCCTCTTCTACGACATCGCCACGGCCCGGGTGGTGCTTGTGCGCCAGGCGGGCATCGAGTTCCTGGACCCGGAACAAGCCGCGGAGATGTCCACGGCCCACGCGCCTGCGGGCTGAGCGCGGCATCGGCAGGCAGGCAAAAGGGCGCCCCGGTTCACGAACCGGGGCGCCCTTGGCAGGGGAGCGGGGTCAGGCCACGGGGCTTGACTTGGCGATGTCCCAGGCGTTTGTTGCAGCGCCCATGAGCATTGCGGCGCCGAGCATGTGGGCTGCCACGAGCAGGGCCGGGACGCCGTTGTAGTACTGGGTGAATCCGATGACGGCCTGGAGCAGGGTGACGCCAAGGAGGCCGAGGACCGCCGTCCGGATGGGGCCAGTGATCCGCCGCAGAAGCACCAGCGCGAGCGCCACCAGGGTTCCTGCCGTCACCAGGTAGGCCGGGACGGCGTGGATGTGGGAGAACAGGTCCCAGTCCAGACCGTTGCGCGGTGCATCGGCGTCTCCTGCGTGCGGACCGGCTCCGGTGACCACCACGCCCAGCATGACGGCGAGGGCGGAAAAAAGCGCGACGGCGGCCGTCACCGGGCGCATGACCCCCGGCAGGGGGGCGAGGGAGACAGTGCGGAACCGGCCGGTCCGGCCGAACGCCCGGTTGACCAGCAGCGTGGCGAGCACCACCAGTGCCATGGAGACCAGGAAGTGGAGGCCCACCACCCAGGGGTTGAGGTTGGTGAGGACGGTGATGCCGCCGATCACGGCCTGGGCGGGGATGCTGGCCAGCAGGCCCAGCGCCAGCAGGAAGAGGTCGCGGCGCTCCTTGCGGAGGTTCCACAGGTACACCAGCATCAGCGCGGCGACGGCGGCCAGGGCGAAGGTGAGGAGGCGGTTGCCGAACTCGATGAACCCGTGGATTCCCATCTCGGGCGTGTTCACCAGGGACGTGTCCGTGCAGCGGGGCCAGGTGGGGCAGCCCAGCCCGGAGGACGTCAGCCGGACGGCTCCACCGGTCAGCACCAGCATGGTCTGCCCGATCAGGGAGGCCACGGCCAGGCGCCGAACACTTGCGTCCACGGTGCGGGGCAGCCGCGACGCGAGGCGGCCGGCGAACTGGGGAAGGCGGAAGGCGGTGCTCACGAGTATCTCAATTCCACTTGAACCAACGGATTGCTGCGGCCCCGGCAATAACTGTCCAGAGCACCAGTATGAGGGAGGCGGCGCCATTCAGCGCACCGTGCAGGAAGGCGTCCCGCAGGGCTTCACCGAGTGCGCCCGAGGGCAGGAGTCCAACGATCTGCTGGGCCGCGGCGGGCAGGCGTTCCGCAGGAATCACGATCCCGCCCAGGGCCCCGAGGAGGATCCAGAGCAGGTTGGTGATTGCCAGGGTTGCTTCGGGTCGGACGGTTCCGGCCACCAGCAGCCCCAGGGCGGTAAAGGCCGCCGCGCCCAGCGCGAGGAGGAGCAGCCCGGGGACCCAGCCGGCCGCCGTCGGCTGCCATCCGAGGCCAAGCCCAACCGCAGCCACCACGCAAACCTGCAGGCAGAGCACCGCCAGCACGGAAAGCACCTTGCCGGCGATCAGCCCGCCCCGGCCCAGGGGGGTGGTGGACAGGAAACGCAGCACACCGTACCGGCGGTCGAATCCCGTGGCGATGCCCTGCCCCGTAAAGGCTGTGGACATGGCGCAGAGGGCAAGGATCCCCGGGACCGCCACGTCGATGCGGCTCGGCCCCAGGCCGTCCAGGAACGGGGTCACTGTCAGGCCAACGAGCGCCAGCAGCGGCAGGACCACAGCGAGGATCAGTTGCTCGCCGTTCCGCAGCATCGCCAGCGCCTCGTATTTGCCCTGCAGCAGGATGCGCCGGAGCAGGGATGCGGGCTGCTGCCGGGCGGGTGCTCCGGCCCCTGCTGCGGGAGCGGTGCCAGAGGGGGTCGGGTTCATCGGATGTCCTTTCCCGAGATGTCCAGAAAGACGTCTTCAAGGCTACGCGCCTGCAACGACATGGCGGCGGGCATGACGTCGTGCACTGCCCACCATTCGGCGAGCGTGGCAAGGTGCCGGGGAGTCAGGGTGCCTGTGGCGGTGTAGCTTCCGGCCCGCTCCTCCAGGACCACGACGTCGGCGGGCAGCACTCCGGACAGGTCCAGTCCCGGCTTCGCGTCGAAGGTGAGGGTGCGCACGTGGTCCGTGCCGGCGTCCACGGCGGGTCCGCGCTGCAGCAGTTCCTGGACTGTTCCCTCGGCGACGTTGCGGCCGCCGTCAATGATGTAGACGTAGTCCGCCAGCCGCTGGGCGTCATCCATCAGGTGCGTGGTGAGGATGATGCCCATCCCCCCATCGCGCAGCTCGCCGATCAGCTCGAACACCAGTTGGCGGGACTGCGGATCCAGTCCTGCGCTGGGTTCGTCGAGGAAGAGGACCTCCGGCCTTCCGACCAGGGCGGCGGCGAGGGCCAGGCGTTGCTTTTGCCCGCCTGAAAGCCGGCGGACGGTGGTCCGGCTGAAGGTGTCGATGCCGAGCCTTTGGATGAGGTCGTCCACGGCCCACGGGCGGGCGTAGAGTCCGGCAATATGCCGCAGCAAGGGGATAGGCCTTGCCGACGGCGGGAGGCCGCCGTCCTGAAGCATCACGCCTACGCGGGAGCGCAGCTCCGCCCCGGCCGTCGCCGGGTCCTGGCCGAGCAGCGAGATGCTCCCGCCGCTGCGCTTCTGCAGGCCCTGCGCGCATTCCAGGGTGGTGGTCTTCCCGGCGCCGTTGGCGCCCAGCAGCGCTGTGACCTGCCCGCGCCCGGCTGAGAGCGAGACGCCGCTCACCACCCGGAGCATTCTTCCATCCATGCTGGAAAGCGGGCCTACATCTTTAATGAGCCCGTTGATGGACAGGACGGGGGACAGGGGCGATCGCACCCCAGTATTCTACGGGAAGTAGTATTGCCGGCAGTCCGCTGCCTGCCGGGTCAGGTCAGCCTCGCCTTACTGGAATGCGGGACCAAATTACGACACTATTATGTTGTGTATTCCATGACCAACGCTACTGCTGTGCCTGTTGCCCGGCACGGGGCCTCCGCTGTTACAGCGGAACGCGGCGCCCTGCCCGCCGGGCCGGTAGCTGACGCCGACGAGCGCACGCGGGACCGCGTCCTCGCGGCCGTCCTGGAACACGGACCCGTCAGCGCAGCCGAACTGGGCGACCTCCTGGGGTTCACCCCGGCCGCCGTCCGCAGGCACCTGGACCACCTGTCCCGTGCCGGCGTCATCGAGGTCAAGCGGGTGGCAAAGTCCGGCAGCGGCGCAGGCCGTCCGGCACGGCGCTACGTGCTCAGCTCCCAGGGCCAGTCGAGCCTCGGCAACGACTACCTCGACATTGCCGCCCTCGCCCTCCAGCAGCTCCAGAAGGTAGCCGGTCCGGACGCCGTGCGGGCCTTCGCCGTCGAGCGTTTCGCCGACATGGAACGCCGGTACGCCCCGGAAATCGACCAGGCCGGCCCGGACATCACCGACCGCGCCAAGGCCCTGGCGGACGCCCTGAGCCGCGACAACTTCGTGGCATCGGCAGCCTCCATAGAAGCCAAAGCTCCGCTGCCCGCCGCGCTTTCCAGCGTCCAGCTCTGCCAGGGCCACTGCCCCATCCAGCAGCTCGCGGCCCGCTTCCCCGTGTTCTGCGACGTGGAAACCGAAGTCTTCTCCAGGCTGGTGGGCGTTGACGTGCGCCGGCTTTCCACCCTGGCCCGCGGCGGCCACGTCTGCACCACCCATATACCCACAGGCCGGCTGTCTGCCGGAGGGCCCACAACGCCCCCGGCAGCCCCCGCCAGCCTGACTGAAGAAAACAACCATCAGCAAGAAAGGCCGTGATGACGGACCAACTATCAGAGAAAGCAGTAGCCGAAAACACTGTGATCTCGGAGATTCTCGAGAAGAATCCCGAGCTTCACGGCATCGGCAACTACGAGTACGGCTGGGCCGACAAGAACGATGCCGGCGCCAACGCACGCCGTGGGCTCAACGAAGAAGTGGTCCGGGACATTTCGGCCAAGAAGAGCGAGCCGGAGTGGATGCTTGACCTCCGCCTCAAAGGCCTGAAGTACTTCGACCGCAAGCCCATGCCCACCTGGGGTGCGGACCTTTCCGGCATCGACTTCGACAACATCAAGTACTTCGTCCGCTCCACGGAGAAGCAGGCTGCCACATGGGAAGACCTGCCCGAGGACATCAAGAACACGTACGACAAGCTGGGCATCCCCGAAGCTGAAAAGCAGCGCCTGGTGTCCGGTGTCGCCGCCCAGTACGAGTCCGAGGTGGTGTACCACCAGCTGCGTGAGGACCTTGAGCGGCAGGGTGTCATCTTCCTGGACACCGACACCGCGCTCAAGGAACACCCCGAGATCTTCCAGGAGTACTTCGGCACGGTGATCCCCGTGGGCGACAACAAGTTCGCGTCGCTGAACACCTCCGTCTGGTCCGGCGGCTCCTTCGTCTACGTCCCCAAGGGCGTCCACGTGGACATCCCGCTGCAGGCATACTTCCGCATCAACACGGAAAACATGGGCCAGTTCGAGCGGACCCTGATCATCGCGGACGAGGACTCCTACGTCCACTACATCGAAGGCTGCACCGCGCCGATCTACACCTCGGACTCGCTGCACTCCGCCGTGGTGGAGATCATCGTGAAGAAGGGCGCCCGCGTCCGCTACACCACCATCCAGAACTGGTCCAACAACGTGTACAACCTGGTGACCAAGCGTGCCATCTGCGAAGAGGGCGCCACCATGGAATGGGTCGACGGCAACATCGGCTCCAAGGTCACCATGAAGTACCCTGCCGTCTACCTCGTGGGCGAGCACGCCAAGGGCGAGACGCTGTCCATCGCGTTCGCCGGCGAAGGCCAGCACCAGGACACCGGCTCGAAGATGGTGCACATTGCGCCCAACACCAAGAGCTCCATCATTTCCAAGTCCGTGGCCCGTGGCGGCGGACGTGCAGCGTACCGCGGCCTGGTGCAGGTCCGCGAAGGCGCCAAGCACTCGGCCAACACCGTCCGCTGCGACGCGCTGCTCGTTGACACGATCAGCCGCTCGGACACCTACCCGTACATCGACATCCGCGAGGATGACGTTGTGATGGGCCACGAGGCAACTGTTTCCCGGGTCAGCGAAGAGCAGCTCTTCTACCTGATGTCCCGCGGCATGCGCGAAGACGAGGCCATGGCGATGATCGTCCGCGGCTTCATCGAGCCGATTGCCCGCGAACTCCCCATGGAGTACGCACTTGAGCTGAACCGCCTGATTGAACTGCAGATGGAAGGGTCCGTCGGATAACGATGACTGAAATCACTACTGAAAAGGCACGCATCGGCGCGCCTTCAGCCCAGCCGTTCATCGACGGCTTCACCGAAGAAGGCGAAAGCCTCTCGCCCATCAACGCGGCAGGCTCCAAGGCCCCGCTGGCCGGCGCGGCGGCGAAAAGCCACTCGCACGGCGGCGGCGTCGGTGTTCCGGACAGCTCGCGCGCCGGCCGCCTGACGTCCTACAAGCTTGCCGACTTCAAGCCGCTCACCGGCATGGAGGAAGACTGGCGCTTCACCCCGCTTAAGCGCCTCCGCGGGCTGCACTCCGAGGTCCTGTCCGGCGCGGCACCCACCGTCGTCGTCACCGGTCCGGAGGAAATCACCGTGGAGAGCGTCGGTCGCGATGACCGCCGAATCGGCACCGCGGGCATCCCCGAGGACCGCGTCTCCGCCAACGCCTGGGAGAACTTCGCCGGCGCCACCGTGGTGACCATCCCCTCCGAGTTCGAAGCGCTCACGGAAGTCAGCGTCGACATTGAAGGCACCTCACTGGACCCGGCTGCCCAGCACCTGGTGATTGTTGCGGAGAAGTTCTCCAAGGCAGTTGTTGTCCTGAACCACCGGGGATCCGCCATCGTCTCCGAAAACGTCGAAATCATCGTCGAAGACGGCGCCAGCCTGACGGTCATTACGCTCCAGGAATGGAACGACGACGCCGTCCACGCTTCCTCCCAGCAGGCGAAGATCGGCCGCGACGCCAAGCTCAAGCACGTCATGGTGAGCCTCGGCGGCGACCTGGTCCGCGTTACGCCGTCGGCCCGTTTCACCGCCCCCGGCGGCGAGGCCGAGATGTTCGGCCTGTACTTCGCCGACGCCGGGCAGCACCTGGAGCAGCGCCTGTTCGTTGACCACGCAGTGGCCAACTGCAAGTCCAACGTGCTCTACAAGGGTGCACTGCAGGGCCGCAACGCCCACGCCGTGTGGGTTGGCGACGTCCTGATCCGCAAGGAAGCCGAAGGCACCGACACCTACGAGGCCAACCGCAACCTGCTGCTGACAGACGGTGCCCGTGCCGACTCCGTGCCCAACCTCGAAATCGAGACCGGGCTGATCGAGGGTGCTGGCCACGCCAGCGCCACCGGCCGGATGGATGACGAGCACCTGTTCTACCTCATGGCCCGCGGCATCCCTGAGGATGTTGCCCGCCGACTGGTGGTCCGCGGCTTCCTGAACGAGATCATCCAGCAGATCAAGGTCCCCTCCATCGAGGAGCGGCTGACCGAGGCTGTTGAGCACGAACTCGCTCTGACGGACAACTAGAAGGCACGGAGCACGGTTACAGATGACTGACCAGCCAAAGGGCGAGCTTGTCTGCAAGGCGGATGAAATCCAGCTGAAGCAGGCGCTGCGGATCCTGATTGATGACTACCCGGTGGCGATCGTCAAAGACTCCATGGGGGAGATCCACGCGATTGGCGACACCTGCTCGCACGCGGACATTTCGCTGTCCGAGGGCGAGGTGGAGGGCTGCGCCATCGAGTGCTGGGGCCACGGCTCACAGTTCGACCTGCGCAGCGGTGAACCGCTGCAGCTCCCGGCCTACGATCCGGTCCCGGTGTTCGCCGTCGAGATCGTCGGGGACGAGGTCTATGTGGACGTCACCAATGTCCTCAACGGCGCCGAGGCTCCCAACTTCAGCTAGCACCACAGAATTACGAACCAACTTCCAGACAGAGACCGCACCGCCGCCGCCCAGGCCCGGTGCAGAGGAGAACAAGACACATGTCTACTCTTGAGATCAAGGACCTGCACGTCAGCATTGAGACGGAGCAGGGCACCAAGGAAATCCTGAAGGGCGTCAGCCTGATCATCCGGACCGGCGAAACCCACGCCATCATGGGCCCCAACGGCTCCGGCAAGTCCACGCTGGCCTCCACCATCGCAGGACACCCGCGCTACAACGTCACCAGCGGCTCCATCACCCTCGACGGCGAAGACGTCCTGGAAATGAGCGTTGACGAGCGTGCCCGCGCCGGCGTTTTCCTTGCCATGCAGTACCCGGTGGAGGTCCCCGGCGTGAGCATGACCAACTTCCTGCGCACCGCCAAGACCGCCATCGACGGCGAAGCCCCCAAGCTCCGCACCTGGACCAAGGACGTCAAGGCTGCCATGGAGCAGCTGCGCATCGACGCCGACTTCGCCCAGCGCAACGTCAACGAGGGCTTCTCCGGCGGTGAGAAGAAGCGGGTGGAAATCCTCCAGCTGGAACTCTTCAAGCCCAAGTTCGCCATCCTGGACGAGACCGACTCCGGCCTGGACGTTGACGCGCTCAAGGTTGTTTCCGAGGGCGTCAACCGCGCCCACGCCGAAGGCAAGATGGGCACTCTGCTCATCACGCACTACACCCGCATCCTGCGCTACATCAAGCCTGACTTCGTGCACGTGTTCGTGGACGGCCAGGTTGTTGAGGAAGGCGGCCCGGAGCTTGCCGACCGCCTCGAAGAAGAAGGCTACGACCGCTACGCCAAGGGTGCCGGCGCAGCCGCTGCACCCGCCGTGGTGCAGGCCTAGTAAGGACTTTCGCCATGACCGAAATCAACGCGGCACGCACGAGCCTTGAGGACGTAGAGGAGGCGCTGAAGGATGTCATCGACCCCGAACTCGGCGTCAACATCGTTGACCTGGGCCTGCTGTACGGCCTGAAGTACTCGGACGACGACGGCGCACTGCTGATCGACATGACGCTGACCACCGCAGCCTGCCCGCTCACCGACGTGCTCGAGGAGCAGGTGGGCAAGGCCCTGGACGGCGTTGTTGATGACTGGCGCCTGAACTGGGTCTGGATGCCGCCATGGGGTCCGGAACGGATCACCGACGACGGCAAGGACCAGATGCGGGCCCTCGGCTTCAACATCTAGATCCCCACCGCCTCCCTAAACTCGCTTCGCTCAGTTAGGGAACCTCCCAACTACCTCCCCAATCTCGCAAGCTCGATTGGGGCCCCTCGGTAGCGTGGGCCCAGGTACGACGACGGCCGGTTACCTTCATCGCGAAGGTAACCGGCCGTCGTCGTTCTCTGGGGTTACAGGGTGGGTGCCGAGAACGTGTCGCACTGGTTGATGTCGCCGGTCTCGTAGCCCTTATAGAACCAGCGCTGGCGCTGTTCGCTGGAGCCGTGGGTCCACGCCTCCGGGGAGACCCGCCCGGTGGCCGCTTCCTGGATCCGGTCATCACCAACAGCGGAAGCGGCGGACAGGGCGTCGTTCAGGTCCTGCTGGGTGAGGGGTTCCAGGAACGGCTGGCCGTCGGGCCCGGGCTGGGTTGATGCATGCTTGGCCCAGAGGCCCGCGTAGCAGTCGGCCTGCAGTTCCACGCGCACGGCGCCGGATTCAGGTCCCTGCGGATCCTGCTGGGCCTGGTCGAGGTTTCCCAGCACGTTCTGGATGTGGTGCCCGAACTCGTGGGCCACCACATATTCCTGCGCCAGGGGTCCACCCGAGGAGCCGAACCTGTCCACCAGCTCCTGGAAGAACCCGGGGTCGAAGTACGCGGTGGTGTCGGTGGGGCAGTAGAAGGGTCCAACAGCACTGGAGGCCGTGCCGCAGCCGGTGCTGACACCCTGCTCAAAGATCACTGTCTCCGGCTGCGGGTACTGGACGTTGTACTGCTGCAGGTAGGCAGGCCAGAAGGCGTTCAGGCTGTTCACGGTGCCGGTGATGCGGCAGTCCACCCGGGCATCCGCGTCCGCTCCTGTCAGGCAGGCGGGAGCCGTGCCCTGGCTCTGCGGCTCCTGCCCGGCCCCGGCCAGGCCCTCCAGCAACTGTGGATTGACACCCAGGAGTGCCGCGATGAGAAGGATGAGCCCACCGCCGATCCCGCCGCCCACTTTGACTCCCCGGCCCATGCCGCGCCGGTCCTGGACCTGGGAGGGATCCAGCTGCACATTGTCGTTGAAACTCATAAAGTCACAATACCCGCGGACCAGAAGCTCAACCGGTGCCGGCCGGTAAAGTTGATCCGATGCCTTTCCTGAACAGAATCCAGCGCTGGGCCGAGGAACGGCCCCACGACACCGCCGTCGTGATTGCCGGGCGCCGCCTCTCCTGGGCGGAGCTCCGGGACTCCGCTGCGGCACTGGTACCCCACACCAAATCCGTGACCTCCCTGTGCGAGGCCAACTCGGTTGACTTCGCGGCGAAATTCGCCGCGGCAGTGGCCGCGGGACGCCAATGCGCCGTCCTCGATCCTGCCTGGCCGGGCCCCCTGCAGGAGGACATGAAGCGGCGCGTGGACGCGTGCGCCCAACCCGCGGCGGTGTCCCCGGATGACGAGCTCGCGGACGGCGATCCCGGGTCCACCTTCCTGATCGGGCTCACGTCCGGTACCACGTCGATTCCAAAAGCCTTCACGCGGTCCCGGCGGTCCTGGCAGGAATCCTTTGAGGCCTCCATCCAATTCTTCGGGCTCCGTGCGGACGATGTGACCCTGGCACCGGGCCCCCTTGCCGCCAGCCTCAACCTGTACGCGCTGGCCGAATGCCTCTACGCCGGTTCGGAATTCCAGACCCTTGCAACCTTTGACGTGGGCGACGTCCATGCCGCCATCACCCACGACCGCGTCACCCGGCTGGTGCTGGTACCCACCATGCTGCGGATGCTCAGCGAGCGCGGCCTGACCGGATGCGTGGATGCCTCCGGCGTCCGGAGCATCATTTGTGCCGGCTCGAAGCTGGACGCGAGGACCCTTGAGGCTGCCCGCCGCTGGGCCCCGAATGCCACCATCTTCGAGTACTACGGTGCTTCCGAGCTGAGTTTCGTCTCGGGGGCGGGGCTGGCCGCCAGCCAGCTCGCCGTCCTGGGTGGAACGGGGATCGGCCGGGCGTTTCCGGGTGTGGACGTGCGGATCCTCGATGATTCGGGGCGGCAGCTGCCCGATGGGGAGGCCGGAAACATCTGCGTCCGCAGCGCCATGGTCAGCAACGGCTACCTCTGGGGTGATGACGGGGAGGCCCTGAAGTCCTTCGACGGCTGGTTCACGGTGGGCGACCAGGGATACCTGGCCGAAGGGGACCTGCACATCCTGGGCCGCCGCGCGGACATGATCCTCACCTCAGGCAGGAACGTCTACCCGCATGAGGTGGAACTGGCGCTGTCGGCGGTGCCGGGTGTGTCCGCCGCCGTCGCAGCGGGAATGCCCGACGACTTGCGCGGGGAACGGGTCGTGGCCGGTGTTGTCCCCTCCCATGGCGGCATCACGGCCACCCAGCTCCGTGCCGGGCTTGAGGACCTCCTTGCCCGGGACAAGCGCCCGCTCCAGTACTACCTGCTGACCGAACTCCCCACCACGGACCGGGGCAAGGTCAGCCGCAACCTGCTGCTGGACTGGATCGCTTCCCGGGACCGCAGGGTGCGCAGCCTTGACAGCTGAGATGCTCCCGCCGGACCGGCAGCCTGTCATTATTGCCGCCCGCCGCACTCCTGTGTGCCGCACCAACGGTGCCCTCCGGAGCCTGCGTGCCCACGAACTGCTCGCGCCCGTGCTCCGGGAGCTCCTGGCGGGAACGGGGGTGGAGCCCGGCAGAGTCGCCGACGTTGTGATCGGCAACGCCGTGGGCGGCGGGGGAAACGTTGCACGCCTTGCCCTGCTGGAGGCAGGGCTGCCGGTCAGTGTTCCGGGGATTACCGTGGACCGCCAGTGCGGCTCCGGACTCGACGCGGTGGTCCTGGCATCGCGGCTGGTGGCTGCGGGCGGAAACCCGCTGTACCTTGCCGGGGGAGTGGAGAGCACCAGTACAGCGCCGCTGCGTGCCTACAGGAACGACGACGGCGGGCCGGATTTCTACGCGCGGGCACAGTTTGTGCCGGCCGGATTCGGCGATCCGGACATGGGCGTGGCTGCAGAAAACGTGGCGCGGGAGTTCGGCGTCAGCCGTGAACGCCAGGACGCGTTTGCCCTGCGCAGCCACCGCCTGGCGCTTGCCGCCAAGGACGCCGGGGTGTTCGACGACGAGCTGGTCCCCTTGGATACGGGCGCAGGGACTGCCGGTGCGGACGATGGCCCCAGGCGGGGGCTCAACGCCGCCGTCCTGGCCCGGTTCGCCGCCGCCTTCGTTGACGGGGGAACTGTCACCGCGGGGAACTCCTGCTTCGACGCCGACGCTGCATCCGCCGTCGTCATCACGTCCCTGCAACGGGCACGGACCCTGGGCGCCGTGGACGGGTTGCTGGTGCTGGGCAGCGGGACGGCTGGAGTGGATCCTGAACTGCTGGGCGTCGGCGCCGCCACCGCAGCCCGGGACGTTCTGTCAGCCGCGGAGGTGTCAGCGGACCAGGTGGACCTGGTGGAGTTCAACGAAGCCTTCGCGTCGCAGACGCTTGCCTGCCTTGACCAGGTGGGAATTAATGCTGAGCGGGCCAACCTCGACGGCGGCGCGCTGGCCCTGGGCCATGCCTACGGCGCGTCCGGTGCCGTCCTGGTGACCCGCCTGCTGGCCCAGGCACGCCGGGCCGGAACACCGGGAAGCCTGGCGCTGGCCATGATCAGCAGCGCCGGCGGCATGGGCACCGCTGCGCTGCTGGAATACCAGCGGCTTTAAAACGCGGTGCCCCGGGGGCGTCAGTCTTCCGCTTCCCCGAGCCCGCGGGCGGCGAGCGCCTCGCCCGTCTGGCGCGCAAACGCCACCGAGGTGATGAAGACAGGCAGGATCAGGGCACGCGGATTGCGCTCCAGCCCCCGTGCCCGGGCGGAGTCCCGGACATCGGCGAAGGTGCCGGCGATGTAGGGGATGCTCCGCAGCATGATGGCGATCGTCAGGGCGAACCGCTCGGGGTCGGCGCCGAAGCGCTTGAAAGGGCCCGCTGCCCTGACCACTCCGTCAAGGAGCCGTTGCACGGGAGTGGTGGCAGTGAGCAGGGATGCAGCCACCACGCAGACCAGGATGTTCAGGACAATCCGCGCCGCCGTAGGTGCTCCCAGCATCCACCACTGGAACACCCCGATGACTGCCAGCACGGCGGCGAGCGGCCGGATGGCGGCCCAGAGCTTCTTCAGGCCCGCTCCGGTCAGGAGGAACAAGCCGCAGAGCCCGGCCAGGACTGCCAACGACACCCGCCAGTCCACCACAATGAACGAGGCCAGGCCGCAGCCGAAGACCAGGAGGAACTTCAGCCCCAAGGGTGCCCGGTGGATGAAGGACTGTCCCGGCACGTAATTGGCCAGCAGGAAGCCGTGGCCCCTCATCGCGGTTTTCCCGCCGGCAGGCCGTCGCGGCACAACGTCCGGTAGTGGTCGACGGCCGGCGCCGCGCCGCCGTCGAACACTACCTCGCCCTTTTCGATGACCAGCACCCTGTCCATCTCCAATGCCAGCTCAAGGTCATGGGTGGACATGATGATCTGCTGGTCCAGCCCTGCCAGGGTCCTGCGCAGGAGTTCAAGGTTACGGAGGTCCAGGAGGGTGGACGGCTCATCGAGGACCAGCACCGACGGGTTCACCGCGAGCACTGCGGCCAGGGCCATGAGCTGCCGTTCCCCGCCGGACAGCTCGTAGATGCTCTGGTCCGCCAGCTCCAGCAGGCCCAGCCGGTCCAGTGCCGCTTCGGCCGCTTGCCGCCTCTCCTTACCGTTACGGACGGAGCGCCGCAGGGACAGCTCCACGTCCTCCCGGCCCGTGGGCATCACCAGCTGGGACAGCGGATCGGTGAAGACAAAACCCACGTTCCGGCGCACTGTCCGGACGTCGCGTACCGTATCCGCGCCGTCCACCGTGACCTTGCCCTCCGTTGGCTGGACCAGGCCGTTGACCAGGCGGAGCACTGTGGACTTACCGGAGCCGTTGGCGCCGATGACGCCGATCCGCTGTTCGGTGAGCTCCAGGCTTATGGCCTCGAGCAGGACTTTCAATACCGGTGCGCTGTCCGTTTCGACGGCGACCGTCACGCCATCAAGGGTCACGGCGGGCATGGCGGGTCCCTTAGACTTTCGCGGGCCTGGCGGCACTGCGCCGGACGCGGCGCACCAGGATGTCCGGGAAGGCCCGGTGGAGTGCGACGGCGATGACGGCGGCCAGGATGTTCTTCACCATGTCACCCGGGTAGAACACCAGGTCGCTCAGGAAAGCCTGCCCGAGGGTGGCCTTGGTGTTCAGCGCGATCCCGGCGATGCCGAGGGAATGGACCACAACGGCGCTGGTGACGGCGGCAGAGACGAAGAACCACAGAGCCCTGGCCTTGGTGGTCCGCCGGATCACGATGGTGGCCAGCCAGCCCACAACGCAGGCAGCGATCGGGAAGGCGATGATGTAGCCGGCTGAAGGGCCGGCGAGGATGCCCAGGCCGCTGCGGCCCTGGCTGAAGATGGGAAGGCCGGCGAGCCCCAGCAGGGTGTAGAGTCCCACGGCGGCGAAGGCCCGTCCCGGTCCAAGAACCAGGCCGGTCAGCATCACGGCCAGCGTCTGGAAGGTGATGGGGACGCCGAATCCGTTCACGGCCAGGCCGGGGACCAGGGCTGCGCCGGCAACCAGGGCGGCGAAGACGGCGATCAGGCCAAGGTCGGTGGCGTTCCAGCGGCGGCGCCCGGTGCTGGCGGGATTCTTAAAGGCGGTGTCGGTGTTGCTCATGGCAGTCCTGTCGGGGTTGTACAAGCGGAATCTAATGTACTGCCGACGTTACTGGTGCGGAACTGCGGGTATTTTGTAGGGGGTCTACTAATCGGGTTGCCTGCAGCTACATGCTGGGCACAAAGGTCGTGGGTTTTCCCTGCCGCGTGGTGGTGAACGTGGTGCCTTAAAGGTGAACGTGGTGCCTTATAGGGGCAACCGTTATTCGATGACGTAGCGCTGCATCATGTCGTTGTCCTCGTGTTCGAGGATGTGGCAGTGCCAGACGTACTCGCCTGTGAACGAGGAGCCGATGGCCAAGGGTGCTCCACCCGCTGCACCCGCCCCAAACGGAACACTGATCCGTGTCACTTCTCCCGGCATCGACACTACGGTGTCCTTCCAGCCCCGCTCGTTGGCCGGTGCCGCCTTGGGGCGGCCCATCAGGAACGGCGTGACGGGCACGCTGTTGCCCTGGCCCGGCGTCACCAGCCCGGTGGCAGGATCCACGTATCCGGTGGCGGCAAGGTATTTGCCGACGTCGAAGCGCTGGCGGTTGAGGACCTGGAACTGGGTGAAATGGAGGTGGATGGGATGCGCGTCCACTGTTGTGTTGATCAGCTCCCACTCCTCAAGGGTGTCGCCCTGCACGGCGGTGACGTCGGTGGTGTGGAAGGGGCGGTTGTTCAACAGGGCCATGATGGGGATGCCCGCGGCATTGAGGACTTCCACGAGGGTCATCTGGCGGGTGGCCGCCGTGGTCAGGCCTGCCAGCCTCGTCATGGGCTGGGGCCGCAACTGTGCGGGCAGCGGCGCCGCATAACCTTTCTGGCTTTGCACGGTGAACTGCATGATTTCGCGGAGCGGAACCCCGCCTTGCTTCGCCGAGACCGGGCCGTCCGGATAAGGGGTGGGGGCATTGTTGCCCAGGACCACCTTGGATCCGGCGGACAGGCCGGCAAAGTCCACCACAAGGTCCGCCCGCTCGCCCGGGCCCAGGACCAGTTTGTTGAGCTTTGCCGGGGCGTCGAGGAGACCCCCGTCCGTGCCGATCTGGGCGAACGCGAGCGCGTTTCCGCCCGCCACGAACTTGAGGTTGTAGAACCTTGAGTTGGACCCGTTGTACACGCGGAACCGGTACTTTCCCTGGTCCACGTCCAGGTTCGGCCAGCACTTTCCGTTGACCGTTGCCACATCCCCGAAAAACTCCGGCGCCCAGGGCCGTGGAGTGCCGTCGCTGGTCGTCAGCACCGGATTGGGCGGGTAGGCGAAGGATCCATCGGGATTGAACATCCGGTCCTGGATGACCAGCGGCACCTCGTATGGGGGCGGCGGGAGGTGGGTTCCGTCTCCGGTGTCGATTCCGGTCCCGGACGGCCCCGGGGCGTCCCGGATGAGGTAACCGCCGGCCAGCCCGGCGTAGACGTTGAGGCGGGTGATGCCCAGCGCATGGTCGTGGTACCAGAGCCCGGCGGCATCCTGGTTGTTGTCGTAGTGGTAGGTGTAGGAACTGCCGGGGGAAAAGACCTGTTCAGGGCCGCCGTCGGACCCTGGCCTGGTGTTGCCGCCATGCAGGTGGGTCGAGGTGCGCGGGGCGTTGGCGTCGTCGCTGCCGGCCGGCACCAGCTCATTGTCGACGGCGAATGCCAGCGGGTGCTCTCCCAGCTGGTTGTGCACAGTGAGGGCGAACGGGGTGCCGCGTTGCGCCACGATGACGGGCCCGAGGTACGTTTGCGACGCGCCGGCAGCCCGGTAGGCGAACGTGTCCGTGGGGTCAAGCTTGCTGTGGAAGTTGTGCTCGGCGTTGATCATGGATAGTTCGGTCTGGCCGCCCGCCCGCATATCGATGACCCCTAGTTCGGCCAGCGTGGGCAGCTGCTCGGAGAACATCGTCAGTGGACCGGGCTGCCGGGCAAATGTGCGGGCAGCCAGTGCGGCATCCGGGTGGACCAGGATGCCGGCGCCGGCTACTGCGCCGGCCTGCAACAGCTGGCGTCGGGTTAGATACATCGCGGACTCTTTTCGCTCGAAAGATGAGTCCCCCTTGATTGACGGTACGAGTCCGGTGCGGCCTGGAACAGGGCCGTTGGGCCCGCGGTTCACGGCACCTCAAGATTGGCTGAAGAAATCGGAAGGATGGAAACGTTTCCTTCCTTCCGCCGTCACTGCTTCCTATGGTGGTCTTACAAGCTCGTCTAGGGGGGTGGATTCTTTGGTAACCGACGATGCGCCTGCTGGAAGGAGAAACGAAAAAGCCACGCCGATTTCGACTTCCGCCCCCGGCTGGGAAAGGACCCGCTCATGAGATACGTTCCGGCCGCACTCATGTCCGATGGCCCTCCGAGGAAGATACGCGGGATCGTGTGGATCGTCCTTGGCGCGGTCTTGGCGATCTCGCTGGTCGCGTACGCGGTGTTCACTGCCACCAGGCCGGCGCCCGCAGCCCTCCAATCGCCGGCGAAAAATGTCATCTACCTGCTGGGCGACGGGATGGGCCGCTCCCATGTCACGGCGGCCAGGGAACGCTACTACGGCGCCGAGGGCAGGCTGGTGATGGAGAGCCTCCCGTCCCACGGTTCGGTCAGCACCTATTCCGTGGAGAAGAACTCCGGCCAGCCCGGGCAGGCCGGCTTCGTGCCGGAGCTGGTCACCGCGTCCCCCGCTGCGGCCACAGCCTTCGCCTCGGGGGTGAAAACGTATAACACTGCCATCGGGGTGGACGCCAAGGGTGTTGTGGTGCCGACCATCATGGAATTGGCCAAACAGGCCGGCTACCGCACAGGCAACGTTTCCACTGCCGAAGTGACCGATGCAACGCCCGCCGGGCAGATGAGCCACGTCCTCGCCCGCGGCTGCCAGGGACCGGACTACTCCGCCGATGCGTGCCAGGATACCGATGTGACCGGCGACAAGCTGCCCACCAGTGATGTCCGGGTCACCCCGATCGCAGACCAGATCGCCCGCAATGGCACCGCCGACGTCATTTTCGGCGGTGGCATGGCCCGGTTTGACGCCAAGGATGAAACCGCGCTGAAGGAGCAGGGCTACTCGATCCTGGGGTCTGTGTCGAGCCGGATCCCCGCCACACGCGCCGACCTGAACGGGGCCTCGGGTGAAAAGGTTTTTGGACTGTTCAATACCGGAAACCTGACCCTCGAAAAGGCCAAGAAGGACAACCCGGACAGACCCCAGGCGGAGGAACCGTCCCTGCAGGAGATGACACAGAAGGCCATCGAACTGCTGGACCAGGAGCAGAGCAACGGTAAAGGTTTCTACCTGCAGGTTGAAGGTGCCCTGATCGACAAGCGCTCCCACGACAATGACGCGGCCCAGACACTGGATGAAGTCAAAGCCTTCGACGACGCCGTCGCCGCTGCCCTGGACTTCGCGAAAAGGGACGGCAACACCCTGGTTATTGTTACCGCAGACCACGAAACGGGCGGTTTCAACATTATTGAAAAGGGCTCCTTCACGAACGCGGAAGCAGCCGGGCCCCCACCGAACGTCGATTTCGGGAACAGCGCCAACAGCTCCACCCCGACCCGGAACGGCGGAAACTTCAAAGACGAGGAGCGCTCGACCGGAATCATCAACGGCGAAGGTTCAGAGGATCCGAAGAACTTCGGTCCGGCCACCTTCCGGACCCCCAATGACCCCGCCGACGTCAAGGACGGTTCCAAGGAAGCCAGCCTTTGGCTGTCCTACGCCTCGGGAAACCACACGGGCGCCGACGTGCCCATATACGCCTACGGGCCAGGTGCGGAACAGTTGCAGGGCAGCGTGGACAACACCGACCTGTTCGACATCGTGGGCCAGGCCCTGCGCGTCCTGCGCTGAGATGAGCGTGAACGACCACCGCAGAATGGCCGCAATCCGGGTATCTGGCACCCCGCGGCCGCCGCAGACGCAGGAGGGGACACGATGAACTGCAAGCCCTGGATTCTCCTGATGGCAGCCCTCGCTGCTGCCTCGCTGGCTGTGCTTGCCCCCGCCGTACTGGGTGGTCGGCCATCTGCCCCTGCGCCCGGTGCGGACAGCGTCCCGCAGGCATCCGCTGCCGCCAAAACAACCTTCCCAGGCCTGGCCAGTGCCGAAGGAGAACCGGACTTGGCAGGACTCCGGACAACCCGGCCGGCCCCGGGCCAAATCCTTGGAATCCAAGGCCCGTTCGATGACAGGATCCTGTTCAAGGACCTGGCTTTTGATGGACAGGCGGCCACGGGAACAGTCAGAGTCACCAGTGATGTCAGCGACCTGCTCGAACTCCAGGTGCTCGCCGGCTTCTACGATGACCGCGGCAACCTCCTTGGCACGGCCCGGTTTGTGCACCATCTCGGCACGGAAGGCCATGCACACTCGGGACCGTCTGAAGAAGGAGAAGAGTTCAGCATCCCGGTACCGGCCGGGCTTGCACCCCTAGCTGTCTCAGCAGCCGTAGGCGTACCCGTCCTCGTCAACGAGTAGCGCGGAAACGTGCACCGGATCGCCGGTACGTTCGGGTACCCGGTGTGCATAGTCCTGTTTTTCGCTGACGGCTTCCCTGCCGGTTGCAACCGGATAAAATCGCTCGTGAGATATCCGTGAGGACCATCCCCGGCAATGAAACTACCTCCGAGACCATTCAGCCGCCGCACGCTCCTCAAGGGGGCCGCTGCCGGCGTCGCAAGTTCCGCTGTGTTCACGGACGAACGCACCCCTTCCCGCGTGGGCAGGAACACCCGGTATGTGACCGTCTTTGGTTCCGACTCGGCCCCGGGCACTGAGGCAGCCCCGTGGCGCAGCCTCGCGCGCGTCCAGGACGCCCTCGGCAGCGGGGACCTGCGCCGCGGCGACGCCGTCCTGCTCAAGCGCGGCGACACATTCTTCGGCACCCTCCACGAGCCGTCCATCCAGGGCACATCGGGAGTCTTTACGGTGGGCGCCTACGGCACCGGCCCACGCCCCAAGGTTGCCGGCTACAAGGTCAGCAGACGGGCCTGGATCCGGCACACCACCGGGGTTTGGAAGCTGGACATCACCGCCCGGTCCGGCCAGTACAGCGGCAACATCGCCGCTCCGTCCACCAATGTTGGTTTCCTGAAGGTGGCGGGCCTCATCCGTGGATGGAAGCGGACCAGCCTGGATGCACTGGCGAACCAGTGGGACTTCTATAGCGACGAGACCTTTGTGTACGTCAGGTCGAACTTTGACCCGGGCGACGGCGTCGAAATCGCCATCCAGCAGGACGGCATCCGGCCCGCTTCCCACAGCATCCTGGATGGCATCCATATCGAGGGTCATGGAGCACACGGTATTGCGACCGGGGGGTCGGAGAACATCCGCATCAGGAACTGCCGCCTGGAGGACCTTGGCGGATCCCGGCTGAGCGCCGACGGCACCCGGTACGGCAACGGCCTCGAGGTCTGGATCGGCGCGTCCAACATCATCATCGAGGACAACACCATCCGGGAATGCTATGACGTCGCCTTCACGATGCAGGGGACGGCAATGCAGGATGCAAAGTCGTGGACCGACATCCACTTCCGGAACAACCGGGTGGAGAACTGCAACCAGACCTTCGAGATGTGGTCTGCCGGCGATGCGACTCCAGGGTCCGGGCACATCCGCTGCACTTTCACAGACAATATCTGCACTGACGCGGGCTACTCATGGGCTGCGACCATCCGGCCGGACACGGACGGCAAGGGCACCCACATCCTCACGTATGACACCGAGCTGCCCATGGATGTAGAGGTCACGCGGAACCAGTTCATCGGCGCGCGGGACAGCTACATCAACATCAGCGGAGACAGGACGGCCCCCAAAGGGCTGAACCTGCACCACAACGTCATCAAGCTCGGGCCAGGCAAGAAAACCGACTACCAGACCGCGGAGACTATCGAGCAGGCCGCACACTGGCAGGCGCGCACCGGTAAGGAGCGCGGTTCAACGTTCGGTGTGCTCACCACCGGCCGTTGCGAAGGGCAATCATGAACACGCCGGGAAACATCCGGGTCCGATGCTCAGGATTTGATCAAGAGCATTGCCTGGATGGCTGGCGAGGCCTACGGTCAGGTGCATGACTCCAAGATCGAGCAGGCATGACGCCCGTGCGACAGGACCCGAAGGGTAAACGGACTGATGCGGCAGCGGAACTTCCCTAGCACGGGCGGGCTCTGTGTGGGCGCCCTGATTCTCGTTATATCGCTCATCGCCCAGCCTGGTGACCCGAATTCGGTGATAGTCAGGGACCTCCTGATCACCTTCAGCGCCGTCTTCACCGGAGCAAACGCGGTCGGGCTCCTGGAACTTCGACGGCGGCAGGAAGTTCCGGACGTATTGACTAAGAAACCCACCTAGGGCCACAGATCAGGGCGGGCGCCGTCATGGAACGAGCTTGACGTTCGCGCCGGAGAGCCCCGCACGGAAGCCGTCGCCCTGGACCGCGACGTCCTGAAGGACGAGGCCCTCGGGGAGGCCCTCAATGCTGTGCTCGATGGTCACGAGCCTTCTTACGGCGGCACCGAGGGCGTCGGAGAGGAAGCCGGGCCCGCCAATGTCGATCGAGCGCGGCTCAACAACCAGCCTGCCGGCGTCGACCCTGACTGTGCCCGTGGCGTTGACGTCCAGCTTGCGGCCCAAGACCTGGACTGTGCGGACCACCAGAACCTGGCCGCCGTCGGCGGCGCGGACCACGGTCCCATCACCGAGTTCCCCGGCAACGACGTCGAACGGAACGGTCGCGTCCACGGCGAGGCGTTCAGCAACCATCCCGCCCGGCCCCGTGACCACGCCCTGCCCTTCGGCCCTAACGTCGTGAAGCAACGAGCCCGCGATAGCCACTGTCCCGGCGTCCAGGGCAAGATCGGCGAGCCACACCTCATCCCCGCGCAGGTCGGCGGGAGGCTCGGCGCCCGCCGTGGGTTCAGCGCCCGTCGTGGGGGAGGGCGCAGGCGCTGCTGCCACCCCGCGCACCGGACTGCTCACCACCCACCACGCGATTGCAACCGCAAGACCCAGGACGATGACCATCCCAGCAGCACCGATCAGCCAGTCCTTGGCACGCGTCCACTCCATCAGGACAGTCTGAAGGCTCGCCCCCGGGCCGCGAAACCCCAAACCGCACTTGCTGCTACTCGATCTGCCTCAGACCCCCATGAACTGACGGAGAGCCGCCACCCAGGAGTGGAACGCATCCAGATGGCTGTCATGGGACGCCCCGGGCAAATCCACGCGCTCGACCCTGCGGCCGCGCTCGCAGAACTCGGACTTGTCCTCCGCAGCGAACATCCCGTGTTCTCCATACACAACGAGCGTTGGTACAGCGATGCTCTCCCACTCGTCCCAGCGGGGCGCGGCCAATCCTTTGATTGCGGCCACCATGACGTCAGCCTCAAACCGCGGCCACAACCCGTCCGACCTGTCCTCCAGGTCAGCCACCCACGCCCGGGCCAAGGGTCCGTCCCCAAGAAGCTCCTGTGCTGTTGTGCGGCTTCCGAAGGGCACAGGCCAGGACCGGAAGTATTCACCCAAGAGTTCATGCTCGTCCACGCCTCCGCCGCGTGCGCCGGTCTCAAGAAGGACCAGCCGGGAGACCAGGTCAGGGCGCCCGGCTGCCACCAGCATCGCCGTGTGCCCGCCCAGAGACTGGCCAATAAGGGTCACGGGTGCGCTGGCCACTGATTCGATAACACGTACGACGTCGGCAATAAAGGCTTCGCGGGAAAGGTCGCCCGGCCGGGTGGTACTTCTGCCGTGGCCGCGGAGGTCGATCAAAACGGTTCGGAATTCCGGTAGCGCAAGGGCCGTCTGGACGAACTCACCCGCACTGCCGGCCAATCCATGCAGGATGACGACAGGCGCTCCGTCGGCCGGTCCCAGTTCGAAGCCGCGGATGTGAACGCCGGGCCCGGTACTGACTCCGAAAGTCCGGGCAGGGAAGTCCATCAAGGTCATGCCGCAACGCTAGCTGAACAGGCGGCTGCAGACGGGGCGTTCTGCGTGGACGTTGCCGGACGGTAGACTTGGATGGGCCGTTCTCCGGCCACTCTGCCCCGGCTCCCTCCCAACATCGTGCGAGGGCTGCGGCGTTCCCTGTTGTGAAAGGCCTTACCTGCTGTGATTACTGTCCAGGATCTTGAACTGCGTGCCGGCGCCCGGCTCCTGATGGACCAGGTGAGCTTCCGCATCGACAAGGGAGACAAGATCGGCCTGGTGGGCCGTAACGGCGCCGGGAAGACCACCCTCACCCGGGTCCTCGCCGGTGAAGGACTCCCCGCCGCGGGGAAAGTGACCCGTACCGGCGAGATCGGCTACCTGCCGCAGGATCCCCGGACGCCGGACATGGAGCAGCTCGCACGGGACCGTATCCTGTCCGTCCGTGGCCTGGACATCGCCGTCGGAAAACTGCGCCTGGCGCACGAGGAAATGGCCAGCGAGGACGCGGCGGTCCAGCGCAAGGCGATGAACCGTTACGAACGGCTCGAATCCGAGTTCCTGGCAGCCGGCGGCTATGCCGCCGAGGCCGAGGCAGCAGCAATCTGCTCCAACCTGGCCCTGCCGGACCGCCTGCTGAACCAGCCGCTGAAGACCCTTTCCGGTGGCCAGCGGCGCCGCGTGGAGCTGGCACGCATCCTCTACTCGGATGCCGAGACGATGCTCCTCGATGAGCCCACCAACCACCTCGACGCCGATTCCATCGCCTGGCTGCGTGACTTCCTCAAGAACCACCAGGGCGGCCTGATCGTGATCAGCCACGACACCGAACTGCTCGAAGCCACCGTTAACAAGGTGTTCCTACTGGACGCCAACCGCGCGCAGATCGACTTCTACAACATGGACTGGAAGCGCTACCTCACGCAGCGCGAAACCGATGAGCGCGCCCGCAAGCGGGAGCGCGCCAACGCCGAGAAGAAGGCCCAGGTCCTTTTCGACCAGGCCAACAAGATGCGCGCCAAGGCCACCAAGGCGGTTGCCGCCCAGAACATGGCCAAGCGCGCCGAACGGCTGCTCAGCGGACTCGAGGCCGTCCGGGAAAACGACCGCGTGGCAGCACTGCGTTTTCCGGACCCCTCGCCGTGCGGCAGGACCCCGCTCACTGCCGAGGGCCTCAGCAAGTCCTACGGTTCGCTGGAGATCTTCACGGACGTGGACCTGGCCATCGACCGCGGCTCCAAGGTGGTCATCCTGGGCCTTAACGGTGCCGGCAAAACTACCCTCCTGCGGATGCTCGCGGGCGTGGACCAGCCTGACACCGGTGACGTTATAGCCGGCCACGGCCTGAAGGTGGGCTACTACGCCCAGGAGCATGAAACCCTCGACGTGGACCGGACCGTCCTGGAAAACATGCGCTCCGCCGCCCCGGACATGAAGGACGCCGAAGTCCGCGGCATCCTGGGTTCGTTCCTGTTCTCAGGCGACGACGTCGACAAGCCCGCCGGCGTCCTCTCCGGCGGTGAGAAGACCCGCCTGGCCCTCGCCACTATCGTGGCCTCCAGCGCCAACGTCCTCCTCCTCGACGAGCCCACCAACAACCTGGACCCTGCCAGCCGCGCAGAAATCCTGGGCGCCCTCAGGAACTACAGCGGCGCCGTCGTTCTGGTCAGCCACGACGAGGGGGCAGTGGAGGCCCTCAACCCCGAGCGCGTAGTCCTGCTGCCCGACGGCGTCGAGGACCACTGGAACGAAGACTACCTGGACCTGATTACGCTGGCCTAAGCCTTTCACTCCGGCTGGCTCCGCTACGCGGCGCAGGCGATTTCCCGCGTGCTGGCTCCTTCGTCGCCTTTGACGCACGCTACATAAATCACCTACACCGCTGCGCTCGTGCCCAATGAGGCTTGAGCATTAGCGCACCTTCAGTTCCAGGGCTTCGGTCATTTTCTGAAGCTGCTTGTAGGTGATGCTGAACATGGAGTGGTGGTCGCCTGCGCCTGCCCAGAGGCGTTGGTGCTCCCGGAGGCTCGTGTCGAGGAGCGTCCTGACTTTTTCCGGGTGACCCACCGGGGCCACTCCGCCTACCGCCTGGCCGGTGTGCTGCAGGACGAAGTCGGGGGAGGCGCGGCGAATCCTGCCCGCCCCCAACTTTTCAGCAACCAGCCTGGTATCCACGCGTGCGGCCCCGCTTGCGAGGATCAGCAAGGGCTCGCCGCCGAGGTCGAAAATCAGGCTGTTCGTGATCGCCGCAAGGTCGCAGCCGAGCGCCTCAGCAGCCGCGGACGCCGTCGGAACGCCCGCGGGAAAAGTCCGCACGGTGTCCCCAACTCCGGCAGCTACCAATGCCGCGCGCACCAAGGCAACCGGGCCGTCGTCGTGCTCCGTCATCCTTCAGTACCCCTGCGCATCCAGGAGGGCGTCTTCCTCTTCTTCGGAGGTCGCTTTCTTCCGCTTCCTGGGAGGTGAGGGGCGACGGCGGTGCTCGCCGCCTGCCGGGCGGGCCGAGCCCTCTGGCGTCCCGTCGTCGTCCTCGGCGTCGATGGCGGCGTTGCGTGCCTGCTGGCGGGCAGCGTAGCCAAAACCAACGAACATCAGCACGCCGAACGCGAACCACTGCAGCGAGTACGAAAGGTGTGTGCCTTCCTCGGTGGAAGGCTTCGGGAACGGGAACGGCATCTCCGCTGCAGGCGGCGTCTCCGACGCGAGCTGGCCGTACGCCCCGGTCAACAGCGGATACCCGAGCTGTCCGGCATAAGCGGCAAGGTCGATGGATGCCAGCTGGCCTTCGGGGGCGCCGCGCTGGAGTTCGGGCTCGGGATGCTTCAAACGCACGACGGCGGTCACGTCACCGGCAGGGGGTTCCGGCACCGAGTCCGGGGCGCCTGGATTATCGTTGCCGATGGGCAGCCAGCCCCGGTCGATGACCACTGTCTCACCGGAGTCAAGACGGAACGGGACCACCACTTCGTAGCCCGGCTGGCCATTGAGCGGACGGTTCCGGACCACGCGCTGGCCGTCGGTGAGGTACGTGCCCCTCAGCTCCACCTGGGTCCACTCCATGGCGGGGTCCAGCTCATCAAATTGCTCCCTGGCGTCCGCGAACGCGATGGGAGTTGCCGAGTAGTTGGTCACCACGCGGTTGATTTCGGCCAGGGTCTCGGCGCGCCGGTCCATCTGCCAGCGGCCCAGGAATACGCAGGCGGAGGCGAAGATGGCAGCCAGCAGCAGATAACCCAGCCACTTGCTGGAGAAGAGGAAACGGTACATTCAGCTGTCCTGCCCTGAGCCGCCGGACGCCCGTGCGTCGTCGAGGGGCAGGGTTTCCTTCCAGAGGCCCCGCGTCTGAAGGTAGTCCTCCAGCCATTCCCGGTGGTCGGCGCAGGCAAGCCAGGTCTTGCGGCGTTCCGGTGAATGGATCTTGGGGTTGTTCCACAGGAGCTGCCAGGAAGCCTGCGCCCGGCATGCCTTGCGGGAACAGATGGCACCGGCTTCCGCCATGGCGGGATCGGTGCCGGCGGCGAAGTCGAAGATGCTCACGAGGCCTTCCTTTCCTGCCCGGACGGAGATTTGTCGTCGTCAATAATCAGCTCGCCCTGCAGGAGTTCACTGCCGGGATCCTCCCCGGCGGGCCGCACCGGCGGGCTTTCCAGCTCAGCCAGCGGGGCCGAATCCAGCAGGAGGTCGCTGTGGCCTTCGGCTTTGTCGTTCCCGTTCGCGATGATCACGGCGATCCAGGGCAGGAACACCGCGCCGGCCACCGGAATGACCTTGAACCAGCCGTCCACCACGAAAATCAGGACCAGGCACACCATGCGGATTCCCATGGCCAACGCGTACTTGATCATGCGCTGGCGCATGTCCTCCGAATGGGCTCCAGCGGCATCCGTGATGCTGTGGACTTCCGAATCACCGGAGAACCGGCCGGGTTCTCCAGGCGCGGATTGTCCCGCATGGTTTTCAAGGGTCACGGTGGTTTATCACGCTCCAAAGGCTTGCATCAATTCTCTCACCATCGGCAGTGGCGCCCAAACCCGGGCCGGGTCGGGCGCTAAGATCGAAGTCAGCCAAATCACCCCCATCTACAGCGGCCCCAGCGCGCCGCAGAATTCCGGAGCCTCCTACATGACTGAAGCAGCCACAGCCCCCCGCAGCGTCCTGATCACCGGCGGCAACCGCGGCATCGGCCTGGCCATCGCCGAGGCGTTCCTGGCCAACGGCGACAAGGTTGCCGTGACCTACCGCAGCGAAACCAAGCTGCCGGAGGGGATCCTCGGCGTCAAGGCGGACGTCACGGACGAGGCATCCGTGGACGCGGCCTTCAAGGAAGTGGAAGCTGCCCACGGCCCGGTGGAAGTCCTGGTGGCCAACGCCGGCATCACCAAGGACACCCTGCTGCTGCGCATGAGCGAAGACGACTTCACGTCCGTCATCGACACCAACCTCACCGGCGCTTTCCGGGTCATCAAGCGCGCCTCCAAGGGCATGATCCGGCTCCGGAAGGGCCGCGTTGTGCTGATCTCCTCCGTGTCGGGCCTGTACGGTGCGCCCGGACAGATCAACTACTCGGCCTCTAAAGCGGGCCTGGTGGGCATCGCACGCTCCCTGACCCGCGAACTCGGTTCGCGGGGCATCACCGCCAACGTCGTGGCGCCCGGCTTCATCAACACGGACATGACTGCCGAACTTCCCGAAGCCACCCAGAAGGACTACCTGTCCAGCATCCCGGCGGGCCGTTTTGCCGAGGCCTCCGAGGTTGCCAACGTGGTCCGCTGGATCTCCAGCGACGAGGCCGCCTACATCTCCGGAGCCGTCATCCCTGTTGACGGCGGCCTGGGCATGGGGCACTGACCGGCGCCGGCAAACTAGCAGCCAGGCGCTTCTTTGTGTAGGTCACACAAGGGAATTGTCCGGGGCCGCTGGCATGATGGACTGCAGGCCATCAGCAATTTAGACGTTTCAGACAAAAGGAGCCCGCATGGGACTGCTGGATAACAAGACTGCCATCGTGACCGGATCCTCGCGCGGAATCGGCGCGGAGGTAGCCAAGAACCTTGCCCGCGAGGGCGCCGCCGTCGTGGTGAACTACCGCCAGAAGGCACCGCGCGCCAATAAGGTTGTGCAGGGGATCGAAGCCGACGGCGGACGTGCAGTGGCCGTGGGCGCGGACCTCACCACCCAGGAAGGCGTGCAGGCGCTGGCCTCCGCGGCCATGGAGAACTTCGGTTCCCTGGACATCCTGGTGCTGAATGCCTCCGGCGGCATGGAAACCGGGATGGGCGAGGACTACGCACTCAATCTGAACCGCGACGCCCAGATCAACATGCTCAACGCTGCCGTGCCGCTGATGAAGGAAGGCTCGCGGGTGGTCTTCGTGACCAGCCACCAGGCCCACTTCATCAACACGGTGCCCACCATGGAGGCCTACGAGCCGGTGGCCCGCAGCAAGCGTGCCGGCGAGGACGCCCTGCGCGAACTCATCCCCAACCTGGCCGAGAAGGGCATCACCCTGGTGGTTGTCTCGGGCGACATGATCGAGGGCACCGTCACGGCCACCCTGCTTGACCGCTCCACGCCGGGTGCCATCGAGGCCCGCCGGGCCGAAGCCGGCAAGCTGTACTCGGTGGAGGAGTTCGCGGAGGTTGTGGCCGGCATGGTCACCGCCGACGTCGAGTCCGGCCACACCGAATACGCCGGCGGTGCAGACTACTTCGGCAAGGGAGCCGGCCAGGCCACTAGCTAGGCCCACGCTGCCCTACACGATATGGCAGCCGCGGCAATGTCCCTTCCGGACACTGCCGCGGCTGCTCCCCACCCGCACCCTAACCTCGCAAGCTCGGTCAGGGAACCCTGCGGGCGTGGGCCCATTTCGCGGTTAAGAACGAGTCACACGCCGGCGACGTACCGGACGGCGTCGAGGTACGGCATGTTAACGGCAGCGTCCGCCACAGCCCGCACCGCAGGTTTGGCGTTGAACGCGACGCCGATGCCGGCCGCCCCGAGCATGTCCAGGTCGTTGGCTCCGTCGCCCACCGCCACAGTGTGCTCCAGGGCGATGCCCTCGGCGGCGGCCCACTCTCGCAGGTACTTTTCCTTGGCTGCCCTGTCCACCACAGCGCCCAGCACCCTGCCCGTCAGCTCGCCGTCGACAATCTCCAGCTCGTTTGCCTGCCAGTAATCCAGGCCCAGTTCGCCGGCGATTGGCTCCAGGATCTGGTTGAACCCGCCGGACACCACGGCTACCACGTGCCCTGCCGCCTTGAAGGCGGCCACGAGTTCGGCCGCTCCCAGGCTCAGCTTCACTTCGTTGCGGACGGAATGGACGACGGCGGCCGGCAGCCCTGCGAGCACCGCGACGCGGGCGTGAAGGCTTTGGGTGAAGTCCAGCTCACCGCGCATGGCGGCCTCGGTAACGGCCGCCACTTCTTCCCGCTTGCCGGCGTAGGCTGCCAGGAGTTCGATGACCTCTTGCTGGATCAGGGTGGAATCAACGTCCATGATCAGCAGCTTGCGTTCTGCCGACCTGAGGACGGCCGGGACGAGCGCCGTGTCGAGTCCGGCGATGGGGGCTTCGGCAACGGCGTGGCGCAGTGCGGCGAGCCCGGCTGCGGTGGCGTCCGGCAGCTGGAGCTCGGCCACATGGACCTGGTAGCGGCCGTCGCCGGAGGAGGCCTCGGACAGCACGGCGGCGCCTTGTGCGGTGAGGGTGGAACGGAGCTGCTCCAGCCCTGTTGGAGACACATTCAGGCCATAGCTGACCGCAGTCACGTTCGAAGTCATGCCTGCCATCTTAGCCAGCGGGGGAGGGTCCCTTGAATTCATTTCACTGCTGCTGGAAGGTGGCAAGCGGATAATATTACGCCCACACCTGGAGGAACCATTGATTGAACTGCTCACACCGCGAGAGATTGACCTGGCCCGTCCCTCGGGCCAGTTCGTAGCCAATACGCTGCGGGATCTGAGGGAGCGAACCGCACCTGGAACGAATCTCCTGGAGATCAACGACTGGGCCGCTGCCATGATCAGTGCAGCGGGAGCCCGCTCCTGCTATGTCGACTACGCTCCCTCGTTCGGCCGCGGGCCCTTTGGGAAAGTCATCTGCACGTCCGTCAACGATGCCGTGCTGCACGGACTCCCTCATGATTACGTCCTCAAGGACGGGGACCTGCTGACCCTGGACTTCGCAGCCAGCGTCAATGGGTGGGTTACGGACTCCGCCATCAGCTTCGTCGTCGGGGATTCTGCTGCCCCCGAGGACACCCGCATGATCGAAACCACCGAGAGGGCATTGGCGGCGGGCATCGGTGCGGCACAGCCCGGAGCGCGCATCGGGGACATCTCCCACGCAATCGGCTCGGTGCTCAAGTCGGCTAATTACCAGGTCAACACCCAGTTCGGCGGGCACGGCGTTGGAAGCACCATGCACCAGGACCCCCACATTCCGAACACCGGCAAAGCAGGCCGCGGATATGAGCTCCGCCCCGGCTTGCTCCTGGCTATCGAACCGTGGGTCATGGACGGCACCAGCAAACTTGTCACGGCTCCTGACGGCTGGACCCTGTGCAGTTCCAACGGCCGCCGGACCGCCCACTCCGAACACACCATCGCTGTCACCGAATCCGGACCCGTGATCCTCACGCAGCCGGCCTGACGGGCGCCTGGCAAAGCTGCCCAATCAGGGTTTCACTGTTACCTTGCCCCGGTTATCAGTCGGCCTCTTTTTTGTCCTAGTGTCTACTCCTATGAGTGATGTTCTGGAATTGGCTTCCGTCAGCGTTGTCCGAGGTAAGAAAACCCTGCTGGACAAGATCGACTGGGAAGTCAACGAAGGCGAGCGCTGGGTAATCCTTGGGCCCAACGGTGCCGGCAAGACCACGCTCCTGCAGATCGCGGCCGCGCGCCTGCACCCCAGCAGCGGGAAAGCGGGCATCCTCGACGAAACCCTGGGCCGCACCGATGTCTTCGAGCTCCGTCCGCGCATCGGCCTGTCCTCCGCCGCGCTGGCCACCCAGATCCCGGAACAGGAAAACGTCCTCAACGTGGTGGTCACCGCCGCCTACGGAGTCACCGGCCGGTGGCGTGAGGGATACGAGCGCGACGACGAGCGGCGGGCTTTCCGCCTGCTCAACGACTGGGGAATGGGCCCGCTGCTCAACAGGACGTTTGCCACACTTTCCGAAGGTGAACGCAAGCGTGTCCAGATCGCCCGCGCGCTGATGACCGACCCCGAGCTGTTGCTCCTCGACGAACCGGCGGCAGGCCTGGACCTTGGGGGCCGCGAGGAACTCGTGCACAAGCTGGGAGAGCTGGCACAGGATGAGGACGCACCGGCCATGGTCCTGGTCACCCACCACCTTGAGGAAGTCCCTCCGGGATTCACCCACGCCATGCTGCTGCGCGACGGCGGAGTGGTTGCCGCAGGCCCCATCACGGACGTGCTGACCGCAGAGAACCTCAGCAAGACCTTCGGGCTGGACCTGGACATGAGCGTCAACGCCGGCCGGTACACCGCCGTCGCCCGCCGCTAACAGCGGCAGCGCAGCATCTTGGATCTTCTCAGCAGCATCTTTGTGGCCATCGCCGGCCTCTGGGCCGGCACCATCAACGCCGTGGTGGGTTCCGGCACCCTGGTGACATTCCCCGTCCTGATCGCCCTGGGGGTCGCCCCGGTGGTGGCCTCCATGAGCAACGCCATGGGGCTGGTGTTCGGCACGGCCGCCGGCGCCTTCGGCTACCGCCGTGAACTGAAGGGGCGCGGACGCCAGCTGATGCGGCTCCTGCCGGCCTCCCTTCTCGGCGGCATCTCCGGCGCCTGGCTGCTCCTGCACCTGCCGGAGGAGGTCTTCCACTACGTTGCCCCCGTCCTGATCGTCCTGGCCCTCCTGATGGTGGTGTTCCAGCCCCGGCTGCAAGCATGGGTCCGGTCCCGTGAGGAGAACCCGGAGCACGCTGTGCGCGACAAGCGGCACGGGGTGCTGCTGGTGGTGCTCGTCTATCTGGCCGGTGTCTACGGCGGCTACTTCGTGGCTGCCCAGGGGATCCTGCTGGTGGGCATCCTGGGTATCTTCCTCACCGGCACCATCCAGAACGCCAACGCCATGAAGAACATCCTGGTACTGGGCGTGAACCTCGTGGCCGCCGTGTCCTATGTGCTCTTCGCCTTCGACCGGATCAACTGGCTTGTGGTACTGCTGATCGCCGTGAGCTCGAGCATCGGCGGACTTCTCGGGGCCAAGGTGGGCCGCCGGCTCTCACCCACGGTGCTGCGCGCAGTGATCCTGGTCCTGGGCCTGGTGGCGCTGGGATTCATGATCGCGAATCTGCTGAAATAATCACCCGGTGACAATCCACTATCTTGAATCGGCCGCGGACCCCCGGGTCTCCGACTACACGCAGCTCACGGACGTGCACCTGCGCAAGCTGCGCGAACCTGCCGAGGGGATGTATATCGCCGAGTCTTCCCGCGTGCTGCGGCGTGCCCTGGCAGCAGGACACCAGCCGCGCTCGTTCTTCCTGGCGGAGAAGTGGCTCGAGGACCTCCGGGACGTCCTGGATACCTACCCGCAGGTCCCGGCCTTCATCGGCAGTGCGGCACTGCTGGAGGACATCACCGGCTTCCACCTCCACCGCGGCGCCATGGCTGCCATGCAGCGCCCGGCGCCCGTTCCGCTGCCGGAACTGCTGGCCGGGGCACGCAGGGTGGCTGTCCTGGAGGACATCGTGGACCACACCAATGTGGGCGCCATCTTCCGGTCGGCCGCCGCGCTGGACATCGATGCCGTCCTCGTCTCGCCCCGCTGCGGGGACCCCCTTTACCGGCGGAGCGTCCGGGTGAGCATGGGCACGGTGTTCCAAGTGCCGTGGGCCCGGCTCACCGGCTGGCCGGAGGACCTGCACCTGCTCAAGGACCACGGCTTCACCGTTGCCGCGCTGGAGCTCACGGACGACGCCCAGGACGTGGATGCCGTCGCCGCCCGGAACCCCGGGAAGCTTGCCCTGGTGCTCGGCACCGAGGGTGCCGGCATGAGCGCCGGGACTCTCGCCGCCGTCGACATCGCCGTGAAAATACCCATGCGCAACGGCGTGGATTCCCTGAATGTGGCGGCCGCATCAGCTGTGGCCTTCTGGGAGCTGCGGCCCCGGAACTAGGGGTGTAGCCAGCCAGGAGGTTGGTTCGCGGGCATCCGCGTTCTTACGCTATTATTGACAGCTGGCTGTAGTGCGCCCCCGGGCGACGCTGGCGCCATCCCATTCATACCTGGCAGCTGGCAAAATCCAGTTGTGCGAACAAAGGTCCAATTATGAAGTCTGATATCCACCCGAAGTACGAAGCTGTTGTTTTCAACGACCTGGCTTCCGGCACGAAGTTCCTGACCAAGTCCACCGTTTCCTCCTCGAAGACCATCGAATGGGAAGACGGCAACACCTACCCGGTCATCGATGTCGAAATCTCCTCCGAGTCGCACCCGTTCTACACGGGCAAGCAGCGCATCATGGACTCCGCAGGCCGCGTCGAGCGCTTCAACGCTCGCTTCAAGGGCTTCGGCGGCAAGAAGTAACACACTTCCGCAAAGTTCTTTTGGGAAAGCCCGCACCGGTAAACGGTGCGGGCTTTCTGCGTCCCGGCCGCCTGTTACTGGCATCCGGCACTTCTGGGGCAGGATGGATGGCATGACCGCCACACCCTCTTCAGCGAGCCTCTCCGCCTCCCGCCGCCACGGTGAATACAAAGTGCCCGGCGGCAAGCTTGTGGTCGTGGACCTGGACGTTGTTGACGGCCACCTCGCCAACGTCAGCCTCAGCGGCGACTTCTTCCTGGAACCGGACGAGGCACTCCTGGACATCAACCGGGGGCTCACGGGACTGCCGGACACCACGACGGCGGCCGAGCTGGCCGCCGTCGTATCCTCTTCGTTGCCGGCCGGCGCCGCCCTGTTCGGCTTCTCCGCGGACGCCGTCGCCATCGCCGTCCGCCGTGCCCTGGCCAAGGCAACCTCCTGGGCGGACCACCACTGGAACCTCATCGCACCCACTGTCCTGCCCACAGAAATCAACGTGGCCCTGGACGAGGTCCTCACCGAGGAGGTCGGCGCGGGCCGCCGCCACCCCACCCTCCGGTTTTGGGACTGGCAGGAGCCGTCAACGGTGATTGGCAGCTTCCAGTCCTACCGCAACGAGGTGGACCCCGGCGGCGTGGCTAAGCACGGGATCAAGGTTGTCCGGCGCATCAGCGGCGGGGGAGCGATGTTCATGGAGGCCGGCAACTGCATCACGTACTCGCTGTACCTGCCGCAGACCCTCGTTGACGGACTCAGCTTCGCGGACTCCTATCCTTTCCTGGACGCATGGGTGATGGCAGCACTGGAAAAGCTTGGCATCAACGCCTTCTACGTGCCCCTGAATGACATCGCCACGGACCAGGGCAAGATCGGCGGGGCCGCGCAGAAGCGGCTCGCCAACGGCGGCATGCTGCACCACGTGACCATGAGCTACGACATCGACGCCGATAAAATGGTTGACGTACTCCGGATCGGCAAGGAAAAGCTCTCGGACAAGGGGACCCGCAGCGCCAAGAAACGGGTGGACCCGCTCCGGCGCCAGACCGGACTGGCCCGCACCGCCATCATCGCCGCCATGGTGGACGTTTTCACCGACCGGTACGGCGCCACGCCATCACAGCTGACGGAGGGCGAGCTTGCCACCGCCCGGGAGCGCGTCGGCACCAAGTTCGGCACTGCGGAGTGGCTCCACCGCGTCCCCTGAACCCATCCATTGTCCCTGCCGGCCCCTAACCTCACAAGTTCGGCCAGGGAACCCTGCCGGCATGGGCCCACCTACTGTCGTTTTGGGGGTTCGAAACGGCACTTACGGAGCAATCGATGGTGTGCTGACGACGGCGGCCTGCGCCGTCAGTGCCCGCAGCAGGTGGCTGCGCTGCTCCACAATGATGCGCTGCAGGGCGCGGGGCGCGTCTGCATTGGCGGCCAGCCATTCGTCCGTGCGCCGGATGGCCGGGTGCGCTGCCGGGTCGGTGCCCTCGGGCAGGTCGTGGGCCAGCGGGTAGAGGCCCCGGACAATCCGGCTGGCGATCTCGATGCTGCGTTCCTCCCATACGCTGCGCAGGCACCCGAAATACGGCTCCACGTACGGCTCCAGCAGATCCGCGGGCGCCGTCATGAATCCGCTGATGGTGGCGCTGAGCAGCTGGTTGGAGAGCTCGTTCCGGTCCACTGCCGCTTTCCATGCTGCCGCCTTGGCCTCCGGGTCCGGGCGGGCGGCGAGGGCTGTGGCGTGGCCGGCGCGTCCGGACGCCGTCGTGTCACGGGCGAGTTCGGCGTCCAGTTCCTCCACTGCCGCCTGGCCGTTGGCTGCCAGGGCATGCCAGAGGTGCCAGCGCAGCTCGGCATCCACCGCCAGGCCCGCCACTGGTGCTGTGCCGTCAAGGAGTCCGCGCAGCCGGGGCAGCATGGCATCATCGTGCCGGCTGGCGCTGGCGAGGGTGCGCGCCCAGGCCAGCTGCTGGTCTGAGCCGGGTGCGGCCCTGTCCAGTTCCGCCGCTGCGGCTGCCAGGAACGTGGAGCGGAGGGCGCCACGTCCGCTGGCCGGCGTGTAGCGTTCGACGGCGGTGCCTGCGTTGTCGAGGATGTTCAGCAGGACGCCGATTCCCGTTTCGGCCGGACCAAACGCAGCCACGGCTTCGACGTACCGCGCCGCCGGGCTTTCCCCGTCCCGGGCCGAGTTCCAGAGCGCCGTCCAGCAGAGCGCCCGGGCCATGGGGTCCGCGATCCGGTCCAGGGACGAACGGACTGTTGCCTCAGACGCCGGGTCCAGCCGCACCTTGGCGTAGGTGAGGTCGTCGTCGTTGACCAGCAGGAGCGCGGGCCGGGGCTGGCCGGCGAGCTGGGGGAGTTCCGTCCGGGCCCCGGCCACGTCCGTTTCGAAACTGTCGGTGCGCACCAGGGCCCCGCCGCCGTCGAAATTGTAGGAACCAACGCGCAGCCGGTGCGGCCGAAGCTCCTCCCGTCCCGTGACGGGGTCCGCGGCTGCCTGGACGATGACCGCCCTGCCCAGCACGCCGTCGTCGGCCGCGTCCGGCACAACCGCGCCCGGTACAACTGCGCCCGGTACAACCTCGCCGGGCACAGTCTTCCCGGGCACAATCTCCAGGGACAGCGTGGAGATGCCCGAGGTCTGCAGCCACTGCTGTGCCCAGCCGGCCAGGTCCCGCCCTGAGGAGGCACTCAAGGCGGCCAGCAGGTCGTCAAGCGTTGTGTTGCCGTACGCGTGCTTGCGGAAGTAGTCGCGGGAGCCGCTGATGAACGCCTCGAACCCAACGTAGGCCACCAGTTGCTTTAGAACGGAGGCGCCCTTGGCGTAGGTGATGCCGTCGAAGTTCTGCTTGGCGGCTTCAAGGTCCGGGATGTCCGCGACGATCGGGTGGGTGGTGGGCAGCTGGTCCTGCACGTAGGCCCAGGCCTTGCGCTTGTTGGCGAAGTTCACCCACGCGGTGTCCCAGTCCGTGGCCCGGTCCACGCCCAGGGTGCCCATGTAGTCGGCGAACGACTCCTTGAGCCACAGGTCATCCCACCACTGCATGGTGACCAGGTCGCCGAACCACATGTGCGCCATCTCGTGCATCAGGGTATTGGCGCGCCCCTGGTACTGGGCGTCCGTGGCACGCGAGGTGAACACGTAGCTCTCGGTGAACGTCACCAGGCCGGGGTTTTCCATGGCACCAAGGTTGTACTCGGGCACAAAGGCCTGGTCGTATTTGCCCCAGGGGTAGGGGTAGTCGAAGAGCCGGTTGAAGAAGTCCAGGCCGTTCTTGGTGAGCCGGAACAGCTCGTGAGCGTCAAAGGAGTCTGCCATCGATGCCCGGCAGTAGAGGGCGAGCGGCACGTCCAGGGAGGTGCCGTCGTCGAGCGTTGCCTGCCAGCGGTCCTCGGCCTTGAAGTACGGCCCGGCCAGCACGGTGGTGATGTAGGTGGACATCCGGCCGGTGGTGGCGAAGTCCCACCGGGCGGTGGACGGGTCGCTGCTGAGGAGGGTGCGGGCCGCCTCCCGGCCGTTGGAGGCCACCTGCCAGCCGGCCGGTGCGGTCACGTGGAAGGTGAAGGAGGCCTTGAGGTCGGGCTGTTCGAAGTTGGCGAAGACCCGGCGGGCGTCAGCGGGCTCGTACTGCGTGTAGAGGTAGCACTGGCCGTCGGCGGGATCAAAGAAGCGGTGCATGCCTTCGCCGGAGCGGCTGTACAAGGCGGTGCCAGTGACGTCCACCTGGTTTTCGGACTGCAGGTTGTCCAGCCTGATCCTGGCGCCGTCCGCGACGTCCTCCACGCGCAGTTCCCTCCCATTGAGGACAACACTGTGGACCTCGCCGATGAAGTCCAGGAATGTTGATGCCCCCGGCTCCGACGCCGTGAAGGTGATGATGCTGCGTGTCGGATAGCCCGCCACTTCCGGATCTGCCGCCTGCCGCACGTCCAGGGAGACGTCGTAACCGGTGGTGCTGATCAGGGCTGAACGGTGGGCGGCTTCATCGCGCTGCAGATTCTCATGTGACACCCAGCTATCTAATCACGTGGTTATCCGGCGATCAGCAGGGCCGCCGCCAGCCCCAGGACGGCGATCAGGAACCACGACGCCAGTGCCGCCAGCAGTGCCCGCCCGCCTGTATGCAGGAGTGTCCGGATCCTGACGGCGGACCCCAGGCCGAAGAGCGCGGCGCCCAGCAGGATGTCCTGCAGTGCCGCCCCCGCCTCGAGCCAGCCTTCAGTCACCCAGCCTGTGGAGCGGAGGCCCACCATCGCCACGAAGCCCAGGACGAACAGCGGCACCACCGGCGGCAGTTTCGCGTTGTCGCGGTCCGCGGGGTTCTCCGCCCGTGGCGCGAACCGGTGGTGCGCACCGGCCAGTGCCGCCACCGGCGCCAGCAGGAGTACCCGGGTGAGCTTGACGACGACGGCGATGCCCAGTGCCGCTGTCCCCGCGGTTTGCGCCGTGGCTACCACCTGGCCCACATCGTGCACGGAGGCGCCCGTCCAGGCGCCGAACACGGGTGCGCTGAGCTGCAGGGGATGGACCAGCAGGGGCAGGACGCCGATGGCAAGGGTCCCGCAAAGCGTCACGAGCGCCACCGGCAGGACGGTGTCCACGTGCCGGATCCTGCGGACGGCGGCCATGGCGCCGATGGCGGAGGCACCGCAGATCGAGAAGCCGGTGGCCACCAGCAGCGAGGTCACCGGCGGCAGCCGGAACAGCCGGGAGATCAGGTAGGTTCCGCCAAAGCTGGCCGCCACCACGGCGACGATCAGGACCAGCGCCAGCCAGCCCAGTCCCAGCACGTCCATGATGCTGACTTTCAGGCCCAGCAGCACGATGCCGCCGCGCATGAGATGCTTCCCCGCGAAGTCCAGCCCCGGCCGCGCCCTGCCGGCTGTCCACACCCCGGACGCGGGAAGGTTGGCGGCCAGCACGCCCAGCACCACTGCCAGCGTCATCGAGGGAAGAGCGGGAACCAGCCGGTGAACCAGGAACGCGGCCGCCAGGGCGACGGCTGCTGTGGCCAGGCCAGGGAGAAGCCTCCCGGGCCGTCCGGGCAGGTCCGGACCGGGCTTGCGGAAGGATCTGCGGACTGGCACTCACCTACTGTGCCGGAAAAGAGGCGCAATGCACGAACCAGGGCACAGGCGCCAACACGCCAGAATGGATGGCAGTAATGAATTCGAAACAAAAAGATGGTTGGCTATTGGACATGTCAGACCTATTCCAGGATTACTCCGTGGCCGCCGGCCGGTCCGGAGCCTACGACGAGATGTTCGCTCCCGGGCAACAGGCCCGGGACTCGTACGGGCAGGTGGCGGACGCCCTCCGCAAGCTCTCCCTTGCCGATGTGAGCGCCCGCGCAGATTCCATGGCGCGTACCTTCCTGGACCGCGGTGTGACCTTCGACTTTGCCGGGGAGGAGCGCCCCTTCCCGCTGGACATCGTTCCCCGGGTCATTCCGGCGGGGGAGTGGGACGTGCTGGAGCGCGGCGTGGCCCAGCGTGTCCGCGCGCTGGAGGCCTTCCTCAACGACGTGTACGACAAAATGACTGTCGTGGCCGACGGCGTGATCCCCCGGCAGCTGGTCACCACCAGCGCGCACTTCCACCGGCAGGTCCACGGGTTCGAACCGGCAGGCGGCGTCCGTGTCCACATTTCCGGCATCGACGTTGTGCGCGACGCCGCCGGGACCTTCCGCGTGCTTGAGGACAACGTCCGCGTACCCTCCGGCGTGAGCTACGTCCTGGAGAACCGCCGGGCCATGGCCAAGGGCCTGCCTGAGGCGTTCGGCCAGCAGCTCATCCGGCCGGTCGAGGAGTACCCCCGCCGCCTGCTCTCCGCCCTGCGCAAGACCGCACCCTCCGGCGTCGACGATCCCACCGTGGTGGTCCTCACCCCCGGTGTGTTCAACAGCGCCTACTTCGAGCACACCCTCCTCGCGGGCCTCATGGGCGTGGAACTCGTGGAAGGCCGCGACCTCATCTGCCGCGGAAACCGCGTCTACATGCGCACCACGGCCGGCGAACAGCGCGTGGACGTCATCTACAAGCGGATCGACGACGATTTCCTGGACCCGCTGCAGTTCCGCTCGGATTCCATGCTCGGTTGCCCGGGCCTCGTCAACGCCGCCCGGGCAGGCGGCGTGACCATCGCCAACGCCGTGGGCAACGGCGTCGCGGACGACAAACTGGTCTACAGTTACGTCCCTGACCTCATCCGCTACTACCTCAGCGAGGAACCCATCATCGCCAACGTGGACACGTACCGCCTGGAGGAGAAGGAAGCCCGCGAATACACCCTTGACAACCTGGCCGAACTGGTGGTAAAGCCGGTGGACGGCTCGGGCGGCAAGGGCCTGGTCATCGGACCGGACGCGTCCAGGGACGAACTCGATGCCCTCCGCCAGCGGGTCATCGCTGATCCCCGGGGCTGGATTGCCCAGCCGGTGCTGCAACTCTCCACGGTCCCCACGCTGAGCGGGGACAAGTTCGGCCCCCGACACGTTGACCTGCGGCCCTTCGCAGTGAACGACGGCGACAACGTCTGGGTGCTCCCGGGCGGGCTGACGCGCGTGGCGCTCAAGGAGGGGTCGCTGATCGTGAATTCCAGCCAGGGAGGCGGATCGAAGGACACCTGGGTCCTGGCGGATTCGCCCCAGGTACCGGTGGAAACCGTGCCCCGGCCCTCCATTTCCGTCCGGGAACGCGTCTCGGTATGGCCGGTGGAGAGCAACTGGCGGGACCGCCAGTCGGAGCAGCAGCAGTGAGCCGGGCTGTGACCTGGCAGTTTCCTTTTCCAGTTTCGGGCACGCAGGAGGTAGCCGCGAATGCTTAGCCGTATTGCCGAGTCCCTATTCTGGATCGGCCGTTATGTGGAGCGGGCGGACGGCACAGCCCGCATCCTTGACGTCCACCTCGAACGGCTCAACCACCTGCCCATGGACGAGCGCAAGAGCGTGGCCCAGGAACTCCTGGCCGTCATGGGCGCACGCCCGCAGAGCGAGGACTTCGGCCTGCCCGAGCTTCTCCACGCCCTGGCCTATGACAAGACCAGCGCCACCTCCATCGCAGGGTCCCTGGGGGCCGCGCGGGAGAATGCCCGTCGCGCCCGGGAAACTGTCTCCTCGGGCCTGTGGGAGAGCCTGAACACCACCTACTACGGGCTGAGCCAGCACCGCAAGGACGTGGTGGGGACCTACCGGTTCTGCAACTGGACGCTGGAACGGACCGCAATGGTCAGCGGCCTGGCGGACACCACCGTCAGCCATGACGAAAGCTGGCTTTTCCTGGTGCTGGGCCGCTCCCTGGAACGCGCGGACATGACCGCCCGCATGCTCTCCACCCGGGACGTGCTGTCCGCCGGGATGTCCTGGGTCAACATGCTCCGCTGCGCCGGGGCGTACGAGTCCTTCCTGCGTACCCGCCGTGCCGCCTTCGGCGACCAGCACGCCGCCGAGTTCCTGCTGCTGGACCGGCTCTTCCCAAGGTCAATCGTCTATGCCCTGAGGGACGCAGACGAGTGCCTCGCCAAGCTGGATCCCTCCGCCCAGCGGGTCGGCTTCATCAACGACGCACGGCGGATCGTGGGCCAGGCGCGGACCTTCCTTGAGTTCCACCGGACGGATGACCTGATGTCCGAGCTCCCGGAGCACATGGAGCGCGTGCAGAAAGCCGTGGCGCAGGCGTCGGACGCCATTTCCCGTAAGTACTTCAATCAGGCGGATGAACTGGCCTGGGTGGGAGAAGTTTCATGACCCGGCTGAGCATCGTCCACAAGACGGCCTACAAGTACAACAAGCGGGTCACCCTGTCCTACAACGAGGCCCGGATGACCCCGCTCACCGATTCCCAGCAGGTGGTGCTGGAATCGGTGGTCAAGGTTTCGCCGTCGCAGGCCGCCGTCAGCACCTACCGAGACTACTGGGGCACCCGGGTCACGGCGTTCGACATGCAGATGCCGCACGACCACCTCGAGGTGGTTTCCAACATCACGGTGGAAGTCCACCGCGCCGAGAAGATCCCGGCCGAGGCGGACATTGCCGGCTGGGACGTCCTGGCCTCGCCGGAAACCCTCAACACGTTCAGCGACTGGCTGCCGCAGTCCAGGCTCAGCGGCCCGGGGGACGAAGTGCTGGGCATCATTCCCGGTGTGGTGGCCGGGAAGAACCCGCACGAGGCCGCCATGGCCGTGTTTGAGTGGATGCGCGGCGAGATGACCTACATGTCCGGTTCAACCGCGGTCACCACCAACGCAGAGGAGGCATGGGGCCAGCGCCAGGGTGTCTGCCAGGACTTGGCGCACCTGGCGATCGGTGCGCTGCGCAGCTGCGGTATCCCGGCACGGTACGTGTCCGGCTACCTGCACCCGCGGTCCAGTGCCGGCATCGGCGAGACAGTGGCGGGACAGTCGCATGCCTGGCTGGAGTTCTGGGACGGCGACTGGCGCAGCTGGGACCCCACCAACCACAAGCCCGCCGGTGACTTCCACGTCACCGTGGCCCGGGGGCGGGACTACCGTGACGTGCCGCCGCTGAAGGGCATCCTGTCCGGCGGTGGCGGTTCCGCGCTGAGCGTCAGCGTGGAGATCACCCAGCTCGCCTGACCGGCAGCCCTGTGGAGCCGCGCGCTTGCCCAGGGCTTCTGGAGAGTTCCTAACTTTCCAGAACGGGGATGCCCAGCCGGGAGCAGACATCGGCGGGCCCCGGTATCACGGCGACTGTGTCGTCCACGACGCAGGCCCTCAGTTCCGGGACGAAGTGCCCGGGACCGAAGGTGTTGGGGAAAGCAGTGGCGGGCTTGCCGTGGGCATCCGTTACGGTGCCTGTCGGGGCGGGAGCCGGGGCGGGTTCCTTGTAGCCCGGCGGAATAAGGTCGTCAGTGATTCCCCCCGGGTTCATCAGCCCCTGGTCCCAATTGAAGGCGCAAAGGCCCACAGGGTCCGCAATCTGCTGTTTTCCTGCCTGGGGGTCACCCTGCCGGGCTGCGGCGTCGTAGTCGAACCCCTCGTCCATGGCCCCGGCAAGGAGATAGGGCTGCATCCTGTCTCCGGGGGAATGGGGGGAAGGGTAGGTGGCGGTCAGGTCCGCGCGGTAATAGCACCGGATGTCGCGTTTGTCCTCAACCGGCGCGAAGGCCACGTAAGCTACGGCCGCCGTCGAGCCTGCCAACGCCAGGCCGGCCAGGGACAACGCCATCGGCCTGCGCCACGACGGACTGCGGCGCGGCTGGGCCGCGGCTTCACGGACCACCGCATCCCGCGCAGCCTGGCGGGTTTCCGCAGGATACTGGATGTCTGAAAACTTCATGACTGCCTCGATTCCACAGGGTTGTTCTGCTCCCGCCGGAGCAAGGGTGAGACCGCAGCGGCGGCCCGCAACTTCTTCTTCGCCCGGTTCACGCGGGATCGGATTGTTCCAATGCGTACGTGGAGGGCCTCCGCTGCCTCCACGTACGAGCAGCCGTTAACTGCACACAGCAGCAGCGCATCCCGTTCGCCGCCAGTAAGGTTCGTAGCGCCGTCAAGCAGGTCCTTCACCAGATTTTCCGCATCCACGCGGGCCGCAATTGCAGACGAAGGATCGGCCTCCACAGCAGCGTGCGGCAACCGACTCAGGAACTGCTCGTGCCGGCGGACGGAGCGGGCACGGTTCCGTGCTGAGTTGGTGGCTACGCCGAGCAGCCACGGAAGGAGCGAGTCCCGTTCCAGGACCAGCCGGCTGCGCTGCCGCCAGGCCTCAAGGAACGTGATGGAGACGAGGTCTTCGGCATCCTGCCAGGACCCGGTCCGGCTCAGGCAGTACCGGAATACGGCATCTGCATAACGGTCAAACAGCCCGCCCAGTGCTTCTGCCTCGCCCTGAATGCACCTGTCCCACAGTTCCGCATCTGTTCCCCCAAGTTGTTCCATACCTCATAGTGTCCGGGAGTCCGCAAAAAGTTCCCTGTCACGTTCTTTGGCACAACCCTGAGCGGGTTCGGCAGCGTGACGATCCTCGTGGCGACGGAGGCCGGGCCGCTACCGCGCAGCACTCCGTCTGGGCTGTTGCCATAGGACAGGCGCTAGGACCCTGTATGGAGGACCGAGCCGCCCAGGTTCTTCTGGATGAGCTTCGGGTCCTCGCTGACCACGGTCCAGTTCTTGCCGACGTTGACCGCGCGCTGCCCAACCGGCCTCCAGAAATCCAGTTGCGCCTCCAGATGGACGTCGTCGGTGTAGATCGCAAGGTAGGTGAACTCGCTGCAGCTTGCGGAGGAGGCAGAGTATTTGGAAGGTGGGGTGTCCAGCACCAGCTCCTGGCATACCAGGCCAGCGGATTCCACAGCTTCCTGCAAGTCGTCTATCGACTCGTACGTTCCGCCGTCTTCCGGCGGGGGCGTGGCGTCAGAAGTAGAGCATGACGCCAGGAAGAGCACAAGGAGAGCTGCGGTTGAGCCCGCAGTGAGTCGGTTCATCTCTGGTCCCCATTCAGAATTGCCGCCGTCACCCCAGACTACGTCGCCCCACTCACACGCCGCACGTTCAGGGCATCCCCGCGTACCGCTCAGATTATTAACGGCTCACCCGATAGGGATGCCGGCCGGGGCAGTGCGGCGGTTCTACTCCTGGGCAGTCTTGATGGCGCCGCTGAGCTGGGTCCACCAGGTCATGGGTTCCGTCACCCTGAAGCGGCGGCCCGTGATGGTGTCCGGGGTGATGCGGACGAACACGTCCTTCTTACCCGCCTGCCACGGAAAGAGGAAGAGCTGCGTGGTCTCCAGGACCTGCTCCGTGCCGGTGACGACGGCGGCCGTCCCCTTCACCACCACGCTCCAGGCCAGTCCGGTGTCAGGATCCACTCCGTCGGCTTCCACGGCCACCGCAGCGTCTTCCGAGGCTCCGGAGAGCTTGGTTCCTTCGCTCGTGCGGAACACCAGGGTGCCGCCGTCCACCGTGTAATTGATGGGGAAAATATCCGGACGCCCCGAGACCAGGATGGCCAGCCTGCCGACGGACACGTTCCGGAGCATGGCCCAGCACTCGTGGTGTTCAAGATTCTGTACTTCAGATATCGGTTCGCCGCTCATGCCGCGAGCTTACCCTCACCAGGGGCTGGGTTTGTAGTCCTTGAGGAACACCCCGTACTGGTCTTCGCCGTTCTCGCCCATAACGATGGGATCGTAAACGCGGGCGGCGCCGTCCACGAGGTCCAGGGGTGCATGGAAGCCTTCCTCCATGAGCCTGACCTTGGTGAAGTGCGGACGCTCATCGGTAATCCAGCCCGTGTCCACCGCGGTCATCAGGATGCCGTCGCTGTCCAGCATCTCCTGGGCGCTGGTGCGCGTCATCATGTTGAGCGCTGCTTTGGCCATATTGGTGTGCGGGTGGCCGGGGCCCTTGTAGGCGCGGGAGAACTGGCCTTCCATCGCGGAGACGTTCACGATGTACTTACGCCGGGCAGTGGAGCGTTTCATGGCGGCGCGCAGCCGGCTCACCAGCAGGAACGGTGCCGTCACGTTGCAGAGCTGCACCTCCAGCATTTCCAGCGGGTCAACCTCGTCCACCACCTGGGTCCAGCTGTTAATCGTGGCCAGGTCCGGAACCAGGCCGCCGGCGTCGATGGCCGTTCCGGAGGCAATCCGCTCCAATGATGCGGAACCGGTGGACAGCGCCAGGGATGTGATCGCGTCTCCGGCCAGGACAGGGTGCTCGGTGACGCTGCTGGCCAGCGCGAGGGGGTGCTTGTCGTGCGCGTGGCCGAATGTCACCAGTTCCGGTCCGCCGTTGGCCTGCTCGAGGGCTGCCGGCAGGGGCTCGTCCTCGGCGTCCACCAACGGCTTGTAGGCATTGCCGGACCGGCGGACGGTCTGGGCCGCATTGTTGATGATGATGTCCAGCGGCCCGGCCTCGGAGAGCGAGTCCGTCAGGGCCATGACCTGGGCGGGATCCCGCAGGTCGATGCCAACAATCCGGAGCCGGTGCAGCCACTCGCCGCTGTCCTCCATCGCGGCGAACCGGCGGGCGGCATCCTTGGGGAAGCGGGTGGTGATGGTGGTGTGGGCGCCGTCGCGCAGCAGCCGAAGTGCGATGTACATACCGATTTTCGCCCGCCCGCCAGTCAGCAGGGCGCGGCGGCCGGTCAGGTCGGTCCGCGCGTCCCGCTTGCTGTGGCTGAACGCGGCGCACTCCGGGCACAGCTGGTGGTAGAAAGCGTCCACCTGCGTGTAGTGCTGCTTGCAGATGTAGCACGGGCGCGACCGGATGAGGTGTCCCGCGACTGCGCCCGTGGCCGAGGTGGCCAGCTTGTTGCCGCGGGTCTCGTCGTCGATCCGGTCGGGAGCGGCGGTGGCGGTCTGGGCGAGCACGGCCCGGTCTGCCTCGGAAATCAGGTCACGCTTGGTGACCCGCCGGTGCCTCTTGACGGCCTTGAACATCTTCCCGGTGGCGCGCCGCACCGAGATGTAGTCCGGGTGCTCCTCGTCATAGGCGTGGATGGTGTTCAGGACCTTGAGGCAGGCCTGGATTTCCTCAGGGGTCAGATCGGGGGAGCTCATTGGACCGATTTTACAGCCTGGGACACTGCCGGCCGCACCTGTAGAGGCGGGCCGGCCCTGGGGACCTAAGGCTAGATCCTGGCCCCCGGTGAAGCGTCGGCGGCAGCCGCGGCGTGCGTCTCGGCCACCCTGTCCACGGATTCCTGCAGATCCGGGTGCTGGCCTGCCGCCGCCTTGACCGCATTCGGGACAAGGTGGAGGTTCCGGGCAGCAAGCTGCCGCTCCTCGTCAGTGGGTTCGGGAACGGTCTGCCCCTTGGCCAGGACCGTAATGCCGGAATCGGTGACCTTGAAGCCGCGGGCACGGTCCAGGTCCGCGTCCAGCCCGATCGCAGCCCCTGCGGGCACCTTGACGTTCTTGTCGATGATGGCCCGGTTGATAACGGCGCCCGCGCCGATCTGCACCTTGTCCATCAGGACGGAGTCGATAACCCGGCTGCTGGTGGCCACGTAGACATCGTTGGAAAGGACAGAGCCCTCCACGATGCCGCCGGAAATCACCACGCCGCTGGAAACGATCGAATCCAGCGCGGTGCCCACCGTGTTGTTCTGGCCGCGCACGAACTTTGCCGGCGGGGAGATGCTCTGCCTCGTGTAAATGGGCCACTCGGAGTTGTAGAGGTTGAAAACCGGCAGTGGGGAAATGAGGTCCATGTGGGCGTCGTAGAAAGAGTCGATGGTGCCCACATCCCGCCAGTAGGTGCGGTCACGCTCGGTGGAGCCGGGGATGTCGTTGAGGGTGAAGTCGTACACATCGGCTTCGCCCTGGTTGACGAAGTAGGGGATGATGTCCCCGCCCATGTCGTGCTTGGTGTCCAGCCGCTCGGCGTCCACGTGGAGCGCGGCCACCAAAGCGTCGGCGTCAAAGACGTAGTTGCCCATCGAGGCCAGGAACTGCGAGGGATCGGCGGCGAGGCCCGGAGTGCTGGAGGGCTTCTCCACGAACGCCGAAATCTTCTGCGGGTTGTCCTGGTCCACCTCGATGACGCCGAACTGGTCCGCCATGTGCAGCGGCTGCCGGACAGCGGCGACCGTTGCCTTGGCGCCGCTGTTGACGTGCTGCTCCACCATCTGGGCGAAGTCCATGCGGTAGACGTGGTCGGCACCGACCACCACCACGATGTCCGGGTTGGCGTCATGGATCAGGTTCAGGGACTGGTAGATGGCGTTGGCGCTGCCCAGGAACCAGCTCTTGCCCACACGCTGCTGCGCCGGCACCGAGGCGACGTAGTTGCCCAGCTGGGTGGACATGCGCCAGGTCTCCGAGATGTGGCGGTCAAGGCTGTGGGACTTGTACTGCGTCAATACAACAATCTGCAGGTAGCGGGAATTCACCAGGTTGGACAGCGCAAAGTCAATCAGGCGGTAGCTCCCGGCGAAGGGTACAGCAGGTTTGGCCCGGTCTGCCGTCAGTGGCATCAGTCTGTTTCCCTCGCCACCCGCGAGGACAATGGCCAGGACTTTTTTGTTCAACGGCATGATGGTCGCTCCTGTACGCCTTCGTAACTCCCCAAGACAGTCCGGTACGCCCGGACCCCTTCACACTAGAACAGTTAAGCGGGAAGGACTACCTTGGGTCTTGTGCGAATAGACATTGTGACCAAAGAGTTCCCGCCGGAGATCTACGGTGGCGCCGGAGTCCACGTGGCCGAATTGAGCAGGGTGCTTAGTAAGCATGTTGACCTGCAGGTTCGTGCTTTTGGGGCTCCCCGCGATACCGACTATCATGGCGCCGCCGTAACGTCCTACCAGGTGCCGGAGGACCTTGGCGGAGCCAACGCCGCGGTCCAGACCCTCGGTGTGGACCTGCGGATTGTGCCGGACGTGGAAGGCGCGGACCTGGTCCATTCGCACACCTGGTACGCCAACATGGCAGGGCACCTGGCATCCCTGCTGCACGGTATCCCGCATGTCCTGAGCGCCCACAGCCTGGAGCCGCTGCGGCCCTGGAAGGCGGAGCAGCTCGGTGGCGGGTATGCGCTCTCGTCCTGGGTGGAGAAGACCGCGTACGAGGCAGCCGCAGCCATCATCGCGGTTTCGGAGGGCATGCGCCAGGACATCCTGCGCAGCTACCCGGACGTCGATCCCGAAAAGGTCCGGGTGGTCCACAACGGCATCGACGTCGAGATGTGGCAACGTGACGAGAATGACGACGCCGTCCGCGCCCTGGGCATCGATCCCGCCAAGCCCAGCGTGGTCTTTGTGGGCAGGAACACACGCCAGAAGGGCGTGCCCTACCTCCTCCGCGCAGCGGCCAAGCTGCCGGCTGACGTTCAACTCGTCCTGTGCCTGGGCGCCGCGGACACTCCCGAACTTGCTGCCGAAACGGCACGCCTCATAGAGGAACTGCAAAGCCAGCGGACCGGCGTCGTGCTTATTGAACGGATGCTGCCTCGCCACGAGCTCATCCAGGTGCTCAGCCACGCGACTGCCTTCGCCTGCCCCTCCATTTACGAGCCGCTGGGCATCGTCAACCTGGAGGCCATGGCGTGCGGCGCAGCGGTGGTTGCCAGCGCCACCGGCGGAATTCCGGAGGTGGTGGAGCACGGCCAGACCGGCCTCCTGGTTGACCTCGAGCAGGTCACCGACGGCACCGGAACGCCCCTCGATCCCGAAAAATTCGTGACCGAATTCGCCGCAGCCCTTACCGAGGTGGTCTCCGACCCGGAGCGCGCCCGCGCCATGGGCCAGGCAGGCCGGCTGCGTGCCGAGAAGCACTTCTCCTGGGAATCCATTACGGAAACCACGCTCGAGGTGTACCGCTCCGTGCTTCCGGCCCGGAGCTAGCGAACCTATGTGAAGGACTGCCTCATGACGACGACGGCGCCGCTTCCCTCGCAAGGGGAGCGGCGCCGTCGTCGTTCATGGCGCCAGGGGACGGTCAGTTCCGCTTGGCCGCGGCGGTCCTGGCCAGCAGCACCTTCTCGTCCACCGGGGCCTGGCCGCTCGCCCGCTGGCTGCGGAAGTAGGCCCGTGCCTCGTCCTGCCGTTCTTTCTCGGCGCCTGTGGCCACGGCGGCGCGCACATGGTCATCGCCATAACCGAACGCTTCCACGAGGTCCAGGGCGTGCGGCCGGATCTTCACCAGCAGCCTGTTGATGTATTCGCCCACTGTGCGGCCCCGCTGCATGGAGAGGCGCCCGTTCATGAGGTACCAGGACAGGTTCTTCTCGATCAGCGACAGGCCGAAGAGGTCCCGCAGCCAGGTCAGGACCATCCTGGTCCCGGGATCTTCCACCTCGCGGAGCGCGTCCGTGAAGGCCTCCCACTGCAGGAGCTCGGCGTGCGCCTGCGCGGCGTCGATGAGTTCGTTCTGGTGCCGGTTGAACAGCGCGGCGCCCTTCTCCTGCGAGAGCCTGTTGCTGCCCCGGAGCGAGCCCGCCGCCTCCGCCACCATGGTCTGCACCCGGTCAGTGAGCAGCGCGCGCTGGCCCGCCTCGTCGCGGAGGGCGATGGCAGCCCGCTGCACCGAACCGGTGTCGGCCATGAACTGGGCAACCTGGCGCAGGCCGGTCCGGTGGATCGCGGCGCCGGTGGCCTGGCCCACCACGTAGCGTGCCATGACGCCGAAGTCCACGTTCCGGAACTCCTTGGCGTAATCAGCCAGGAGACGCTTTGCCACCAGCTGCAGCAACACCGTGTTGTCACCTTCGAACGTGGCGTAGACGTCCAGGTCTGCCCGCAGTGAGGCGAAGCGGTTTTCGATCAGGAAGCCGGCGCCGCCGCAGGCTTCCCGGCATTCCTGCAGGGTGTCCAGCGCGTGCCAGGTGCTCAGGGCCTTCAGGGCGGCAGCCAGGGTTTCCAGGTCCTGGCGGTCCTCGTCCGTGTCGTGGGCGCCGGAGAAGACGTCGTCGAATTTCTCCAGCAGTTGTTCGTGGGCGAATCCGGCGGCGTAGGTGGTAGCGAGCCGCGTGAACAGGCGCCGCTGGTGCCGCTGGTAGTCGAGGAGGACTTCCTCGTCTGTATGAGAAGAGGCGTTGAACTGGCGGCGTTCCGTGGCGTAGCCGATGGCCGCTTTCAGTGCCACTTTGGACGCCGCCACCGCAGCGCCGTCCAGTGATACCCGTCCCTGGACCAGTGTGCCGAGCATGGTGAAGAACCGGCGGCCGGGACTGGCAATGGGCGACGAATAGGTTCCGTCAGGAGCAACGTCACCGTAGCGGTTGAGGAGGTTTGTCCGGGGGATCCGGACGCCGGTGAAGTGCAGCCGGCCGTTGTCGATGCCATTGAGCCCGCCCTTGATGCCGTCGTCCTCGCCCCCGATTCCCGGCAGGAAGTCCTTGGTCTCCGGATCCCTAAGGTCCACGTAGAAGGCATGGACGCCATGGTTTACTCCGCGGGTGACCAGCTGGGCGAACACCACGGCGCCCAGTCCGTCGGTGGCCGCATTGCCGATGTAGTCCTTCCAGGCGGCGCGGAAGGGGGTGTGCACCACGAACTCCTCCGTGGACGGGTCATAGGTTGCGGTTGTCGCAATGCTGGCCACGTCCGAGCCGTGTCCCGTCTCGGTCATGGCGAAGCAGCCGGGAATGTCCAGGTTCATGATGCCCGGAAGCCACCTGGCATGGTGTCCGGCAGTGCCGAGGTGCATCACGGCAGAGCCGAAAAGTCCCCACTGCACCCCGGCCTTGATCTGGAGCGAGGGATCGGCCACCACAAGCTCCTCGAAGCCGGCGATGTTGCCGCCGTGGTCGTCGGAACCGCCCAGCGCTGCCGGAAATGCGCGGTGGACGGCTTCATTCTCCACCAGGTACCGCAGCTGCCCGAACACCCTTTTTCGGTGCTCGGTGTGCGTCAGGCCCTCGATCTTGTGGAGTTCGGGGCGGGCGGCCAGCTCCCGGGCCTGGAGCCGGACATCGGCCCACTTGCCCAGCAGTTGCCGGCCCAGTGCTTCCACGTCGACGGCGGGCTGGGCCCGGGAAGGGCCCGGTGCCGGTTTAGCGGCGGCGGGGCGCTGCCCCTTGCCGGCTGGACGGTCCACTACTTCAGTCATGTCAATGTCCTTCGTTGGTGCTGACAGTGCTTATTGCTACGTGGTTGCGGGTGGTTGGTTGCGTTGGCTGCGGGTCGAGCTGTTGGTCCGGCGGGCAGTGCGGGGTCATCCACGTGCCGAAGGCGAGAGTTCGGGGGCGATGCCCACGCACAGCCAGGCCGTGATCTGCCGTGCCATCGCCTCCTGGCCGGGCTTGGCAGGGGAGTCCGGAGTGCTGAGCCATTGTTCCCCGGCGTTCCTTACCAGTCCGATCGCCGCCTTGGGCCAGTAGCCGATGACCGCCTGCTTGCCGTCGCCCAGGTGCGACCTCATGGGGGTGGCGATCATGTCGGCCACGGCGTCAAAGAAGTGCCCGAGGGCCCCGGACACTGCGCCCGAGGATACCTCCGGGTCGCCGCTGCCGTACCGGGTGACGAACGTGTAGACGTTAGGGCTGGTGTCCGCCATCTGGAGGTAGGCGGAGACCATGGCCAGGAGTCCTTCGCGCGGAGTGTCCGCGTTCTGGGCGGCTTCCTGGATCCGGCGCTGCATCTGGCTCAGGACAACTTCGCCCACCGCCTGCTGAAGCCCGGCCTTGTCACCGAAATAGCGGTAGAACACGGACTTCGAGGTGCCGGCGGCGGCAGCGATCTCTTCCATGGAGGCGTCGCTGCCCAGCACGTGCACTGCTCGCCGTGCGGACTTGATCAGCTCCCTGCGGCGTTCCTCCCGGTGGCTCTGCCAGCGCGAAGAGCGCCCGTCCGGGCTGCCGGGTGCAGGCGGCCCGGCTGGGCCGTTGTCGTGGTTGTTCACGATACTCAGCGTATCAGGTACGCTGGGTATCGGTAACCGCACGTGACCCGAGGAGATATCCATGTCCATTGACGGACAGTCCACCGCTGGACCCGAAGAAGCACGCAGCCTGGCTGCGAAGACCACTGACCTCCGCAGGGCAGTGATCGTCGGAGGAAACCGGATCCCGTTTGCCCGCGCCGGCAGCGCCTACGCAAAGTCCTCCAACCTGGACATGCTGACCGCGGCACTGGACGGGCTCATCGCCAGGTTCGGACTGCAGGACGAGCGCATCGGGGAAGTGGCTGCCGGTGCGGTCCTCAAGCACTCCAGGGACTTCAATCTCACCCGTGAAGCCGTGCTGGGCTCCGCGCTCTCCGCCGAGACCCCGGCCTACGACCTGCAGCAGGCCTGTGCCACCGGCCTGGAGACCGTGGTGGGCCTGGCGAACAAGATCAAGCTGGGACAGATCGACTCAGCAGTGGCCGGCGGCGTGGATTCCGCTTCGGATGCTCCCGTGGTGGTCAGCGAGGGCCTTCGCGAAGTGATCCTGGACCTCAGCCGGGCAAAGACGCTGCCGCAGCGGCTGCAGATCCTCGGCCGGCTGCGGCCCAAGGACTTGGCCCCGTTGGCTCCCGGGACGGCCGAGCCCCGAACCGGCCTGTCCATGGGGGAGCACCAGGCCCTCACCACGGCACAGTGGAAGATTTCGCGCGAGGCCCAGGACGAGCTGGCCTACAACAGCCACCGGAACCTCGCGGCCGCCTACGAGGCCGGGTTCTTCGATGACCTCATCACGCCGTACCGGGGCCTGGCGCGCGACGGCAACCTCCGCGCCGATACGTCGCTCGAAAAGCTCGCTACCCTCAAGCCGGTCTTCGGCAAGAACCTCGGTGCCGACGCCACCATGACGGCCGGCAACTCCACGCCGCTGACGGACGGGGCCTCAACGGTCCTGCTGGCTTCCGAGTCCTGGGCGGACGCCCATGACCTGCCCAAGCTCGCGGCCGTGGTGGACGCCGAGGCCGCCGCCGTCGACTTTGTCCACGGCAAGGACGGCCTGCTGATGGCTCCCGTGTTCGCCGTGCCCAGGCTGCTGGCCCGGCAAGGCCTCACGCTTGCGGACATCGACTTCTTCGAAATCCACGAAGCCTTTGCCGCCACGGTCCTCAGCACTCTGGCTGCCTGGGAGGACGAAGAGTTCGGCCGGACACGGCTCGGCCTGGAGGGCGCCTTTGGCAGCGTTGACCGTTCGCGCCTGAACGTTAACGGCTCGTCCCTGGCCGCCGGCCACCCATTCGCCGCCACCGGCGGCCGGATCGTGGCGTCCCTGGCCAAGCAGCTCCACGCCAAAGGCAGGACGGACGGACGGCCCTCACGGGGCCTGGTCTCGGTCTGCGCCGCCGGCGGCCAGGGCGTCGTCGCCATTCTCGAATCGCTGTAGGGGACACAGATGACAGACAAGTACGCACAACTGGTACACCACGGCGTTGGCCGGAACGTGGCCAAAAAGCTCGGACTGCCCCAGCCCGCGGTTCTCCGCAGATACCAGCTCGGGCAGCCCTTGATCACCGGCCCCGTCCTGGTGCAGGGAAACACCGCCGAAGCCGACAACCTGGCTGCCGAACTACTCTCCTGGGACCTCGATGTCCGGCGGCACGCGGTACCCCGCGAGAAACTTGGTGCCATCATCCTGGCGCTGGACGAAGTAGCCGGCCCTGGGGATCTCGAAAAGCCCATCCTCACGGCAGCGGCCTCGCTGAGGGACCTCGCCCCCGGCGGTCGGGTGGTCACGGTGTCCCGGCCGGCGTCAGAGGCAGATTCCCCGTCCGCTGCGGCTGCCCGCCAGGGGATCGACGGGTTCCTGCGCTCGCTGGCCAAGGAACTGCGCGGCGGCGCCACTGGCAACGGCATAGTTCTCCGGGAAGGCGTCCCGGCAACAAGCGCAAGTTCCCTGGCCGCCCTCCGGTTCTTCCTCTCGGGCCGTTCCGCCTTCGTGGACGGGCAATTCATCACCGTGTCCAGCACCTCCGGCGAGCCCGCCCGCGACGTTGACCAGCCGCTCGCAGGCAAGATTGCCGTTGTGACCGGAGCTGCCCGCGGCATAGGCGCAGCCATTGCCCGCACCCTGCACCGTGACGGCGCCACGCTCATCCTTGTCGACGTTCCGGCCGCCGGTGACCAGCTGGCAGCCGTGGCGAACGAGGTCCGGGGGACAGCCCTGCAGCTGGACATCAGCAGGGACGACGCCGGGCAGCGGATCATCGGGCACGCGGCACAACGCCACGGCCGTCTGGACATCATGGTCCACAATGCAGGCATCACCCGGGATAAGCTCCTCGCCAACATGGACCACTCGAAGTGGAGCTCGGTGATCAGCATCAACATCACCGCGCAGCTCCGGATCAACGAAGCGCTGCTTGCGTCTGAACACTTCCGGGAATCCCCGCGTATTGTGTCTGTTGCTTCCACCAGCGGCATCGCCGGCAACAGGGGGCAGACCAACTACGCGGCGTCCAAGGCAGGGGTAATGGGAATGGTCAGGGCCAGCGCTCCGCTCCTGGCAGCGCACGGGGGCAGCATCAACGCGGTGGCCCCGGGCTTCATCGAAACCGAGATGACGGCACGGATCCCCCTCGCCGTCAGGGAGATCGGGCGGCGGCTGAATTCGCTGCAGCAGGGCGGCACGCCAACGGATGTTGCAGAAACCATCGCGTTCCTGGCAAGCGACGCCGCCGCGGGTATCAACGGGGAGGTCCTGCGGGTATGCGGGCAGAACATGGTGGGGGCATGACCTCCGCCCAGCCGGTCATTCTGGGGGAGATGCCGTCGCTGTCCAAACTGTACGTCAACGCCGCAGCGCAGGCCGCACGCCGCCGGCTCTTGGGCGCCCACGAGGGCACTGCACTGCCGGCTGAAAGCCATGAAGTGCGGGGCGTCGCCGTCGACGTTGCCACCCTCACCGCGTACCAGCACCTGATCGGCGAAACAGCCAGCGACGTGCTGCCGGCCGGGTTCATCCACGCCCTCGCTTTTCCCCTGGCCATGAGTGTGATGAACAGGGACGATTTTCCCTTGCCGTTGCTCGGTATGATCCACCTTCGCAACAGCGTGGAGCAGCGGATTCCCGTGTTCTTCACCGACGCACTGGACATCACCGCCAGGGTGGAGAACCTGCGTGGGCACCGGTCGGGCACACAGGTGGACGTTATTGCCGAGGTCCGCCGGGCTGGAACAGCCGAGGTCTGCTGGCTGGGAATCTCCACGTACCTTGCCAAGGGAGTCTTCCTCCCGGGCATCGACAAACCGTCCCCGGCTCCCGACCGGGCGGAATTCAAGGCACCTGATCCCACGGCCCTCTGGCACCTCGGTGTTGATACCGGCCGTGCCTACGCGGCAGTCTCCGGCGACTTCAATCCGATTCACTTGAGCGTTCTCTCCGCCAAGGCATTGGGGATGCGCCGGTCCATAGCGCACGGCATGTACCTTGCCTCCAGGGCGCTCGCCGATGTAGGCCCGTCCCGTGGTGATTCCTTCGCCTGGGGCGTGGACTTCGACGCCCCGGTGTTTCTTCCCTGCCGGGTTGCCTTGGAGATCACAACAGTAGATAGCCCTGCCGGAGCGTGGGACAGGTCCGACTTCGTGGCGTGGAATCCCCGCTCAGGGAGGCGCCATTTCCACGGTTCAGTGAGCGCCCTCTAAGAAGCTGACCGGACAGCCCGCAGGATCCGGTGGAGGCTCAGGAGGACCGATTCGGACGCCGGAACCATGCCCTGGTCCGGCTGCCTCCCGGCGGTGGCTGCGAGGCAGGCTTCCACCGCCGACCTGGCCGCCCTGAGCTTCTCCTCCTGTGTGGCCGGGTCATCCTCGCTGAACGAGCGCAGAAGATCACCCGCTGACTTCAGGGCGTCAGCCAGCGGGGCGTTGTCCTGCAGCGGCACCCCGTACGGCACGTCACTCTCGTAAATGACATCCGACAGCACGTCCGTAATGTCCTGGATGTGGAAGGTCACCCGCTCCAGTTCGCGCAGGTTGCGGTAGTCGAGGTCAACATCGCGGGGGTGGAGTTTGCGCCGCGGGTTTGCCCTGCGGCTGGCGTCCGCTTCCTTGACGAGATGCCGGACTGAGCGGGCAGCGGCCGAGAGTTCGTCCGAACGGCGGGACCAGTCCTCGTGCTTGGGCGGCCACTCTTCCAGAAGTGCCTTGCCCATGTCAGTGAGCTGTTTCCCGAGGGCGATGCGCAAATCGTCCAGGCTGGCTGCCGCGGCATTGAAGTGCAGCGGTGGGAAAATCAGGAAATTGACGCCGATTCCCACAGCGACGCCGGCACCCATCTGGACGAGGTATCCGAAGGAAAAATCGTCCGGATTACTGCCGCCGATCAGCAGGACCAACAGCGCCGCCGTCGGGATCCAGTCACTGCCCTTGCCAATTCCGGGAAGGCCCCCCAGCAGCACGCCGATCCCCATGATCAGGGCCACGGCAACGGGCGACGGGTCGGTGACATTAACAAGCACGAACGCCAGTCCAATGCCCATGGCAAGGCCGGCAAGGGCCTGCAGTCCTTGTTGTATGGATCCGGCAACATTGTGGTACATAGCCACCAGCGCGCCCAGCGGTGCGTAGTAGGGATACTGGGCAGCCACTCCCGGCATCAGCGGAGCGATGAGGAACGCCACTCCGGCAGCAACGGCCGCTTTTGCCGCCAGCTGGAGCCGTTGTGTTGCAAAGGCCGCAGACAGCCCCGATACCGCCTGTTTGAGGAAAATGGTCCCCTTGGCCCAGCGGGCATCCGGGCGTACTTTCGGCTTGGTCATCCGTACAACGTTACGGGCGATTCACGGTTGCGGACAAAGCTGCTGGTCAAGCGTCCGCGCCGGCACGGGAGCAGGACGGTTCAGGACAGGTCCGCCGCCGATCGGCGTACTTCAGCTGCCAGTCGGTGTGCACGGCCCGGTGTCCGGCCGTCCTCCTGCCGCTGCGGGATGTAGCCGAAACCCAGCCCATAGACCGGGTCCGCAAACCCGAGGGCGGCGTTGGCGCCCTCATGCCCAAACGCTCGGTGGCTGCCGAAGTTACGCGACGGGTGCGGTTTCATGAAGACAACGGCGAACGCGTTGTCCAGGCCGGAGGAGCGGTCAAGGCCCCACACTTGTTCCCGGGACATGAGGTCAACGGTGGCAGCGTTGAGGAACGGTGTCCCTCCGTTGGTGCCCGTGGTGGCCGCGGCGTAGAGGCGGGCCAGGCCTTCAGCGGTTCCCACCCCTCCGGCGGCCGACATTCCTGCGGCCCGAACGGAGCGGATGTTGGGGAGTTCCATGATGGTGCTTACGGGGGCGTTGCTGTTCAGGCCTTCAAGGCTGAGTGGATCCACCCAGGGTTGCTCCGGGCCGGCCGAATAGAGGACGTTCCGGTAGCGGGATTCCTGTTCCTCCGGCAGTCCGAGGAAAAAGTCGACGCTGAACGGACCCCGGATCCGCCGCCCATACACCTCCTGCAGCGTTTCTCCGGCCGTGCGGCGGCACAGTTCCTCCATAATGATCCCGATGGTGAGCGCGTGGTAGCCGAACTGCCTGCCGGGCTCCCAGGCCGGGGCCTCTGCGGCGAGCCGGGCAGCGGCGGCCGGGGTGGTGAACTCTTCCAGGGGGAAGCCGCCTTCAACGCCCATGAGCCCGGCCTGGTGGGACAAGGCCTGCCGGACCAGGAGCCGGTCTTTTCCATGCACCCCAAACTCCGGCCAGTAGTGTGCCACGGTCTGGTCCAGGTTCAGCAGTCCGTCCTGCACCAGCAGTCCGATCACCATGGCGGCCACGCCCTTGGAACAGGAATACGCCCCTGTCACGGAGTCCGGAGCCATGTCCGGCCCGCCGGACAGCCCCACCACCTGGACGCCGTCCTTATACGCGGCCAGTTGCGCGCTGTACTGCGGGTCATCGCGAAGGAATGAGTCGAACAGTTCCAGGACGCCGCCGTATCCGGGCGCCACAAAGCCGTGTGATGTCTGCATGGCGCAATTCTAACCGGAAAGCGCTTACCGCCCGATGCCGTCTATTGTTCCGGAGAAGCCCCATGGCCGGGCGCCACTTCCTCGCCCTCTTTGACAGGTCCGGGCGGGGTGCCGTCTCCAAAGGGACGGCCGCCAAGTGCTTCCCGGCCGTGGGCTTCCAGCCAGCCGCCCAGGTCCGGTCCCGCAGGAACGATGCCGGTGGGGTTGATGTCCTCATGGACGATGTAATAGTGCTGCTTGATCTGCACGAAGTCGATGGTGTCCCCAAAGCCGGGGGTCTGGAAGAGGTCCCGGGCGTAGCCCCAGAGGGCGGGCATTTCGTTGAGTTTCTGGCGGTTGCACTTGAAGTGGCCGTGGTAAACGGCGTCGAAGCGGGCCAGCGTGGTGAACAGCCGGACGTCCGCTTCGGTGATGGTGTCGCCCACCAGGTAGCGCTGCCCCGAGAGCCGGTCTTCCAGCCAGTCAAGCGCGGACCACAGCCGGGCGTAGGCGGCGTCGTAGGCTTCCTGGGACCCTGCAAAGCCGCAGCGGTATACCCCGTTGTTGACCTCGGTGAACACGCGCTTGTTGACCTGGTCGATCTCCTCCCGCAGAGTCTCCGGGTACAGGTCCGGCGCCCCCGGGCGGTGGAACTCCGTCCACTCGGTGGCGAAGTCCAGGGTGATCTGCGGGAAATTGTTGGTCACCACGGCGCCGCTGGATACGTCCACGATTGCCGGGACGGTGATGCCCCGCGGGTAGCCAGGGAAACGCCTGAAGTAGGCATCCTGGAGTTTTCCGATACCCAGGACCGGGTCCACGCCTCCCGGATCGAGGTCAAAGGTCCACGATCGCGCATCGTGGGTGGGGCCGGGCTGTCCCAGGGAAATAGCGTCCTCCAGGCCGAGCAGGCGCCGGACGATGACAGTCCTGTTGGCCCAGGGGCAGGCGCGTGCTGCGATCAGCCGGTAGCGGCCCGCCTCCACGGGCCAGCCGGGCTCGCCATTGCTGCCCGGGGAACCATCCTTGGTGATGCGGTCCTCGATGTAATTGGTATCACGGTTGAATTCCGCTCCACCGGTGACATAGGCGCCGCGGGTACTGTGCTCTGCGCCGCCCGCCTCGGTGGGCGGCTGGGTGGTGGTGTCCGTTTCCTGGCTCATGGGACCAGCCTATGCTCCCGCGTAAAGGACTGTGGAGATGGGCTGCCAGGCCCAGAGCCAGGAGCCCGCCACCAGCGCTGCGAAAAGGACGATCCAGACTGCTGAGGGAACCGACGTGGCGCGCCACAGCAGGTAGGCGTCAGAACTGGCCAGCCGCTCCCGCCGACGCAGGTGAAGGTGCGCCAGCTTGACCAGGTCGCGCACGGCGGCCACCAGCAGTGCCACACCCAGGATGACGGCCACATGCCCTACGAATGACGTCGGAACCAAAAGGATGAGAAGCACTGTCACTGCGATCGCGGTGACAGTAATGAGGATGCCGGCAAAATTCCGCAGGAACAGCAGCGAGGCGGCCAGGGCCAGGCCACCGGCCATGATGGCGGCCGGGCCCCAGCCATTGAACCCGCACCAGACAAACGCGGCACCTACGATCGCCGGGACCGGGAACCCCCAAAAGCACGACCACGCACTGGCGAGCCTGCTGCGGCTGAACGTAGTGGTGGTTCCGGAGTGGTCGAGGCGGAGCCGGATGCCCGAGAGCCGCTGGCCGCTGAGCAGTGCTGCCACCGCGTGCCCCATTTCGTGCGTTGCCGTGGCCAGCAGGCCGAAATACCTCCACGAACGCCCCGGAACTGACAGGGCTGCAGCTACCACCAGTGCCAGCACCAGCTCGGTAAGAGTCACCCTCGGGGAGTCCGCGCGGCTGAACGCGTCCAGCAGCCTGGTCCAGAGGTCGCCGGTTATGTTCATCGAGGCCAGGTGCCGGCCGGGTCATCGTGTGCCATACGCGCCACAGTACCGGGGCCTCCTGGGTGCCGCCTTAAAACCGAAAGGCACGCCAACATCAGGGCGTGCCTTAGGATCGGTGGGGCCACGGATGTTCCCGAAGCCCCACGTCGACTGAGTTAACTAGCCTTCGCACTCGGTGCAGTAGCTGTGGCCATCCTTCTGGCGAGCAATCTGGGACCGGTGACGGACCAGGAAGCAGGAGTAGCAGGTGAATTCATCTTCAGCCTGCGGGATGACCTGTACCACGAGCTCTTCGGCCACGAACTCGCCTCCGGGCACGCCTGCGCCGTCGAGCCCGTCAGCCTCATCCAGCTCAAGCACAACGCTGCGTGCATCGGGAGCATTTGCTGACTGGAGCTGCTCGAGTGAGTTGTCCTGCGATTCCTTGACGTCGGAGCGCAGTTCATCGTAATCGGTTGCCACTTTAGGTGCTTCTCTTTTCTTTGGTTCGCCTGTCGCGTATGAAACGTACAGCATCACGAGGCTATTCCCCAATAGCCAGAGTATGTTGACCGTCTGCTGGGTAAGGGTTGAACGGACGCAGTCCGCGGTTAATCACCGCAGCACGGGTGCAGGCCAGCGGAGGACGCAACGGACGGAGGCGTTCCGCACACTATGAGTAAGGGGTAAACATGGAGCAGCTCACCGCAGAGTTCGGTGGTTCCCGGCGGACAGGTACCGGCGTTGGCCCTGTCCTGGAAAAATTCCAGGACGTGACGAGGATCGCTGTACTGCGTGGCGGAGGCCTGGGCGATCTCGTCTTTGCCCTCCCTGCCATATCCGCCCTCAAAGCGGCCTATCCCGACGCCTCAATCACCTTGCTGGGTACTCCCGTGCACCAGGCACTGCTTGCCGCCACCATAAGTCCCGTAGACGAGGTGTGCATCCTTCCGGTTGCTGAAGGCGTCCGTCCGGGGCAGGAGAACGCGGACGAGCTGGAGGCGTTTTTTGACGACATGCGGGGACAGGGGTTCGACCTGGCCATACAGCTCCACGGCGGAGGGCGCTACTCAAACCCGTTCCTCCTTCGCCTCGGCGCCCGGCACACGGTGGGCACACGGACAGCGGACGCCGCCAGCCTGGAGCGTACCGTTCCCTACCTCTGTTACCAGCACGAGCCGCTAAGGGCACTGGAAGTGGCCGGCCTGGCCGGCGCCTACCCCGTCGACCTGGAGGCCCGCCTGGCACCCGCGCCGGGACTGGCCCGCCCCGCCGTCGTAATGGACGACGGCGGCCCGGTGCCTTTGGTGGTGGTGCATCCGGGCGCTACGGATCCCCGCCGCCGCTGGCCGGTTGTGCGGTTTGCTGAACTTGCGGCGGCGTGCGCCGCGGACGGGCTCCGGGTTGTTGTCGTCGGGGACGGGAGTGAACAGGGACTGGCCGCAGAGATCGCGGAACAGGCAGCCTCCGCCCACGTCCGTTCCCTGGCGGGGGACCTGGATATGGGCGGGCTTGTGGCGCTCCTAGCCAGCGCGGCTGTAGTTGTTGGCAACGACAGCGGCCCCCGGCACCTCGCCCAGGCACTGGGAGTCCCCACTGTGGGAATTTTCTGGGCGGGCAACGTCATCAACGCCGCGGCGCTGGGCAGGAGCCTGCACCGCATTCACGCATCCTGGGTCACCGCCTGCCCTACCTGCGGGATAGACGTCACCCAGGTTGGCTGGACGGCGCCGCGGTGCCCGCACAACGATTCACTGGTGGCCGATGTTGCAGTGCGGGATGTCTACGAGGACGTGCGGAGCCTGGCCGCCACCGAGCTGCCGGCAGGGGACGCATGAGCGGCGGGGAACTCCTCGCCCACGCCGCGCCGGGGAAACAGGGCGACGGAAGACCGGAACTCCTGGTGCTTCGGGCACTGAAGCTGGGGGACCTGCTGGTGGCCGTGCCTGCCCTCAAGGCCCTTCGCCGCGCCTACCCTGGGCACCGGCTGCGGTATGCGGCGCAGGGATGGCTGTCAGAGGCATTGGGACTGGTGGGCGGCTACGAGCTACTGCCCACCCATGGCCTGGACGAGCCGTTGGCCGTGGAACCCGGCGTGGTGGATGTTGCAGTGAACCTGCACGGCAGTGGTCCCGAGAGCCAGGGACGGATTGAGGCATTGCAGGCGCGGCGAACTATCGGGCACCGGAGCGAACACCGGGACGGGCCGCCGTGGCGTGCCAGGCTGCATGAAAGGGAACGCTGGGCCGCGCTCCTGGAGTGGCACGGCATCGAAGCTGATCCGCTGGACATCCAGCTGAACGCGCCCCAGCAGTCCAGCCCCGTTCCTGCAGCCACCGTTCTGCATGTCGGGGCGGCCTATGGCAGCCGCCTCTGGCCTGCTGAGCGGTTCGCCGCCGTTGCCTCAGCACTCGCCGTGGCGGGGCACAATGTCGTCTTTACGGGCGGCAGCCAGGAAAGGGACCGTGCAGCTGAGGTATGCCGGCAGTCCGGGCTGTCCCAGGACGCGGTGCTGGCCGGAAGGCTGGGACTGGGGGAGTTCGCTGCCACCATCGCAGCGGCCCGGCTGGTGATCTCCGCGGATACCGGGGCCGCGCACCTGGCCTCCGCGTACGGGACGCCTTCGGTGGTGCTGTTTGGGCCTGCTCCGCCCGAAATCTGGGGCCCGCCCCCGGGGCCGCATATAGTCCTGACCCGGGCCGAGCTGCGGCGGGGTGACACGTTTGCCCACCAGCCGGACCCTGCCCTGCTGGCAGTCACCGTGCAGGATGTCCTGGCCGCAGTGGGGGTACTGGGCGTGCTGTAGAGCTCCCCGGACCCGGCGAAACCGATCTGGGACTCGTCTCTCTTTGTACGCCTGCACGGCCTAAAATATTGGTTATGGGCACTGAGCTGGAAATCGCCGTGGTGTTGTCCACGGCGTTCCTTTGGGTCACGGGCACATTCGCAATCCTGTCCGCGATTGACCGCCCGGAGAGGAAAGCCCGCCGCCGGGCGCGCAGGGCCAGCCGGGCCGGTGAGCGCCGCGTCCTGTACAGGCCGGCGGTCAAGGGTTCGCGGCTCGCAGAAGGCACCAGGTCCCCACGGAGACTTCATCCGCATTGACACAGCCAAACGGTGCCGGGGCCCGCGGGCTCCGGCAGGTCCGTCACTGGGAGTGTTTCAGGGGCCTCGGCAACCCACTTAGCCCTGTTACCAAATCGTTGACAAAAGCCGCGCTGCCTTGGGTGCGCCTGGTCCGTCTCCTGCAGGGGCACGGCACAAGCCGTGCAGACGGCCGGTAGCCACCATGGAACCGGGCACCGCACGGCAGTCGCTGTGGACCTGGCCTTCGCGGACCACCTGTAGGCCGCGCCCGTGCCCATTGTCCTCCCAGTCCACACCGGTAGGATCGCTTCAAGCTACAAACCCAATACACATCCCGGGGGTTGGTTCATTCATGTTTCGTAGCACGCGATCTGTGAGGCAGCTGCTGGTCGCCGGAATGGCAACCCTGAGCTTGGTAGTCCTTGCCGCCTGCGGATCCCCCGAGGAAAAGTCCGTACACTTCACCGCCGCCGGAGACATCGGCCTGGGCGAGGGTGCCCTGGCGGTGCTGGACACGGTGGCCGAACTGAAGCCGGACTTCAACATCGCGCTGGGTGATTTCCCCTACGAGCCCGGTGCCGACCAGGAATTCTGCGACATGGTTACCGGGAAGCTGGGAGCGGACTTCCCTTACCAGTTGCTTCCTGGAAACCATGAGAGTGACGGCTCTGACGGCGACATCAAGAAGTTGGCGGCATGCCTGCCTAACAGGCTTCCCGGCCTGCAAGGCGACTACGCGGAACAGTGGTTCGTAGACGTTCCGCAGGAAGAACCCCTGGCGCGGATCATCGTGGTTTCACCTGGCATCGAATTTCCGGCTGGCAAGCTCGACTACTCAAAGGGCAGCGATCGGTGGAACTGGACGGAAAAGGCAATCGACGGAGCGCGGGCGGAGAACATCCCCTGGACAGTAGTGGCCATGCATACTCCCTGCTTCACGATGGGACGGTATGCCTGCGCAGCGGGGGAGTCACTCACCAACATGCTGATCAGCAAGAAGGTGGACCTGGTTCTCAACGGCCATGAGCACCTGTACCAGCGGACACACCAACTCGGCTTCAGTGACAGGTGTGAGTACATGACGGTCAAAACCGTTGAGAAGAGATGCGTGGTGGACACCGGAGACTCCATGACCCAAGGCAGGGGAACAGTCTTCATCACCGTGGGCATTGGCGGGCGGACACCCCGCGAAATCAATCGCGACGACCCCGAGTCGCACTACTTCGCATCCTGGTCAGCCGGTAACCACAATTCGACCCTCGGGACACTGGATGTGACCGCAACCAACAGCCGCATGGACGTGAAACTTGTCCCGGCGGACGGCTACACCTTCTCTGATTCCTTCAGCATCCGGAAGTAACCACGGACGCAGGGTTCGCCACAAAGAGCAAAGCCGGGAACTAAGTCCGGGCGGTGAGTGGAGCCGGCGACGGCTGGGGGGCGAGCACACGTGGTCTCAGGCGTGCGCTCTCGTCGCCGGCTCCGTGAACCACATTATGATCCGCGTGCCGCGGGCACACGAGTAGTTGGTACCTGCTTTGGGAGGAGCCCGTACGCGGCTTTCATGTGCCAGCCGCCGGCGCAGTGGGCAGGGACACAAAAAAGCCCCGGAAAATCAGTGATTTTCCGGGGCTTCCCTTTGTGCGCGGAGGGGGACTTGAACCCCCACCCCCTTTCGAGGACTAGCACCTCAAGCTAGCGCGTCTGCCATTCCGCCACCCGCGCAGGTGGTATTTCGGAAACCGTTTCCGCCTTTCAGCGTTTCGCGTTTCTCCGAAGCAGCGAGAAAAACTCTAACACGACTTTTCCTGAAACATCGAATCGGGCCAAGTGGGTAGGCTGAGGGCAGTGCATCAGCGCTGCACCAGCCAGTCATTTCCCAGTGAGGAGCCCTCCATGCCTGACGTCCTGCCCGAGGATGAAGTTGTCCGGATCTGCCAGGAACTCATCCGGATAGACACCTCCAACTTCGGTGATGGGTCGGGCCCGGGTGAGCGTGCCGCGGCAGAGTATGCCGCCGGGCTTATTGAGGAAGTCGGCATGGAGGCCGAAATCTTTGAGTCTGCTCCGGGGCGGGCAAACGTGGTCACCCGCATGGCCGGGGAGGACCCGTCCGCCAGCGCCCTGGTGGTGCACGGCCACCTGGACGTGGTGCCGGCGCTTCGGGACCAGTGGTCTGTGGACCCGTTCGGCGCGGAACTGAAGGACGGGCTGATCTGGGGACGCGGCGCCGTCGACATGAAAGACATGGACGCCATGATCCTTGCCGTGCTGCGGGGATTCGCCCGGACAGGCAGGAAGCCCAAGCGGGACATCATCTTCGCCTTCTTCGCGGACGAGGAGGCGGGCGGCGCCTACGGTGCCCGCTACGCCGTGGACAAGCGCCCGGAGCTGTTCGAGGGCGCCACCGAGGCGATCTCCGAGGTGGGCGGATTCTCTGCCACTATCGGCGGCCAGCGGACGTACCTGCTCCAGACAGCGGAGAAGGGCATCTCGTGGCTGCGGCTTGTTGCCCACGGCAGGGCGGGACACGGCTCGCAGATCAGCACGGATAACGCCGTGACGCGGCTGGCCGGTGCCGTGACGCGCATCGGCGAGTACAAGTGGCCCATTGAGCTGACCCCCACCACCCGCCAGTTCCTGGACGGCGTGACGGAACTCACGGGCGTGGAGTTCGATGCAGACAACCCGGACATTCTGCTCAGCCAGCTGGGGACCGTAGCCCGGTTCGTGGGGGCAACACTCCAGAACACCACCAACCCCACGCTGCTCAAGGGCGGCTATAAGCACAACGTCATCCCGGAGTCCGCGGAGGCGCTGATCGACTGCCGCACCCTGCCCGGCCAGCAGGAGCACGTCCTGGAAATCGTCCGCGACCTGGCCGGCACGGGCGTCGACGTCAGCTACGTCCACCAGGACGTCTCCCTGGAGGTGCCCTTCGCAGGCAACCTGGTGGATTCCATGATCGACGCCCTGCACTCCGAGGACCCCGGCGCCAAGGTCCTGCCGTACACCCTCTCCGGCGGAACCGACAACAAATCGCTGAGCAGGCTCGGTATCACCGGCTACGGCTTTGCGCCCCTGATGCTGCCGGATGAGCTGGACTTTACCGGTATGTTCCACGGCGTCGATGAGCGGGTTCCCGCGGATTCCCTGAAGTTCGGTGCACGTGTCCTCAACACCCTCCTCACCAACTACTGAGCGGGCCGCCATGACCCCCGAGGAAGTCCTGCCCGACGCCCTCCTGGAGCGGATCCGCGGCCGTGCCGCCGGTTACGACCGGGAGAACGCGTTTTTCCATGAGGACCTTGCGGAGCTTGCAGAGGCCGGTTACCTGAAGATGTTCGTGCCAACGGACGACGGCGGCCTGGGCTTTGGCCTCGAAGCGGCGGCCCAGTGCCAGCGCAGGCTGGCAACGGCTGCGCCAGCCACGGCACTGGCCGTCAACATGCACCTGGTGTGGACCGGCGTCGCACGTGTCCTCAAAGCCCGCGGTGACAGCTCCCTCGACTTCGTCCTCAAGGAAGCGGCGGAGGGCGAGATCTTCGCGTTCGGCAACTCCGAGGCCGGCAACGATTCGGTCCTGTTCGATTCGCGGACCACAGCCACGCAATTTCCCGGCGGCGGATACTCCTTCACAGGGACCAAAATCTTCACCAGCCTCTCGCCGGCGTGGACCCGGCTGGGAATTTTCGGCAAGGACCCGGACGCCCGGGATGGGGAAGGCGAGCTGGTCCACGGCTTCATCACGCGGGAAACGCCCGGATACCGCATCGTGGACGACTGGGACACCCTGGGCATGCGGGCGAGCCAGTCCAACACCACCATCCTGGATAGGGCCACTGTTCCGCCGGAGCGGATCTTCCGCAGGATCCCCGTCGGTTCCAGCAGGGACCCGCTGATCTTCGCTATCTTCGCCTGTTTCGAGACGCTGCTCGCAGCCGTCTACACGGGTCTGGGGGAGCGCGCCCTCGCCGCGGGCGTGGAGACCGTGAAGCGGCGCACGTCATTCAAGAACAACGGACGCAGCTACGCGCAGGATCCGGACATCCGCTGGAAGGTTGCAGAGGCGGCCATGGCCATGGACAGCCTGTATCCGCAGTTGGCCTCTGTGGCCGCTGACGTGGACGGCCTGGTGGACCACGGACCGCAGTGGTTCCCAAAGCTGGTGGGGCTGAAGGTGAACGCCACGGAGACTGCGCGGCGTGTTGTGGACCTGGCCATCCGCGTCAGCGGGGGATCGAGCTATTTCCGCGGCTCAGAACTGGAGCGTCTCTACCGGGATGTACTGGCAGGCATGTTCCATCCGTCCGATGACGAGTCCGCCCACAACACCGTTGCCAACGCCTGGCTGGGACCGCTGGAAGGCTAGACCGTCCGCTGGACCTGCAGCACCCGCCGGCGCAGCCAAAAGCGGCGGCCCCCGCCCACGTAGAGCTTGCTGCGCTCCAGCTCCCACTTGCCGTACTCGGAATGTTCCACCAGGCGGCGCCGTGCCTCATGCAGTGAATCATCAGGACTGACCGTCAGTACGAGGTACTCGTACTGCCTCAAATAGTCCCGTTCCCGCTGGACCGAGCTGGTGAGAAATTGTTCCTTCATTGCTCTCCATTTTCGTCCTTTTCCGGCTAACGTGAAGTCATGAGCATCGATCCGCGTGTCGCGCTTCAGTCCTTGACCACCGCTATGGAAGAACACCTTATAGCAGCATCCAACCGCCGCGGAGATGGTGACCCCTCCGTGGAGGCGGCGTTCTTTGCGGTCGCAGACGCCTTCGAAGTTTATGAAGATGCGCTCTATGAGGCCTACAACGAGGTAACGCCGCTCCAGGTCTTTGATGACGAGGACGACGAGGACGAGGAAAGCGACGTGGATGACGACGAGGACCTGGAGATCGTCCAGGAATAAGTCCGCGGATTTACAGCGGCGCTGAAACATCCTCAAGGGCCCGGGCAATTTCGGGTGGCAAGGGTGTGAGCTGCGCGTCCAACAGCTCTTTCAGCTGCGCGGGCGTGCGGGGACCCACAATGGCGGTGGCCACGCCGTGCTGGGACAGGAGCCAGCTGAGGGAGACGTCCTGCGGAGTCCGCCCCAGGCCCTTGGCCGCCATGCATACGGCCTCCACGGTTCGGGACGGCTTCTCCTCCAAGTAGGGCTCCACGTACCCGGCTTCGGCCGCTGATGCGGCCCGCGATCCGGAGGGGATGCTGCCGCGGTACTTGCCGGTCAGCACACCGCGGCCCAGCGGCGCCCAGGCCATAAGGCCCAGGCCTGCGTCTTCCGCCGCGGGGATGAGTTCAGCTTCGGGCCGGCGCTGCAGGAACGAGTACTCGGACTGGACCGCCACCAGTGGGAACCCGGCAACCGCAGCCGCCTTGGCCGTCTGCCACCCGTTGAAGTTGGAAACGCCCGCATACCGTGCCCTGCCGGTACGGACCGCGAATTCCAACGCGGACAGGGTTTCGTCCAGCGGAACGTTGGCGTCCCAGGCCTGGGCAAACCAGATATCCACGTAGTCGGTGCCCAACCGGGCCAAACTCGCGTCAAGTCCGGTGAGCATGGCATTCCGCGAGGTGTCCACGCCGCGCCGGCCATCCGGCGTCGTCATCCCCGCTTTGGTGGAGATGGAAATCTCCGTCCGCGCCACGACGTCGCCCAGCAGTGAGCCGATCATTGCCTCCGACCTGCCGCCGGCGTAGGACGCGGCAGTATCAACGTGCCGGCCGCCCGCGTTAAGGAAGGTGCGCAGGAGTTCCGAGGCGTCCTGTTCGTCGGTTTCGCCGGCCCAGCCCATGGTGCCGAGGGAAAGGGCGGACACACGCAATCCACTGTTGCCGACGTAACGCTGCTGCATAGCAGCAAGCTTACGGGCAGAACCGGCACTGCCTATGACGTAGGGTCTTAGCGTGAACTGGTTTGAGGCGGCCCTGCTGGGCCTAGTGCAGGGACTGACCGAATTTCTACCGATTTCATCAAGTGCGCATCTTCGGATTGTGGGGCAATTCCTGCCCAATGCGGCTGACCCGGGGGCAGCGTTCACAGCCATCACCCAGTTGGGCACCGAGACCGCGGTCCTGGTCTATTTCTGGCGGGACATTGTCCGGATCGTCAAGGGTTGGACGGGTTCGCTTACCGGGAAGGTATCGCGGCAGGACCCGGACGCCCGGATGGGCTGGCTGGTCATCCTGGGCAGCCTGCCGATCATCGTTCTTGGCCTTCTGTTCCAGGACCAGATCGAGTCCGTGCTCCGCAGCATGTGGATCGTTGCCACCATGTTGATCGTCTTCGGGCTTTTCCTTGCCGTTGCGGACGCTATCGGCAGGCAGGAACGGGACCTCAGCAGGCTGACCTACAAGCACGGCATCCTCTATGGCTTCGCACAGGCCCTGGCCCTGATTCCCGGCGTTTCCAGGTCCGGAGGCACCATCACGGCCGGCCTCCTGATGGGTTACACCCGCGAGGCCGCCGCCCGCTATTCCTTTCTTCTTGCCATCCCTGCGGTGTTCGGCAGCGGGTTCTACCAGCTCTACAAGACGGTCACCAATGAGGGCATCGCCGGCCCGTACGGACTGCCGGAAACCGCCCTGGCCACGATGATCGCCTTCGTTGTGGGATACGTCATCATTGGCTGGTTCCTGAAGTTCGTGTCCACCCGCAGCTACAGGTTGTTCGTCTGGTACCGGATCTTCCTTGGACTCGCCCTGTACCTCCTGCTCGGTTTCAATGTCATCAGCGCCTAGCACTAGGCTTGGTGTGTGAAATCCTGGATATCCCGCCCCGTTCCTGACGTGCCCGGAAGCATGCCCGCCATCCGGCTGTTCGACACAGCGGTGCGCCACGAGGTGGTACTGGAGAACGAGAGCCGGCCGTCCATGTATGTCTGCGGCATCACGCCTTACGACGCCACCCACATGGGGCACGCATCCAGTTACGTTGCTTTTGACCTCCTGAACCGCGCCTGGCGGGACTCCGGCCGGGACGTTGCGTATGTGCAGAACGTCACGGATGTCGACGATCCGCTCCTGGAACGTGCCGAGGCGACGGGGGTTGACTGGCGGGACCTTGCTGCCGGCCAGATCGAGCTCTTCCAAACGGACATGGAAGCACTCAATGTCCTGCCGCCGGACCACTATGTGGGCGCCGTGGAATCCATTGGGCTGATCGTCCCGGAAGTGGAACGGCTTGTGAGCCTGGGGCTGGCCTACACAGTGCAGGGCAGCAATGGCGAGCCTGACGGGGACGTCTATTACGACGTCGAGGCGGCGGGCAAGCAATCCGTCGCACCTGATGCGTGGACGCTGGGATGCATCTCCGGGCTGGCAGAGAGCGAGATGCTCGAGCTCTTCGCGGAACGCGGCGGCGATCCCGGACGGGCCGGCAAGCGGCAGGCATTGGACCCGCTGCTGTGGCGCGTGGCCCGTGAAGGCGAACCGAGCTGGCCCGGCGGCAGCCTGGGAGCAGGGAGGCCCGGCTGGCATATTGAATGCACAGTCATCGCGCAGAAGTACCTGCCTTCACCCTTCACCGTCCAGGGCGGCGGTTCGGACCTCATCTTCCCGCACCACGAGATGGGCGCCGGGCATGCCTACTCGCTTGCGGGTGTTCCGTTGGCCAAGCACTACGCCCACGCCGGCATGGTGGGCCTCGATGGCGAGAAGATGAGCAAGTCAAAGGGAAACCTGGTGCTCGTGTCGAAACTCCGGGCGGCGGGGGAGGACCCCGCGGCGATCCGCCTTGGCATCCTGGCCCACCACTACCGCTCCGACTGGGCCTGGACCATCGAAGGGTTCGAGGAGGCTAAGGCCACACTTGCAGCGTGGCGCCGGGCCCTGGGCCATGCCCCCAAAGACTCTGCCGCCCCCCTGGTGGCCGAGATGCGCGCAGCGCTTGCCGCCGACCTCAACGCTCCTAACGCCATTGCGGCGGTTTCCCGCTGGGCGGAGCTGGCAAACGCCGACGGCGGACCTGCAAGCCCTGCCGACCAGGCCCTGGTCAAGGATGCGGTGGACGCCTTGCTGGGCGTGGTACTCTAAACCGCCGTCCAGAGTATGAGGCAGCGCCCGGTTTGCAGGGCGCTGCCGGTCACGGCCGGTCCTGGCCCCGACGCTTGAGGTAACGCTCGAATTCGCGGGCAATCGATTCGCCAGTGGCTTCCGGGAGATCGGCCGTGTCCTTTGCTTCCTCGAGCTGCCGGACGTAGGCCGCAATTTCGGGATCCTCAGTGGCCAGTTCGTCCACGCCCCGCTCCCACGCGTCCGCTTCCTCAGCCAGCTCGTGCGTGTCCAGGGGAACCTGGAGCAGTTCCTCAATCCGGTGCAGGAGTGCCAGCTGGGCTTTCGGCGACGGCGCCTGGGCAACATAGTGCGGGACGGCTGCCCACAGCGAAACCGTGGGGATACCTGCCAGCAGTGCCACCTCCGACAGCACGCCGACGATGCCTACCGGGCCTTCATACTGCGAGGCTTCCAGGTTCATCCGTTCGCGCAGCGGGGCGTCGTCCGACGAGGTGCTGACCGGAATCGGCCTGCTGTGCGGAACATCCGCCAACAGGGCCCCGACCAGGACAACATAGTCAACGTTCAGCGCCTCGGCATGGACCAGGAGTTCCGCGGTGTAGGCGCGCCATTTATAGGACGGCTCCGTGCCTTGGACAAAGATGACGTCCACGTTGGAGTCCGGAGCGCTTGCTTTATAGATCCGTGTGGAAGGCCATTTGATCTTGCGTTCGCCGGCTGCGTTCCGGCGCACGGTGGGCCGCGTGAACTGGAAGTCGTAATACTCGTCGGCGTCGATGGAGGCCACTTTCTTGCCGCCCCACAATTTGTTCAGGTAGCGCAGGGAGTCGCTGGCCGCTTCCCCGGCGTCATTCCAGCCTTCAAAGGCGGCAAGCATCACTGTCACGCGCTGTCCGTCAGCTACCGGCTGCAGGAACCGCTCCTGTTCGGGCCCGGCACCCGGTTCTGTGGTGTCTCCCTCGAAGCTATTCATTTCTTCACCCTACGTCCAAGGACCGCGGCTTTGCATTGAATGAAGCGCCGAAACATCATGCATAAGCAGCGGCGTCGGTGCCGGAGGGCGCGATATTCGCCGAGGGCGTAGCCATCAGCCGGCGCCCAGGCAGTCCCCGTAGACTGAGGGCATGCGATTGCCAGCCGACAGTTCCCCGCTCAAAGCCGTCCTGTGGGACATGGACGGGACAATCGTTGATACGGAGCCCTACTGGATCGCCGCCGAACACGCGCTGGTGGAAGCCCACGGCGGGACCTGGTCCCATGACCAGGCCATGCAGCTGGTGGGGCAGTCGCTGACTTTTTCCGCCGGGCTCCTCCAGGATGCCGGCGTGGAGCTGGAAGTCCGGGACATCATCGATACCCTCACCGGCTCGGTGGTCAGCAGCGTCCAGCGCCAGGTGCCGTGGCGGCCGGGTGCACGCGAACTCCTTGAGGAACTCCACCTCGCCGGTGTCCGGTGCGCACTGGTCACCATGTCCGAGGGCCCGCTGGCCAGGCAGGTGGTGGCCAGCCTTCCACGGCAGTACTTCGAGGTCCTGGTCACAGGGGACACCGTAGCCCAGGGCAAACCACACCCCGAGGCGTACCTGACCGCCGTCGAATGGCTGCAGGACGCAGACCCGGACCTGGGCCTGCACCACTGCGTCGCTTTGGAGGACTCGGTGCCCGGTGTCTCCGCGGCCGTGGCATCCGGCGTGGCAACCGTGGCAATTCCCCATATTGTTCCGCTGCCCGAGGATGAGCGCTACACCCTATGGGATTCCCTGGCAGGCCGCACCGTGACCGACCTCGAATCGCTCCTCCTCGGCGGCCCGGGGCTTCGCGGGTCCGCTGTACCGGCCAGGCCGCTTGGGGACCGCCGGTGACCGAGACCACTGTCCCGGCCAGGCGCGAAGGCATTCCGCTGGGCCGGATTGCCGGCGTCCCCGTGGTGCTGGCCTATTCCTGGTTCATCATTGCCGCCTTCACGGTCATCGTGTACGGACCCGTCCTGGCCCGGCAGAACCCGGCCCTCGGCATCAGTGCCTACATCGTGGCGTTCGCCTACGCCGTCCTGCTCCTCGTCTCGGTCCTGGTCCACGAACTCGCGCACGCCCTGACGGCAAAAATCTACGGCTGGCCCACGCAGAAGATCGTGCTCAACCTGTGGGGCGGGCACACCCAGTTTGAGAGCTTCACCGCGTCGCCGGGACGGTCCGTCCTCGTGGCCCTCGCCGGGCCGGCTGCGAACTTCATCCTGGCCGGAGGAGCCTGGCTGCTGCTCAGCACGGCAAGCATGGGCAGCGTTGCCGAGATCCTCACCAACATCTTTATGTGGGCGAACTTCCTGATTGCCGTCTTCAACGTGCTCCCGGGCCTTCCGCTGGACGGCGGACGGCTGGTGGAATCTGCAGTGTGGAAGGCCACGGGCAGCCAGGCCAAGGGCACGGTGGCGGCCGGGTGGGGAGGGCGCATCATCGTCGTCGCCATCGGTTACTGGTTCGTTGCCAGGCCGCTCCTTGCCGGGGATGCCCCTGATTTCAGCCTGCTGATGATCACCGTGCTGGTAGGTGGTTTCCTCTGGATGGGAGCCTCAGCATCCATTCAGCAGGGAACCCTCCGGGGTCGGCTACACCTGGTCAGCGCGGCAGGGCTTTCGACCCCCGCCGCCGGCCTGCCTTCAACGGCCACAGTGGAGGATGCCCTCCAGTACGGTGGCGGGGGAGCCACGACGCTGGTGGTCTGCGGACCGGGCGGCCGGCCGGAGGCAGTTGTGGATTCGGCCGCATTGTCCTCGGTTCCTGTCCACGCCGCGGCGTCGACCCCCATCACCGCCGTCTCCTATGCCCTGGCTCCCGGCGCATACGTCCCCGAATGGTCAAAAGGGCAGGAGCTGCTCCAGTTCCTGTCCCAGCTGGAAGGACGGCACTACGCCGTCGTAGACCATAACGGCAAGGTGACCGGGCTGCTTTCCCAGGACGCTGTCCTGGCCGCCATCACCGGAAAGCCGCGTCGGCCCGATACGCGCCGGCAGGACCAAAACCGGTAGAGTTACCTGCCGGCCGGTGCATTGCCGCCGCGCACGCCGGAATGTTTCCACACCACATGCAGGCGCCACAGTTTTACAGGAGCGAGGAAAGTCATGAGCAGCGAAACCGCCGTCAACGAAGCCACAGGAGCAGCGGTCCCGGCCGGGGCTGCAACCGGCGGCTCGCAGCCGGTGGGCGCCGCCCGACGCCGGGGTCCCTTCCGCGAAGGCGAGCGTGTCCAACTGACGGACGAACGCGGCCGCATGAACACCATCACCCTCGAAAGCGGCGGGGCATTCCACACCCACCGCGGCTTCCTTAACCACGACGACATCATCGGCAAGGTGGACGGCTCGGTCGTCGTGAACAACGTGGGGCAGCAGTACCAGACCCTGCGCCCCCTGCTGTCCGATTTTGTGCTTTCCATGCCGCGCGGCGCCGCCGTCGTCTACCCCAAGGATGCCGGGCAGATCGTTACCATGGCGGACATCTTCCCCGGCGCCCGTGTTGTGGAAGCTGGTGTTGGCTCCGGGGCCCTTTCTATCTCGCTGCTCCGGGCCGTTGGGGACAACGGCTACCTGCACTCCTTCGAACGGCGTGAAGAGTTCGCTGACATCGCCCGCGGCAACGTCGAGACGATATTCGGCGGCCCGCACCCCGCCTGGCACGTATCGCTGGGCGACTTCCAGGAAGAGGTTGTCCGGAGCGAGGCGCCAGGTTCCGTGGACCGCGTGGTGCTGGACATGCTGGCGCCCTGGGAATGCCTGGATGCCGTGGCCACGGTGCTCGCCCCGGGCGGCGTCTGGATCAATTACGTTGCCACCGTCACCCAGCTTTCACGCACTGCCGAAGCCATCCGGGCGGACGGCCGTTTCAAGGAGCCCGACGCCTGGGAGTCAATGGTGCGCGGCTGGCACCTCGAGGGGCTCGCCGTCAGGCCGGACCACAGGATGGTGGCCCACACCGGCTTCCTGCTGGTCACGCGGCGGCTGGCCGACGGCGTCACCGGCATCTCCGTCAAGCGGCGCCCCTCCAAGACCGACTTCAACGAAGAGGACGTCAACGCGTGGACGCCCGGTGCCGTGGGGGAGCGGCAGGTCTCCGACAAGAAGCTCCGGCGCGCAGCCCGGGACGCCATCGCCGGCACCAACGTCAAGGACGATCCCGAGGTCACGAACTAGTCCACATTTCGGGAGTCTCCATCCCTACCTGCCGTCTTGGGGCTAATGTCTTAATAGAAGCGCAGGAAGGGGCTGATACATCATGGAGACACCAAACCAGGACTCCGGACGTACACCGGCAGAGCAGTCTGCCGCCAACGACCTCTCGGTTGCAGACCGCCAGGTCAACATCCTCCGGGACAAGCTCAGGCACATAGACCGCCAGCTGGCTGCGGCAACGCAGAACAACACCAAGCTGGTCAGCATGCTTGAAACCGCGAAGGCTGAAATCCTCCGGCTGAAGAACGCCCTGGACCAGGAAGGGCAACCGCCCTACAGCTTCGGAACCATACTCCAGCTGAATCCAAAGCGGCAGCCGTCACCTGGCAGCAGCGGGCAGGCGGCCACCGAGGAATCGGTGGATATCTTCAATGCCGGCCGGAAGATGCGCGTTGGGATCAGCCCCCTGGTGAACATGAACCAGCTGGCCGTGGGCCAGGAGGTCCTCCTGAACGAGGCGCTCCTCGTCGTCGCCGGGCTTGGCTATGAGCGCGCGGGAGAACTGGCCACGCTCAAGGAGATGCTGGGAGCGGACCGTGCCCTCGTGGTGGGGCGCGCCGATGAAGAACGGGTCGTCCGGCTTTCCGGTGCGCTCCTGGCCGAAAAGCTCCGGGTGGGTGATGCCCTTTCCATTGACTCAAGGACCGGATACGCCCTCGAAAAAGTGCCGCGCTCAGAGGTGGAGAACCTGGTCCTGGAGGAAGTCCCGGACATCACGTATGAAGACATTGGCGGCCTGGGGCCCCAGATCGAGCAGATCCGCGACGCCGTCGAACTGCCCTTCCTCCACCCCGACCTGTACCGCGAGCACGGCCTCAAGGCGCCCAAGGGCATCCTGCTCTACGGCCCTCCCGGTTGCGGCAAGACGCTTATCGCCAAGGCCGTCGCCAACTCACTGGCTGCCCGGGCCGCGGAGCGTTCGGGCAAGGTGGACCTCAAGAGCTACTTCCTGAATATCAAGGGTCCGGAACTCCTCGACAAGTACGTCGGTGAAACCGAGCGGCACATCCGGTTGATCTTTTCCAGGGCACGCGAAAAGGCTTCGGACGGCAGCCCCGTTGTGGTGTTTTTCGACGAGATGGATTCCCTCTTCCGCACCCGCGGCACCGGAATCTCGTCAGACGTCGAAACGACCATCGTGCCACAGCTGCTCAGTGAGATCGACGGTGTGGAGCGGCTGGACAACGTGATCGTCATCGGCGCGTCAAACCGTGAGGACATGATCGATCCGGCCATCCTCCGGCCGGGCAGGCTGGACGTCAAGGTCAAGATTCACCGTCCCGACGCAGAGGCCGCCGCCGATATCTTCAACAAGTACATCACCCCCGACCTGCCGTTCCACGAATCGGACCTGGCAGAGCATGACGGCGATGTGCAGGCCACGGTGGACGCCATGGTCCAGCGGACGGTGGAAGCCATGTACTCCACCGACAAGTCCAACGAGTTCCTGGAGGTCACCTACGCCAACGGGGACACCGAGATGCTCTATTTCAAGGACTTCAACTCCGGCGCAGTAGTCCAGAACGTGGTGGACCGGGCCAAGAAGTACGCCATCAAGGATCTCCTGACCACCCACCAGAAGGGACTGCGGATCGAGCACCTGCTGCGCGCCGTCGTGGACGAGTTCCGCGAGCACGAAGACATGCCCAACACCACCAACCCTGACGACTGGGCACGGATCTCCGGCAAGAAGGGCGAACGGATCACGTACATCCGCACCATTGTCCAGGGCAAGGCGGGCCAGGAACCGGGCAAATCCATCGAGACCATGCCGACAACAGGCCAGTATCTATGACCGCTGCACCGGAGCCCGCCGCCGGGGGAACCTTACCGGCCGGCGGGGCCATGCGGGTCATGGGCGCGGAAACCGAATATGGCATCCACGCCCCGTCCGCCCCCTCTGCCAATGCCACCATGATGAGCGCCCGGGTGGTCCAGGCCTATGCGCAGGTTACCCGCCAGCGCGCCGCCGGCGGCGCGGAGACCCGCTGGGACTACACGGACGAGGAGCCGCTGCACGACGCCCGCGGCTGGACGGTGGACCGCAGCTCCGCCCACCCAAGCCAGCTGACGGACCAGCCGCCGGTACTGGATGCGGAAGCGGTGGCCTTGGCCTACGGCCGCGAGGAACTTGAGCTGGACGGCCAGGACGAGTCCGGGTCACTCCTGATGAACATGGTCCTGGGCAACGGTGCACGGCTGTATGTGGACCACGCGCATCCCGAGTACTCCAGCCCGGAGGTGACCAACCCCCGGGATGCCGTGAAATGGGACGCGGCCGGTGACCTTGTGGCACTGGCCGCCGTCCGCCGCCTGGCGGCAGATCCGGACCTTCCGCCGGTCAACCTCTACAAGAACAATACGGACAACAAATCCGTATCCTACGGCTCCCATGAGAACTACCTCATGCCGCGCTCCGTGCCCTTCGGCGATATTGTGCGCGGGCTGACGCCTTTCTTCGTCAGCCGGCAAATCATGTGCGGGTCGGGCCGGGTGGGCATCGGCCAGGACAGCTCAACGCCGGGATACCAGATCAGCCAGCGTGCGGATTTCTTCGAGGCCGAAGTCGGACTGGAAACCACCATCCGCCGGCCCATCATCAACACCCGGGATGAGCCGCATGCCACCGCGGACAAGTACCGGCGCCTCCACGTCATCATCGGGGACGCCAACCTGAGCCAGGTCTCCAACTACCTGAAGTTCGGAACCACGGCGATGGTGCTCAGCCTCATCGAGGCAGGCCTGGCACCGAAGGTCGAAGTCTTCGAGCCGGTCGCTGCCCTCCAGGCGGTAAGCCATGACACCACGCTTACCGCCAGGCTGCGGCTGCTCGACGGCAGGCGGGTCACCGCCCTTGACCTCCAATGGATGTACCACGAAGCCGCTGCCAAGCTGGCCCAGGATACCGGCGTTGGAGACAAGGTGGACGGCGACGGGCACACGCACGATGTCCTGGAACGCTGGGCCACCGTCCTGACCCAACTCGACAACGACCGGGCCGCTGCCGCTTCCTCGGTGGAATGGCTGGCCAAGCTGTCCCTCCTCGACGGATACCGTGAACGTGACGGGCTGGAATGGAACGATGCCCGGCTGGGGCTCGTCGACCTCCAATGGGCAGACATCAGGCCCGAAAAAGGACTCTATTACCGGTTCCTTGCCAGGAACCGGATGCAGCGAATCCTTGAGGACGCGGCCATCGCGGCAGCAGTTTCCGAACCGCCGGCGGACACCCGGGCATTCTTCCGAGGCAGGTGCATCAGCAGCTTCGGCAAGGATGTGGTGGGCGCCAGCTGGGACTCCGTCATCTTCGACGTTCCAGGTTACGGGCGGCTCCAGCGCGTACCCACCAGGGAGCCCCTCCGGGGAACCAAAGCCCTGACCGGAGCGTTATTCGAAAGCTACCGGGAGGCGGGACCGTTCCTGGCAGAGCTTTTGGGACATAACGCTCCGCCTGCGGCATAAACCGCCACCGGAAGCCCACACCGTGGCAGGATGGGCATATCGGAGGATCGGCCGGATCCGATGACGGATATAAGGAGGGGTAACAATGGCAGGCCAGGAGCAGCAGCAGCCTCAATCGCGCGACAGCCAGGTCGAAGAGGACATTCCCGAGGCACCGCCCGCGCCGCCGGAGGCACAGGCATCAGCATCGACTGAAGGCGTCGACGACCTCCTCGACGAGATCGACGGCGTCCTCGAATCCAATGCTGAAGAGTTCGTCCGGGCGTTCGTCCAAAAGGGCGGTCAGTAACCCGGATTCGGAGGCTGGCGGAAGCCGCGGAAGGCCCGAATCTGTACCGACGTTGAAGGACCACGTTCAAGGAGTGCATGAGTGCAGGAATCAACCGCCAACCAGGTAGCCGCCAACGCCACCTCGTCATTTACCGAACACCTGCAACGGGACCGGCCGGAGCTTCTTCCGTATAACCGGTCCCTCCAGGCAGGCGTGCCGGCGGCTGCCCCCTTGCAGGTTCCGCATGCCACCACCATCGTTGCCTTGAGTTACGACGGCGGTGTGCTGATGGCGGGGGACAGGCGCGCCACCATGGGCAACGTCATAGCCAGCAGGCACATCGAAAAAGTCTTCCCCGCCGACCACTACTCCGTCCTGGGGATCGCCGGGACAGCGGGAATCGCCATCGACCTGACCAGGTTGTTCCAGGTGGAGCTTGAGCACTACGAGAAAATCGAGGGCACCCTCCTCAGCCTTGAAGGCAAGGCCAACAGGCTGGGCGCCATGATCCGGGGCAACCTTCCCCTTGCGATGCAGGGACTCGCTGTCGTGCCCCTCTTCGCCGGGTTCGACACCAGCGCCGGTGTTGGCAGGCTCTTCTCCTATGACGTCACCGGCGGCCGGTACGAGGAACGTGAACACCACACGGTGGGATCCGGTTCGGTTTTTGCCCGCGGTGCCCTGAAGAAGCTCTGGCGGCCCAACCTCACGGCCGCCGAAGCCGTCGCCGTCGCGGTTGAATCCCTCTACGACGCGGCCGACGACGACTCCGCCACCGGCGGTCCAGACACGGTGCGGCAGCTGTGGCCTGTCATCTACACCGTCGACAGTTCGGGCGCCCGGAGGGTGCCTGAGAGCGAACTGGCTGCAGCCTCGCGGAACGTGATCGAGGCGCGGACCATCGCCGGACGGGAGGCCTGAGATGACACAACAGTTCTATGTTTCACCCGAACAGCTGATGAAGGACCGCGCGGATTTTGCCCGCAAAGGCATTGCCCGCGGCAGGTCCGTCGTGGTCATCAGCTGCGAGGACGGAATCGCCCTCGTCGCCGAGAACCCTTCACCGTCCCTGCATAAGATCGGCGAGATCTACGACAAAATCGCCTTCGCCGCCGTCGGAAAATACAACGAGTTCGAAAGCCTCCGCCAGGCCGGCGTCCGCTACGCCGATGTGCGCGGGTACTCCTACGACCGGGAGGACGTCACCGCCAGGGGACTGGCAAGCGTCTACGCGCAGAGCCTTGGAGCGGTGTTCACCGCGGAACAAAAGCCCTTCGAGGTGGAGCTGGCGGTAGCCGAGGTCGGCGCCACCCAGGCAGAAGACCACCTCTACCGGCTGACCTTTGACGGCTCCATCGCGGACGAACACTCCTTTGTTGTGATGGGCGGCCAGGCGGACAAGGTCTCCTCCGTCATTGGTCAGGGCTGGCGCAGCTCACTGAACTTCGCAGACGCAGTGCGCCTTGCCATCACCGGCCTGGTTCCCCCGGGAGAAGCGGAAGAACAGGCAAAATCACTTCCGGCAGGCGCGCTGGAAGTGGCAGTTCTGGACCGGCAATCAGAAACCACGCGCGGGTCCAGGCGCGCCTTCCGCCGGCTCAACGACGCGGACATCACTGCACTGCTGGTCTAGGAGGACTGGACGCATGGACAAGAGGATCTTCGGCATCGAAACCGAATTCGGGATCTCATACTCGAGCCCGGACTCCAGGCCCCTCGCCCCCGAGGAAGTGGCCCGCTACCTCTTCCGCAAGGTGGTCAGCTGGGGGCGTTCATCCAACGTGTTCCTGACCAACGGCTCCAGGCTCTACCTTGATGTGGGATCCCACCCGGAATACGCCACCGCCGAATGCGACGACCTGGCGCAGCTCATCGCCCACGACAGGGCGGGCGAGCTGATCCTGGACGACCTCGTGGACGAGGCGCAGGCCCGGCTCGCAGCCGAAGGCTTCAACGGAACGGTGTACCTCTTCAAAAACAACACCGACTCCGCCGGAAACTCCTACGGCAGCCACGAGAACTACCTCATTCCGCGGCGCGGCGAGTTCTCCCGGCTCGCCGAGATCCTGATCCCGTTCCTGGTTACCCGCCAGCTGATCGCCGGCGCCGGAAAGATCCTGAAGACACCCCACGGCGCAACATACGCGTTCTCCCAGCGGGCCGACCACATCTGGGAGGGCGTTTCCTCCGCCACCACCAGGTCGCGTCCCATCATCAACACACGCGACGAGCCGCATGCTGACGCAGAGTTCTACCGCCGCCTCCACGTCATTGTGGGGGACTCGAACATGTCCGAAGCCACGGCCCTGATGAAGATCGGCACAGTGGACCTCGTCCTGCGCATGATCGAGGCAGGAGTGATCATGCGCGACATGAGGATGGAAAACCCCATCCGCAGCATCCGCGAGATCTCCCATGACCTCAGCGGCCGTGCATTGGTCCGCCTTGCCAACGGACGCCAGCTCACCGCACTCGAAATCCAGCAGGAATACCTGAGCAAGGTCACGGCCTTCGTGAAGGAGCACGGCCCGCACAACCCGCACGTGCCGCTCATCCTCGACCTTTGGGAGCGGACACTCAAGGCCATCGAAAGCGGTGACTTCCGCGGGATCGACACCGAAATCGACTGGGCCATCAAGAAGAAGCTCATGGACAAGTACCGTGAACGGCACGGCCTGGGGCTGGACGCACCCCGGATAGCCCAGCTGGACCTCACCTACCATGACATCTCCCGCAGCCGCGGCCTCTACTACCTGCTGCAGTCACGCGGTGCGGTGCGCCGGATCGTGGACGATACAGTCATCAAGGACGCTGTGGACGTCCCCCCGCAGACCACGCGGGCCAAGCTCCGCGGAGACTTTGTTCGCCGCGCACAGGAACTGGGACGGGACTACACCGTGGACTGGGTCCACCTGAAGCTGAACGACCGGGCACACCAGACAATTTTGTGCAAGGACCCCTTCCGCAGCGTCGATGAGCGCGTGGATGCCCTCCTTGACTCTATGGGCTGACACCCAGCTTCAGGGGCTATTCTGGATAGGGCCCTTTAGAGGGACCCCGCGATGCCGGCCGTTGCCATGCGGAACATCGCATCCACCCTGCCCCGACGAAAGTTTTTCTACGTGCGCCGACTACTAGCAATTCTTCTTCCCGGTCTGCTGCTGCTGACCGCCTGCGGCGGTTCAACCGCAGAGCCGGAACCCACCAGCGTATCCGCCGGCGAGACTGCCAAGTTCGACTCCCTCAAACTGACCGACAACGGGGACAAGAAAGCCCCCGGAGTGGAATTCACCAAGCCATTGGAAGTGGCAGAACCCACCATCAAGGTCATCACCGAGGGCAGCGGCGAGCCCGTGAAGGCAAACCAGGTCGCCAACATCTCCATTCTGGCCCTCAACGGCACTGACGGCAGTACCCTTGAGGACACCTTTCCCGGCGAGCCCGAACCCCTCGAGCTCAACGACGAACTGAAGACCAGCAGCGAGGTCATCTACAACGCGTTCGTTGGCGCCAAGGTGGGCTCCAGCCTGGCCCTCGCTGTCCCCGGACAGCAGAGTGCCCCGAGCCCCTCGGACGGAGCCAGCCCCAGCCCCTCCGCCGCCGCCCAGCCCACGCAGTTGCTGATCATCAAGGTCCTGTCCGCCGAGGACGTGGCGCCCGTACTGGAAAAGCCTGAGGGCGAGACCGTGACCCCGCCGGCGGGACTGCCCACCGTGTCCGAGAAGGACGGCGTCCCCGAGATCAACGTTGAGGGTGTGGCTGCCCCGACGGCCCTGGTTTCCCAGGACCTCATCAAGGGCAACGGCGCCACCGTGAAGGAATCCGACACCCTCACCGTGAACTACGTGGGCGTCACCCTTGAGGGCGGCACCAAATTCGACTCGAGCTTTGACCGCGGCGAACCCGCAAGCTTCCCGCTCACCGGTGTCATCAAGGGCTGGACCCAGGGCCTTGCCGGCAAGACAGTAGGCTCCCGCGTCCTCCTGGTCATCCCCAAGGTTCTTGCCTACGGCGACGCCGGACAGGGCGAGGCCAAGGGAGATCTGGTGTTCGTAGTGGACATCCTCGGGGCTAAGTAGCAACACTTACAGGCGAAGCACCACCGGTTACCGCCCTGCCGCGGCCGGTCCGCGGCTGCATCAACCAGCCGCACAGATAAAAGCAGCACAGACATTAAAGGAGCAACCATGTCATTTGGACAGCGTGAATTCGACCGCCAGAAGCCCGAGATCGACTTCCCGGAAGGTGATGTCCCCACGGAACTGGTCATCACCGACCTCATTGAGGGCGACGGACGCGAAGCCAAGGCCGGCGACACCGTTTCCACCCACTACGTTGGCGTGGCCTGGTCCACCGGCGAAGAGTTCGACGCCTCCTGGGGCCGGGGCGCCCCGCTGGACTTCCGCGTTGGCGTCGGCCAGGTCATCCAGGGCTGGGACCAGGGCCTGCTGGGCATGAAGGTGGGCGGCCGCCGCCGCCTGGAGATCCCCTCGGAGCTGGCCTACGGCTCCCGCGGCGCCGGCGGAGCCATCGCTCCGAACGAAGCCCTGATCTTCGTGGTGGACCTGGTCGGAGTCCGCTAAGAAGGATGACCGGCTAGCTGAACAGCCAAAGCGCGGCAGCACCAGGACGCAAAATCCTGGTGCTGCCGCGCTTTCTGCGTTCCGCCGCGGACTTTAGTAACGTAGCCAGAGTGCCCGTATCCCGAACTGAACGCCTCCTCAACCTGCTGATCGCACTCCTGAACACCCGGTATGGGCTGCGCCGCAGTGAGCTGCGCGAAAAGGTCTACCACGATTCTTCCGGCAATGACGTGGCTTTCGGCCGGATGTTCGAGCGGGACAAAAACGACCTGCGCCAGTTCGGGTTCGAGGTGGAAACCCTGACGGACATGGGGTGGAGCGAGGATGATCCTGCCACCACCCGTTACCGCATCGGCACGGAATCCAACCGCCTTCCGGATGTCCAGCTGGGGCCGGACGAATGGACTGTCCTCCTCCTGGCCTCACAGCTGTGGGAGCGCGCCGCCCTTGGTACTGCGGCGCAGAGCGCCCTCCGGAAACTCCAGGCGTCAGGGCGCCTTGCCGACGTCGCCCTTCCCGCCGGCGTCCAGCCCCGCATCAAGCCGGCAGGACAGGCCTTCGACGACCTGGTCTCTGCTCTGCACTCCCGGCACCCGGTCACCTTCACCTACCTTGCAGGCAGCACAGGCAACGAGGAGCTGCGGACAGTGGAGCCGTGGGGCTTGGGCAGCCGGTTTGGCCAGTGGTACCTGGTAGGCCACGACCGTGCCCGGGAAGCACCGCGCCACTTCCGTCTTTCCCGCATCACCAGTGCTGTCACAACCCTGGACAAGGAGCTGTACACGCCACCGGCGCACTTCAACATCCGGCGGGAGCTGGACCGCCTCCCTGAACTGCCGCTGCGCACCGCCGTCGTCGACGTCCGCGAAGGAAAGCTGCTGGCCCTGCGGCGGCGCAGTTCCGCGGAGGGTGGCACGGCCGGCAGGCGTGAGGCCGGCTACGAGCGGCTGTCCGTGCAGTACCGCGACCCCGAGGCACTGGCTGAGGAACTGGCCTCCTACGGACCGGACGCGCACGCCATAGCTCCGCCTGAGCTTGTGGCTGCCGTCCTCCGCAGGCTGCGCGCGGCTGCGGAGTTCAGCGCCCAGCCCGAGCCTCCGTACAGCTTCGGCACAGCCCGGGCCGCTGCTGTCCGCAAACGCACGTCCGAGGACCAGCTCAAGCGGATGCTGCAGCTGGTGCCCTTCCTGGTGCACAACCAGGGCCTGCACATCCAGGACGTGGCAGACCGGTTCGGCATTACCAGGAAGGAGCTGGAGGATGATCTGCAGATCCTGATCTGCTCCGGCCTGCCGGAGGGATACCCTGACGATCTCCTGGACATCCACTGGGACGACGACCACGTCTACATCACCCAGGACCTGGACCTGACAAAACCGGTCCGCTTCACCGTGGAGGAAGCCTGCGCCCTCCTGGCCGGGCTGGAGATCCTGAACGGGCTGCCGGAAGTGGCCGAGGGCGGCGCGCTGGAATCGGTGACCCTGAAGCTGCTGGCGGCCGCTGGTGAAGAAGGACTCCGGGCGGCATCCCTTGCCGGTCCGGAAGTGGCACCCGCCGACGCTGCCACCCACGCCACGGTCAGGCAGGCCATCGAATCCCGCTCCCAGCTCCGCCTCCGCTACCTTTCGCCCCAGCGGGACACCATCACCGAGCGGGACGTGGACCCCTTCCGCCTGTATTCGCTGGACAACACCTGGTACTTCGAGGCCTACTGCCACCTGGTGCGCGGCCTCCGGAACTTCCGCCTGGACCGTGTCCAGGACGTCCACCCGAATGGTGCTTCCATCTCTGCCGGCATCACGCCCGCCGAAGGAGTCCCTGCCAGGCTCTTCACCGCCAGCGACGACGACACCACCGTCACCGTCCAGCTCACCCGGCAGGGGAGGGGGCTTGCAGACGACTACTACGCGGAACGCACTGCAGAGCTGCCCGACGGCGGGCTGGTGGCCGAGATCCGGTTCGGCACGACGGACTGGCTGCCGATGTTCGTGGCCCAGCATGGCGGTTCTGCCAGGATCCTGGCGCCAGGTGAACTGGCGGAGGCGTCCCGCAGGTGGTTAACGGCATCCTTGGCCGGGTACGGCGGCTAGACTTCTCAGCATGCCTTGGTGGTCCTGGATCCTGATATGGGTGGCGCTTGTTGCGCTCTCACTGCTCTTCTATGTCCTGTTGGGCATTCGCCTGTTCCGCCAGTTCATGGCGACCGTCAAGGATTTGGGGGCAGCCGGCGAGAAGCTGGGGCACCTGGGCCCCATGGCTATGCCGGACGCTGCAGATCCGGCAACGCCCCCGCCGGGTGCGGCGGTTTTTGCCTCGCCCACGCTCATGCGACATGATTACGAGGCATCCAAGTCGTCCCGACGGGAAATGCGCCGCCAGCGACGAGTGCAGCGCAAGAAAGACCGGGGCCAGCCGCAGGCGCTCGGCGATCTCGACTTTACTTAGAAGTAAAATGAACTTAGACGAAAGGATTTCCCGTGGGAAGACTCTTTGATGGCCCCTGGCCCATCGTAATTATCATTGTTGTTGCTTTGCTTCTCTTTGCCGCCCCGAAACTTCCGGCCATGGCGCGCAGCCTTGGACAGTCCATGCGGATCATCAAATCCGAGGTCAAGGAAATGAAGAACGACGGCAAGCCCGAGTCCACCGACCCTTCAGGCCCGGTGGAAGGAACCATCGTCAACCACCCCAAGGCGCAGCCCGGCGAGCCGACCGACGGCACTGACGTTCCGCCGTCGAACCGCGCCTGACCCCCAGTGGCACTGTCGCGGGCCCGTAAAGCCAACCCCGAGGGGCGGATGGCTCTTTGGGACCACCTCAAGGAGCTGAAGAACCGGCTGATCAAGTCGGCAATCGGCGTCGTCATTGGCGGCATCGGAGGATGGATACTTTACGATCCGCTGCTGAAAGCCCTGGCCGATCCGGTCAACCGCATCTCCCAGCAGACGGGCGGGCTTTCGGCAATCAACTTTGGGACCATCGCGTCCCCCTTCGACTTCAAACTCCAGATGTCGCTGCTGATTGGCGTGGTGATCTCCAGCCCGATCTGGATTTACCAGTTGTGGGCCTTCATCACGCCGGGCCTCACTTCCAAGGAGCGCCGGTACACGCTGGGGTACATGGCGGCTGCGGTCCCGCTGTTCCTGGCCGGCATCTGGGCAGGCTGGCTTGTGGTCCCGCAGGTGGTCAGGGCACTCACCCAGTTCACTCCGGACGGTTCGTCCAGCGTCATCGATGCGCGTACCTACATCGAGTTCGTCACCCGGATGGTCCTGGTGCTGGGCATCGCCTTCCTGGTGCCGGTGGTCCTGGTGGGCATCAACATGGCCGGTGTCATCTCGGGGCAGACCATCCTCAAGGCCTGGCGCATCACCGTGTTCCTGGTGTTCGTCCTTGCCGCGATTGCGGCCCCCGGCGCCGACGCCATTTCGATGTTCATGCTGGCAGGGCCGCTCCTGGTGCTGTTCTTTGCAGCAATCGGCATTTGCCTGATGAACGACAAGCGCCGGGCACGCCGGGAGGCGAAGCGGGCGGCTGAAACAGACGCAACAGCAGACATCGCCACCCCGGGCAGTGAGCTGAAGAACCTCTAGGCGCCCGTTAGGCTTGGGGTATGTCCTCCAACACCGGGCCTTCTTCCTCTGGACCGTTCACTCCCGGGCCCACTGACTTCGAAGAGCTTTCCCCCGCAGAGCGGTACCAGGCCAGCGCCGAACGCAGGGCCGAAGCAGCGACGTACCTTGGAGCGTTCGTCCGCACTCTCGACTTCGAGCTGGACGATTTCCAGCGGCAGTCCTGTCACTCCCTGCAGGAGGGCAGGGGGGTGCTGGTGGCGGCCCCCACTGGAGCCGGGAAAACGATCGTCGGGGAATTCGCCATCTACCTCGCCCTGGAGCGCGGCCTCAAGGCGTTCTACACCACCCCGATTAAGGCCCTCAGCAACCAGAAATTCACCGAGCTGGCCGAGAAGTACGGCGCCGGGAACGTAGGCCTGCTCACCGGCGACACAAGCATCAACGGCGACGCGCCCGTCGTCGTGATGACCACGGAAGTCCTCCGGAACATGCTGTACGCGGACTCGGCAACCCTTGACGACCTCGGCTATGTGGTGATGGATGAGGTCCATTACCTCGCCGATCGCTTCCGCGGCGCCGTCTGGGAGGAAGTCATCATCCACCTTCCCAGCGAGGTGCAGGTTGTCTCACTCAGCGCTACCGTCTCCAACGCCGAGGAGTTCGGCGCCTGGCTGGACACCGTGCGCGGCGACACCGACATCATCGTCTCCGAGCACCGGCCGGTACCCCTGTGGCAGCACGTTATGGTGGGCCGCCAGGTCATGGATCTTTTTGCCGGGGAAACCACCTTCGATGAAATCGCCCCGCCTGTGGACGGCGACGGGACGCAGCCGGTCCCGTCTGCTGACGGCACCAAGGGGCGCGGCTTCGACGTCAATCCCGACCTCCTGAAGGTGGCGCGCAGCGAAATCCAGCAGAATTTCCGCAGCCGCCAGGGAGGACCGGGCGGACGCGGCCAGCGCGGACGGCGCGGCAATGACCGGCCCGGCCGGGGCGGAGACGAGCGGGGTGTGCGCCCGGCCAGCCGGCCGCAGGTCATCGCAAGCCTTGACCGCATGGACCTGCTGCCCGCTATCACCTTCATCTTTTCCAGGGCGGGCTGTGACGCTGCGGTGGCGCAGTGCGTGGGGTCCGGGCTGTGGCTCACCACGGAGAGGGAACAGAGCATCATTGCCCAGCGCGTTGATGAGGCCGGGCAGGACATTCCGCCGGATGACCTGGACGTCCTGGGCTTCTGGACTTGGCGTGACGGCCTGATCCGCGGCTTCGCAGCACACCACGCCGGCATGCTTCCCACGTTCAAGGAAGTGGTGGAGAAGCTATTCGCTGACGGTTTGGTCAAGGCGGTGTTCGCCACGGAGACGCTGGCCCTGGGCGTCAACATGCCTGCCCGTTCCGTGGTGCTCGAGAAGCTGGACAAGTTCAACGGCGAAGCCCACGTGGATATCACGGCAGGGGAGTACACCCAGCTGACCGGCCGTGCCGGCCGCCGCGGCATCGACGTGGAGGGCCACGCCGTGGTGCTGTGGCAGCCTGGAACGGATCCGACGGCGGTCGCCGGCCTTGCGTCGCGTCGCACCTACCCGTTGAACTCGAGTTTCCGGCCCACCTACAACATGAGCATCAACCTCCTGGCACAGTTTGGCCGGGCAAGGGCCCGCGAGATCCTTGAGTCCTCGTTTGCCCAGTTCCAGGCTGACCGTTCCGTTGTGGGATTGGCGAGGCAGGTGCGCAGCCGGGAGGAATCGCTGGCCGGGTACGCAAAGTCCATGACCTGCCATCTGGGTGACTTCACCGAGTACGCACGGCTGCGCAGGGAACTGTCCGACGCCGAAAACGCAGGCTCCCGCACCAAGTCCCGCGTCCGGAAGTCGCTCAGTGACGATTCGCTGGCCCGGTTGCTGCCGGGTGACGTGGTGGACGTTCCCGGCGGGAGGGCGCCTGGTCCGGCTATTGTGCTCAGTTCGGACCACACCAGCCGGGAGCCACGGCCGGCCGTCCTGACGCTGGACAACCAGCTGCGCAGGATTGGGACCGACGACCTGGAGGGACCCATCGCTCCGGTGACGCGCATCCGCATTCCCAAGTCCTTCAACGCCAAAGTGCCCAAGTCCCGCCGGGACCTGGCGTCTTCGGCCCGGAATGCACTGCGCGAAAACCGGCCGCCCACACCGGGCAATAACCGCAACAACGACTTTGGCCTCGCCACTGCCCTGCCCGACCAGGAAAAGCGCATTGCGGACCTCCGCCGCGCGCTCCGCGCCCACCCGTGCCATGGCTGCAGCGAGCGCGAAGACCATGCCCGCTGGTCCGAGCGCTGGTGGAAGCTCCGCCGCGAAACCGACGGGCTGGTCCGGCAGATCCAGGGCAGGACCAACACAATTGCCAAGACCTTTGACCGCGTCTGTGATGTCCTTTCCACCTACGGGTACCTTGAACAGGCAGCGGACGGGCGGCTCTCCATCAGCCCTGACGGCCAGCGTCTCCGGCGGATCTACGGTGAAAAGGACCTGCTGATTTCCCAGTCGCTGCGGCTTGGCGCGTTCGATGACCTGGACGCAGTGGAGGTTGCGGCCCTCGCCAGCGTGCTGGTGTACCAGGCGAAACGCGAAGACCGGGGGCTGAGGCCACGGATGCCCAGCATTTCGCTGGAGACATCGGTGGATATCGTCGTCCGTGAATGGTCCGCGCTTGAGGATGTGGAAGAGGACAAGAAGCTTCCGCTGACCGGCGAGCCTGAACTGGGGCTTGTCTGGCCTGTCTATAAGTGGGCCAAGGGCCGGCATTTGCAGGACGTCCTCAGCGGCACAGACCTGGCCGCGGGTGACTTTGTCCGCTGGGTCAAGCAGGTTGTGGACCTGCTGGACCAGCTCGCCAAGATCCCCGGGCTGGAGCCCCGCCTGGCCAGGCTCTGTGCCGAGGCCATTTCCCTGATCCGCCGCGGTGTCGTGGCTTATTCCTCCGTCCTCTGACCAACAACGCCGGCTGCCCGCCGGCGCGCCCCAACGCCAGGAGCACTGCCCCGTATGTCCCAACCTGAACCGCTGCCCGTCCCGCGCGCAAAAACAGTCCTTTACCGGAACGGCTCCGTCTACACCGCCGCCGACCCCTTTGCCACGGCAATGGTGGTGGACGGCGGCACGGTGGCCTGGGTGGGATCCGAACAGGCGGCCACCTCCATCGCGGACAGCTCCATGGAAATCATCGATCTCCGCGGAGCCCTCGTGGCGCCAGGGTTCGTGGACTCCCACATCCACCTGACCGAGACGGGCATCGCGCTGGACTCCCTCCGGCTGGGCGGAATACGGTCAGCCAGGGAGTTGCTCAATGCCGTGGCTGCTGTCCCCGGTGACGGGCCTGTCCTGGGCCACGGCTGGGACGAGACCGCCTGGCCGGACAGCAGCCTCCCCACCGCCGCGGAACTGGAGCGGGCATCAGCGGGACGGCCGGTGTACCTGTCCCGGGTGGACGTGCACTCGGCGCTGATTTCCGGGTCACTCGCCGCTGCGGCCGGAGTCAGTCAGTTGGACGGGTTCGACGGCGGCGCCAGGGTCCGCCGGGCCGCGCACACGGCCGCCCGGCAGGCAACCCGGCGCCAGCCCGAAGAAGCGTTGAAACGCCACCAGGCGCGGGCATTGTCCGAAGCTGCAACCAACGGTTACGTGGCAGTAGCGGAAATGGGGGCACCGCATATCGGCGGTGCGGAGGACCTCCGGCTCGCAGGGGCCTGGAACAGCGGCGCGCCCGGAACCGCAGGGGTCCCCGAGGTCCTGCCCTATTGGGGGGAACTGGCGTCCTCGGAAGAGGATGTCCGCAACCTCCTGGACCAGTTTGGCTTCGCGGTGCGGGGGCTCGCCGGCGACCTGAACATCGATGGCTCCGTGGGCTCCCGGACGGCTGCCCTGCGGTCCGGCTACAGCGATGCTCCTGAGGAGCAGGGCAACCTTTATCTCAGCGTGGAAGAGGCCGCGGCGCATCTGGCGGCGTGCTCGCTTGCCGGAGTCCAGGGTGGTTTCCACGTCATTGGCGACGCCGGGCTGGACGCCGCGCTGGACGCGCTGGAACTGGCAGCCAAGGAAGTGGGTGAGCAGCGGCTGCGCGCTGCCGGGCACCGCTTTGAACACGTGGAGATGGTTGATTCGGCCGCTGTCGAGGTGTTGTCCCGGTATGCCGTGACGGTCAGTGCCCAGCCGTCGTTTGACGCTGCCTGGGGAGTCCCGGGAGGTCTCTATGAGCAGAGGCTGGGGGAGCGGAGCCGGTCCATGAACCCGTTCGCCACCCTCTACGCAGCCGGGGTGCCCGTCTGCTTCGGCAGTGACAGCCCCGTGACGCCGCTGCGCCCCTGGTCCAGCGTGAGGGCGTGCCTGGAGCACCACAACGAGGATGAGCGGATCTCCGCCCGTGCCGCCTTCCTGGGCCACACGCGTGCGGGCTGGCGGGCAGCGAAGTACGCCGACCCGATGGCCGGCCAACTGGTACCGGGGGCCCCCGCGAGTTTCGCTGTGTGGGAGGTTGAGGAACTGATGGTCCAGGTCGCCGACGGGCGGGTCCAGTCCTGGAGCACCGACCCGCGGGCGCGAACGCCGCTGCTGCCTGCCCTGGATACCGGCAGTGATCCGGTGTGCCTGCAGACTGTCCGCAACGGCGTCGAACTTTACGCAAGCCCGGCGCTGCGGTCCTGACCGGAGCGCTGCCGTCCTATAATTGATAGTTGCGCCCTCCGCCGATCTGTTCGCAGCCGGGCGCACTGACCATTTCCCCCAGGAAAGGCCCCCTGTGCGAGTCCTCACCATCATTCCCACCTACAACGAACTGGAATCGCTGCCCAAGACCCTGCAGCGGCTTCGCGCGGCAGTTCCTGCGTCGGATGTCCTGGTGGTGGATGACAACAGCCCTGACGGTACCGGCCAGCTCGCGGACCGTTTCGCCGCTGAGGATTCCCAGGTTCATGTCCTGCACCGGAAGGGCAAGGAAGGGCTCGGAGCCGCGTACATTGCCGGCTTCAGGTGGGGCCTGGACGCCGGATATGACGTGCTGGTGGAGATGGACGCGGACGGTTCCCACCAGCCGGAGCAGCTTCCCCAGCTCCTGGAAGCTGTGGAGCAGGGCGCTGACCTTGCCATGGGCTCCCGCTGGGTTCCCGGCGGGAAGGTCGTGAACTGGCCGCTGTACCGCCAGGCCATTTCCCGGGTGGGAAGCACCTACGCCCGCCTCATGCTGGGGCTGAACATCAAGGATGTCACCGGCGGGTACCGCGCGTTCCGCAGAACAACGCTGGAGAAGCTCAACCTGGACCAGGTGGATTCCGTCGGCTACGGCTTCCAGGTGGACCTCGCCTTCCGTGTGGCCCGGATGGGACTTCGCATCGAGGAACGGCCCATCACTTTTGTTGAGCGGGAACTTGGAGCCTCCAAGATGAGCGGCAACATCGTGGTGGAAGCCATGATCAACGTCACCAAGTGGGGCCTGCAGGCACGCTGGAACACGCTGACCCGCAAGAAAGCAGCCGGCCGCCCCTAAGGCTGCAGCACCGCCGCTACGGCGGACAGCCGAACCAACAGAAAAGGGATCCGCCCCGCACGAAAGTGCAGGGCGGCTCCCTTTTCTGTCAGAGCAACAGGCCATAGCCTTTAGGCGGAGCGGCGCTCTCCGCGGCGTTCGCGCAGGATGGTCAGCCGGTCTTCGAGGATCTGCTCAAGCTCGGGCAGCGAGCGGCGTTCCAGGAGCATGTCCCAGTGGGTACGGACAGCTTTGTCGTTGCTGGTGTCGGGCCGTTCGCCATCAACCAGGAGCGCTTCCTTGCCGGTCTTGGAAACCCAGACAGGAGGAATTTCCGCCTCTGAGGAGAAGGTGACGAAGACCTGCTCGCCGTCCTCGCACCGGTACTCAACACGCTGGCGCGGAGCCGGCTCTACTCCGGACTCGGTCTCCATGCTCTGTGCACCAAGGCGCATGCCCCGCAGGCTGCGATCGCTCATGATTTCTCCCTCTGGTCGGTTCGCGGTGTACAACACCGCGCTAGCCGGTGGCGGCGAAGCGCCGCCGGACTACTGTGTGCTCTGTGCTGCATCTCTAGATTCAACGCATCGCGAAGCTTTGTTGTTCCAGCGGATCTGCTCCGGCCGGACAAATACACAATTATACCGGCATCCCGGTGGAACAGCCAAAAGGAGGGACCCGCCCTGAAGCGGATCCCTCCCTCACGGCCGGCCAGGATGCTGAATCCGGGCGCCGGGTTCTAGGGTTCGGACGGCTTGGCCCCTACTTCGTCGAACAGGCCGCCTGCGGATTCAGGGGTAGTCCCGCCCAGGGCGTTGCCGATTCCCTTGAGTGCCTCGCCGACCTCACTGGGAATGATCCACAGCTTGTTCGAGGAGCCCTCAGCCAGCTTGGGCAGTGTCTGCAGGTACTGGTAGGCCAGAAGCTTCTGATCAGGATTGCCCTTGTGGATGGCGTCGAAGACCTTCTGGATGGCCTGCGCTTCGCCGTCAGCACGGAGGATTGCCGCTTTGGCGTCACCTTCAGCTGCAAGGATCGAGGCCTGCCGCTGGCCCTCAGCGGTCAGGATGGCTGACTGCTTGGTTCCCTCGGCAGTCAGGATGGCCGCGCGCCGGTCGCGCTCGGCACGCATCTGCTTCTCCATCGAGTCCTGGATGGAGTGGGGCGGATCGATGGCCTTCAGCTCCACACGGGAAACCCGGATGCCCCACCGGCCGGTGGCTTCGTCCAGGACGCCGCGGAGCTGGCCGTTGATCTGGTCGCGGGAGGTGAGTGCCTCCTCCAGGTTCAGCCCGCCCACGACGTTACGCAAAGTGGTAGTGGTCAGTTGCTCAACGGCCTGGATGTAATTGGCAATCTCGTACGTTGCCGCGCGCGGATCAGTTACCTGGAAATAGACCACGGTGTCGATGGAGACCACCAGGTTGTCCTCTGTGATGACGGGCTGCGGCGGGAACGAAACCACCTGCTCACGAAGATCCAGCAGGGGCAGGAGCCGGTCAACGAAAGGTATCAGGATGGTCAGTCCCGGATTGAGGGTCCTTTGGTATTTGCCCAGCCGCTCAACTACTCCCGCGCGTGCCTGCGGAACGATCCGGACCGCACGGACCAGAACGATAATCACAAACACGATCAGGACCACCAGCACTATGGCGAGTGCGGCTCCTCCTGCGTTATCCATACATCTCCTTTTTCCCCAATTGTTCAGGCTGTATCAGGACGTGCTGTCGGTTCCGATGCCGCCGAGACGACGGCAGTGGCGCCGTCTATCGCGGCTACGACTACTTTTTGTCCGGCGGGAAGGACTCCCGCCGCAGAGCGTGCACTCCAGATGTCCCCGCCGATTTTCACCAGGCCGCTGTCGGACGAGACGGGTTCCATTACTACTGCCTGTTCGCCGATCAGGCGGTCCACGTTGGTCCGCTGCTCGGACGGCCCCTTCTTCAGGTGGGACAGGGCCACGGGCCGGACAAACGCAATCATGAGCAGGGAGACGACGCAGAAAACCACGATCTGGAGCCAGGGGTCCGCGCCGGCGAAATCCGCCACCATGGCGGCGAGGGTACCTCCGCCGAGCATGATGAAAAAAAGGTCAAGGGTGATCATCTCGATCACTGCAAAAGCGAGGAAAGCCGAGAGCCACAGTGCCCACCAGTTTTCGCCCAACCATTCGAACATCATGCTCCCCCTTCGCTACGGGAAGCCCCGTTTAGGGCCCGCCAGTAACTGTCCTTCCATCGTAGTGCTGGCGCCCGCCTTATGGGGGGCACTGCACTTTTGTGGGGGGATAGTGGCCAAGTCGTTACGCTGGCGAGGGTTCCGCGGGCCGGAAAACAGTGAGGCGGAACCTTGCCTCGGACTGGATTGTCTCGGGCTGGCTTTCAAGCCGGCCGGCGACGGCACTGATGTCAAGGTGGTGCCCTGCGGGTCCCATGAAGGCAAGGTCGGCTGCTTCCTTGCGGGTCAGCGATAAAGGAATATCGATGTCGAGGGTCTCCGCGACCGTGAAATGGGGGGCCATCGCCCCGGCCAGCCGGCTCTCCTTGTCTTCTTCGATTCCGAGCATGCCCGTGATGCCGGCGATGGAGCCAAGGTGCCCGGAACGTGGCGTGACCATCACCAGCCGGCCCGTTGGCCGCAGCACACGGGCGAACTCCGGGGCATTGCGCGGCGCGAAAATGACCGTGATGGCGTCCACCGAATTGTCGGCCACCGGCAGCGGCTGCCACACGTCCCAGACCAGGTTCAGTGCCTCGCCGTTGAGCCGGGCAGCACGCCGCAGGGCGAACTTGGAAATGTCCATGCCCACGGCGGCTACGCTCCGGCCTCCTGCGGCCGCGTGGTCCAGCAGGACCCGCAGGTAATGTCCGGTTCCGGTTCCCGAGTCCAGGACGACGGCGGGTTCCCTGGCCAGGCAGGGAACGACGGCGGCCGCTACGGCATCTGCGAGGGGCCGGTAGTGCCCGCCCGCCAGGAAGTTGAACCGGGCCTCCACCATCCCGGCAGTATCAGCCTCGAAAGCAGTGCCTTTGCCCACGAGCAGGTTGTAATAGCCCTGGCGGGCAGCGTCGAAGCTGTGCCCGGAGCCGCAGGCAAGGCGGGTCTGCCCCGAGGCATCCGGCCCCACCCGCTCCAACGGCTGAGAACACACTGGACACAGCAGCGGGAGGTCCGCGGGGGAAGGCATAGGCTCTATCTTAGGGCTGTCTACGGGCTGCCCGGCGGGCGGAGTCAAGGGTGCTGCGCCTGGCTGCCTTCGCCGTACCTGTGTCAGCCGTACCTTCATCAGGGGAGGGCGACGGGGCCGTCACCGAACCCAAGCCCCTCACGCGCTTTGCCGATTCCGGGCTCCGCCCAGCGGGCGGCGTACTCGGCGTTGCTGCTGAGCGAACGCAACTGGGCACGGTCAACGTAGAGAACGCCGTTCAGATGGTCTGTCTCGTGCTGCACGATCCGGGCCTGCCAGCCCGAGAACTCCCTCTGTACCCGTGAGCCATCCGGCGCATGGAATTCCAGCAGGACTTTTTCGGGCCGGGCAACAACTGCCTGCAGTCCGTTCAGGGAGAGGCACCCCTCGTAAAAGGAGGCCTGTTCCGTGCCCAACGGGGTGTACCGGGGGTTCAGGAGCGCCATGAAATCCAGGGGACTCCGCTTCCGCAGCGCTGCCGCCTCGGGGTCGACGTCGTAGTGGTCCTCAATGACGGCGATCTGGAGCGGTATGCCGAGCTGCGGCGCTGCCAGCCCCACGCCCGGAGCTTCATGCATCACCTGCCGCATGAGTTCGATGAGCCGGTCCAGCTGATCTGGCGACAGCTGTCCGTCACAAGCGGTGGCCCGCTGGCGCAGGGCGGGGTGGCCGGCCTGGACGATGGGCGGCAGCGTGCCCGCTGAGAGGAGCCGCTCCACAGCTTCCCTGATCTGTTCGTCGCTGAGGGTGGTTTCCGGCGGATTGTGGCTCATGCTGAAAAGCCTACTGGCGGTGTGGGATCCTGCCGGCCGGCCTGGGCTAGTGTCTTTCCATGGCTGAACACCACTCCGTGAGTACCCCTGCCCTGGACTGCGTCCTGGAATTCATCCGTGTCCTGGAAGCAGGCGGAGGATCCGCTGAGATCCGGCCTTTCCTGGCGGAGTCCTTCGTGCTGGTCGAAGCGCCGCACCTCCTGGCACCGGAGGGTTCCACCCGGACGCTGGCCTCTGTCCTTGCCGGTGCTGACCAGAGCTCGGAGGTGGTGTCGGACCAGGTGTTCAGCATCAGGCGCACCACCTGCGAAGGCGGGAGGGTGGCGGTGGAGGCGGACTGGTCGGCAACAGTCCTGCTGGACCTGCCGTACTGGGACAGGGGAGAGACCATCCGCGCCAGGACGTCGTCGGTCTTCGAGGTCAGGGACGGCAGGATTGTGAGCCAGGACAGCTACGACTGCTACTTTCGGGATGGTTCCTAACCGGCCTGCCCTTCCGGCGTTCGTGGCGGCTGCATGGTGAAGCGCCTGGCCGTCCACCGGTTAATGGCTGGAACCGAAGCGGCGGTGCCAATGGCCAGGTTTCGCAGCTGCAGGAAAGGTGACCGCAGGGGACGGCCCAGCATCATGTTGATTTCGGACTGGCGCCTGGCAACAACGGCGGCACGCAGCTGCTGGACCTCGAACTCTTTCAGTGCCCCTTCCACGGGCTCTCCCGCCACGCCCCGGCGGATCAGGGGCGACAGGGCCCGGGCAGCCATCCAGCCAAGGTTCATGCCCTGGCCGCCGATTGGGCTGATTTCGTGCGCAGCGTCCCCGATCAGCAGCGCCCGTCCCGCCACGGTGCTACGGGCCAGCGTGGACCGTACGCTGAATGCGCTCAGCATGGTGTTGGTCTGCACGTCCGGCATGATTCCCGTCCGCTGCAGCACCAGGCCGGCCAATCGATGGGCGTCTGCTGCCTCCGCCGGCTTGCCGAGCCGTACCACCCACCGCCGCAGACCGCCCGGCAGCGGGAATGACTCGACGATTCCCTCGGATTCAAGGAACAGGACTGCCATCTGCCCGTGGTGTCCGGAGTCCGCAAAGTCGCCCATCAGGTAATGGTCCGGATAGGCCTTGGTACAGACGGGCACGCCAAGCACCTTGCGCAGGTGCGACCTCGCGCCGTCGGCGGCGACCACAAAGGACGCCGTGACATCTCGCTGACCCTCCCCTCCAGCAGAAGGTTCGACGACGACGGCGGCCCGTGCGCCGTCGTCGTGCACTCCTGTGACCCTGACGCCCGTGACGATGGCCTCGCTGTCGAGGGCACGGACGCGATCCTCCAGGAGCTGTTCCGTCCGGTTCTGGGGGAGGGCCAGCACGAACGGGAAGGCCTCCGAAACGCCGTCGAAAGACATGGTCCCCACCGTTTTTCCGCCGCTGACCGCAAGGCCTGTACGGATCGGCACCCCCTCCTGCACCATGGCGGCGGCCAGTCGTACCTGGTCCAGCGCGTCGAGGGCAGGCGGGTGGATTCCGATGGCGCGGGTATGGATGTTCCGTTCAGTCCTCTGTTCGAGGATCCGGACCGAGACCCCCTCCTGGAGAAGTGCAGCGGCCAGGTACAGGCCCACCGGTCCGCCGCCAACGATCACCACATCTGTGGCCATGTCAGTTCCCCTGGAATTCGAGGACCTGGTGGAACGCGCTGCCGGCCCGGACGGTCCAACCCGGGGGAGCGAGGGCCTGGAGTTCCCCGCGCGAATAGCTCCGGCGGATGGAGGTCAGCCCGTCCGCGCGGATGAAGGAGTGGCGGAAAGGAAGTGCTGCAGCGCTGAACAGGGCATAGGCGGCCGGACTGCGGCGGAGGTCGTTGTGGAGCGCTGCTTTCCGGGCAAGCGTTTCTGAGTGTGCCAGCAGCTCCTGCAGCTGGCCGGCATCAAGGTGGTGGAGGACATGGTTCGAGATCACGAAGTCGTACTGCCTGCCCTCCTGTACAAGGTCGGTGCTGTGGGCCTGCCGGAAACTGACACTGGGAACGGCAGGCCTGCGGAGGGCGAAGGCGGCGGCGCGGGAATCCGGATCAATGCCCGTGATGTGGAGTGTGAGCCGGTCGCGTGCGGCCCAGCGCGCCAGCATGGTGGCGAGATCGCCGCCGCCCGAACCGATGTCCAGGAGCGTCGCCGGGCGGGAGGTGGCTGCAAGGAAGGGGCGCAGTTCCCGAATATACAGCCGCCGCCATCCGGACAGCACGCGGTTAACCACGGCAAACTGCCTGTACGTATTGTCCAGGGCCTCAGGGTCGCAGTCGGGCAGGTCCATGATCTCCGTGGCCCCGGCGTCGCGCTGCCGCAGCAGGAAGTCCACTGGGTTCAGGCCACCGGAACTTCCACCGCCAGCCGCTCCTGCCCGTTGTGCTCTTCCGGTACAGGGAGCGGGGCCTGCCGTAGTTTGGTGAACAGCGCGGTTTCCACCGTGAGCCCCGGGCCGAACGCCATGGAGCAGATCCGTTCGTCTCCCGGCTCGGGGGCCTGTTCCAGGACGCTTTTGATGACAAACAGGACTGTGGCGCTGCTCATGTTCCCGTAGTTCCTCAGGATTTCGCGGGCCGGGACCAGTTGTTCTTCCGTCAGGCCGAGCCGGGATTCGACCTTGTCCAGGATGCTCCGGCCACCCGGGTGGATGGCCCAATGGCGGATGGAGGAGTAGGGGAGTGCCGCGAGTTCCGGCTCCCGGGCCAGGAGCGGCTGGAGCGCACCAACGATGTGGTCATCAATGATGTGCGGAACGTAATTGCCCAGGACCATTTCGAATCCGTTGTCGCCGATGTTCCACGCCATGGAGTCTTCACCGACGGGAGTAAGGACGGTTTCGAAGTGATCCAGTTGCAGCAGGGCATTTTCCTCCGTGCCCGGCCTGGCTGTCACGACGGCGGCCGCGGCGCCGTCGGCGAACAGCGCCGATCCCATGATGGTGTCCGGATCGTTGGAGGTGCGCACGTGCAGCGAGCACAGTTCCGCGCAGACAACCAGGACTACCGCGGTGGGGTCGGCCTCGCAAAACAACTTGGCGGCCCGGAGGGCTGGAAAGGCCGCATAACAGCCCATGAAGCCGAGGTGGTAACGCTGGACGGCAGGATCCAGGCCGAGTTCCCGCACGATTTTGTAGTCAGGCCCGGGGTTGAAGAATCCGGTGCAGGAGACGGTTACCAGATGAGTTATGTCAAGTAAATCGAGTTCCGGGCAGGCCTCGACGGCGCCGCGGGCGGCGGCGACGAACAGTTTGGTTGCCTCGCGGCCGAAGATCTCGTTGCGCACTTTGGTGCTGGGATTCAGCAGCAGGCCCGTGGCGGCATCGTAAAACTGCGGGTCCTCAGCCTGGAAATCGTTGGTCATTTCCTCAACGGCAGTAAACCGGGTGTCGATGGCCGCCGCGTCGAAGCATGTGCCCACCAGGCGCGAACCGAGCCGGGTCAGTCCGGGCTGCGCCGCAAAAACGTCCCGGGCCTCGGACTGGATCAGCATTGTTTTCGGAACTGCAGTTTCAAGTGAACGCACGTAGACCGTCATTGGTTCATTCTTAGCGAGCGGCGGGATAAAGGCAACGGTGGACGGGGCGCTGACCTGCGGACTTGTTCGAGTGTTTCTTTGAGGCGTCCCGGTGGCGGATCCGGCCGCTTCCGGACTGACTGATGTAACGCCGATAATCTACATTATGTAAAGTAAAGCTTGGAAGCGGGCTGGGATGGACCGCCCCCGGCCAGTTGGCCTCCCCTGTTCCGGTGCCTTACGGCCATCGAGGGAACTCGCTCACACGACGTGACGTGGCCGAACGCAGCCCAAAGGCGACCGCGCCGTCGTAATGTCTCCGGGCCAATGAATGCCAACTGATCTTGCCACAGCAATGTTTTCGCCCGGGCGCCCTTTCCGGACACAGCGGGAACACCCAGGGGCGGCGCGCCTTCGAAAGTTCTGCGGGGGCCCGCCGCTCCCCCGCAGCCGTGTCTGCCGCGGGCTGGGGTGGCCTGCGCTTCGCGTTCGGTTTGCGTTCTGTTACGGGCCGGTCTAGAGGACCAGGGTCCGCGGAGTCACGGTCAGGTTGATTCCAGCATTGGCGCCCAGAAGGTCCTTCGCAAAATCCGGAACACCGATGTGCCCGCGCCAACGGCCGGGAGTATCGTCCATGTCCCGCAACTGGTCTTTGTCCTCGGGATTCCAGTCGCGGACAGCTGTGGGAATAGTGCTGTTCCAGGCCGCCCATGCTCTGGGCAGCGGCTTGTTTTTGCCCGGAGGTTCGATGTCGACAACCAGGGTGTCCTGCCAGTCCTCTGTTTGCTCCAAATGGTCATCAAAGAAGAAGTGTCCCTCCTTTTCCCTGATGGACATCAACCGCAGCATGAGCGCGTGACGGAGCCGGGGCACTTCCCTGCCGCCGACCCGTGGCCGCGGTGCTTTCGAGGAAAGGAAAGTAGTCAGCAGCGGCAACGGCGAGTCGATCGGGTCCCCTTCCTTCCAATGTTCGATCTGGACTGGACAGAAGTGGGCAGCACTCTGTTCGTGGACCATAACGGGCAGCCCCCGAATGGCCAGGCCCACGTCAAGCTGGAACTCGACCTCAGGCGGGGCCGCTTTCCCAACAGTAAAACCTGCCAGCTCAACTTCGATCTTGAGGTCGCCGAAGAGGAAGCGCTGAAGGTTCTGGTATCCCTCTTCCGAATTGACGATGCCGTAACGGCCGCTGTGGCTTCGGTGCACCACGGCCAGCGGCGCACCCTGGACAGCCGCGTTGTCTATCTGGACCAGGCCGTCGCTCCGGGCTCCTACCGCTTTGGACGACAGGCCCAAAGCGACGTCATAGTCGCCGGGATTGGAGCCTACAAGGCAGAACAGTTCATCCAGCGGAAAACCGTCGTCCGGCATCTGCGTTCCTACGAATGCCTTGCGCGTCAGTCTTCGCCTGAGCGCGGGCGGGGTGAGGTACTCATACATCCTGTCCGGTCCAAAAATGTCTGCCCCTTGAACACCAAGGACGTCACGGATTTTCTCAAGCAGGCCAAAGCCGACGGCGAAGCGGATTCCGCCATGCGGTGTGGCATAGGTGAACACCCGTGCCACGTACCTTGCCCCGGCGGCGGGGTCGATCTTGCCCTCTTCGGCGGCAAGGGTTTCCGGTATAACGCGCTGCAACAGCGAGCGGCAGATCAGCCCTCCCATCGAATGGGCCACCAGGAAAACCTTGGGGGCGCCGGTCTTCTCAAGCACGAGTTTGATCAGCTCAAACAGATCCCGGGCGGCGTCTTCGAAGGAGAAGCTCTCCCCTTCCTCTCCGAAGGTGTCCGCGGAGTCATCGTAAAACCGGTGGATCCAAACGGATGCCGGGTTCACGGAGCCGGAATCCACGCCGTTCAGGAAGGCCCACTGGTCGCCATGGACGGGCACCTCATACTTGTGGTCGGTGACAAGCCGCAGCATCGGGGACTCGAACTGGTGAAACTTTGCGCGCCCGTTGCCATCGGCACGGACATGGACGGAGCCCTGGCTGAACCCGTAAAACGGGTCATCCACTGCATTGTTGATGGCAGAGCCTGTCCCGGCAAAACCGCGGACGTAAATCACCGGCAGCCTGCCATCATCGCCGGGGAATCCCATGCCTCGTCCCTCCTGCACCAAAGAACCCGAATCATTTTTCACTAAGAGGTGCTGGCTCCTGTTCTGGGCAAGTGGACCACTTGAGCCGTTACCGGGACGTTACGGCGCTGCCCTTTTCCTTGCACCAGGGGCCTGCAGTCCGTGATAACGCGGCCGTAACGGCACCGCAGTGTACTGGTCTGAGGTGACCAGCTTTCGAGGAGCCAGCCATGGATGACCAAGTAGTCGTGAATGACCAGCCAGTTGGGCCCCACTGTGACGTAAAGCCCCAAACCCGTCCGGTTCTCCGTCCGGATCTGTCGACCCGCAGAGAGCGCCTCATCCGCCTGTTGAGGCTCAAATGGGTCAACGGCACTGTGCTGCACTACTGGTTCCTGGCCGCGCCAGCGCCACAAAAGGAAGCAGTCCGCAAAGCCTTCAAGGAATGGAAGGACCTGGGCATCGGCCTGGAATTCTCAGAAGTGGCAGACCGCAGCGAGGCGGAAGTACGGATCGCCTTTGACCAGGGCGACGGCTCATGGTCCTACGTCGGGCGGGACGTCCTGGGCATTAGCGCGAATGAGCCCACCATGAATTTCGGCTGGGATCTCACCGACGATTACGGCCGCACCACGGCCCTGCACGAGATCGGCCACACCCTGGGCCTGCCGCACGAACACCAGAACCCCTTCTCCGGTATCGTCTGGGACGAAGCGAAGGTGTACGAATATTTCGGCGGCGCGCCCAACCACTGGCCGCCGGAGCAGACACTGCACAATGTCCTCCGGAAAATCGATACCAGTGAGGTCGACGGGTCCTCCTGGGATCCTGAGTCGGTCATGGAGTACTGGTTCCCCGCCGGACTGATCAAGGAACCTGCCCGTTTCCAGTCGGGGCTTAATCCGCCGGGAGGCCTGTCCACCGCAGACAAGGAGTGGGTGCGGAAATTCTTTCCCGCCCTGCACCCCACGCTGCCCGTTCTCCAGCCCTTTCAATCGGTGCCGCTCTCACTGGTCCCCGGCGGCCAGGCTGACTTTGCGCTGGAGCCCCAGGCCTCGCGCAAATACGAGATAAGCACCTTTGGCGCAGCCGATACCGTGCTGGTCCTGTTCGAGGAAGTGCAGGGCGAGTTGCGCTTCGTCGGCGGGGACGATGACAGCGGAGAAGACCGGAACTCACGGGTCTCCGCAAAGCTGTTCCAGGGCAGGCGGTACGTCGTGCGTGTCCGCCTGTACTGGGCCGGCGAGTCCGGCCAGTCTGCTGTCATGCACTGGTGACCGCGCCGGCCATTCTTGCGCAAAAATTTCGGAAACGCGAGCCAACTCCTGATTTTCCTCCAGCAAGATCAGAACACCTGAATACGCATCCCGCCAGGGAGAACCAGCTTCAGGCGGTAATGGATGGGCCCGGGCCATGCCCCGGCCCTCCCAGGCATTGAACTCAACCCGGGGAGGCGTGACCGCGACGATGCAAGAGCACAGCTGGTCCGAGCCCGCTGGTGAGTCCGGTGCAGATCCGGAAGTCCCCTCGACAGGCTTGTTGATCATCCGCACCTGGCACGAACCGGGCCATCCCCAGGGTTTCAGGGCAAGAATTACCTACGGACAGACAGCCGGAGGTCACCAGGACACTGTTTCCACTGCAGACCCGGCAGAAGTACTAAAAGTTGTTAAGCGCTGGCTGGCCGCCCAGCCAAGAGTCACCGGCCGGAACTAGGCGCTCCTTCACCGCGCGCTGCTGCCGTTCAAGGATGGTGGCAAGGAGCTCCCTGACTGGCTCCGCGGGCAGGAGCCCCATGTCTTCCTGCAGTTGCTGCCGGTACCGCTCATAGGCCCGCAACGCGGCCGCGGGATTACCTCGCTGCAGTTCGGCCCGAATCAGCAGCCTGACGGCATTCTCATAGAGCGGTTCGATGCCCACAGCCTCCTCAGCTGCTGCCCCAGCTGTCCCGCAATCGCCCAGCGAGAGCGACCTCGCGGCGATATCCGTGAAGATGCGCAGCCTGTCCTGCTGCAGCCGGCTCTGTTCAAAAACCACCCAGTCCTCATACCAGCCGGGAAGCAGTTGTGCGTCTTTAAGCTCGCCCAGCAGGGAGGCGGCGCCCGCCCCGATGCCGGCGTGGCCCAACACCCGCGCGTGTTCCCGGATCCGGTCCAGATCGACTTCAACCTGGTCGCTCAGGGACAGCAGCCTGCCTTCGTTGACGATCAGGCCCGGCACCTGCCGGGACGTCAGGTGTACGCTGACCCGCAGGCTTTCCAAGGCCTTGGAATCGGGATACTCGGGCCACAGCAGCCCTACGAGGTAGCTGCGGAGACGTGGGCCCTTGATGGCCAGGGCTGCGATGAGCCGCTGCTGCCGTGTTGCGACGTGGACGACAACGCCGTCCCGGCGTAGTCGCCAGGACCCGAGCAGGTCCAGTTTCAATTCTCCATAGCCGTCGTCGTCCATGGGAACCTGATTTCGGTTCAACTAAATGTGGTGGATCAGTAGAACTGAGGATCCACATTTCGATTGCCCTTGTCAATGTGTTCTGTCCTCTTTCCCCAAGGGGAGAGTGGGCTATCGGTATGGCTTCCCGGCCAGGGAGGGCCATACGCCGCACCTTGGGACTTTCGGCTCTGCCTGCTGCAGCAGCAACGCTTCATGCTGAAAGTCCGTGCAACGGCATGGGATGTCCCTGAAGCATCGTGGCCAGGATGCTGTAAACGGTGCCCAGTAACGGTTCGCCGCCGAAGAGCCCAACCTCCGGGGAGCAGTTCAGGCGTGCCTCTGGGGCCCCGGCAACATCATCATGTCCGGCAGGTATACCGGGCTGGCCACGCTGTGGCCTTGGCTGGAGGATGGGGGCTCCTCTCCGGGTGGTTGATGCAGGACGCGGTTTCCACGCCCTTCTCGGTCTCAGGCCCATGATTCTCGGCGCGGCCCTTGGACCTGGGCTTACGCGGTCCGGCCAACACTTCCCCGGCCGCCACGCAGCACTTTGGCGCGGCATTCGGAGAACCGTTGCCATCGCCGTCGGCCTGGCGCTTGTTGCATTGGCTGCAGTGATTGCCCGGCCAGCATCGACCGCCCCCGCAGCAGGCCCTGACGGTCTGACTCGGCGCCATGCGCAACCATCTCCCTGCCCTCGAAGAAATACTTGTTGTGGCCACGCTTGACCAGCACAGGCACGTCCTACCCGGACCTTGACCCAACCTCCACCCTTAGCGTGGAGGGATACGTCGAGGACACTCTTGCGGTGACGAATCACCTCCGGGAGCGGGTTTGGCCAGGACCGCATATGTCTCATGGGCCAGTCCGGCGGAACCATTCACGGCGTCATTGCCGTACAGCGGGCCCTGGAACTGTACCGCGCGTCCATGGACACCTTCGCGGTCCTGTACCCGCAACTTCAGGACACCGACTTCCGGACAACAGCTGTCTCGCTGGATGTACCTGTCTTTTTCGTCCAGGGCGCGCATGAGGCGCGCGGCCGGGTTGAACCCTTCCGCGAATGCGTATGGTTCTGGCTGTGCCCGGCGTAGAGGTGGTGGAATTTGAGAACTCGGGGCACCGTGCTTGCCGGCGCACCATGACCACCTCCTGCCCGGGCGGCGGAAGGCAGCTGAACGGGGTCAGCCCTTGGATCCGATCCCGGCCCCTACCAGGGCTCCGACGCCAAGACCCAGCGCAAAACCAAGGAACGGGCTGTCGAAGACAGCCAATCCAAGGGTGATGCCCACCGCGGCGCCAAGCAGGGAGCAGATCCATAGCGGCTTGTTCACAGGGATCCTTTTGTTATTGCCGGACCGGCGGCGTCAGCCGTCATAAGCCCTTTGGAGTTCCGCGATGTCCAGCCTCCGCATACCCAGCATGGCCTGCATCGCCCGCTGAGAGCCGTGGGGGTCGGGGCCGGCGATCAGTGAGGGCAGGATCGCCGGGACAATCTGCCAGGACACTCCAAAGCGGTCCTTCAACCAGCCGCACTGGCTTTCCGAGCCGCCATCGGTGAGTGCTTCCCAGTACCGGTCCACTGAGGACTGGTCCTCGCAGTCCACCACGAACGAGACGGCTTCCGTGAAGCTCGAGCCCCGCGCACCGTTCAGCGCAGTGAATCCGCGTCCTTCGAGTTCAAAGTCGACGGCGATTGCCTCACCAGCCACACCCGGCCCGCCCTCCCCGAAGCGCGACACGTTGAGGATCTTCGAATCGTCAAAAACTGAAGTGTAGAACTGTGCCGCTTCTTCCGCCTGGTTCTCGAACCAGAGGCAGGTACCGATTTTCCGTGGCATACATGGCTCCCTTCCGGCTCGAGCCTAATGCCGCATTCCACACCGCACAACGGCTGGCATTAGGCTCGAATCCATGAGTTCCCGCGCTGCGAAATCCATAAAGATGCCCTCCCTGCCCCTGCTGCTGGGAGCCGCAGCAGCCGATGCCGTCCTGATCCTGGTGTTCGCCGCGGTGGGACGGGATGCACATCAGCGCGGCGATATTCTGACCGGCGTCCTGCTGACGGCCTGGCCGTTCCTCGCGGGCGCAGCCCTGGGGTGGCTGGTTGCCAGGGCATGGCGCAACCCGTTGTCGGTGCGCCGGGCCGGGCTTGCCGTGTGGCTCGGCAGCGTCGCGGGCGGGATGGCACTGAGGGCCGTGACGGGGCAAACCGTAGTGCTCCCGTTCGTCATCGTTGCATTGCTCAGCCTTGGAGTCTTGCTGGTTGGCTACCGCCTGCTGCTTGCGGGCGCGAGGCGCCGCCGCCGCGCGTGAGCATCCGGACGCGGTGTGCTCCATCAGCACCCCGGTGCTGATGTAATAGGCTGGCAGCAGAAGCCGGCCGGGCACTGCCACGGCGCAACAGATCCGAAAGGGTTCAACGTGATCACCGCATTCGTCCTGATCAAGACCGACGCTGCCCGCATCCCCGAGACGGCCGAGGAGATCTCCGCGATTGAGGGCATCAGCGAGGTATATTCCGTCACCGGCGAGTGGGACCTCATTGCCGTCGCCCGCGTGCACCGGCACGAGGACCTGGCCGATGTCATCGCAGACCGGCTCTCGAAAGTGCAGGCAGTCGTCCACACCACGACGCATATTGCTTTTCGCGCCTACTCCCAGCATGACCTGGACGCGGCGTTTTCCCTGGGCTTCGAGCAGTAGGCAAGCCGCACTCAGCGGGCGGTTAGGGAAACCCACTTCTCCAGGACAGCTGCGGCGGCGCCGGAATCAATCGATTCGGCTGCGCGGGCAAAGGCCGTCTTCATCCGGTCCAGGAAGGGCCCGTCGGCGTTTTCGTCGAAGGCCACCAGTCCAGCAGCAGCGTTAAGTAAAACGGCATCCCGGGCGGGGCCTTCCTTGCCCGCAAGGACGTCCCGGACAACCGCCGCATTCACTTCCGCGTTGCCGCCGCGAAGCTGATCCACCGTTGCCAGGCTGATGCCAAGGTCCTGCGGCGAAAATGTCATTTCGCTCACGGCCCCGCCCCGGATTTCCCAGACGGTAGACGGCCCGGTGGTGGTGAGCTCATCGAGGCCGTCATTGCCACGGAAGACCAGTCCCCTGCTCCCCCGCTGGGCCAGGACGCCCGCCACCAGCGGCGCCATCCTTGCGTTTGCAACGCCGACAGCCGAGGCCTGTACTTTGGCCGGGTTGGTGAGGGGACCGAGGAAGTTGAACGCCGTGGGAACAGCAAGTTCCCGCCTGGGGACAGCGGTGTGACGGAACGAGGGATGGAACACCTGCGCAAAGCAAAAGGTAATCCCCGCCTCCTCAGCGTTGCGGGCAACCTCCTCGATGGTCAGGTCCAGCCGGACACCCAGGGCTTCCAGGACATCGGCAGAACCGGATGACGACGACGCCGCCCGGTTGCCGTGCTTGACCACCTTGGCGCCGGCTCCGGCAGCGACAAGGGCTGCCATTGTGGAGATATTCACCGTGTTTAACTGGTCTCCGCCGGTGCCCACTATGTCGAGTTTCTCGCCCGAAATACTGATTGGCTTAGCGTGCGAAAGCATGGCATCCACCAGGCCGGAGAGCTCGTCCACAGTCTCACCCTTGGCGCTGAGAGCTACGAGGAATCCTGCGATCTGCGCCGGCGTGGCCTCCCCGGACATGATGGTGTCCATCGCCCAGGACGTATTGTCAGCAGTAAGGTCCGCCCCGCTGATCAGTGCCGAGATCAGGCGGGGCCAAGAGTTGCCGGACGGTGCGGAAGCCTGTGAAGTCACCTCCTGATGCTATCGAGCGTTGGCGGGGACTGACCAATATGAACCCCTGCGGGAACTTTTCCGCGCGAATTCGCGTCTTTGTAGAAAAAGTCCCCTAAAAAGGCGGTTTGCGTTGGGCAGCACGGACTTTTACAGACATAATGTCTATGTGACATCTGCGACCCATGCCCCCAGTACCCCGGCGCACCCCACGCTGAACCGCCCCAACATGGTTTCCGTTGGAACCGTTGTGTGGCTGTCGAGTGAGTTGATGTTCTTCGCCGGTCTCTTCGCCATGTACTTCACACTGCGCTCCACAAGCGCACAGATGTGGGCGGACGAGACAGCCAAGCTCAACTTCCCCTTCGCGCTCGCCAACACGATCGTCCTCGTGGCCAGTTCATTCACTTGCCAGATGGGCGTCTTCGCTGCCGAGCGCCTGCAGCCGCGAAGGACCGGGGGTGTGTTCCAGTTCTCCCGTTGGGGTATGAACGAATGGTTCACCCTGACTTTCCTCATGGGTGCCTTCTTCGTCGCCGGTCAGGCTACCGAATACGCGATGTTGGTTTCTGAGCACGTATCGCTCTCCTCCAACGCCTACGGTTCCGCCTTCTACATGACCACCGGCTTCCACGGCCTGCACGTTATTGGCGGGCTCGTTGCCTTCCTGCTCATCATGGGCCGGTCTTTCGCCGCGAAGAAGTTCGGGCATTTCGAAGCGACTTCGGCGATTGTCACCTCGTACTACTGGCACTTCGTGGATGTCGTGTGGATCGGCCTCTTCCTGGTCATCTACGTACTCAAGTAGCCAGCTTTGATTCTTTTTCTACAAGAGGCAGAATTTCAGGTAGCGGCTCCCGGAGCCGGCGCAGGATCGAATAAAGGAACCACCACGTGAAGGCACTCTCACAAAAGCGGCGTCACCCACTTGCAGCAATAGCGCTGCTCCTGATGGGGCTCCTCATCACTGGTGGGCTCTACGCCGTGGCTACCACCGTCAACGAGGCCAAGGCTTCCACTACCTCCTACAGCGCCGATGACGTTGAAGAGGGCGGCAAGCTCTTCGCCGCCAACTGCGCGACGTGCCACGGCATGGGTGCCAGCGGCACCGACGCCGGTCCGTCGCTGGTCGGCGTTGGAGCAGCCTCTGTTGACTTCCAGGTGGGCACCGGCCGCATGCCGATGCAGATGAACGGTCCCCAGGCGATGAAGAAGCCGGTCCAGTTCAACGATGAGCAGACCAACCAGCTCTCAGCGTATGTCGCTTCCCTGGGCGCAGGCCCGGCGATTCCTGAAGAAGGCCTGCTTGACGAAGGCGGCGACGCCGCTGCCGGTGGCGAGCTCTTCCGCGTGAACTGCGCCATGTGCCACAACGCCGCCGCTGCCGGTGGCGCCCTGACGCGCGGTAAGTTTGCACCCGCCCTCGCAGATGTATCGGGCAAGCACATCTACGAGGCCATGGTGACGGGTCCCCAGAACATGCCCGTTTTCAGCGACTCCAACATCACCCCCGAAGACAAGCGCGACATCATCACCTTCCTGAAGCAGATCGAGACCACCGGTTCCCCGGGCGGTGCCGACCTTGGCTCGTTGGGCCCTGTAGCTGAAGGTTTGTTTGTATGGGTCGCCGGCCTTGGCGTCATCATCGCTTTCACGATCTGGTTGACCTCCCGGACATCCTGACATCCGCGCCACCGCACACTTCTGCTGATCCGTCAGCAGCTTGATATTAGAAACTAACCCGGTATCCGCCGGGACGAGAGAAGGATGAGGCGAATTATGGGCAACCATAGTGACGGCAGTCCGAACCACTCGGGCACCGTAGCTACGGCTGGTCAGAATGAGGTGGAGAAGTTCCAGGATCCTGGAATTCCTCCGCACCGTTTGCGCCTGGCTGACACGGACCCGAAGGCCGCAAAGCGGGCAGAACGGCAGGTCGCCTTACTATTTGGCATCTCTGTTGTTGGAACCCTGATCTTCCTGGTGGCGTACTTCGCCATTGACCTGGGAGCCGAAGACTCGAGCATTGCAGCCATCAGGCTCCAGAACATGCTGCTGGGGCTGGGAACCGCGTTCGCGATGCTCGGCATCGGCACCGGCATCGTCCACTGGGCCAAGGCCCTGATGCCGGACCACGAAGTTTCCGAGGAACGGCACGCGATCCGCTATGAGGAGGACCGCCAGGCGGCCGTCCGGATCGTTGACGACATCGTTGAGGAGACGGGCATCAAGCGCCGTCCCCTGATCCGGAACACGCTCCTGGGCGCGGTTGCCCTTGCACCGCTGCCGGCAGTTGCCATCTTCGGTGACCTCGGTCCGCGTCCCGACGACAAGCTTGCCCACACCCTGTGGGCACCCCAGGAGGGGAAGCTCAAGAGGCTGGCCCGCGACCCCGACGGAACGCCCATCAAGGCATCCGACGTCACGATCGGTTCGGCGTTCCACGTCATCCCCGAAGGCCTCAACGACCTCCATGAGGGGAAGCTCAACGAAAAGGCCAAGGCCGTTGTGCTGCTCATGCGCCTCGATCCGGCATCCCTGAACCCGTCCGAGGGCCGCGAGGACTGGGGATACAACGGAATCGTTGCCTACTCCAAGATCTGCACCCATGTCGGTTGCCCCGTTGCTCTGTATGAGCAGCAGACGCACCACCTGCTGTGCCCGTGCCACCAGTCCACCTTCGACCTCACTCAAGAGTGCAAGGTGATTTTCGGCCCGGCCAGCCGGCCTCTCCCCCAGCTGCCCATCGCGGTTGATGACGAGGGCTACTTGGTCGCCACCAGCGACTTCAAAGAACCTGTAGGACCAAGTTACTGGGAGCGTGATATGCATGAGCGCAGCATCGACAGCTGAGCCCGCTTTCGTCGCCAAAACCAAGACAGGCCGGGTTACCGACTTTGTCGACCAGCGTGTTGGCGGTTCCGGAATCCTCCGCGAATTCGGCCGTAAGGTCTTCCCGGACCACTGGTCCTTTATGTTCGGCGAAGTGGCGCTGTACTCCTTCGTCATCCTCCTGCTCTCCGGTACGTTCCTGACGTTCTTCTTTGATCCGTCCATGGCGGAGACGCACTATGACGGTTCTTACGTGCCGTTGAAGGGCGTGGAGATGTCCGTGGCGTACAGCTCGTCGCTGGATATTTCCTTTGACATCCGTGGCGGCCTGTTCATGCGCCAGGTCCACCACTGGGCGGCCCTTCTGTTCGTGGCTTCCATCGCCGTACACATGCTCAGGGTCTTCTTCACTGGAGCTTTCCGCAAGCCCCGCGAAATGAACTGGGTTGTGGGCGGGGTACTGCTCATCCTGGCCATGGCTGCCGGTTTCACCGGTTACTCCCTGCCGGATGACCTGCTCTCCGGCAACGGCCTGCGGATCATCGACGGTGTTATCAAGTCCATCCCGGTCATCGGTACCTACATCTCGTTCTTCCTCTTCGGCGGCGAGTTCCCGGGTACCGCCGTCATCGGCCGCCTCTACATGTTGCACATCCTGCTGGTGCCGGCCCTGATACTGCTGATGATCGTCCTCCACCTCTTCATGGTGGTGGTCCACAAGCACACCCAGTACCCCGGCCCCGGCCGCAACGACAACAATGTCGTGGGCTACCCGCTCGGACCTGTCTACGCTGCCAAGGCCGGTGGATTCTTCTTCATTGTGTTTGGCGTCCTGGCGCTCATGGCAGGCTTCTTCACGATCAACCCGATCTGGAACTACGGCCCCTACGATCCCTCCCCTGTGTCCGCCGGTACCCAGCCTGACTGGTACATCGGATTCGTGGACGGCGCCCTGCGCCTGATGCCGGGTACCTTCGGGGATTGGCAGGTGGAGCAGACCTGGCTTGGTTTTGTCTTCTCGTTCAACGTCCTGCTGCCCGCTTTGGTACCGGCCGGAATCCTGTTCACCGTGATGTTCATGTACCCGTGGATTGAACGCTGGATCACCAAGGATGACCGTGAGCACCACGTGCTGGACCGTCCCCGCAACGCCCCCACGCGGACTGCCATCGGCATGGCCGGCTTCGTCTGGTACTGCGTCATGTGGGCTGCAGCCGGCTCGGACCTCATTGCCACGCACTTCAGTGTTTCGCTCAACGATGTCACGTACTGGCTGCGGGCACTGTTCTTCATTGGCCCGATCATTGCCTTCATCGTGACCAAGCGCGTCGCCCTGGCCCTTCAGCGGAAGGACCGCGAAATCGCACTTCACGGACGGGAAACTGGACGCATCGTCCGGCTCCCGCACGGCGAGTTCATCGAGGTGCACGCACCACTGGACGAGTACAAGCGCTACAAGCTGGTTGGCTTCGAGTCCCCTGAGGTCCTCCCTGCCGTACCTAACGAACACGGCGTGGTGACCCGCAAGGAGAAGCGCCGCGCGTTCCTCTCAAAGTGGTTCTTCGAGGACCGCGTTGCCCCGGCCAGCCCCGCTGAGCTGGAAGCCGCCCACGGCCACGGCCATGAGGCAGTCGAGGCACCGGAATCAGCAAAGAGCCTGTCCCACTAGGTTGCGAAATCCACAATGAAGGCCCGGTCCACACGGACCGGGCCTTCATCTTTTAAGCTCGTGCCGGAAGCGAGAACATGGTTCGGGTGTTCCTCGACCGCCGGAGGCGCCTAATGGTTTCGGGCCCGGCGCGCTCCGGGCCGCTGCAGCGGAACCCACAGCTTGTATCTGTCAGCGCGGTAGTAGGACACGGAGTAGTCCACCATTGCCCGGGCAACAAAGGCGTGGCGTTGGATTTTCAGCAGGGGTGAGCCTACCTCCACGTTCAGCAGGCGGGCGGTGGAGGGTGATGCTGCCGTAGCCTCGATCATGTCCTCGCCCCACTCCATCACCAGGCCGAACTGTTCACTCAGGACGTTGTAGAGCGACGTGGGCGGTTCCCCGTCCAGCAGTCCCGGCACGCGGTGCGCGGGAATGAAGTTCTCGTCGACGCTCATCGGCTCACCGTCGGCCAGGAGCAGGCGGCGGAACCTTACCAGCGGCGTTCCCTCGTCCAACTGCAGTTCCCGGGCCAGGAAGGCACTCGCAGCGATTTGCTCAAAGCTCAGTACCTTTGCGGCCGGTACCATGCCGCGTCGCTGCATCTCTTCGCTGTACGACGTCAGTTTTACCTGGAGATCGAGCTTCGGCCTGCGGACGAAGGTCCCCAGGCCCACCACCCTCTCGATGACCTCCTCGCCAACCAGGGCGTCGATGGCCTGCCGTACAGTCATCCGTGCCAGGCCAAACCGCTCGGCAAGATCGCGCTCAGAGGGCAGGGCTGACCCGGGCGGACAGGACTGCGCTATGTAGGAGCGCAGGATTTCACGGAGCTGGACATAAATCGCTGTTCCACTGGTCCGGTCGATGTCGCCGGTGATGGCTGCCGCGCTAGAAGGCATGGCGGGTCTCCCCTGCATTAAGGTTCACCCTCCAATTTTAGGACAGGTCTAGACCAGTGCGGTGCATACGCCCTCCGCGTGGTGGAGCGGGACGCCGGGCGGCTATATTTGTCAGGAAATGTCATATGGCGGCGGTGGGCCGCCACAACAAAGGAGTCCCCCTTGCCAGTACATAAGGCCGTGGTCAAAGCCTCGGTGGGGCTGCATGCCCGTCCTGCCGCCGTCTTCGTACGGGCTGTTACCGAAACAGGCCTGCCGGTGACCATAGCCAAGGACGGTGCCGGGCACGTGGACGCACGCTCACTCCTCCAGGTGATGACGGCAGACTTCCAGCACGGCTGCGAGGTGGAGCTGGGCATCAGCGATGCCGCGCTGGACGGGGCACACAGCCGCCAGGCCGCTGAGGAGGCACTCCGTGTACTCAGCGACCTCCTGGAGTCGCAGGGCGCCGCCTGAGGCCCGCTGGAGACACGGAAACCAACGACGACGGGCCCCGCCTGAAGGTGGGGCCCGTCGTCGTTAGTTTGTGCTCAGGTGCTGCTAGTGGGCGTGGTCTCCGCGGCTGTACTCGTAGACCCAGCCGATCAGCGCTACAACGGCCATGCCGGCCGCGATGTAGACGATCCAGAAGCCTACGGCAAGTCCCAGGAAGCCCGTAGCGCAGGCCAGGCCCAGGAAGAGCGGCCACCAGCTCCAGGGGCTGAAGTGCCCCTGCTCGCCGGCACCTTCGTGGATCTCAGCGTCGCTGCGGTCCTCGGGACGGAGGCCTACGCGCTTGCCGGTGAACCCGAGGTATCCACCGATCATGCCGGCAAGGCCGCCCACGAGAAGGATGCCGAGGATGCCGACCCATTCGCCCCAGTTGGTGAGGAAACCGTACACCAGGGAGATCGGAACGAAGAAGAAAACTCCAGCACCAAAAATCCAGGATTCAATTTTCATTGTCAGTTGTCCCTCTGGTCGGCGTTTCCGAGCGTCTTGGCTGCGGGAGCGGGTGACTCAACGGTGTGGACCTGGCGAAGTTCAGGGTGGTGCAGGTCCAGCGCCGGCCGCTCCGAACGGATCCGGGGCAGGGAGGTGAAGTTGTGCCGCGGCGGCGGGCAGGACGTGGCCCACTCCAGCGAAGCACCGAAGCCCCACGGATCATCCACCTGCACCTTCTCGGCGCTGCGCCAGGTGATGTACACGTTCCAGAAGAACGGGATCAGCGATGCACCCAGAACAAACGAGGCAACCGTCGAGAACTGGTTCATCCAGGTGAAGTTGTCTTCCACGAGGTAGTCGGCGTAGCGGCGCGGCATGCCCTCAACACCCAGCCAGTGCTGGATCAGGAAGGTGCCGTGGAAACCCAGGAACAGGAGCCAGAAGTGGATCTTGCCAAGGCGCTCGTTCAGCATCTTGCCGGTGAACTTGGGCCACCAGAAGTAGAAGCCGGCGAACATTGCAAACACCACGGTGCCGAAGACCACGTAGTGGAAGTGGGCCACCACGAAGTAGGAATCGGAGACGTGGAAGTCCAGCGGCGGGGAGGCCAGGATGATGCCGGTCAGGCCGCCGAACAGGAACGTGACCAGGAAGCCGATGCTCCACAGCATGGGGGTCTCGAAGGTCAACGAACCACGCCACATGGTGCCGATCCAGTTGAAGAACTTCACGCCGGTGGGCACCGCGATCAGCATGGTCATGAACGCGAAGAACGGCAGCAGCACCGAGCCGGTGACGTACATGTGGTGCGCCCACACAGTCACGGAGAGTGCGGCAATGGCAATCGTTGCGTAAACCAGGCCCTTGTAGCCGAAGATCGGCTTGCGGCTGAACACCGGGAAGATCTCCGAGACGATGCCGAAGAACGGCAGGGCGATGATGTACACCTCGGGGTGGCCGAAGAACCAGAACAGGTGCTGCCAGAGGACTGCACCGCCGTTCTCCGGATCGAAGATGTGGGCACCGAAACGGCGGTCAGCGCCGAGCGCGAACAGGGCTGCGGCCAGCGGCGGGAAGGCCATCAGGACCAGGATGGCCGTGACGAGGATGTTCCAGGTGAAGATCGGCATCCGCCACATGGTCATGCCAGGGGCGCGCATGCAGATAACGGTGGTGATGAAGTTGACCGCACCAAGGATAGTCCCGAAGCCGGACAGTGCCAGGCCGAACACCCAGAGGTCTCCGCCGATGCCGGGGCTGAAGGTGGTGTTGGACAGCGGCGCATAGGCAAACCAGCCGAATGACGCTGCACCCTGGGGCGTGATGAAGCCCGACACCGCGATGGTGGAGCCGAAAAGGAAGAACCAGAAAGCCAGCGCATTCAGTCGCGGGAAGGCCACGTCAGGTGCGCCGATCTGCAGGGGCATGATGACATTCGCGAAGCCGGCAAACAGCGGCGTAGCGAACATCAGCAGCATCACGGTGCCGTGCATCGTGAAGAGCTGGTTGTACTGCTCCTTGGTCTGCAGGATCTGCATGCCCGGCTCGAACAGCTCAGCGCGGATGAGCAGTGCCATCACGCCGCCAAGGCAGAAGAACACGAAGGACGAGATCAGGTACATGTACCCGATGGTCTTGTGGTCGGTGGAGGTGATCCAGTTGACGACGATGCGTCCCTTGGACTTCGGAACCACGGGAGCTGGAAGGGCTCCGGTGGGTGCGGATTGAGTGTACGTAGCCACGTCGCTCCCCTTACTTAATTTCGTTCACGTTCGGGTTGCGGTCGTACTCGACGCCGAGGAGACCCGTGTTGCCTGCTTCGCGCAGTTCGTCCATGTGGGCCTGGAATTCGGATTCCGACACCACCTTGACGCGGAACAGCATTTCGGAGTGGTACTCGCCGCAGAGTTCGGCACACTTGCCGTCGTAGGTGCCCTCTTTAGTGGGGGTGAACCTGATGTAGTTGGTCTTGCCCGGGATCATGTCGCGCTTCTGGAGGAAGGCGGGAACCCAGAAGGAGTGGATGACGTCGCGTGCGTTGAGTTCGAGGTCAACCGACTTGTTCACGGGCAGGTACAGCGTGGGGAGCTGTTCCTTGTCGATGGTGTTGCCGGTGAGGTTGGTCTGCACGCCTGCTTCGTAGACGTCTTCTTCGATGACGTCGCCGGCCTTGTAGTTGAAGTCCCAGGCCCACTGTTTGCCGCGGACGTCAACAACGACGTCGGCGGGCTCTGAGCGGTTATCGATCGCCTGCTGGTCGCGGTCGGTGAAGTAGAAGAACACCACAACCATGAACAGCGGGATGGTCAGGTAAAAGACTTCCAGAGGGAGGTTGAAGCTGGTCTGCCGCGGGAACCCAACGGTGCCCTTGCGGCGGCGGTATGCGACCAGGCACCAGACGATCAGACCCCAGGTAATGATGCCCACAACCAGGGCGGCAATCCATGAGTTGACCCAGAGGTCCATGATGCGGTCGGTGTTGCTGGTGGTGCCACGTTCCGTGGGCAGCCACCCTTTCTCTACCTCTGGCGAACATCCGGTCAAAACCAACGCGCCGGCAATTGCCAAGCTTGTGATCGTTGTGATCGTTTTGCGTCGGCTGCCGGTTCGGTTCTGCGAACTCACAGACGGCCCTTCCTACTTGTTGCTGCTGTCCGGGAAGACTCGGCCGCCCCGGGCACACTAAAAGTTTTACTACTCGGTGTAGAGCTTACCGCTCCGCCGGGCGTTTCGCCCACATGTCGGCGCCGTGCCTCCGTACCGTTATTTTCGGCAGGTGGCCCGGCGCCGGCATCGGGCGAAATAACCGGCTTAGTGGAACGAATCCCCACAGGCGCAGGAGCCGCCGGCATTGGGGTTGTCGATGGTGAACCCCTGCTTGGAGATGGTGTCCTCGAAGTCAATGGAGGCACCACTGAGGTAGGGAACGCTCATCTTGTCCACAACAACTTCGACGCCGTCGTAGTCCCGGACTGCGTCTCCGTCCAGGAGCCGCTCATCGAAGTACAGCTGGTAGATCAGCCCGGAGCAGCCGCCGGGCTGCACAGCAACCCGGAGGCGCAGGTCCGTACGGCCTTCCTGCTCGAGAAGGCTGCGTACCTTCCCTGCGGCGACGTCAGTCAGTTTGACCTCGTGGACGGGCAGTTCATCGCTGGCCGTGCTGGTGGTACCGGTGCTGTTCTCATTTGTTGCGGTGCTCATGGGCCTACCTTCTTAGGACGGTCTGGCGGCGCCGCGCTGGCGGAGCCTGCCCCTACGGTTTCGGTATGGGCTATAGCTACATGCTACGCGGGGCGGACGTGTAGCTCTAACTCCTGAGGTAACCATGCAAGGTCCCCGCTTGTTCCCAGGGAAAGCCTTTAATCCGATCCGGAAGCGCTTCCGGCAGCTGCCCCGCGGGAAGACCCTAAAGCCCCTGTTCATTGATCCGGGCGAGGAGCAGCGCCTCGGCAAGGATGGCTTTGCGGAAGTCGCCCAGGTGCAGTGACTCATTGGCGCTGTGAGCCCGGGAGTCCGGGTCCTCTACCCCTGTCACGAGGATTTGCACGTCCGGGTACAGCTCCGTCAGGTCGGCGATGAAGGGGATGGAACCGCCTATGCCGGTTTCCACTGCCGGTACTCCCCAGGCCTCCCCCAGTGCCCACATCGCCAGCGAGGCCGCCGGTGAGGAAGTGTCGGTGAGGAACGGGTTTCCGCTCTCCCCCGGCGTGAAGGTCACCCGCGCACCGAACGGAGCGTTCGACTCCACATGCCTGCGCACCGCCTCCATCGCTTCTTCGGGAATCTGTCCCGGCGCCAGCCGAAGGCTGAACTTCGCCCGCGCGCGGGGCAGCAGCGTATTCGAGGCAGCGTCCACGGAAGGTGCGTCGAACCCGATGATGGACAGGGCGGGCTTGGTCCAGAGCCGCGAGGCGATACTCCCTGACCCGGCCAGCCGGACGCCGTCGAGCACTGATGCGTCAGCCCGGTAGTCCTCCTCCGGAAGGTCCACGGCGGCCGTGTCCCTTGCCAGCAGTCCCTCGATGGCAACGTTCCCTTCGTCATCGTGGAGCGTGGCGATGAGGCGGGAAAGCAGGGTGGGTGCATCCAGCACGGGCCCGCCGTACATGCCCGAGTGGACGGCGTGCTTGAGGACCTGGACTTCGATGGTGCCGTCCACGAGGCCGCGCAGGCTGGTGGTCAAGGCGGGAATGCCTACTTTCCAGTTGCTCGAATCGGCGACCACGATGACATCGGCGCGGAGCAGTTCACGGTTTTCCTCCAGGAATGACCGGAAGGTGGGCGATCCTGCTTCTTCCTCGCCCTCAAAGAAGAACGTCACGCCGAGGCCAAGCGCGCTGCCGAGGACCTCCGAAACTGCCGCATAGGCGGCAACGTGTGCCATGATCCCGGCTTTGTCATCCGCTGCGCCCCGCCCGTACAGGCGCCCGTCCTTCTCGACGGCGGTGAATGGTTCGGTCTCCCACAGCGCGGGATCCCCGGTGGGCTGGACGTCGTGGTGCGCGTAGAGGAGGATTGTCGGCATTCCGTCCGTGGCGGGCCTGCGGGCGACGACGGCGGGACCTCCCGGAGTGCCGTCCGGCTTGTTGCAGGCAAGGATCTGCACGTTGTCCAGGCCGGCGCCGCGCAGCAGTTCCGCTACGGCTTCGGCACTGCGTTCCAGGGGCCCGCGGTCAAAGCTTGGCCATGCAATGCCGGGGATGGCGACCAGCTCTTTAAGCCGTTCAACGGTAAGGGCGAAGGACCTGTCGATGGCGGCACGGAGGTCCGCCGTCGAGCTGTTTCCGGCGAAGCCAGGGTTTGGGTGGGCACTGGGATTCTGCGGCGTAGCCGTGGGCGATGACGTCATGGCAAAAACATTACCCGCGTCACATCCCCCGCCATGGGGCGCCGCGGGGGCCAGGCATCAAATCCGGGGCCTGCCGCAAGGTATTCTGTTCAGGTGTTCGGACGTAAAAAGGAAGCGCCCTCGGCGCAGCAAACAGTAGACCAACAGGCTGCAGAGGCGGCGGCGCGGGCCAACGGATTGAGCGGCAAGGGGGCCCCGACTCCCACCCGCAAGGCACAGGAAGCAGCCCGTAAGCGCCCGCTGGTCCCTGAGGACCGCAAGGCATCGAAAGCTGCCGAGCGCCAGGCCATCCAGGACCAGCGCCTCAAGATGCGCCAGGCGCTGGACACCGGCGACGAGAAATTCCTGCCCCTGCGTGACAAGGGCCCGCAGAAACGCTTCGCCCGTGATTACGTCGACGCGCGCTTCAGCCTGGGCGAATACCTGATGTTCGGTGCCCTGGTGTTCGTCCTAGTGTCGTTGGTGGTCCCGGCATCCAGCGACATGATGATTTACGTCCTGGGCGGGTTCTGGGTAATGTTCCTGGCCGTCTTCGTGGACGTGTTCATCCTGTCCCGCCAGCTCCGCAAGCGGCTGACCGCCAAGTTCGGCGAGGTGGAGCGCGGCACCGTCTGGTACGGCTCCATGCGGTCCCTGCAGTTCCGCAAACTCCGTCTTCCCAAGCCCCAGGTCAAGCGCGGGCAGTACCCCGCCTGACCAGCAACGGTCTTCATAAGCGCGAAACCCCGGCGGTCGATCCGCCGGGGTTTTGCGTTTAAAGGATGAGGGCGCCGCGCTCCGCCAGTCAGGACCGGCGCTTCCTCGCCAGTTCGCGGTTGATGCGTGCGGCCCAGAACGGCCCCTCATAGAGGAAAGCCGTGTAGCCCTGGACCAGTGTTGCCCCGGCGTCGAGCCTGTCCTGGACATCCTCCGCTGTTTCCACGCCGCCCACCGCCACCAGGGTGAGGGCGTCGCCCGTGACATCCTTCAGCCTGCGCAGCACCTCGAGGGATCGCTTCTTCAGCGGGGCGCCGGAGAGCCCGCCCGCACCGCACTTCTCCACCTGGTCCGCCGGCGAGGCCAAGCCGTCCCTGGCGATGGTGGTGTTGGTGGCGATGATGCCGTCCAGCTTGAGATCCAGCGCAAGGCGGGCGACGTCGTCGATATCCTCGTCGCTGAGGTCAGGTGCGATCTTCACGAGCAGGGGGACGTGGCGTCCGGCAGCCCGGTCAGCTTCTTCACCCACGGCGGCCAGCAGGGGACGGAGCGACTGCACATCCTGGAGCAGGCGCAGCCCGGGCGTGTTGGGCGAGCTTACGTTGACCACCAGGTAATCGGCGGCGGGTGCAAGGTTGCGGGCACTCACAAGATAGTCACCCACGGCGTCAGCCAGTTCCACTGCTTTGGTCTTGCCGATATTGACCCCGATGACGGGGCGCACGTCCGGGTGCCGGCGCTGCAGGGCGGCACGGGCAGCCTTGAGGCGCGGGGCCACCGCGGTTGCGCCGTCGTTGTTGAAGCCCATCCGGTTGATGACGGCGCGGTCCTGGACCAGGCGGAAGAGCCGCGGCTTCTCGTTGCCGGGCTGGGCCTGGCCGGTGATGGTACCCACTTCCACGTGGCCGAACCCGAGTTCGGTCAGAGCCTCGATGCCGTGCCCTTCCTTGTCGAATCCGGCAGCGAGCCCGAACGGGGACGGGAACGTTACGCCGAAAGCCGCGGTCTGGAGGGATGGTGCGGGGGCAGTGAGCTTTTCCAGGACCTTTCCCGCGCCGGAGCGGTGCGCCAGCCTGATGGCCTTGAACCCGATTTTGTGGGCGCGCTCGGCGTCCATCCATGAGAAGGCAAGCCTGAAGAATGTGGGGTAAACGCGCATGACTCTAGTTTTCCGCCTTGGAGGGCCCAGACCAAAATGAGCTGGCCGAACTGGGAGCGGATTAGCATGAAGCCATGGAGTGGCAGCAGGACATCCTGGGCGAGGGCTTCGAGTCGCACGCCTTCCAGGCCAGGGGCCCGGACGGCGTGGAACGCACGGCCACCCTTGTCCGCTTCCGTCCTGCAATGGCTGCGTTGCCTTCTTCCCCCGGACGCCGCCGGGTGGTCCTTTTCCTCCATGGCTGGAGCGATTATTTCTTCAACGTGGACCTCGCCCGCTTCTGGTCATCGGCCGGGTACCACTTCTACGCACTGGACATGCACAACCACGGACGGAGCCTGCGGCCGGAAACCCCGGGCGGCTATGTGTCGGACCTCGGGGATTATGACGCCGAAATCGACACGGCATGCCGGCTGATCGCCCAGGACGGGGCAGACCTGTCCCTCACCCTCATGGGGCATTCGACGGGAGGGCTGGTGGCCGTGCTCTGGGCAAGCCGGCATCCCGGCAAGGTGGCACGGCTGGTCCTCAACAGCCCCTGGCTGGAGATGCACGGCAGTTCACTGGTGCGGCGTGCCACGGCGGGCATGGTGGGACCCGTGGCCCGGTTCCGGCCCGAAGCCGTGCTCAGGCTGCCGGAGCGGGGCTTTTACTGGCGGACCATCAGCAGTTCGGCCGACGGAGAGTGGACGCTGGATGACCGCTACCGTCCCCCCATGGCTTTTCCCGTGCGGGCGGGCTGGCTCAGCGCCGTCCTGGCCGGGCATTCACGGGTGGCGCGGGGACTCAACATCGAGGTCCCCATCCTCGTCCTGCTCTCCAGCGGCAGCGCCAACGGGCTGTTCTGGTCTGAGGAGATGCGGCGGACGGATGCCGTCCTCGACGTCAACATCATTGCTGCCCGTGCCCTGACCCTGGGCCGGACCGTCACCGTGGAGCGGATCGACGGCGCCCTGCACGACGTGTTCCTCTCTCCCGCCGCCGTGCGCGCCGACGCGTACGCCAGGCTTGCGCGCTGGCTCCGGGCGTACGGGGACGGGGAGCCGGACCCATCCGGCAGCGGAGGCAGCGGATGACCGGCGCACAGGTGGGCAGGGATACGGACGCAGCCCTCTGGACTGCCGACATCCTGGGGCCGCGTTTCGAGCAGCGTGTCCTTCCCCTCGCCCCGGACGATGAGGGCGACGTCTGTGCAACGCTTGTCCGCTGCTTCGCCAGGGAGTCGGCGGCATTGCCGACGACGGCGGAGCAGCCTGCGGTTAACGCGGTGTTGTACGTCCACGGCTGGGCGGACTACTTCTTCCAGGGGGAGCTGGCGGAATACCTGACCGACGCCGGGTTCCCCTTCTACGCCGTGGACCTGCGCAAATTCGGCCGCAGCCTCCGGCCCTGGCAGACGCCGGGTTTCACTGATGACCTGGCGGTCTATGACGAGGACCTCGCCGCGGCCCTCGGGGCGATCAGGGAAGACCTCAAGGAACGCCTGGGCCCGGGAGTTGAACCCACTGTCCACGTTCTGGCCCACTCGCTGGGCGGGCTCATTACGGCGCTATGGGCTGACCGGAACCCGACGGCACTGGGCACCTTGATCCTGAATGCGCCGTGGCTGGAACTGCAGGGCAGCAGTATCATCCGCACCATCGCCATGCACCTGGTGGACCCGCTGTCCAGGGCCGACCCCCGGCGTCCCCTTTGGCTCCCGGAGATGCCCGGCTACTGGCAGAGCGTCAGCAGCGAGGCCCACGGCGAGTGGCACCTCGACCCCCTGTGGCGGCCCAGGGCATCATTCCCCATCAGGGCCGGCTGGGCCAAGGCGGTCCTTGCCGGCCATGCCGCGGTGGAGCGCCGGCTGGACATCCGGGCCCCGGCGCTGGTCCTGCTCTCGCACCGGACCCGCATCCAGATCGAGTGGTCGGCGGAGATGATGGAGGCCGACGCCGTAATCGACGTCGAGGAAACAGCCCACCGCGCGCTGCGCCTGGGACGGCGGGTGGCGGTCTTCCGCTATCCCGGCGCCATCCACGACGTCTTCCTTTCCCGCCGCGGCGTACGGGAGGAGGCCTGCCGGGACCTGGCAGCGTGGCTCAGGGCCTACTCCGCCTGAATGGCACCCCCTGCTTGACCCGCGGGCGCGCCGCCTGCGCTGCCTGAAGCCTAGGAACCCGCAGGTGCGGCCGCGTCCACTGCCCCGCCGTAGCGGCGGTCCCGCTGGGCGTACTCCTCCACTGCGGCCCAGAGCGTGCGCCGGTCGACGTCGGGCCACAGGGTGTCCATAAAGACGAACTCGGCGTAGGCGGACTGCCAGAGGAGGAAGTTGGACAGCCGCTGCTCCCCCGAGCTGCGGAGGAACAGGTCCACGTCCGGCAGGTCCGGCTCGTCGAGGTACTTCTGGATGGTCCGCTCGGTGATGGCACCGGGTTTGAGCCTGCCGGCGGCCACCTCGGCAGCGATGGCGGAGACGGCATCCGTGATCTCAGCCCGGCCGCCGTAATTAACACACATGGTCAACGTGCAAGTGCTGTTGCCCGCCGTGAATTCTTCCGCCTCTTCAAGCTCGCGGATGACCGAGCCCCACAGCCGCGGCCGCCGGCCGGACCACCGAACCCGGACGCCCCATTCGTCGAGCTGGTTCCTTTGCCGGCGCAGCACATCCTTGTTAAATCCCATCAGGAAGCGGACTTCCTCCGGGGACCGGCGCCAGTTCTCGGTGGAGAAGGCATACACGCTGACGTACTCGATGCCCAGCTCGATGGCACCTGCCATCACGTCCAGCAGCGCAGGCTCCCCGGCTTTGTGCCCTTCAATCCTCGGCAGGCCGCGCTGGTTGGCCCAGCGGCCGTTGCCGTCCATCACGATCGCCACATGGCGGGGAATGAATTCAGCCGGGATGGAGGGCGCAACGGCCCCGGACGGGTGCGGGTACGGGGCAACCACCGGGTGGGTGCGCTTCCGGGACACGGTGTTCTTTTTGCCGAGGGCCACTGTCAGCTACGCTCCACATGTTTGAGGGACTTCAGCACCCGTTCGAGGTGCCATTGCAGGTATGCGGCCACCAGGCCCGCGGCCTCTTTCCGGTGCAAGGGAAGGGAACCGTCCGCCGTTGCCCAGTCACCGGTCAGCAGCGCCGCCAGCAGTACCACAGTCTCCGGCGCCGGAGCCGGCGAACCAGGGGGCCGGCATCCGCTGCAGACCATTCCCCCCAGTGGAGCCGAAAATGCCGTGTGGGGGCCTGGCAGGCCGCACCGGGCACAGTCCGTGAAACTGGGCGCCCAGCCGCCGGTAGCCAATGCCCGCAAAAGATAGGAGTCGAGGATCAGTCCGGCAGCATGTTCATCCCTGCTGAGGGACGCCAGCGCGCCCACCAAAAGGTTGTACTGCGCCGTCCCCGCCTCGCCGTCCACGTCCGTCAGCTTCTCGGCCGTTTCGGTCATGGCAGCCGCCACCGTGTAACGGCCGTAGTCCGCGGCAATGTTCCCGCCGTAGGCGCCCTTGGCCACGGCCTGGGTCACGATGTCCAGGGTCTTGCCTGACACGAGCTGGAGGTCCGCCACCATAAACGGCTCGAGCCGCGCGCCGAACCGGCTGCTGGTGCGGCGGACTCCCTTGGCCACAGCCCGGACCTGGCCGTGGTGCTTGGTCAGCAGGGTGATGATCCGGTCCGCCTCGCCCAGCTTGTGGGTGCGCAGGACGACGGCGTCATCGCGGTACGCGCGCGAGGCGAAAGAGTGTTGGGCCACGCCTTCTATCCTCCCATTTTTGCCGGCACTGCCGTGCCGCGCACAGCGGTGCCGCGCACTGCCGTGCCGCGCACAGCGGTGCCGCGCACTGCCGTGCCGGCGGAAGCTTCCGGCGGCACGGCAGTGCAATGCTCAGGCCTGGGCGTCCCGGATGGCGCGGTTTACGGCGGAGATGACTGCCTTCAGGGAGGACATGCTGGTGTTGGCGTCGATGCCGACGCCCCAGAGCACCCGCTCCCCCACGGCGCATTCGACGTAGGCGGCTGCCATGGCGCTGCCGCCCTCGGAGAGCGCATGCTCGCTGTAGTCGAGCACGCGGACATCCACGCCGTCTTCCCCCAGGATGCCCAGCAGCGCAGCGATGGGACCGTTGCCGGTGCCCGTACGGCTGACCTGCTCCCCGTCAATGGTGAGGGAGGCATGCAGCGTCATGCCGCCGTCGTCGTCCGTTTCCGTCTTGACGGCACCCAGGGCGTAGCGGCCCCACTGGCCGTCAGTCTTGCCGGAGGGCAGGTACTCGTCCTGGAAGACCTGCCACAGCTGGGCACCGCTGACTTCGCCGCCCACCGTATCCGTACGCTTCTGGATGACGCCGGAGAATTCGATCTGGGCGCGGCGCGGCAGGTCCAGGCTGTGCTCGTTCTTGAGCAGGTACGCAACGCCACCCTTGCCGGACTGGGAGTTGACCCGGATCACGGCCTCGTAGCTGCGGCCCAGGTCCTTGGGGTCGACGGGCAGGTACGGGACCTGCCAGGTGAAGTCCGCAACGTCCTTGCCTGCCGCAGCGGCGTCCCGTTCGAGGGCTTCGAAGCCCTTCTTGATGGCGTCCTGGTGGGAACCGGAGAACGCCGTGAACACGAGGTCGCCGCCGTATGGTGAACGCTCGGGGACGGGCAGTTGGTTGCAGTACTCCACGGTCCGGCGGACGTCGTCGATATTGGAAAAGTCGATCATGGGGTCGATGCCCTGGACGAACATGTTCAGGCCCAGCGTCACCAGGTCAACGTTGCCGGTCCGCTCGCCGTTGCCAAACAGGCAGCCTTCAATCCGGTCCGCCCCGGCCATGTAGCCCAGTTCGGCGGCGGCAACGCCGGTTCCACGGTCGTTGTGGGGGTGCAGGGAAAGGATGATGCCTTCGCGCGGGTGCAGGTGGCGGCTCATCCACTCGATGGAGTCGGCGTAGACGTTGGGCGTTGCCATCTCCACGGTGGCGGGCAGGTTGATGATGACCTGGCGGTCCGCGGAGGCTTCGAAAACGTCGGCGACGGCGTTGCATACCCGCACCGCGTACTCCAGCTCGGTCCCGGTGAAGGACTCCGGGGAATACTCGTAGGTCACGTGCGTGTCCGCGAGGGTTTCCTCGTATTTCTTGCACAGCCGGGCGCCCTGGAGTGCGATGTCCAGGATTCCGTCCTCATCCTGGTTGAAGACCACGCGGCGCTGCAGCACGGAGGTGGAGTTGTAGAGGTGGACGATGGCCTGCTTGGCGCCCACCAGCGACTCGTAAGTGCGCTCGATCAGGTGCTCACGGGCCTGGGTCAGGACCTGGATGGTGACGTCGCCCGGGATGTGGTTGCCCTCGATCAGCTGGCGGACGAAGTCGAAGTCCGTCTGCGAAGCGGAGGGGAATCCGACCTCGATCTCCTTGTAGCCCATCCGGACGAGCAGGTCGAACATCTTCATCTTGCGCGCCGGGCTCATCGGATCGATCAGTGCCTGGTTGCCGTCGCGCAGGTCAACGGCGCACCAGCGGGGGGCCTTGGTAATGACCTTGTCCGGCCAGGTGCGGTCCGGCAGTTCAACCTTGATCTGGTCCTGGAACGGCGTGTAGCGGTGGGCAGGCATTCCTGAGGGCTTCTGTGCGTTTCGCATTACTATCGGGGCCTTTTCTGTGGTTCTACGTTGAAAGGGTGGCCGGGCAACACAAACTCCGCAGCGAGGGTGGGCCTTGCGCTAGATCGCGTCTGAGGCCTCGCCGCGGCAGCTAAGAAGAAGGAGCTCTGCACGCACCTTTTGAGAGTAACACGGGTGCGTAAGATGAAAGGGCACTACCGTCAGTAAAGTCCACCATGCAGACGCCGCGCGCTGTTTTCCTGCCGCCGCTCTCCATCAGAAGGAGTTTCAGTGCCCATTTCGGGGATCGACCTGTCCACCATTGATCACACGGTCCGGCCGCAGGATGACCTTTACCAGCACATCAACGGCGCATGGCTGAAGGCCACCGACATTCCCGATGACCGGCCGCTCGAGGGTACCTTCACCGCCCTCCGGGACGGTTCGGAGATCGCAGTCCGCGACATTATTGAAGAAGCCGCGGCCAAGGGCGCGGCCGCCAGTGGGATTGAACGGAAAATCGGGGACCTCTACACCAGTTTCATGGACGAGGCCGCTGTTGAAGCGAAGGGCCTTGAACCGATCCGCCAGCGCCTTGCGGAGGTGTCGGCCACCACCTCCGTGGCGGACCTCGTGTCGTTGGCAGGCCGGCTCTTCCGTGCCGATGTTGGCGGTCTCTTCTACATCTACCCTGCTCCGGATGCCGGGAACCCCGACCGGATTCTCCTGTACACAGGGCAGGGTGGCCTCGGCCTGCCCGACGAGTCCTACTACCGGGAAGACAAGTTCGCCCCGATGGTCACCGCCTATGCCGCGCACGTGAAGACGATGCTCGGCCTGGCGGGCGTTGCCGACGCGGCTGCAGCCGCCGGGCGTGTGGTTGCCCTGGAGACCAAGCTCGCGTCCCACCACTGGGACAACGTCACCCTTCGGGATCCGCAAAAGACGTACAACCTGAAGACGGCGGACGAGGCATCAGCGCTGTTCCCGCTGTTGGCCACCTGGTTCGAGGCCGCCGGCATTGATGCCGACAAGCGGCAGGAGATCGTCATGAGCACTCCTCCGTTTTTCGATGGCGCCGCTGCACTCCTTGAGTCCGAACCGCTGGCCCACTGGCAGGAATGGCTGGCGATGCGGGTGGTCAGTGCAGCAGCACCGTACCTTTCCTCGGCTTTCGTGGACGCCAGCTTCGCCTTTTACGGGACCACCATCAGCGGCACGCCCCGGAACAAGGACCGCTGGAAGCGCGGCGTGGCCGTCGTCGAAGCGGCTTTGGGCGAAGCTGTGGGGCAGATCTACGTGGCCCGGCACTTCCCCGAGACCCACAAGGCCAGGATGCAGGCTCTCGTCGCCAACCTGACAGAGGCGTACCGCCAGAGCATCACCGCAGTTGGCTGGATGGGTGACGCCACCAAGGCCGAGGCCCTCCGGAAGCTGGAGGGCTTCCGGGCGAAGATCGGGTATCCGGACCAGTGGATCGATTACTCCGCCGTAGAGATCGACCCCACTGAACTCCTGGGCAACGTTGAGCGTGCGCACAACGCCGATGTCGACCGGCACCTTGACGAGGTGGGCAAGCCGGTGGACCGCAACAAGTGGCTGATGACCCCGCAGACGGTCAACGCCTACTACCACCCCATGATGAACGAGATTGTGTTCCCGGCCGCGATCCTGCAGCCCCCGTTCTTCACGGCCGACGCCGATGACGCCGTGAACTACGGCGGTATCGGGGCCGTCATCGGGCATGAGATCGGCCATGGTTTTGATGACCAGGGATCCCAGTTCGACGGCGGCGGGGCGCTGCGGAACTGGTGGACGGAAGAGGACCGGCAGGCGTTCGAAAAGCTCACCGCGAAGCTGGTGGCCCAGTACGATGCGCTTTCGCCCTACGCGGCCCCTGGACATACCGTCAACGGGCGCCTCACCCTTGGTGAGAACATTGGCGACCTGGCAGGGCTGGCGATTGCCTACAAGGCATACCGCATCAGCCTGGACGGGAAGGAACCGGAGGTCCTGGACGGACTGACCGGGGAGCAGCGGTTCTTCGCTTCCTGGGCGGCGGGCTGGCGCCAGGTCATCCGGCCCGAGGAGGCCATCCGCCGACTTGCAACGGACCCGCACTCCCCCAACGAGTTCCGCACCAACGCCATTGCGAAAAACCTGGATGCCTTCCACGATGCCTTTGAGGTCTCGGAACAGGACGGCATGTGGATGCCTCCGGAGGAACGCGTCAGCATCTGGTAACCGGACATGAAGTGGGGCCCACCATCTGGTGGGCCCCACTTATCTCGTTGATCAGTTGTGTCCTGGCGTTCCCCTTGCGCCGGCGGTTAGCCCTGGACGATCAGCGCCGCGTTAGCCTGCTGGCAGGACGCATCCTTCGCAGTCTGGTTGACGATGTTCTCCGGGAGCGCGGCTGGAGCCCCGTACGTGACTCCGGTTGTGAAGTCGGTGCCCAGGTACACCTGGACTCCCGCGATGTTCGGGGCAGGCAGCATCTGTGCGGCCGGTATGCCGAGCACGGCGGCGACGTCCGCAGCCACGTCCGCGAAGTCCGTGCCGTAATAAACTACCGATTGCTCCACCGCTGTGGCCTCGAACTGCCCGGCCTGGGTGAAGCCGCCCGAGACCAGGGCCTGCACGATTTCCTGCGCGCGTCCCGGAACACCGGTGCCGTTGGCCACGGTGACGGGCTGAACGGCTTTGTCATAAGGCGGGAGCCCAGGTGCCGTCTCAGTGGGGGCTGCCGTGGGGGGTGCGGAGGTTTCCGAAGGGGACGGCGAAGGTGCCGTCGGATCAGTCAGATCGACGTCCTGCCGGAGGGCTGCGAACAGCTGGGAACCGGCGGGCTCGGCGATCTGCAGCCTGTTGGGGTCGGCCAGCGCCGGTGTGGTGGGCACAGCCACGAAGGCCACCTTGCTGATGTCGATGTCCTTGAGCCGGTTGCCGATGGTGAGCAGGCTGGGCACGGAGGCCAGCCCTTCATCCACGGTCAGGTTCTGGGTGACGACGTCGGCGATCTTGAGCATCCTGCCGGGATCGGACAGCGTGCCGTCGTCCTTGATCTTGCGGGTCAGGGAGGACAGGAAGCCCTGCTGGGCCTTGATCCGGCCCAAATCGCCGCCGTCGGCAAATGCGTGGCGCGTCCGCAAGAACGCGAGGGCCATTTCCCCCTGGACCGCCGACGTGCCCGCGGGCAGCCGAAGGCGTGAATCAGGATCGTAGACGGCGTCACTGATGCAGACCTCGACGCCGCCGACGGCGTTGGACAGTTCCTTCACGGCGGTGAAGTCGGCCATCATGAAGTGGTCCACTTCCAGGCCGGTCAGCTGGTTGACGGTGTCCACGGCGCAGCCTATGCCGGCTTCTGCCATGGCCTCGTTGATCATCACGCCGCTGCGGGCAGGGTAGACCTGGTTGGTTTCCTCATCCTTGCATTCGGGAAGGTCCACCAGCAGGTCGCGCGGAAAACTGATCACACTGACGCGCTTGTTGTCCTCCGAGATGTCCATCATCATCATGACGTCCGACTTGCCGTAGCCCCTGGAATCGTCCGCGGTGCCGTATTCGGCGTTTTCTCCGTCACGGGTGTCCGAGCCAAGGATCAGGATCTGCATCCGTCCGGTTGCGTCGCTCACCTGCTCGTTGTTGCCGCCGCCGGCGTTCAGCGGAGCCTTGGAAATATTGTTCTGAAGCCGAAGGAACCAGAAACCGGCGAATGCAATGCCGCCAATCATGGCAACGGAAACGATGGCGGTGACGACCTTCAGCCACACCGGCATGCCGCGCAGGGACCCAAGGTGGCGTGCGGCGCCAAGGGTGGCATCTCCCGCGTGCCGGGACACGGGTCCCCCGGTTGACACTTCAGCTCCGTCGTCGCGCTTGTCGCGGCCTAGCCCCACGTGGTGAACCTTCCTCTAAATTCGAAATCCGGCCCATTTTAGTGGTCCAGGCTGGGAAAATGCCGGGCGGCCCAACGGCCGCGCCTTGAAATGGGCCTAGAAGCCGAGCTTCACCAGCTGTTTCGGGTCCCGCTGCCAGTCCTTCGCCACCTTTACGTGGAGGTCCAGGTAGATGCGTGTACCCAGGAGCGCCTCGATGCCCTTGCGCGCATTGGTGCCCACCTCACGCAACCGGCTGCCGCCCTTGCCGATGATGATTGCTTTTTGGGAGGGACGCTCCACGTAAAGATTGACCCGTACGTCGAGCAGCGGGCTGTCTTCCGGCCGGTCCTCCCGGGGGACGATTTCCTCCACCACCACAGCGAGGGAGTGGGGCAGCTCATCCCGGACGCCTTCGAGGGCCGCTTCCCGGATAAGTTCCGCCACCATCACAGCTTCCGGCTCGTCGGTGAGTTCACCGTCCGGGTACAGCGGCGGCGACGGCGGCATGAGGCTGATGAGCACGTCAGCGACGGTGTCCACCTGGAAGCCGTCGGTCGCGGAGACGGGAACGATGTCCTTCCAGCCTTCCTCCCCCAGCACTTCCCGGCCCAGGGCGGCCACGGCCAGGAGCTGCTCCGTCAGGGCCTGGCGGTCCACGGTGTCGGCCTTGGTGACGATGGCGATCACGGGCTTGCGGCCCACGGCGGCCAGCTGGGCGGCGATGAACTTGTCCCCGGGGCCAATCTTTTCATTGGCGGGGAGGCAGAACCCAATCGCATCCACCTCGGCCAGCGTGTCCGCAACGAGGTCGTTCAGGCGCTTGCCCAGGAGGGTGCGGGGGCGGTGAAGCCCTGGCGTGTCCACCAGGATCAGCTGCGCGTCCTGCCGGTGGACGATGCCGCGGATGGTGTGCCGGGTGGTCTGGGGCTTGGCGGACGTGATGGCCACCTTCTTGCCCACCAGCGCATTGGTCAGGGTGGACTTGCCCGCGTTGGGCCGGCCTACCAGGACCGAGAACCCGGCGCGGAAACCGCCGAAATCGTCGTGGTTTTCGGCCTTATTTTTCTTGCTCACGTGAAACTCCCTGCTGGGTTGCTTCCGCCTCTTGGAAGAGGTCCTCAAGGTCAGTGTCTTCTTTTGCCACCCGCGCCGCAATGATATGGCTGACGCGGTTGCGGCGGCCTTCCAGCCGGTCGGCCCGCAGGGACACACCCTGCACATCCACCGTGCTTCCGACAATGGGTACGCGGCCCAGCGCTTTTGCGAGCAGGCCGCCAACGGTGTCCACTTCGTCATCATCCAGTTCGATGTCGAAGAGCTCGCCCAGGTCATCGATGCCCATGCGGGCGCTGACCCGGTAGGATCCGTCGCCGAGCTCGACGGCCTCGGCGCTTTCGGTGTCGTACTCGTCCACTATTTCACCCACGATTTCCTCGATGAGGTCTTCCAGCGTGACAAGTCCGGCAGTTCCGCCGTACTCGTCGATCACGATGGCAACGTGCGTGGACTCCTTCTGGAGCTCCCGGAGAAGGTCGCTGACGGGCTTCGATTCCGGTACGTACCGGACTTCCCGGGCGAGCGACTCCACCAGCGGCGGCTCCTCGTGGGGTGCCAGCTCGTGGATGACGGCGGCAACGTCCTTCAGGTAGATGATGCCAAGAATCTGGTCCGTGCTTTCGCCGATGACCGGAATCCTGGAGTAGCCGGAGCGGAGGAAGAGGGACATCGCCTGGCGCAGGCTGGATCCCGCTTCGATGGTGAGGATGTCCGTTCGCGGCACCATCACGGCGCGGACCAGCGTGTCACCGAAGTCGAAGACGGACTGGATCATTTCCGCTTCGGTGTCCTCGATCATGTCGGACTCGCTGGCGCGTTCCACCAGTTCACGGAATTCCTGCTCGCTGAAGAACGCCTCGTCCCCGCCGGGGGCGCCGGGGGCAGCCGTGCTGCCAAGCGTCACCAGCCAGCCTGGGATCGGCCCCAGGACCCAGGTCAGGAAGCGGATCATCGGAGCAGTGGAGCGGACAACGGCCGCCGAGTGGAGCCTGCCCAGCTGGCGCGGCGAAACACCCACGATGACAAAGCCCAGCAACGCCATGATGCCGGTTGCGGCAAGGCCTGCCAGCCACACGTTGTCCAGCAGGCTGTAGAGCAGCACGGCGACCGCAACGGCGGACGCCATCTCGAACCAGATACGCCAGAACCGCAGCGCCCTGATGTGCGCCACCGGGTGGGAGAGGATCTGCCGCAGGGCCGTCCCGCGGCTCTTCAGCAGGGCGTCTTCCGCGTCATGCCGCGGAATGAAGTTGAAGGCGGCCTCGGCCGCAGTCAATATGGCCGCAACAGCCAGGAAAGCCAAGGCCATTGCGACAAGGAGCAGAGGCGTCACTGGGTGGTCTCGGCGGGCGCTTCTTTGCCGGTGAAGCCGGACAGCAGCTCACGCTGGAGCCCGAACATCTCGGCCTTCTCCTCGGGTTCTGCATGGTCGTACCCCAGCAGGTGGAGGATACCGTGCGTGGTCAACAGGAGCATCTCGTCCTGCAGTGAGTGGCCGGCGTTCTTGGCCTGCACCCTGGCAACCTGCGGGCAGATGGCAATGTCACCGAGCATGCCCTGGGGGGTGGGACGGTCCGGCGTTCCGGGGGTCAGTTCGTCCATGGGAACGGAGAGGACATCAGTGGAACCGGGCTCGTCCATCAGCTCTATGTGAAGCTTCTCCATTGCGGGCTCGTCCACCAGCAGGACGGACAGTTCGGCCTGCGGGTGGATATACAGCTGCTCGAAGATGTACCGGGACAACGCCACGATTTCCGCTTCGTCCACCTGGACGCCGGACTCATTGTTGACCTCGATGCTCACGCGTGTTCCCCCCGCTTGGCGGCGCCCGCCGAATGTTTGACCCTGCTGCGCTGGGTTTCATCCCAGATGCTGTAGGCGTTGACGATGTCGCCTACCAGCCTGTGCCGGACGACGTCTGCCGCGTCCAGGACCGAGAAGCTGACGCCCTCGATGCCGTGGAGGATCTCCTCCACGATGCGGAGTCCGGAGCGGGTGCCGAAAGGCAGGTCAACCTGGGTGACGTCGCCGGTAACCACCATCTTGGATCCGAAGCCAAGCCGGGTCAGGAACATCTTCATCTGCTCCGGCGTGGTGTTCTGCGCCTCGTCAAGGATGATGAAGGCGTCATTGAGCGTCCGGCCGCGCATGTAGGCCAGGGGCGCCACTTCAATGGTGCCTGCCGCCATCAGCCGGGGGATGGACTCAGGGTCCATCATGTCGTGCAGGGCATCGTAGAGCGGGCGCAGGTATGGATCGATCTTGTCGCTCAGGGTCCCGGGGAGGAAGCCCAACCGCTCCCCCGCCTCAACGGCGGGACGGGTCAGGATGATGCGGCTGACCTCCTTTTGCTGCAGTGCCTGGACGGCCTTTGCCATCGCGAGGTATGTCTTGCCTGTGCCTGCCGGACCGATGCCGAAAATCACCGTGTTGGTGTCGATGGAGTCGACGTAGGTCTTCTGGTTCAGCGTCTTCGGGCGGATGGTTTTTCCACGGCTGGACAGGATGTCGTGGGTCAGGACGTCCACGGGGTTCTGCAGGGACTGGGTACGCAAGAGTGCCACAAGCTGCTGCAGCACCGCCGGGCTGATCACCGTACCGCGGGCTACCAGCCCGCGGACCTCGTGGAGGAGGCGCATGATGCGGGGAACGTCGCTGGCAGGCCCAGTGATGGAGAGCTCATTGCCGCGGACATGGAAGTTGACGGCCGGAAACTGTTCCTCGATGTACCGCAGTGCTTCATCGTGGCTGCCCAAGGACTGGACCATCTGGTCGGAGTTGTCGAAAAGGACTACCTCGGTACGGCTGCCGGGGAGGGAATGGGGAAATTCCCCCGCAGCGCCTTCTCCCGTGTTGAGCCGGCGCTTGCCATTCGCTGATTCAGTCATAGTGATGGCCCGCAGGCCCGTGTTCCCCTCAAAGTACCGGACAATTCCCGCTGCTGGCGGCCGGCGACAGTGCACTTGGACGATGGACCGGTTGCGCCTTGACCAGCGATCCCTCCATCTTACGCCAGGACAGCATCAACCTCTGAAAGGGGAAGGGCCGGGACAGCTCGGGAAACACGCGCAGCGCCGCCGGTTCCGCCATTAGGTATCAACTTCATATCGGCCTCATATCGTTCCCGTTGCAGTTCCGTCCGGAGGCCCGTATCCGGCCTTTCCGCTCCGGGCCCTGTGCCATGCTGGAAATCCAGCCACTGCTGGGACCGCCGCTTGGGGAGCGGCCCGCCATTCATGAAAGGACAGGCAACAAACGTGCCGGAATCTGCTGCGCCCCGCAGGGCAGGACGACGTGGCGGCATTGTGCGCCCTGGCGTCCTGGCAGTGATTCTGATGGCGGCTCCGCTCCTGACGGGCTGCCTGGCCGAGCCTGATCCCTCCCCCACCACCGCCCTGGGCTCCGGACCTGCTGCCGCCGGCACGGCGCCTTCCACGAGCGCGCCGCTCGAAACCACGCAGTCGTCCAACAAAGCGCCGGTCTACTGGATCGGCCGGAGCAACAGCAGCATCTTCCTTTACCGGGAATTCAGGGATGTGCCTGAACAGGAAAATCCAGTGACACGGGCCCTGCGGGCCATGATGTCGGACAAACCCCTGGACCCGGATTTCTTCACCCCCTGGCAGAATCCCGGCAAGCTGGCCACGTCCATCTCCGGCAAGGACGTCATCACGGTGGACGTGTCCGAGGACGCCTTCAACAGCAACCTTGACGCCGACATGGCCGGCCGCGCTGTCCAGCAGCTTGTGTATACGGCCACCGCCGCTGCCGCCAGTTCAGGGCTTATCGATTCCGGGCAGCAAATCCGCGTGCGGATCCTTGTGGACGGCCACACGGACTACGTTGCTTTAGGCCATATCCAGCTGGGTGACCTTATGACGAGGGCCGCCGGCATGGTGGCCCCTGTCTGGATCATTGATCCGCAGGAGAACACAGAGGTTGCCGCAGGGAGCGTCAAGATCACCGGCCGCAGCACCCTTTCCGGGGGCAAGCTCCGCTGGCAGATCCTGCGGGCGGAGGAGGACGGCACCAAGGTCCCGTTCCTGACTGGGGAAACGACGGCGGCCGTTGAGCCGGGCCAGGCAGGACTGTTTACGCTTGCCCTCACGCTGCCGGCCGGAGACTACGAGTTGAAGGTGGCCCAGGCCGGTACCGGCGATCAGCCGGACCAGAATGAGGACTCGCGGGCCTTCAACGTCCGGTAGCCTGTCGGTTGGGCCCGGCCGCGACATTCAGGGCGAGGGTGCGGTCCAGCGGCCCAGGACATCGCTGGCAAGCACGACGGCGGCCGGTCCGGCGGTTGATGAGCGCAGGACATGGTGCCCCAGCAGGGCGGTGACGGCGCCCTTTCCGCAGAGCCTGGTGACTTCCCTGGGGCTGATGCCGCCTTCCGGCCCAACGATCAGCAGCACCTCGCGCGGTTCCGTTCCGTCCGCTTCCCGCCAGGATTCCAGTACGGTGCGCAGGGGGCGGACGGCGTCCTCATGGAGGATGACCGCCAGCCCCGCGGCCTCCACGAGGACGGCCAGCGCGGCGGTGTCGACGGCGGGCCGCACCTCGGGGACCCACGCGCGGCGCGCCTGCTTGGCTGCCGCCGTCACCACCGACTGCCACTTCGCGTGGGCTTTCGCGGCGCGGTCGCCCTTCCACCGCACGATGGACCGTTCGGACTGCCAGGGTATGACGGCGTCAATCCCGAGTTCAGTGGCCGTTTCAATGGCGAGTTCATCCCGGTCGCCCTTGGCCAGGGCCTGCACCAGCACCAGCCTCGTGGCCGGCCGCTCCTCAACAGCCACGGAGGCGCACTCCACCTTGAGGCCTGCGGGTGACGCCGCAAGCACCCGTCCGCTCATCCGCGTCCCGGCGCCGTCAACGATGTCGACGGGCTCACCCGGGGCGAGGCGCTTGACCGTGACGGCGTGCCGCGCCTCGGTCCCTTCGAGGACAAAGGCCTGCCCCGCCGTCATGTGGTCGAGGGACCCGGACGGAGTGAAAAAGACAGGGTTGCTCACTGCTACAGGTTACCGAGCCTGTCCCGGAGCTTGGCGAACATGCCGCCGCTGGCTGCAAGCTTGCCCTCGGTGATCTGCTCACCGCGCATCTTGGCCAGCTGCCGCAGGAGCTCTTCCTGGGCGGCATCAAGCTTGGCGGGCGTCTCAACCTGGAGGTGGACCTTGAGGTCGCCGCGGCCGTAACCGCGCAGGTGGGTCACCCCAAGTCCACGAAGAGTGATGATCTCGCCGGACTGGGTCCCGGGCTTGACGTCGATTTCCTGTGGCCCGTCGAACGTTTCCAGGCTCACTTCGGTGCCCAGGGCAGCCGCCGTCATCGGGATGTGCAAGGTGGCGTGGAGATCGTCGCTGTCGCGCACATAAGTGGCGTCGTTGTTCACGCGGATCTCAACGTACAGGTCACCGGAAGGTCCGCCTGCCGGGCCTGCCTCGCCCTGGCCGGAAAGCTGGATCCGTGTTCCGGTGGCTACACCGGCGGGAACCTTGATGGTCAGCGAACGGCGGCTCCGGATGCGTCCCTGGCCGCTGCACTCGTTGCACGGGTCCTTGATGACCGTGCCGAAGCCCTCGCAGGTTCCGCACGGTGCTGCGGTCATGACCTGTCCCAGGATGGAACGGACGGCGCGCTGGACCTGGCCGCTGCCGCCGCAGATGTCGCAGCGCTCAGGATGGCTGCCGGGCTGGCAGCAGGAACCCTCGCAGGTTGGGCACGTGACGGCGGTGTCCACGTCGAGCTTCTTGTTCACACCGAAGACAGCGTCGCGGAGTTCGATCCGGACGCTGATGAGGGCGTCCTGCCCGCGCCGCACGCGGGAGGCCGGGCCGGTAGAACCCCCGGCACCAAAGAAGGTGTCGAAAATATCCTGGAAGGCGAAACCCTGGCCGGCGTATCCGCCGCCGCCGAAGCCGTTGTCCGTCCCGTTTTCGTTGCCCGTGGTGTCGTACACCCGGCGTTTCTGCGGATCCGACAGGACTTCGTAGGCGTGGGTCACTGCCTTGAAGCGGTCCGATGCGTCCTCACCCGGGTTGACGTCCGGGTGCAGGGTGCGTGCCAGCTTGCGGTAGGCCTTCTTGATCTCTTCTCCCGTGGCCTCCGGTGAGACTCCAAGGACGTCGTAGTGGCTGCTCAAAGTTCGTATCTCTTCCTTGTTGTACTGCCTGCAGTTGGACTGCTGGAAATGCTGTGGGTATCCGGTGGCCCGGGCTGGACCTCAGGGGCCCAAAATCCGGGAAAGGTAGCGGGCAACAGCCCTGACGGCGGCCATGGTGGTGGGGTAGTCCATCCGTGTTGGTCCCAGGATGCCGATCTTTGCTGCGCTGTCGGGGCCATAGCCGGTGGCCACAACCGATGCCTCGGCCAGTCCGTCATAGGGAATCTCGCGGCCAATGCTGACAGCCATCCCGCGGTGGTCCTGCGCCATCTCGCTCAGCAGTCGGAGCATGACCACCTGCTCCTCAAGGGCCTCCAGCACCGGGCCGATGCTGAGCGGGAAGTCCACGTTTGACCTCGCCAGGTTGGCGGTGCCCGCCATAACCATGCGTTCCTCGCGGCTGCTCTGCGCCAGGGCTTCCAGGCCGATAGCGAGGGCCTGGGCGGCCTGCCTTTGCCCCGGGGCGGCTGCGGCCACCACGGCGGGCAGGGACTGGGCGAGCTGGCTCAGCGGAGTTCCGGCAAGCGATCCGAGGAACCGGGCCCTGAGGCCCGCCAGGGCGTCGTCCCCCAGGTCCTGGCCGACGTCGATAACGCGCTGCTCCACCTTGCCGCTGTTGGCGATCAAAACCACCAGCACCTTCCGCGGGGCGAGGAGGACGAATTCGATATGCCGAACCAGGGCCCTGCTCAAGTGCGGGTACTGGACCACCGCAACCTGGTTGGTCAGCTGGGACAGTAACCGGACGGTCCGGTCCAGGACATCGTCCAGGTCATCCGATCCTTCCAGGAGGGACTGGATGGCGCGGCGTTCCGCCGGGGAGAGCGGCTTGACGGCTGAGATCTGGTCCACGAAGAGCCGGTATCCCTTGTCCGTGGGGATCCGCCCGGCGCTGGTGTGCGGAGCCGTGATCAGGCCCTCTTCCTCCAGGGCCGCCATGTCATTCCTGATGGTAGCGCTGGACACACCGAGATGATGGCGCTCCACCAGGGCTTTGGACCCCACGGGTTCACGGGAATGGACGTAGTCCTCCACGATGGCACGGAGTACTTCAAGTTTGCGTGGCTCGCTCACACTCCACCTCCATCCAGGGTTTGGGGCGACCGCGCCGCCCGCGCTGCGCCACCCATCGTTTAGCACTCGACATGCCCAAGTGCTAACAGTCTATTATGCCTCTCCCCGTTGCTAGCATTGGTACCGCTCCGGGCGAAATTCCGGACCTGTGATCGAGCGCTAGGCGGAGTGAATCAATGCAGTACCAGAACTGGGGTCCCCAGGACATGTCCGCTCCGTCAAAGGCTGCACTTCCTGAGGTGCATGTTGAACGGGGAATGGTGCTGGAGGATGTCCAGTCCGGCTGGGTGGGCGCGGTGACCCGCGTGGAGAAGTCCGGCGGCATGCACGTAGTGGCCCTGGAGGACAGGCGCGGCAAATCCAGGTCTTTCCGGCTGGGCTTCGGCTTCCTCCTCGAGGGGCAGGCCATAAAGCTGCTCCCGCCGGCGCCGCGCCAGGCGACAGCCGCTGCCGCCGGCAGGACAGCCTCAGGTTCGGTCCGGGTTGCCGGCCAGCGGGCGCAGGTCGCAAAGGCCAGCCGGATCTGGGTGGAGGGAAAGCACGACGCCGAACTGGTGGAAAAGGTCTGGGGAGACGACCTTAGGGTGGAAGGCATCGTCGTCGAACCCCTCCACGGCATCGACGACCTTGCCGCGGCGGTGGCCGAGTTCAGGCCCGGACCAGGCCGGCGCCTGGGAGTTTTGGTGGACCACCTGGTGCCCGACTCCAAGGAATCCCGCATTGCGGACGCCGTCATGGCCTCCCCGGGGGCGGCCGGGAACGTGCTGATCGTAGGCCACCCCTATGTGGACGTCTGGCAGGCGATCCGTCCGGCTGTCCTGGGCATCGAAAAATGGCCCGTGGTGCCGCGCGGGCAGGACTGGAAGACCGGCATCCTCGCCGCGTTCGGCTGGCCCCATGCCACCAAGGAAGACATCGGGCTTGGGTGGCAGAAGCTGCTGGGTGCGGTCCGCACCTACGCGGACCTGGAAGCCTCCCTGCTGGGGAGGGTGGAGGAAGTCATTGACTTCCTGACAGTGCCCTGACAGGCACCCCGTGCCGCTGTGCCTGTGAGCCCCAGGGCAGCTTCCGCGCCTCCAGCCAGTATTCTTGGTACTGCGGAACCTGCGATATTCGCAGCCCGGAGCAACCGATATGCATTCTTAGCCAGCACCATGGCACTTTCAGAAGGAACAGACTGTGGCAGAAAACGCACGCGATCACAGGGACACCCAGGGCGGCCAGGGCCGTTCGGAATACCATGGCGTTCCGGCGAATGCGCTGCCCCTGACAGCCAGCGAAGACCGGCAGTGGGCCACCATGGCCCACTTCGGCGGAATCCTGGGCTGCGTTCCGGCCCTGCTGATCTACCTGATCTTCCGGGACCGGGGCCCTTTCACGGCGCAGGAGTCAAAGGAGGCGCTGAACTTCAGCCTGCCGCCCACCATCGCCGCTGTGGTGGCGAATATCCTGGTGTTCGTTCCGGTGGTCGGCAACATCTTTGCCGTGATTGCCACCCTTATCTGGATTGCCCTGACCTGCTTCTCCGTGGCAGCCGGCATCCATGTCAACAAGGGACAGCCGCACCGCTACCAGTACAACCTTCGCTGGATTAAGTAGTCCCCGCCGGCTCCCAGCACTCGCAAGCTCGTGCCGGGGCCCTCGCCAGCGTGGGCCCACCGCCGGCTCCCAGCACTCGCAAGCTCGTGCCGGGGCCCTCGCCAGCGTGGGCCCACCGCCGGCTCCCAGCACTCGCACCCTGCAGGGGTGGCCCCAGCACGGGCGCCCTGGCCCCGCAACTGCTAGTTGGGCAGGACCCGGCGGACCACTGCGTCAGCCAGCAGCCTGCCCTTCAGCGTGAGGACCAGCTGGCCCGCGAAAGCGGCGGCAGGGTCCACCAGTCCTTCCGCGATCAGCCCGGCGACCTCGTGCCGTCCTGCGGCGCCGAGCGAGGCGATCTCGAGGCCCGAGTGGAGGCGGACCTCGAGCATCACCCGCTCCATATTCCGGGTTTCCGCATTTAGGGTTTCCCTCCCTGCTGCCGGCGACACTCCCTGTGCCAGGCGTCCGGCGTAGGCAGTGGGGTGTTTGACGTTCCACCAGCGGACACCGCCCACGTGAGAGTGCGCCCCCGGTCCGATCCCCCACCAGTCGTCGCCCCGCCAGTAGGCGAGGTTGTGGCGGCAGGCCTGTCCGGACGTGCGGGCCCAGTTACTGACTTCGTACCAGCCCAGGCCTGCCTTGGTGATCAGTTCATCGGCCAGCTCATACTTGTCGGCGTGGTCGTCGTCGTCGATCCCCGGCACTTCACCACGGCGGATCTGGGCGGCGAGCTTGGTCCCGTCCTCAATGATCAGCGCGTAGGCGCTGATGTGGTCCGGCTGGTAGGACAGCGCTGTCTCGAGGGAGTACCGCCAATCGTCCAGGGACTCCCCCGGCGTGCCGTAGATGAGGTCGAGGCTGACGGCCAGGCCGGCGTCCCGGGCCCACTGAACCACCTGCGGCACACGGCTGGGCGTGTGGGTACGGTCCAGGACCTTGAGGACGTGGGGGACGGCGGACTGCATGCCAAACGAAATCCGGGTGAACCCGGCATCTTTCAGGACGGCAAGGGACTCCGGGGTGACGGAGTCCGGGTTCGCCTCCGTGGTGACCTCGGCGCCCGCCTCGATCCCCCACTGGTCGATGGCGCGCCCCAGGATCAGGGCCAGGTCCTCCGCTGGGAGCAGGGTTGGCGTGCCGCCCCCGAAAAACACCGTGCTGAGCGGCCGCGCGGGGAGGCCGGATTCTGCAAGGACGCTGGCTGCCAGGGACACTTCCGAGGCCGCGGTGGCGGCATAGGCATCCTGGGAGGCGCCGCCGCCGAGCTCCGTGGCGGTATAGGTATTGAAGTCGCAGTAGCCGCAGCGGACGGCGCAGAACGGGATGTGTACATATAGCCCGAATGCCCGGTCCGCCGCACCGTCGGCTGCCTGGCCGGGCAGCAGACCGTCCGACGGCGCCGGGTCGCCAAGGGGAAGAACGCTAGGCACTGCAGGGTCCTCCCGCAGTGCCGGCCGCTGTAACCACTACTTCCTGGCCTTGTCCTTGGATTCGTCGGTGGTAAGCGCAGCGATGAAGGCTTCCTGGGGAACCTCGACGCGGCCCACCATCTTCATGCGCTTTTTGCCTTCCTTCTGCTTTTCCAGCAGTTTGCGCTTACGGGAGATGTCACCGCCGTAGCACTTGGCCAGGACGTCCTTGCGGATGGCGCGGATGCTTTCCCGCGCGATGATCCTGGAGCCGATCGCCGCCTGGATGGGCACCTCGAACTGCTGGCGGGGAATGAGCTCACGCAGCTTTGTGGTCATCATGACGCCGTACGCGTAGGCCTTGTCCCGGTGGGTGATGGCGGAGAAGGCATCCACCTGTTCGCCCTGGAGCATAATGTCCACCTTGACAAGGTCGGCCACCTGGTCGCCGTCGGCCTTCCAGTCCAGGGAACCGTAGCCGCGGGTCTTGGACTTCAGGATGTCGAAGAAGTCGAACACGATCTCGGCCAGCGGCAGGCGGTAGCGGATTTCAACCCGGTCCTCAGACAGGTAGTCCATACCGCCCATCACGCCGCGGCGGCTCTGGCAGAGCTCCATGATGGCTCCGACGAATTCGTTCGGGGCCAGGATGGTGGCGGCCACCATGGGCTCGCGGACCTCGGAGATCTTGCCGGAGGGGTATTCGCTGGGGTTGGTCACGTGGACCACCTTCTTGTCCTCCAGCGTGACCTCGTATTCCACGTTGGGAGCGGTGGAGATCAGGTCCAGGTTGTACTCGCGTTCCAGCCGCTCGCGGGTGATTTCAAGGTGGAGCAGGCCCAGGAAGCCAACGCGGAACCCGAAGCCCAGGGCCGCGGACGTTTCGGGCTCATAGACCAGGGCGGCGTCGTTGAGCATCAGCTTCTCCAGCGCATCGCGCAGCACCGGGTAGTCCGTGCCGTCCAGCGGATACAGGCCGGAGAAGACCATGGGCTTGGCATCCGCGTAGCCGGCGAGGGAGTCAGCGGCAGGCTTGGCAAGGTTGGTGACGGTGTCGCCCACCTTGGACAGGCGGACGTCCTTCACACCGGTGATGAGGTAGCCCACTTCGCCCACACCCAGGCCCTTGGAGGGCGTGGGTTCCGGGGAGCTCACCCCGATCTCGAGGAGTTCGTGGGTGGCCCGGGTGGACATCATCTGGATGCGTTCGCGGGGGTGCAGCATGCCGTCCACCACCCGGACGTAGGTGACCACGCCGCGGTAAGTGTCATACACCGAGTCGAAGATCATGGCGCGCGCAGGGGCATTGGCGTCGCCCTGGGGAGCCGGCAGGTCGCGGACGATCTTGTCCAGCAGCGCCTCGACGCCCATGCCGGTCTTGCCCGAAACGCGCAGGACGTCCTCCGGGTCTCCGCCGATCAGGCTGGCCAGCTCCGCCGCGTACTTCTCCGGCTGCGCTGCCGGGAGGTCGATCTTGTTCAGGACGGGGATGATCGTGAGGTTGTTTTCCATCGCCAGGTAGAGGTTGGCGAGGGTCTGGGCCTCGATGCCCTGGGCAGCGTCCACCAGGAGGATCGCCCCTTCACACGCTGCGAGAGAGCGGGAAACCTCATAGGTGAAGTCAACGTGTCCGGGCGTATCGATCATGTTCAGCGCGTAGCTGGTGCCGTCGAGTTCCCACGGCATACGGACCGCCTGGGACTTGATGGTGATGCCGCGTTCGCGCTCGATGTCCATCCGGTCCAGGTACTGGGCCTTCATGTCACGGGACTGGACCACACCGGTGAACTGCAGCATCCGGTCGGCAAGGGTGGACTTACCGTGGTCAATGTGCGCGATGATACAGAAATTCCGAATAATGGCCGGATCTGTCGCGGCGGGCACCGGTGCGGTGCGGGCCATGGGAGACACGCAGGGGTCCTTACTCTTGGCATTCACACGGCCATCGCCTGGGCGCGCCGTGGGCGGCCCGCGGACTGGCCGCACATTTTCAACCTCCAGTGTCCCACGTCAGGGCCTGCCACACCGCATCCTCAATGGAGCTGCCGCCGTCGCTCCTCCACGCGGGAGGCAGCTATAGGGTGGCTGGATGGTTTTCAATCTCCAGTCACTGCAGGACGCGGTCAGGACAGGCCTGCGAACACTCACAAGGGTGCGAAGGATTACTGGGGCAACCGACCGTCCCTCGCCGGGCCGGCCTGGACCGGCTTCCGGCAACGGCCAGGTTCAGGGCAGGTTAAACGCCGGCGCTGCCTACACCGGGGACTTCCACGGCGAATTCACCGTCAGGTATGCGGCCAGGCCAGATGGTGAACCGGATCCTGGGGAAGTGGAGTGGGCGTGGGTGCCGTACGAAGAAGACCACAGCCGCGGGAAAGACCGGCCGGTTCTGCTCGTGGGCCGCAACGGCGGGTACCTGCTCGGACTGATGCTAACCAGCAGGGACCGTGTTCCCGACTCTGCAGCATCAGCGGATTACGTGGACATCGGAGTAGGCGGCTGGGACCGTCAGGGCCGCCCCAGCGAGGCCCGGCTGGACCGCGTCATCCAGCTGCGCCCGGACGGCATCCGACGCGAGGGCGCCGTGCTTGACCGCAACCGGTTCGATCAGGTGGCGTCCTCCCTGCGCCGGCGACACGGCTGGGCCTAACCCTCGAAATGGCAAGAGTTGCCGCTGACCTGCTATTCTTTATAGCTGTGTGTCCGTGCAGGTCGACGGCCACTGATGGTTGGCCGCCATAGGTATCCCCACGCCGCTCAGTCAATGGCCAACCTGAAAGCCCTCTAGACCATTTCCGCATTAAAAAGAGAGTTCACACGTGGCGAATATCAAGTCCCAGAAGAAGCGCATCCTCACCAACGAGAAGGCACGCCTGCGCAACAACGCAGTCAAGTCCGAGCTGAAGACGGCCATCCGCGCCGTCAACACTGCCGTTGAGTCCACGGACAAGGATGCAGCTGCTGCTGCCCTGGTTGCTGCCAGCCGCAAGCTGGACAAGGCTGTTAGCAAGGGTGTTCTGCACAAGAACAACGCAGCAAACCGCAAGTCGGCGATCTCCAAGAAGGTCAACGCACTGTAAGGTTTCCAGTTCGTTTGAACTGATGGTTGTGGCCGGTACCTTCGGGTACCGGCCACACATCTTTAAGCCCGGCCCTACGCCTGAATCCTGGGCTTCTGCGCGGACCATGGCCGTTCGGGTCCAGGTGGGCGCACAGGCTGAGGACCTTCGCGGACGGGCACCCAGGGAGGATCCCGCAGGCCGGGTGACCGGTCAGCGGCCCTGGACGGACATGGCAATGACCGTGACCGCGTGCTCCACCGCATAGACAGGGTCGCGGGAAAGGCCTTTGACCTGCGCGTCGGCTTCGGCGGTGGCCTGGATGGACCGGACCAGCCCCTCCGGCGTCCATCTCCTGACATCCCGCTGCGCCTGCTCAACCAGCCAGGGCTGCATGCCGAGCTCCGCGGCTATCTGGGCGGAGGATCCGGATGCGCCGGCAACCCGCGCAACCGTTCGAAGCTTTGCGGCCAGCGCAGCCACCAGCGGTACGGGATCCGCTCCTGTGGCGAGGGCATGGCGGAGCGTGGACAGGGCCAAGGGAGCATTGCCCGCCATGGCAGCATCAGCCACCTTGAACGCTGTGGCCTCGATACGGCCGCCGTAGTAGCGGTCCACAATGTCCGAGGTAACGGTGGTTCCCGCATCGGCGATGAGCTGGCTGCACGCGGCGGCAAGTTCCGAAAGGTTGGCTCCCACCGCGTTGACCAGGGCCTGGACGGCGTCCTGCTCAATACGGCGGCCGCCGGCCTTGAATTCGGCCGCCACAAAGGCCACCTTGTCTGCGTCTTTCTTGAGCGGTTGGCAGTCCACCACGGGCCAGCCGCCCTTCTTTACGGCGTCCAGGAGTTTCTTGCCCCGGACTCCCCCGCCATGCCGGAGGACCAGGACCGCATCGGGTTCCGTGTGTTCCACGTACCGGAGAGCATCAGCGAGGAAAGCGTCGTTCATGGCCTCGACGGCCTCCACCTCAATGAGCTTGCTCTCCCCGAAAAGCGAGGGGCTGACCTGCATCAACAGGGTGCCTGGCTCATAGGCAGCCGCGTTGATGCGGCTGACCTCAACGTCCGGGGCGGCAGCCCGCACCTGCGCGCGGACGCGGTCCATCGCCCTGATGCCCAGATACTCTTCCGGGCCGCTGACCAGCACCACCGCTGCAGGTGCTACGTCCCGCCAGGTGGCTGCATTCGATGCCGGGGAACGGGTTGCTCGCTTCTGCGCAGCGGCCATCGTGGGTTCCTTCCGGAAAGATGTGTGGAGTATCCCAGCCTGCCACGTCCGGCCCCCTGCTCCAAGCCGGGGCCGGGCGGCCACACCGGCGTCCGCTTCGTCCCGGGCGCCGGCCGGAAGCCGTGGCGGCGGAGTGCCCGGACAGACCTCGTCTCCATGACTTCGATAAGCGAAACGAGACGCCCGTGGCAAGACAGGACCAGCCCGCCGGCCTGGCGGGGCCGGGCGATGGCCCACACTGTTCCGTAGGTCAGAACAGACAGGAACAGCATGGTCATCAGGCCGGGAATGCCTTCAGGCCATGGGAGCGATGCCCCTGGGAGCTGCGACGTGAACCTTGCCGTTGCGGCGACGCCGGAGCTGAAAGTTCCGGCCACTGCAATCAGGGCGGTTGCCGGCCACGGCGCCGGGACCACCAGGGGAACAGCTGCCGTCCCCAGCAGCGTCACAGGGGCCACCAGGGGTGAGGCGATGACATTTGCCAGCAGCGAGTAGGTGGAAAACTGGGGTTGCAGGAGCACGATCACGGGACCGCACAGCAGCTGCGCCGACAACGGGACAGCCACCGCCGCAGCCGCCCAGCGCGGAACGAACCCTGGCGTCCAATCGATGATGCGCCGGCCAAGGACAATGATCCCCAGGGTTGCCAGAACGGACAGGAGAAACCCGAAGCTGGAACCTAGTCCAGGATCCATCAGCAGCAGGCCGATCACCGCCAGGCAGAGGAAACTGAGGCCGCGTCCGGACCGGCCGCCGGCCAGCGACATGACAGCCACGGCGCCCATGAGGGCTGCCCGCAGGACGCTCGCGTCCGGCCCCACGAGGAGCACGAAGAGCCAGAGGCCGGCGCCGGCCAAGGCAGCAGCGGGAAGCCGTGGCAAGCGCAGGCTCCGGCAGGCCAACAGCAGGGCTCCAAGGACCAGGCTGCAGTTGGCGCCGCTCACGGCCGTCAGGTGCGTCATGCCCACCTCCTTCATGGCAGTCTCCAGGCCCTCGTCCAGCGCCGTCGTATCTCCCGTGACCATGCCCGGCAGCAGGCCGCGGGGATCGGGGGCGAGGAACGAGGACGCGGCCACGAACTGTTCCCGCAGTTCTTTGGCCGATCCCTCCAGGATTGGCACCCCGGTAGCCTGGCCTGGGCCTGAGGAGGCTGCGAGGATCGCAGCCTCCTCAGTTCCTTGCTCAGGCGGCCGGAGCTTTCCCGTTGCGCGGACCAGCTGGCCGGTCACCACAGTGCCCCAGTCGCCGCCGCCCATCACCACGAGCTGAGCCCTGGTCCGGAGCAGGACACCGCCGGTGCTGACATCGCGGGTCCAGACTGGTATCGACCAGCGTTCCGGCGTTCCCGCGTGGCCTGGTGCTGTGAGCGCGCGAGGGTTCCCGGCCACTTCGACGACTGCCACTACGGATTTTCCTGCCGCAACAGCCTCCGCCAGGGGCCCCTCGAACCGCTGGCTGGCTCCCGCGGCCGAGTGGGCGGCCGCGGCCGCTGCCAGGAAGAGTGCCGCCGCGCTGGTGGACAGGAAACTGCGCCGGCCGGAAGTGCGTTCTGTCCCTGGTGCCGTGCCGCGGCGTTGACCAGGTGGGCAGAGCTGACGGCTCCGGCATATCAAGAGCATTCCCGCAGCAGCAGAACCACAACAGAGTGCCGCCAGGGCCACCGGTTGCAGCCAAAGCCCGGCGATGCAGGCTGCCCACACTGCCACCGCAGGCACGGCGAGGCGCACGTCAGTGCGGCGGCGTTGCGCCTCGCCGCCGGGGGACGCGCCGTTCCCCAAACTGTCCGTCCCGGCCCCCTGCCAGGCTGAATCCCATACCCCGGACCACTGTTCATGGACCCGGTGCCGGAAGGTCGCGGCACCGTCGAGGCCCCGCCGTCGTCGTGGCTGTTTTGCGGGGCCCTCAGCCGTCCTGTTCCCGCCGTGCGGTGCGCTGCCTTCGGCGGACGCGGTGCTGCCCGCGGGTCCCGGCACGGCTGCGGGTCCCCTGACGGCAGACTCCACATACCGCTGCCAGGGACTCGTCGGCGGCTTCTCCCTGCGGCTACCCATTAGATACCGCCCTCACGTGGGCACCTCATACCGTCACCAGCGGCAGCAATGCTTCAAGCATCTTGGGCCCGACGCCGTCCACTGCGTCCAGCTCCTCGACGCTCTTGAAAGCCCCATGCTCCTTGCGCCAGTCCACGATGCGTTGGGCAAGCACCTGCCCGACTTTCGGCAACGTATCCAGTTCCTCCACACTGGCCGTGTTGAGGTTGATTTTCCCTCCCGCAGGGTTTCCGGTGTTGCCGGCATCGGCCCCACTGCCGCCGGGTTGCGGACCTCCGCCACCAGTACCTGCTGCAGGTAACTCCTCGCCTTCCCGCGGCACGTGGATCTTTTGGCCGTCCTCCACCACGACGGCCAGGTTCAGCCGGTCAAGGTCCGCGCCGGGGACTGCGCCTCCCGCGGCCGTGATGGCCTCGTGCACGCGGCTTCCCGCCGGCATTCGAACCACTCCGGGGCTGGTCACCGCGCCGGCGACGTGGATCACCACCGCAGCGGCGGTTTCAGCTGCCGCGTCCTCGACGCCCGGCCCGCTGCCGCCGGCCCCTTCGTTTCCCGCGGCGGCTTCGGTTGAAGGGCCAGCGGCAGGGTTTGAGGGGCTGACGCCGCTGAGTGGGAGGATCTCCGGCTGGCCCGCCGCCACCTGCCACCAGAACCACGCCGTGGCAGCAACAGCAAGGATGCCAAGAAGAACCGCCACGCGGGGGCCCAACCGCCAGCGGAGTGCCGGCCCCAGGGCCGTGGACGCGGTATCCGCGTCCTGTCCGGATCCCCCGGGCAACGCCGTGCCGGAAGTGTCCGGATCGCGGCCGCCTGCACCCTGGTACTCAAAGAGCTGATTCCCGTGGGCGTCCAGCAGCAGGCCGGACGGGGCCTCGCCGAGGGCTGCCTGCAGCCGGTTTCTGGCATGGCGCGCCGAGTGACCTGCTGTTCCAGCGTCCCGGCGTGACATAGCTTCACGCTATGGACCACTGGGCGGGGGCAACAGGGCAGCCACCTGTTATGTGGAAAGGCTGTCAGCCTAGGGACATCGCCCAGCCCAAGAGGTTTCCAGTAGGGTCACGCTGAAGGAGACGCAGCCGGGTTCAGCCCGGGTTAGCGCAACGTACCGGTTGAGATGCTGGACGACGGTGGCAAGGTCGTCGTTGTTACGGCACGAGAGCTGTCCGCTCACATGGACATCAGTCGCTGACACCAATACTCGTATTTCCCGGGCATCCCAATCCAGCCTTCCGGTGTTCAGCGATTCCCACAGCTTCCCTGCCGGATCGGTGGGTGGGCACCGGGCCATCCAGGTCCTGTGCTGGCGGTTCCTGGGCCGGAACTGCCTCCTGGACACAGGACTTTGCTCAGTCCTGCGCAGCCCCGGTCAACTTCCCGGATTGGGCAAGTGACCGGCGGATACCCACGATCCTGACGGCCACCCCCGTCAGTACCACGCCAATTCCCAGCGCCATCAAGATCCATACGGGTACCGAAGCGGCATCGATGTTCCGGTAGCACTCCGCCGCCAGCCCCGTAGTCCGCATCTGGATGTCGGCCTCTTCAGCAGCACTGCTCTGCGGAAGCAGCGGGCTGCCGCACAGCGGACCCACTGCCTTCATCCCGACAACAAAACTCAGGATGTGCAGGGCAAACCCGACGGCGATTGTCAGAATCCAGCCGCGCCGCTGGCTAAGCTCCTGGTTGATGTCCACGGTCGAATTTCCCGGCGAGTCCTGAACCTCCATGTTCAGAGCCTAATGGAAGTTCGCCACGGAGACGCCGTAGCGTATGTCCACAGGTCATTTCGGGAGGCGGTCCGGCATGGACGATTTGGGGTTCGTTGACCACGTGGCCGATCACCTGGCGGCTCTTCCCGGAGTTCTTGCGGTAACTCTCGGGGGTCCCGGGCGGCCGGCACCGATGGACCGTCCAGCGACTGGGATTTCGCCCTGTACTGCCGGGAACATTTTGATCCTGATGACTTGAGGAACATCGGCTGGCAGGGAACGGTTTCCGAGATTGGCGGCTGGGGCGGCGGAGTCTTCGACGGCGGGGCATGGCTGGAAATCGACGGCCGGAGCGTGGATATCCACTACCGGAACCTCGACGTTGTTGAGGATGAGCTGGCCGAGGCGCAGCACGGCAGGTTCCACATTGAGCCGCTTATGTTCCATCTGGCCGGGATTCCCAGCTATCTGGTCGTGGCCGAACTCGGCATCAACCGTGTCCTTCGCGGACATGTGCCGCAGCCGGAGTACCCGCAGGCCCTCCGCAGGACCGCCCCGAGCATCTGGATGAACCGGGCCCACATGACGCTCGGATACGCGCGCCGCGCATACGCCGCCAACGGGCACCTGACGGAACTGGCCGGCGCCCTGGCCATCTCCGCTGCGATGGCAGCACACGCCGTGATCGCCGCCCGGGGCGAGTGGGTCACCAACGAGAAGCGGCTCTTGGAGCGTGCCGGGCTGCGCCACATGGACGAGCTCATCTTTGCGCTGCACCGGGAGCCATCCGCCCTGGGGGAAACTATCGATCGGGCAATCCAGCTCTTCAACGATGCTTTCGCCGAAGCGGTGCCCTGATCCGCTTCGGCTCCGGCTCACACGGCGAAGCCGCCAGGGGCAAGCCTGAGCCAATGACCGCTACGAGGAAAGCGTTCCCGGAAACTTGCCGGTCTCCCCCGGTTCCTCCCCCACAATGACAGCCAGGACGCCAAGCCCTGCATGGGCAGCAAGAACGGCCGGAAGGGAACTTGCCTGGGCCGGGGGGCACAGCGGCAATGCGCGCGCCAACCGTTCGGCCAGGCTCTTAGCCTCTTCAGGATTCCCAAAGTGGTGGACGGCGAGCCGGACGGCAGGGGCCGGACGGGCACCGGCATCAGCGGCAACCAGCTCTTCCAGCCGGGCTACAGCCTTTGCGGCCGACCGGACCTTTTCCAGCGGTACGATCTTGCCGCCCTCCACCGCCAGGATGGGCTTGATGGCCAGCATGGTGCCCAGCAGCGATGCCGCGGCGCCGATGCGGCCCCCGCGCCGCAGCTGCTCCAGGCTGGGAACGTAGAAATACACTTTGGTCCGCGAAGCCTGCTCCGCCGCGGCAGCGGCAACGGCGGCCGCATCACCGCCGTCGGCCGCGGCCCGGACGGCCGCTTGGACCGCCATGCCCTGGGCCATTCCGACGGTCCGCGAATCGACTACCTCCACCGGGACGCCAACCCGGGCCGCTGCCAGACGGGCAGCATCCGCCGTACCGGACAGTTCACCGGAAATGTGGACAGACACCACGGCCTCGAAGCCCCGTTGCTGGGCCGAGCGGTAGGCCTGCTCGAACTGGCCGGGTGACGGCCGCGAGGTCTTTACGGACGTTCCGCTCGCCAGGGCCAGGGCGATGGTTTCGGAGATGTCATCCTCTCCCTCGCCGTAGATCTCATCCCCCACCATCACGGGCATGGGTATCACGGCCAGCCGCCCGTCACCGCTGAGACCGGCGGTCCAGTCAGCAGGCAGCGCCGCCGCGGAGTCGGTCACCACGGCAGTACGTACGACGGCGGCGGGCTGGCCTTCAGGGGCTTCCTGCCCGCGGCGGCGTGCCAGCAGGCGTGCACGGACCCAGGGCCAGGCGGCGTCACGGTCGGGCAAGGGGGCCTCCTGGGATAACAGCAGGCCGCCGGAGGGCTCCGGCGGCCTGGTCCGGCCTAGGCCGGAACGATGTTGACCAGTTTAGGGGCGCGGACAATGACGGTGCGGATGCCGCGGCCGTCGATGGCGCGCTGGACATTCTCTGAGGCCAGCGCCAGCTCCCGGAGCTCGTCCTCGGTCACGGAGGGGGGAACCTCCAGCCTGTCACGCACCTTGCCCTGAACCTGGACGACCGCGGTGACGGTGTCCTGCACCAGCAGGGACTCGTCGTGCGCCGGCCAGCCCGCATTGGCGACTGAGGCAGGGTGCCCCAGCACGTTCCACATGTCCTCAGCCGTGTAGGGGGCGAACAGGCTCAGGATCACGGCAACCGCCTCGGCCGCCTCGCGGACCGCAGGGTCCGTTCCGGCGCCGGGAGCTGAATTGATCGTCTTGCGGGTGGCGTTGACCAGTTCCATCAGCTTAGCCACCACCACGTTGAACTTGTTGGCGTCCAGGAGTTCGGCGGCGTCGGCAATGGTCCGGTGCGTGACGGAGCGCAGGGCGCGGTCGCCGGTGGTGACGTCGACGCCGGGAGCGCTGGCCACATCCTGGGCGAGGCGCCAGGCGCGGGCCAGGAACTTCGCAGAGCCCGACGGCGAGACGTCCGCCCAGTCGACGTCGTCCTCCGGCGGGGAGGCGAAGATCATGGTCAGGCGCACGGCGTCCACGCCGTACTTGTCCAGCTGCTCACCGAGGTCCACGCCATTGCCCAGCGATTTGCTCATCGCTTTGCCGCCGTTGAGGACCTGGCCCTGGTTGAGCAGTGCCGTGAAGGGCTCGTTGGCCTCGATCAGGCCGAGGTCGTTGATGACCTTGGTGAAGAACCGGGCGTACAGCAGGTGGAGGATGGCGTGTTCCACGCCGCCCACGTACTGGCCCACCGGCATCCAGTCGTTGATCTTCTGCGGATCGAAGGGACCATCGGTGTAGTGCGGAGAGACGAAGCGGAGGAAGTACCAGGACGAGTCCACAAAGGTGTCCATGGTGTCCGTATCGCGCTTGGCCGCCCCGTGGCAGGTGGGGCACTCGACGTTGACCCAAGCCTCGGCAGCGGCCAGGGGCGAGGTGCCCTTCGGCGAGAGGTCCTCACCGCGCAGGTCGGACGGCAGTGTGACGGGCAGCTGCTCGTCCGAGACGGGAACCTCGCCGCAGGACGGGCAGTGGATGATCGGGATGGGGGTACCCCAGAACCGCTGGCGGCTCAGCAGCCAGTCCCGCAGCCGGAAGTTGACGAACTTTTCGCCCGTGCCCTGCTGTTCCAGCATGGCGATCGCGGCCGGGATGGCTTCGGACTTGGGCAGGCCGTCGAGGTCGCCGGAGTTGATCAGGGTCCCCTCCCCTGCCGTGGCGGTGCCGGATGCGGCGGGGTCTTCCTCACCGGTATCCAGAACGGCCCGCACGGGCAGGTCGAACTTCCGGGCGAAGTCCAGGTCGCGCTGGTCGTGGGCGGGCACGGCCATGATGGCACCGGTGCCGTAGTCGGCCAGGACATAGTCCGCGGCCCACACCGGCAGCTTCTCGCCGTTCAGGGGGTTGACGGCGTACCGGCCGGTGAAGACGCCGGTCTTTTCGCGCTCGGTGGACTGGCGTTCGATTTCGGTGAGCGCCTTGACCTGTTCGCGGTAGTCGTCCAGGGCTGCGGCGTGCTCGTCGGTGACGAGCTCGACGGCGAGCGGCGCGTCTGCGGCCACGACAAAGAACGTTGCGCCGTACAGGGTGTCCGGGCGGGTGGTGAAGACCGTGACCTCCTTGGCGGGCTTGCCGCCGTCGGCCTCGATTACGAAGTTGACGTGCGCGCCCTCAGACCGTCCGATCCAGTTCTTCTGCATGGCCAGCACGCGCTCGGGCCAATGCCCCCGCAGCTGCTCCATGTCATCGAGCAGGCGGTCCGCGTACTCGGTGATCTTGAAATACCACTGGTTGAGGGACTTCTTGGTGACGGTGGTGCCGCACCGCTCGCAGGCCCCGTTGACAACCTGTTCGTTGGCCAGGACGGTCTGGTCCTTGGGGCACCAGTTGACCGGGGAGTTCTTCCGGTAGGCCAGGCCGCGCTCGTAGAACCGCTTGAACAGCCACTGCGTCCAGCGGTAGTACTCGGGGTCCGAGGTGTGCAGCCGCCGGGACCAGTCGGCAGAGATGGCGTAGCGCTTGAAGGACGCCGCCTGGGTGTCGATATTGGCGTAGGTCCACTCGCTGGGGTGGGCATTGCGCTTGATGGCGGCGTTCTCGGCGGGCAGGCCAAAGGAGTCCCAGCCGATCGGGTGGAGGACGTCATAGCCTTTCTGGCGCAGGTAGCGGGCTACGACGTCGCCCATGGCGAACGCTTCCGCGTGGCCCATGTGCAGGTCACCGGACGGGTAGGGGAACATGTCCAGCACGTAGCGGCGCTCGCGTGACCCGTCGTCGACGGGTGTGAAGACCTTGAGGTCTTCCCACACCTGCGGCCATCTGGCCTCCATCGCCGCGAAGCTGTAGGTGCCCTCCTCGGGCACGTCCGCTGACACTGTTGCTGCTGTTCCGGTCTCTGTCTCCGGCTGAACGCCCACTGCTGCCCTCTTCTGTTTCTGTTACGGCATCTGTGCTGCCATAACGGCCTGATCCCCCTGCTGCCACCGGGAAATGCTCCCGGACACACAAAAGCCCCTCGCCATGGAGGGGCTGCCGCACGCTATCCGTTGTTTCGGATACCGGGCGGCTGGCTAAGCAGAAGGATCGCACGCATGCAACCACTTTAGCGCACCCACAAAGTCTCCAGTCGCAAACGAGCGGCTTGAATAGACCGGCTCGGACATGCCGAGCTGTTAAGGGGGCCCGGGAGCGGCTTCGGGCGTCCGCGAAGCGGGCGGGGCCCCCTTAACAGCGAAGGCATAGGCTCGCCGGGTCTACTTCACGTCCTCGTCGACCCAGTCCATGGATTTGGTGACGGCCTTCTTCCACAGGCGCAGCTGGCGGTCCTGCTCCGCCTGGTCCATCTGCGGTTCCCAGCGCTTGTCCTCGGACCAGTTGGCCGAGCACTCCCCCAGGTCCTTCCAGAAGCCGACCGCCAGGCCGGCCGCGTAAGCCGCACCAAGGGCGGTGGTTTCCACAACCTTCGGCCGGATCACCGGAACGCCCAGGATGTCCGCCTGGAACTGCATCAGCGCATCATTGGCCACCATGCCGCCGTCGACCTTCAGTTCGGTGAGCGGAACGCCCGAGTCCGCGTTCACGGCGTCCAGCACCTCCCGGGTCTGGAAGGCGGTGGCTTCCAGCGCGGCGCGGGCGATGTGGTTCTTGTTCACGAACCGGGTCAGCCCAACGATCGCGCCGCGGGCATCCGAGCGCCAGTACGGTGCGAAGAGGCCGGAGAAGGCGGGAACGATGTACACGCCGCCGTTGTCCTTCACGGACGCGGCGAGGGTTTCCACTTCAGGCGCGCTGCTGATCATTCCCAGGTTGTCCCGCAGCCACTGGATGAGTGAGCCGGTGACGGCGATGGAGCCTTCCAGGGCGTAGTGCGGCGCAGCATCGCCGAGCTTGTAGCCCACAGTCGTCAGCAGCCCGTTCTTGGAATGGACAATCTCCTCGCCGGTGTTGAAGATGAGGAAGCAGCCCGTCCCGTACGTGTTCTTGGCCTCGCCGGCCTCGAAGGCAGCCTGGCCGAACGTGGCCGCCTGCTGGTCTCCGAGGATGCCCGCAACGGGAACTTCCCGCAGGAGCTGGGAGGTGTGCACGGTGCCGTACACCTCCGACGAGGACTTGATCTCCGGCATCATGGTCCGGGGAACACCGAAAATGCCAAGGATCTCGTCGTCCCATTGCAGGGTTTCCAGGTCCATGAACAGTGTGCGGGAGGCGTTGGTGACGTCGGTGACGTGGACTCCGCCGTTGACGCCGCCGGTCAGGTTCCACAGGACCCAGGAGTCGGTGTTGCCGAACACCAGGTCACCGGCTTCGGCCCTGGCGCGGGCGCCCTCCACGTTGTCGAGGATCCATTTGATCTTGGTGCCGGAGAAGTAGGTGGCCAGCGGCAGCCCCACTTTTTGCTTGAAACGGTCCGGCCCGCCGTCCTTGGCAAGCTGGTCCACAATGTCCTGCGTGCGGGTGTCCTGCCAGACGATGGCGTTGTAGACGGCCTCACCGGTGGTCTTGTCCCACACCACGGCAGTTTCGCGCTGGTTGGTGATGCCGACGGCGGCAATGTCGTGCCGTGTCAGGTTCGCCTTGGACAGTGCGGAGGCGATGACTTCCCGGGTGTTGTTCCAGATTTCGGCGGGGTTGTGCTCCACCCAGCCGGCCTGCGGGAAAATCTGTTCGTGTTCCATCTGCCCCGAGGACACGATGCTCCCGCTGTGGTCGAAGATGATGGCCCGGCTGCTGGTGGTTCCCTGGTCGATGGCGATTACGTACTGGTTCATGATGGACGTCCTTGTCTATATGGGTGTTTTGGGCAGTGTTTGGTAGTGGGTCAGGCTGCGGCGGTAACGATGATGGGCGCGAGGTTGGCCACGATGCCGGCAAGGGCACCGCCGACCAGCGGGCCCACCACCGGGATCCACGAGTAACCCCAGTCGCTGGAACCCTTGCCCTTGATGGGCAGCAGGGCGTGGGCAATGCGGGGACCGAGGTCGCGGGCCGGGTTGATGGCGTAACCGGTGGGGCCACCGAGGGAGACGCCGATGCCGACGACGAGCAGTGCGACGGCCAGCGGGCCCAGGCCTGAGGGGGTTCCGCCGAAGGTGAGGATGACGAATACCAGGACGAAGGTGCCGATGATCTCGGTGACCAGGTTCCAGGGGGTGGACCGGATGGCGGGCCCGGTTGAGAAGACGCCGAGCTTGCTGGCAACCTCGGGCTCCGCGTCAAAGTGCTGCTTGTATGCCAGCCAGCACACCACGGCACCGAGGAAGGCGCCCACCAGTTCGCCGCCGAAGTACGTCAGCGTCGAGGCGACGTCCACGGGCACGTCCGGCGCGTATTCGGTTTTTCCGTTGACCAGCAGCCCGAGCGTTACGGCGGGATTCAGGTGGGCACCGGATTTCGCGGCAACGAAGACGCCGGCGAAGACAGCGATGCCCCATCCCCAGGTGACCATCAGGAACCCACCGCTGTTGCCTTTTGTCCCCCGTAGGGCAACGTTGGCGACGACGCCGCAACCCAGGAGGGTGAGCATCGCCGTTCCGAATACTTCGGAAAGGAAAACTATTCCAAGAGACATCTTTGACTCCTTATTTTCTGATGGAGGTCCTTCGCGGGTTGAAGGACCGTGGGCCGGGGCGGGTTGCCGCCCCGGCCGGCAGCCGGGTGCTAGGCGACCAGGCTGTGGGTTTCTACACGGTGGAACCTTTGCAGCACGTCCTGCGCGTGCTTGATCTCTGCCGCCCGGACCGCGGCGTTCCAGCCAAGGGGAACCGCCAGCACATCTGCCACTTCGTTCAGCAGTTCGCCCGTCACCAGGCCCCTGAACGCCAGGGATGTCCGGCGGATGAGGACGTCCACCAGGTGCCCCACCTGCTCATGGGCCGCCATGAACTCAAGTTCACGCACGCTCAGTTCGCGGGTGGAGTGCAGCAGCCTGTCGGGTCCGGCATCGAGGTACTCCATGACATCCTGGGCACGGGTCCCGTACCTGGTCAGGAGTACCGCGGTACGGTCGGCGTCACGGCCGGAGGCCATGTGCTCCTTGATCCACTTCTGCACGCCGGGCTCATCAGCGGGAAAGCCTGCGCCGCCGCCGATGGGGAGCTGTGCGGTGGAGACTTTGCGGCCCATTCCGATCTCGGCCAGCACGTCGTTGGTCATGTGTTCGGCAAGGGCCCGGAAGGTGGTCCACTTGCCGCCTACCAGGCTCAGTACTACGGCGCCCTTTCCGTTCCCGTCCTGGACTGGTTCGCGGCGCTCGATGCGGTAGTCGCGGGAAACAAAGCCCGGCTGGGTGGCATCGTGGCGTGGCAGCGGCCGCACTCCTGAAAAGGTGTAGACGATCTGTTCACGCGTGACAGGTAGGTCCGGGAAGACGTGCCCGATCAACTCGAAGAAATACTCGATTTCCTCATCCGTGCAGACCGCATCCTCTGCCATATCCGCGTCCACATCAGTGGTGCCCACCAGGACCCGGTCCCCCATGGGGTAGATCAGGACGATCCGCCCGTCCGTGTGCTCGAAGAAGATTTCCCGGCCGCGGCAGGCTTCCAGGAGCGCAGGGTTGTCCAGCACAATGTGGGAGCCCTTGGTGCCGCCCATGAAGGTGGAGGCAGTTCCCATTGCTTCGTTGGTAAGGTCCACCCAGGCGCCGGTGGTGTTCACAATGACGTCTGCAGTGAAATCGAATTCCTCGCCCGTGAGTTCGTCCCGCAGCCGGACAGTGCTTCCCCTGCCGGTGCCCGGATTGGGCTTGCCGGTCATGGACTGCAGTGAAACGTAATTGCTGGCACGGGCCGTGTAGCCCTGGGCATTGCCCTCGCCCACGGCCGCCCGGCCGGCCTTCTCCCCATCCTGGAGGACGTCCAGGGTCAGGCGCTCCGGGTTGTGCACGGACGCGTCAAAGTAGGTGGCGGTGTACTTGACGTCCGGGCGGAGGGCGGGCAGTTCCGCGCGGGCCCGCCGGCCGCTGCGGAACTGGTGCCGCGGGACCGTGCCGCCGTCACGGGAGAACGAATCGTAGAGGCTGAGGCCGAGCTTGATAAGGAAGGCGCCACGTTCCTTGGGCTTGCCCTGCTGCTTGTGCGTCAGGAAGCGCAGGGGCGCGGACAGCACGCCGGAGAAGGTGCTGAAGATGGGGATGGTGGTCTGCAGCGGCTTCACGTAGTGCGGAGCGATGCGGAGCAGCCGGTTGCGCTCCACCACTGACTCCTGGACCAGGCGGAATTCGCCGTTTTCGAGGTAGCGGATGCCGCCGTGGATCATGTGGGAGGAGGCGCCGCTGGCTCCCTGGCAGTAGTCGCCGCGTTCCACGAGGGCAACGTCCACGCCCTGCAGCGCGAGGTCACGGAAAGTTCCTACACCGTTGATGCCGCCGCCTACCACCAGCACCTTTGCATGCGGGCGGCGCCGCAGATGGTGGACGGAACTGCGCTCAGCTCCCTGCTTCTCCGCAGGTGTTGCAGAAGGTCGGCCGGCTAAATCCTTGGGTCCCAAAACGACTCCCTTGGGCTTTGTGTGGCGCGGGCAACCCAGTGGGCGGGCCCGCCGTTCTCCACTATTGTTTGGACTAATGGAAAATGGAGTCAAGCACTATGCACAAATGTGCACGAGGGAGCGGAAATGGACCCATCAAGGCACTCTGACGCGCTGCGGGCTGCACAAATGTATTACCTGCAGGACCTGACCATGGATGCGATAGCCCGGGAACTCCGGACCTCCAGATCCACCGTGTCCCGGCTCCTGTCCTCGGCACGCGAATCCGGTCTGGTGCAGATCCAGATCCGCAATCCGCTGGACACCGGCCCGGAGCTTGAAGGCAGGATCAGGCAGCGCTATGGCGTGGATGTCCACGTGGTGCCGGTCCTGGAAACACTGAATGAAGCCGAAACGCTGGACCGCGTGGCCATGCAGGCCGCGCGCACCATCGGGCCCGTGGTGGACTCCAACGCAATCATCGGGGTGGCCTGGGGATCCACCCTGAGCGCCGTCAGCCGCCACCTCACCCGCAAGATCACCCACGACAGTGTCATCGTGCAGTTGAACGGCGCGGGCAACATGCACACCACGGGCATTACGTACGCCAGCGACATCATGCGGCGGTTCGGAAGCGCCTACGGGGCCAGGGTGGAACAGTTCCCCGTGCCGGCTTTTTTTGATCATGCCGCCACAAAAACCGCCATGTGGAATGAGCGCAGCGTGCAACGGATCCTGGAACTCCAGGCGAAGATGAGCATCGCCATCTTCGGCGTGGGTTCCGTGGATGCGGACTACCCCAGCCACGTCTACGCCGGGGGGTACCTGGACGAGATGGACCTGAATATCCTGGCCACGTCCGACGTGGTGGGTGACGTTGCCACCGTCTTTTTCCGGGGCGACGGATCCTCCGACGGAATCATCCTCAACGAAAGGTCCACGGGCCCGGCCTTGGCAGAACTGCGTCAGGTCCGGCGGAGGATCTGCGTGGTGTCCGGGGTGTCCAAGATCAAGGGGCTCCGCGGTGCCCTGGCCGCCGGCCTGGCCACCGACCTGATCCTGGATGAGGCCACAGCGCGGCGCCTGGTGGATTACGAGGGCCTCCCGGGGGCTAATGGGTAGAGTCGTGGCTATGAGAACCTCACCGCGGCTCAGCCTGAACAACGGCGTGCTGATCCACCAACTCGGTTTTGGACTGTACAAGGTCCCGGCCGGTGACGCAGAAGGGCTCGTTGCCACCGCGCTCGCCGCCGGCTACCGCCATTTCGACACCGCCGCCATGTACGGCAACGAAACCGGCGTGGCCCGCGGGATCAGTTCCCAGCTGGGCGGGGATGCCGTCAGCGGCGGGTCGGGTGAACTTTTCCCGGCCTTGTCCAGGGAGGACGTGTTCGTCACCACCAAGGTGTGGAACGACCATCACGGCTACGACTCCACGCTGCGGGCCTTTGACGACTCCATGGTCAACCTTGGCCTCGATTACGTGGACATGTACCTCATCCACTGGCCCTGCGCCAGGCGCGGGCTTTTTCCCGATACGTACCGGGCCTTGGAGACCCTGTACCGGGAAGGGAAAGTCCGGGCCATCGGCGTCAGCAACTTCCAGCCCTCACATCTTGACCGGCTGCTCCAAACGGCAGAGGTGGTTCCCGCCGTCAACCAGATCGAGCTGCACCCGTGGCTGCAGCAGGCGGAACTGCGCACGCTGCATGACGGGCTGGGCATCAGGACGGAGGCCTGGAGCCCCCTGGGCCGCGGCCAGGTCCTCGCAGATCCCGTGGTCCACGCCTGCGCCGCTGAACACGGCAAGACCCCTGCCCAGGTGATCCTGCGCTGGCACATGCAACTGGGCAACATCGCCATCCCCAAGGCCAGCACGGAGTCGCGCATCCGGGAAAACCTCAACGTCTTCGACTTCGAGCTCTCGGACCGGGACATGACTGCGCTGGCAGGGCTCGACCGGGGGCACCGCACCGGCTCGCACCCCGACCACGTCAACTAAGGCCGCACAAATGACCACAGCACACCCCGGGCCTGCCTCGCCCGCCTACTTCAGCCACGGACTTGCGGCCCGCACGTCGTCCTCGTCGGTGGAGATCGACGGCGGCAAGGTGGCCTTCTGGACCTACGAACCGCTTCATGCCGGCCCGGAAACGCGGACCATCCTGGTAATCCATGGCTTCCGCGGAGACCATCACGGACTCCTGCGCGTGGCGGACCAGCTTCCCGACATGCGCATCATCATGCCGGACCTGCCCGGATTCGGTAATTCGGAAGCGTTCACGTCCGGCCGGCATTCGGTGGAGCGGTACGGCTCGTTCATCACCGGATTCATGGCAGCCCTCGGCCTGGGCCCGGAAACGGTCCTGCTGGGCCATTCCTTCGGCTCCATCATTGCCGCGCACTTCGTGGCCGGCCATCCGGGAGCCGTCAACCCACTGATCCTCATCAACCCGATCGCCGCACCGGCCCTCGAGGGTCCGAAGGGTGTGATGACCCGGCTCGCGGTCCTCTACTACCGGCTTGCCGCGCGCCTTCCCCGGCAGCTGGGACTGGCTTTGCTGCGGAGCCCGCTGATTGTCAGGGTCATGAGTGAAACCATGGCCAAGACGGCCGACAGGGACCTGCGCCGTTTCATCCACGACCAGCACAATGCCTACTTCAGCGCTTTCGCCAGCCGTGACAGCCTCCTTGAGTCCTTTACCGCGTCGGTCAGCAGCCACGTGGCCGAGGTGGCCGGCAGGCTCACCCTTCCGGTACTGCTGATCGCCGGTGAAAAGGACGAGATCGCCGTGCTCCCCGACCAGCGCCGGCTGGCTGCGCTGCTGCCGGACGGCGAACTCAAGGTGATTCCCGGCGTCGGACACCTGATCCATTACGAAACCCCCGAACCGGCAGCCTCGTTCATCCGCAGCTTCCTGAAGGACCACCCCGCGTGAAGATTGTCATCGACGCACGTTTTACCCGGACCGACCACCACGACGGCATCAGCCGCTACGGGGCAAGCCTGATCGCAGCCACCGCGAAGATCGCGGACGTTTCGATGCTTGTCTCGGACGTCCGGCAGCTCCCCCTGCTCCCGGATGTCCCCTACACGCTGATCAGCAGCCCGTTGTCGCCGAGGGAACTGTTTGTGGCGCGCACCATTAACAGGCTGGGCGCTGACGTGGTGGTGTGCCCGATGCAGACCATGGGCACCTGGGGCCGCAAGTACGGCCTGGTCCTGACGCTCCACGACCTCATCTACTACGAACACCCCGCCCCGCCGGGATTCCTGCCCGCACCGGTACGGCTCTTGTGGCGGCTCTACCACAAGGCTTTTTGGCCCCAGCGCCTGCTCCTCAACCGGGCCGACACCGTAGCCACCATCAGCCGCACCACTGAAGCGCTGATCGCAAAGTACCGATTGACCCGCCGTCCCGTACGGATCATCAGCAACGCCCCCCAGCCGGAGCAGGAGCATGGGCCCCGGCCCGCTGACGCCGGTGCAGACCGCGCGCTCGTGTACATGGGCTCTTTCATGCCGTACAAAAACGTGGAAACCATGGTGTCGGGTATGACGGGCCTGCCCGGCTACACGCTCCACCTGCTCAGCCGCATCACACCCCAACGCCGCGCGGAACTGGAACGACTGGTTCCTCCAGGAGCGCACGTGGTGTTCCACAACGGCGTCACGGACGAGGAGTATCACGCGTTCCTGCGCTCGGCTGCGGCGCTGGTCAGCCTGTCCCGGGCTGAAGGCTACGGTCTTCCCCTGGTGGAGGCCATGGCGCTCGGCACCCCGGTTATTGCCAGCGACATCCCCATCTTCCGGGAAGTCGGCGGGGACGCCGCCCTCTACGTTGACCCGGAGTCCCCCGAACAGTTTGCCCATGCCGTGCACACACTCCAGGACAATGGGCACTGGGAGGAATTGTCGCGGCGCTGCGTTGCGCGTGCACGGGAGTTCACCTGGGACGAGTCGGCCCGCCAGCTGGTGGATGTGGCACACGAGATCATGGTCCGGCGCCGGCGCTAGGGGACCGCCCTAAAGGACGTCGACGCCGTCCAGCCGGAGCTGGAAGGGTTCGCTGGAGCGTTTCGCGGCGACCGCGGCCCTGGTGACCCTCAGGACGCGGGTGACGGCCGCAGCCTGTCCATAGGGGAAGAAGAGCAGGGTGCGCACATCCTCCGCTGAACGGCGGGGCGACGGCGGACCGCTGAGCACCACGGGTGCGGGTCCGGCGGCCCGCAACGTGATCCCCCCGGAGGCAAGTTCCGCTGCCACGGCACCGGTGTAATGTTCGACGGCGGCGCGAGGCCCGGTGACGGAGGCGATGCGGACCGCGGGCGGAAGCTGCAGTTCCATCCGCAGGGAAAGTTCCCGCTCCGCATAACCGGCGGGATCCCAGCGGAGCAGTGCACCCACGGCAGCCGTATCCGCGGCCGTGACCACCACCAGGCCGCCGTCCGCGGCTGGACGCACCAGCGCGGCCGCGTTGAACCACCGCCGCACGGTATCCTCGCCGGCGCGCAGGGTCTCCCGACGCAGGAGTGAATCACCGTCCAGGAGCAGTGCAGCTGCGTATCCCCCGTCGGCCACCGGTTCGGCACCCACCGTGGCCACCACCAGCGCCTTGCCCGGACCCACCGCAGCCTTTACCTGGTCTCCCGAGGAAGTAACGACGGTCTTCCCGGGAAAGGCGCGGCCGAGTTCCTCGGCTGTCCTGATGACTCCGGTAGCACCCTTGCGCAGGCGCCTGCCGCCGCAGTGCACGCAGTGCCAGTCCGGCGCCGGGGTGGAGCACCAGCGGCATTGGGGCATGGCGGACGTGCCGCTGGCGCCTGCCACGGCCAGCGGTCCCTGGCAACTGCCGCAGCGCGCCGGCTCGCGGCACATCTCACAGGCCAGCGACGGCGCGTAACCGGCGCGGGCCACCTGGACCAGGACCGGTCCGCGCTCCAGGCCTTCCTTGGCGGCCCGCCACGCGGCGCCGGGCAGGCGGGCAATCCTGGCCAGCGGATCCCGCTCCTGCTCAAAGCTGTCAGCAGTATTGACGATGCGGGGAACAGTCCTCCGGACGTCACGGCGGCCGGCTTCTACCGCACGTGCCCACCCCGCCCCTACCAGCCGCTGGGCTTCCGTGCTGCGGGAGTGGCCTGCAAGGAGGCAGGCGGCATCCTCCTGTTCGGCCCGCAGGAGCAGCACCTCGCGCGCGTGCGCGTAAGGGGCGCGTTGCTCGATGTGGAGGTCGTCGCCGTCGTCCCAGCAGGCCACCAGGCCCAGGTCCCGGACCGGGGCAAAAGCTGCCGACCTGGTGCCGATGGCAACCCGGGCAGTCCCCGCCAGGAGCCGGAGGAAATTCCGGTAGCGCGGGGTGGGACCGTCATCTGCAGTCAGCCGGGCAACTGCGTCTTCGGGCAGCAGGCCGTGGAGCGCCTCTTCAAGGCGGTCAAGGTCGCGGTAATCGGGCACCACCACCACCGCGCCGCGCCCTGAAGCGTACGCAGCAGCCACGGCTTCCGCCAGCAACTGGGGCCATCCACCCGGACCAAATCCCTGCAGCGGGTTCAGCACGGCCCTGGGCGAACCGCCACCGGCCAAGTGATGCAGGAAGGCTTGGCCGTTATGGTACGCGGCCCAGGCACCCGGCAGGGCGCCCTGCGCGGGGAGCGCCTGCAGGGCCGTGGCCTCGTGCGGTTCTGCCTGGTCCGGGACTGCCTGCCCCTCCGGCTCCGCTGACGCCAACTCCTTTTCCAGCCTGGCCACCCTGGGCGGAACGGCGACGCGGAGGACATCGCTGACCGCCCCGGCGTAGCGTGCGGCGACGGAGGAAACCAGCTCCCGGACGGCAGGCGTCAGCACGGACACCGGGGACACAACCTTCGCCAACGGCACCAGGGTGTGTCCGGCGTCGGATTCCGCCACGCGTTCCATCAGAAACCCGTTGAGGTCCTGGCCGTTGAACTTGACCTTGACCCTGACGCCCGGCCTGGCGGCATGGTCGAGGGTGTCCGGAACCCCGTAATCGAAGAGCCGGTCCAGGTGCGGCAGGGAGGATTCCACCAGCACCCTGGCCACGGGCAGGTGCCTGGCCAGCTGCGGCCCGGCGGGCCGTGCGGTGGCCGGAAAGCCCTGCAGCAGGGACGGCTGCACGGCATCGGGGAGGTCCAGGGACGCCTGGACAGGCCTGTCAGCAGCGATGGCAGTAACCTCCCTTCGGCTCCCGGATGGACAAGTTCAGCCAATCACAGGGCACTGACATGTTGCCGGAGGCACAATACAGGCAAAGACACAGGCAAAGGTTCAGGCCGGAAGCGGGCCTGCAGCCCCGGGCCTAGGCGTTGAAGAACGCCTTCAGGTCATCTACGCGGTCCAGGCGCTCCCAGGTGAAGTCCGGCTCATCGCGGCCAAAGTGGCCGTGGGCGGCGGTCTTGGCGTAGATGGGCCGTTTCAGGTCCAGTGCGTCGATGATGGCGCGGGGGCGCAGGTCGAAAATCTCCGCGATGGCGGCGCTGATGCGGGCAGGATCAACCGTCTCCGTGCCGAATGTTTCCACGTAGGTGCCCACCGGACGGGCCTGGCCGATGGCGTAGGCGATCTGGATTTCTGCGCGCTTGGCCAGCCCTGCGGCCACCACATTCTTGGCAACCCAGCGCATGGCGTACGCGGCGGAGCGGTCCACCTTGGACGGGTCCTTGCCCGAGAAGGCCCCGCCGCCGTGCCGGGCCATGCCGCCGTAGGTGTCAACGATGATCTTGCGACCGGTCAGGCCTGCGTCGCCCACGGGACCGCCGATGACGAACTCGCCGGCGGGGTTGAGGATGTTGCGCACGCGGGAGAGGTCGAGGTTGGCCCCTGCAAGCACCGGCTTGATGACGACGGCAGCGAGGTCCGCGCGGAGCTGGTCCAGGCTTGCGCCTTCGGCGTGCTGGCTGCTGATGACCACGGTTTCCACGGAGACCGGGACATCCTTGTCGTAGCCGACCGTCACCTGGGTCTTGCCGTCGGGGCGGAGGTAGGCCAGTTCGCCCGATTTGCGGACTTCGGTGAGCCGCTCGGACAGCCGGTGCGCCAGCCAGATGGGCACCGGCATGTAGGAGGGAGTTTCGTCGCTGGCGTAGCCGAACATCAGGCCCTGGTCGCCGGCGCCCTGGAGATCGTAGTCGTCCTCCTGCCGCCCTTCGCGGGCTTCCAGCGAGTTGAACACGCCGCCGGCGATGTCGTTGGACTGCTGGCCGATGGACACGGACACGCCACAGCGGGCGCCATCGAAACCGTTGGCCGAGGAATCGTAGCCGATGCCCAGGATGGTCTCGCGCACGATCTGGGGGATCTCGACGTAGGCATCAGTGGTGACCTCGCCTGCAACGTGGACCAGGCCTGTGGTGGCCATGGTTTCCACCGCTACCCGCGATTCCGGGTCCGCAGCCAGCAGCGCATCCAGGATGGCGTCACTGATCTGGTCGCAGATCTTGTCCGGATGGCCCTCGGTAACCGACTCGGAAGTGAAGAGCCGAAGCGCGTTGGGCGTGGCCCCGGACGTGTGGGGAAGGTGCAGCGGTAAAGTCACTCAACTACCTTACTGGTTGGAATACGGACACCCGCCAGGAGACATCAGGAGATGTCTTCGTGCTAAGCAGACGTGGCCTGAAACACTCAGGCGCGGGGCGAAACGGAATTCAGTTCGCCGGAGATCCGGCTGATGATGGCTGCCGAGACGTCCGTTTTGGTCCCGGACGCCTCCTGTGGTTCGGAGCCGGAGCGGGCCAGGATGACCACCGAATTGGTGTCCTGCCCGAAGACCTTGTCCGTTCCCACGTGGTTGACCACCAGGAGGTCGCAGCCCTTGCGCTGCAACTTCGCCCGGGCATGCGCCAGGACGTCACCGTCGTTGTCCCCGGTCTCGGCCGCGAATCCGACAATCAGCTGCTGCCGCCTGCCCGGGGCAGCGCTGTTCCGGAGTTCCACAAGTTCGTGCAGGATGTCCGGGTTGCGGACCAGCGTGATGACGGGATCGTCCCGGTCGTCGCGCTTCTTGATCTTGGTGTCGGAGACGGCCGCGGGACGGAAATCGGCCACCGCCGCAGACATGATGACGACGTCGGAGTCAGCCGCCGCCGCAAGGGCAGCTTCCCGCAGCTGCAGGGCCGTTTCCACCGGCACAACCTCGACGCCGGCCGGCGGGGGAACGTCCATGTGGGCTGCCAGCAGGCGGACGGTCGCGCCGGCGTTCCGGGCTGCGACTGCCAAGGCGACTCCCTGCTTCCCGGAGGACCTGTTGCCCAGGAAGCGGACCGGATCCAGGGGTTCGCGGGTTCCGCCGGCGCTGATGGTGACGGTGCGTCCGGCCAGCGGCAGCTGGAAATCCGACTGCCCCCGCACCAGGGCCATGGCGGCGTCAAAGATGGCTTCCGGTTCGGGGAGCCTGCCCGGCCCGAAATCGGCGCCCGTAAGCCTGCCGCTGGCGGGTTCGAGGACGGCCGCACCACGGCTGCGCAGGGTTTCGACGTTGGCCCGGGTTGCCGCGTGCTGCCACATTTCAGTGTGCATGGCGGGGGCGAACAGGACAGGGCCGCGGGCCATCAGCAGGGTATTCGTCAGCAGGTCCCCGGCCTGTCCGGTGGCTGCCTTGGCCAGGAGGTCAGCGGTGGCCGGGGCGATGACGATCAGGTCAGCCTCGTGGCCCAGCCGGACGTGGTTGACCTGGTGGACGTCATCGAAGACGCTGTTGCTGACCGGATTTCCGGACAGCGCCTCCCACGTGGCAGTGCCAACGAACCGGGTGGACGCCTCGGTGGGGACCACCGTGACGTTGTGGCCGGCTTCAGTAAAAAGCCGGAGGAGCGATGCCACCTTGTAGGCGGCAATCCCTCCCCCGACTCCGAGGACTATGCGCACGTGACCTCCGTCAACAGCAAGTCAGTTCGGCGGCAGTTTTACTCTGCAGCTTCGATCGGCGTGGAAACCAGCTTGCCTTCGTTGATCTCGCGCAGGGCGATCGACAGCGACTTCTCGTTCAGCTTGGTGTCAACCAGCGGGCCGACGTATTCGAAAAGGCCCTCGTGCAGCTGGGCGTAGTAAGCGTTGATCTGACGAGCACGCTTGGCACCGAAAATCACTAGGCCGTACTTGGAATCGGCTGCCTCGAGCAGCGAATCGATCGGCGGGTTGATGATGCCTTCAAGGTTCGTGGACACGAATTCTCCAAAGTTCTAGCGGGCTGACGGTTCCGGCGCTCCATGCGGGTGCGGGGTCAGCCCCATGAGTGAAACAAGCTCGTCCGCTGCCCGGCGAACGTCGTCATTGATGACGGTGTAGTCGAACTCCGGTTCAGCAGCAAGTTCCAGTTTAGCGGTTTCCAGCCGGCGCTGCTGTTCCTCCGGGGTTTCCGTGCCGCGGCCCACCAGCCGGCGGACCATTTCGTCCCAGCTGGGCGGGGCCAGGAAGACAAACTGCGCATCCGGAACGGCGGCTTTCACCTGCCGGGCACCCTGCAGGTCGATTTCCAGGAGCACGGACCGGCCCTCGGCGATGGCCTGGTCCACGGTGCTTTTCAGGGTCCCGTACGTGTTCTGCCCATGGACTACGGCCCATTCCAGGAGCTCGCCGTCAGCGACAAGCTGCTCGAACTCCTCCTTGGACTTGAAGAAGTAGTGGACGCCGTCCTGTTCGCCGGGGCGGGGCGCGCGGGTGGTGGCGGACACGGACAGCCACACCTCGGGATAGTTGTCGCGGATGTAAGTGGACACGGTGCCTTTGCCAACAGCCGTCGGACCAGCGAGGACTGTCAGTCCAGGTTTCTTGCTCACGTATTCCTTTGCCGGGGTTTGGGGTGGGCGGGCTTCGGCCCGCCCTAACTCTCGTCTATAAAATCTACCAGCGCGCGGCGCTGGTGGATGCCCAGGCCGCGGACCCTGCGGGACGCCGCTATCCCCAGCTGGTCCATGATGGCCGCGGCCCGCACCTTGCCGATGCCGGGAAGGGCCTCAAGGAGTTCGGAGACCCTCATGCGTGCCAGGGCCTCGTCCTGCAGCGCGGAGCTGATGATGTCCGCGGCAGACCTCTCGCCGTTCTTGAGGCTTTCCTTGGCCGCCGCACGGGTGGCCCTGGCTGCTGCTGCCTTGTTCAGGGCCTCAGCCCGTTCCGATGCGGATAACGGCCGCAGGACCATGGTGCACACCCCCGGATTCGGTGGACGGGTCCAGGGGCGACCGCCCTTGGACCTGTCCTGAAACTACCCTTTGGTGCTGCCCGAATCAATGCATCCGCTGAAACGGACCACTATTCGCCGCGGAGTCCGTCCAGGGTCCGTTGCGCCGCGTCCCGCAGGCCGCCCTGCTCCGGCCCGGCGGACAGGATGTCCCTGCTCGAGGTGCCGAGGACCTGCGGGTAGGCGGCGCCGAACGTGGCGCGGAGGTCTGCAGGCGTGGCCCCCTGCGCTCCAAGGCCCGGGGCCAGGAGCGGTCCGCGCACATCGGCCAGGTCAAGGTCCAGTTCGGACAGGGCCGACCCCACGGTTGCACCCACAACCAGGCCTACGGAGCCGAGGCTCCCCTGGTAGCGGCGGTTCTCCGCCGCAGCCGACTGCGTGATCCTGCGGGCCACGGAATCCGCTCCCCCGACGTGCTGGACGGAAGCGCCCTCGGGGTTGGACGTGAGCGCGAGGACGAAGACGCCACGGCCGGTCCGGGCTGCCAGGTCCAGCGCGGGGCGCAGTGACTCGAAGCCAAGGTAGGGGCTAAGCGTTACCGAGTCCGCCGCGAGGGGGGAATCGTCCCGGAGCCAGGCGTCGGCATAGGCCGCCATGGTGGAGCCGATGTCACCGCGCTTGGCGTCGGCGATGGTGAGGACCTTCTCGTCGCGGGCTTCGGCAAGAAGCTCTTCAAGGACAGCCATCCCGGCGGAGCCATGGCGTTCGTACAGCGCCACCTGGGGCTTGATGGCGGCAGCGAGGGAACCCACGGCCTCCAAAACTGTCAGCGAAAAGCGCCTCAGCCCGGCGGCGTCGTCGTCCAGCCCCCAGTTCCTCAGCAAGGCAGGGTGCGGGTCGATGCCCACGCACAGGGGGCCGCGGGCAGCCATGGCGGCCCCCAGCCGGGAGCCGAAAGACTCCCGGCCGGGTGCTTCAGCGGACGGCACTGCCTGCTCAGGCATGCTGCAGGGCCGCCTTCTGGGATTCAGCCAGGGATGCGGCGTGCTCCTGCAGGCTGGTGACGGACCATTCGTAGGTCCGCATCGCCTCGATGGCCTGCACGGCGGCGTTGAACTCGGCCACCGTGGTGATGCAGGGAATGCCGATGGAGGTGGCCGCTGCCCGCAGTTCGTAGCCGTCGCTGCGGGCCTCCCCGCCGGACGGGGTGTTGAAGACCATGTCGATCTCGCCGGCGATGACGAGGTCTGCGATGGTGCCTTCGCCCTCGGCGCTGCTGCCTTCTGCCACCTTGCGGACAGGGGTGGCCTGGATGCCGTTGCGGCGCAGGACGTCCGCGGTGCCGCCGGTGGACACGATTTCGAAGCCCAGGTCGGAGAGCCTCTTGACGCCCATGATCACGGAGCGCTTGTCGCGGTTGGCCACGGAGACAAAGATCTTGCCCTCGGTGGGCAGCGCGTTGTTGGCGGCTGCCTGGCTCTTGGCGAACGCGGTGTCGAAGTGCTTGTCGATTCCCATGACCTCGCCGGTGGAGCGCATTTCCGGGCCGAGCAGGGAGTCAACCACCTTGCCCTCCAGGGTGCGGAAGCGGCTGAACGGCAGGACGGCCTCCTTGACGGACACCGGGGCATCCAGCGGAAGCGTGGACCCGTCGCCCACCTCGGGCAGCATCTTGTAGGCGCTGCGGAGCTGTCCGATGGTCACGCCGGTGCCGATCAGGGCAGCCGCTTTGGCCATCTGCACACCGGTCGCCTTGGAGACGAACGGCACGGTGCGGGACGCGCGGGGGTTTGCCTCCAGGACGTACAGGACGTCGGAGGCCAGGGCGAACTGGATGTTGATAAGACCGCGGACGCCCACGCCTTCGGCAATGGCGCGCGTCGCCGTCCGTACCCGCTCCAGCACGTTGGTGCCCAGGGTGATGGGCGGCAGGACGCAGGCGGAGTCGCCGGAGTGGATGCCGGCTTCCTCGATGTGCTCCATGATGCCGCCCAGGTACATGTCGGTGCCGTCGAAGAGGGCGTCCACGTCGATTTCGACGGCGTCCTCCAGGAAGCGGTCGATCAGCACCGGGTGGTCCGGGGTGATCTCCGTGGCGTTGGCGATGTAGCGGGACAGGTTGGGCTCGTCGTAGACGATCTCCATGCCGCGGCCGCCCAGCACGTAGGACGGGCGGACCAGGACCGGATAGCCGATTTCGTCGGCAATCTTCTTGGCGTCCTCGAAGGACACGGCGGTGCCGTTCTTCGGGGAGATCAGGCCCGCCTTGTCCAGGACGCGGGAGAACGCGCCGCGGTGCTCGGCGAGGTCGATGGCCTCCGGGGACGTTCCGAGGATGGGGACACCGGCATCCGCCAGCTGCTGGGCCAGCTTCAGCGGGGTCTGGCCGCCGAGCTGGACGAAGACGCCCATCACGCCGCCGGTGCGTTCCTCCGCCGCGATGACCTCCAGCACGTCCTCGAGCGTCAGGGGCTCGAAGTAGAGGCGGGTGGAGATGTCGTAGTCGGTGGAGACGGTCTCCGGGTTGCAGTTGACCATCACCGTCTCGTACCCGGCCTTGCGCAGCGCCATGGAGGCGTGGACGCAGGAGTAGTCGAACTCGATGCCCTGGCCGATCCGGTTGGGGCCGGAACCGAGGATCAGGATGGACGGCTTGGAGTGCAGCGCAACCTCGTCTTCCTCGTCGTACGCCGAGTAGTGGTACGGCGTGTAGGCGGCGAATTCCGCCGCGCAGGTGTCCACGGTCTTGTAGACCGGACGGATGCCCAGGGCCTGGCGGACGCCGCGGACCACGGCTTCGGGGTTGTGCGTGAGGGCGCCGATCTGCTCATCGGAGAAGCCGTGGCGCTTGGCGCGCTTCAGCATCTCAGCCGTCAGCGCACCGGCCTGGCGGATTTCGCGGGAGATCTCATTGAGCAGCTGGAGCTGGTCCAGGAACCAGGGATCGATCTTGGTGGCCTCGAAGAGGTCCTCCACGCTGGCGCCGCCCAGGAGTGCGCGCTGGACCTGGTGCAGGCGTTGGGTGGTGGGGCGCTTTGCCTTCTCGATGAGCTCCGGCACTTCCCATTCGGGGACGGAGCTGAAGTCCAGCTGCGAGCCCTTCTGCTCCAGGGAGCGCAGGGCCTTCTGCAGGGCTTCGGTGAAGTTGCGGCCCATGGCCATGGCCTCACCCACCGACTTCATGGTGGTGGTCAGCGTGTTGTCCGCAGCCGGGAACTTCTCGAACGCGAACCGCGGAACCTTGACCACAACGTAGTCCAGGGTGGGTTCGAAGGACGCCGGGGTCTTCTGCGTGATGTCGTTGGGGATCTCGTCCAGCGTGTAGCCCAGGGAGAGCTTGGTGGCGATCTTGGCGATGGCAAAGCCGGTGGCCTTGGACGCCAGCGCCGAGGAACGGGAGACGCGGGGGTTCATTTCGATGACCACCACGCGGCCGGTGGCGGGGTCGATGGCGAACTGGATGTTGCAGCCGCCGGTGTCCACGCCCACTTCACGGATGACGGCGATGGAGATGTCGCGCAGGCGCTGGTATTCGCGGTCGGTGAGGGTGAGGGCCGGTGCCACCGTGATGGAGTCGCCGGTGTGGACGCCGACGGGATCGAAGTTCTCGATGGAGCAGACCACCACGACGTTGTCGTTCTTGTCCCGCATCATCTCGAGTTCGTACTCCTTCCAGCCGAGGATGCTCTCTTCGAGCAGCACCTCGCTGGTGGGGCTGTACTGCAGGCCCTGGCCCACGATGCGGCGGAGGTCGTCCTCGTTGTACGCGAGGCCGGAGCCCAGGCCGCCCATGGTGAAGGAGGGCCGGACCACCATGGGGTAACCGAGGTCCTCGGCGGCTTTCAATGCCTCGTCCATGGTGTGGATGATGTGGCTGCGGGCGGACTCGGCGCCGCAGCGCTCCACCACGCCCTTGAACTTTTCGCGGTCCTCCCCGAGCTCAATGGCGGCGATGTTGGCCCCGATGAGTTCCACGTTGTACTTCTCGAGCACACCGTTCTTATCCAGGGCGATGGCGGTGTTCAGCGCGGTCTGTCCGCCCAGGGTAGGCAGGACGGCGTCCGGGCGTTCCTTGGCGATGATCTTCTCCACCACCTCGGGGGTGATGGGTTCGATGTAGGTGGCGTCGGCGAACTCGGGGTCGGTCATGATGGTGGCCGGGTTGGAGTTGACCAGGATGACCCGCAGGCCTTCCTCTTTGAGGACGCGCAGCGCCTGGGTCCCGGAGTAGTCGAACTCGGCGGCCTGGCCGATGACGATCGGGCCGGAACCAATGACGAGGACGCTCTTGAGATCTGTACGTTTCGGCATTACTTCTTGTCCTCAGTCTTGTTGTCGGAATTATTCGGCGTTGCCGCGCTGGCGGGGTGCGCGGCGTCCACGGGCTCCTTGGACAGGTTCGCGGTCCTGCCGTCCCGGGTGCCCTCCATCAGCTCGATGAAGCGGTCGAACAGGTAGGCGGCGTCGTGCGGGCCGGCCGCGGCCTCGGGGTGGTACTGCACGGAGAAAGCGGGGATGTCCAGGCAGGCGAGCCCTTCCACGACGTCGTCGTTCAGGCTGACGTGGCTGACCTCCACGCGACCGTACCGTTCCTCCGGAGCCTGCGTGGCGCCGTCGAGCGGTGCGTCCACGGCAAAGCCATGGTTCTGGGAGGTGATCTCCACCTTGCCGGTGCGGCGGTCCATGACGGGCTGGTTGATGCCGCGGTGGCCGTAGCGGAGCTTGTAGGTGCCGAAGCCCAGTGCGCGGCCCAGGATCTGGTTGCCGAAGCAGATGCCGAAGTAGGGCAGCTTCTCGTCCAGGACGGAGCGGAGCAGCTTGACCTGGGCGTCTGCCGTGGCGGGGTCGCCGGGGCCGTTGGACATAAAGAAGCCATCGGGGTTGACGGCCTTCACGTCCTCCAGCGTGGCGGTGGCGGGCAGCACGTGGACGCGAACGCCGCGCTCGGCGAAGCGGACCGGAGTCATGGCCTTGATGCCAAGGTCGATCGCCGCGATGGTGAACCGGGGGTCGCCTTCCCAGCCGTGGTCCTTCGGCTCCACCACGTAGACCTCGTCAACGCTGACTTCCTCGGCCAGCCGGGAGCCCTCCATGGGGGCGCTGGCCAGGACGGCGTCGACCAGTTCCTTGTCCGTGGCCTGGGCGGCCTCCCCGGAGAAGATGCCGGCGCGCATGGTCTTGTGCTCGCGCAGGTGCCGGGTGATCGCGCGGGTATCCACGCCCTGGATCCCGACGATTCCCTGCTCCACCAGTTCGTCGTCCAGTGAGCGCTCGGAGCGCCAGTTGGAGGGTCGGCGGGCAGCGTCGCGGACAATGTATCCCGCGACCCAGATGCGGCGGGACTCGGCGTCCTCGCTGTTCACACCGGTGTTGCCGATGTGGGGTGCCGTCTGGACCACGAGCTGGCGTGCGTACGAGGGGTCCGTGATGGTTTCCTGGTAGCCGGTCATGCCGGTGGCGAAGACTGCTTCTCCGAGGGCGGTTCCGGTGGCGCCGTAGCTGCTTCCGCGGAAAATGCGGCCGTCCTCGAGCACCAGCGCAGCCGGAGCTGCCACTGGAGCGGAAACTGGGGCGTTTACTGCTGTGTTTGTTGTCACTGTCTTACTTTCCACTGTTGGCGTCAGCCGCCGGGGCTGAAGAAATCAATTCCTGAAGTGCTTCGAAGAGCCGGTCCTTGGCCGCCGCACGGCGGGTGCGGAAGCCGGAGTCCAGTTCGTGGCTGCCGTGTACCCAGGACAGGACCAGGAGTCCGTCCTTTTCCACGAATTTACCTGCCATGCCGCTGTCCTGCCGGACGCCGGTGAGTGATGCGGCCGGGATGTAGAGGGCGGGAGCGCCCGACCGGTCGAAAAGGACGCCGTGCGGATACACCTCGAGGGTTGAGGTGGTCCTGATCCCCAGGCCGTGCACCGCGATCCGGTCCAGCCAGTCGCCGGCGGTGGTGGTGGCCACGTACTGCCCTTCCGCACCGGCGGTCGGCTCGCCAGGTTCGGCGGGCACGGGAGGCAGCTGGCCGACGTCGGACTGGCGGCGGAGCCTGCTGCGCCAGCCGATGGCGAGGAGGACAAACACGACGGCGATGATCGCCAGCATCGCCAGTCCCGGAAGGATTTTCTCCATCAGGCGACGCCTGCGGTTGCGTCGGCGTAGGGGTACGGCGTGTTGAGTTCACCGTCGAGGACAGTGGGGTGCCCCTTGAAGAAGGTGGCCACCACCCTGCCGGGCAGTTCCCTTCCCTTGAACGGCGAATTCCGGCCCATGGTTGCCATGCTGAACGGATCGACAGTCCAGCGGGCAGCCGGATCCACCAGGATGACGTTCGCGGGCTCCCCCGCCTCCAGCGGCCGGCCCTGGTCAGCCAGCCGGCCGATCTTCGCCGCAGCGGTGGAGGTGACGCGGGCGAAGTCCGCCCACGTCATGAGGCCGGTTTCGATCATGGTGTGCTGGACCACGGAGAGGGCGGTTTCCAGCCCCGTCATACCCATGGCCGCCTGCGCCCACTCGCATTCCTTGTGCTCGCTGGGGTGCGGGGCGTGGTCGGTACCCACGACGTCGATGGTGCCGTCCGCCAGGCCGGCGCGCAGCGCCTGGACGTCAGCGTCGGTGCGCAGCGGCGGGTTGACCTTGAAGACGGGGTCGTAGCTGCGGACCAGGTCATCGGTCAGCAGCAGGTGGTGCGGCGTCACCTCAGCCGTGACGTTGATCCCCCGCTCCTTGGCCCAGCGGATGATTTCCACGGAGCCGGCGGTGGAGACGTGGCAGACGTGCAGCCGGGAACCAACGTGCTGCGCCAGCAGGACGTCGCGGGCAATGATGCTTTCCTCCGCCACGGCGGGCCAGCCTGCGAGGCCGAGTACAGCGGACACCTCGCCCTCGTTCATCTGGGCGCCGGCAGTAAGGCGCGGCTCCTGCGCGTGCTGGGCCACCACGCCGTCGAACGCCTTGACGTATTCCAGCGCACGGCGCATCAGCACGGGATCGTGGACGCAGATGCCGTCGTCGGAGAACATCCGGACGCGTGCGCGGGAATCGGCCATGGCCCCCAGCTCGGCCAGCTGCTCGCCCGCCAGGCCCACGGTGACCGCACCGACCGGCCGCACGTCCACCCAGCCGGCTGCCCGGCCGAGGGTATAAACCTGCTCCACAACGCCCGCAGTGTCTGCCACGGGCGTGCTGTTGGCCATGGCATGCACGGCGGTGTAGCCGCCCAGGGCCGCTGCGCGGGTACCCGTCTCCACGGTTTCGGCGTCCTCGCGGCCGGGCTCGCGGAGGTGCGTGTGCACGTCCACCATGCCGGGCAGCGCCACCAGGCCGGTAGCGTCGATGACGGTGACGTCGTTGGCCCTGCCTTCCGTATTGAGGCCGGTTCCGGTTTCGGCGATGACGCCGTCGCGGATCAGCAGGTCCGCCGGTTCGCCGCCCAGGATCGAGGCGCCGCGGATCAGGTAGGTTCCGGTGTTGGCTGCCATCAGTTGCTCTCCTTGGTGGAATGGGTGCCGGCGTACGCCAGGGCTGGGGTGGCGGCTGGTTCCCGGGTGTCTCCCGAAAGCAGCAGGTAGAGGGCGGCCATCCGCACCGAGACGCCGTTGCGGACCTGGGCCAGCACGGTGGATCGGGGTGAGTCTGCGGCAGCCGCGGAAATCTCCAGGCCACGGTTCATGGGGCCCGGGTGCATGATGATGGTGTCCTTCATGCCCAGCGTGTCCAGGGCTTTCAGGCGGTTGTCATCGAATCCCCACCGCCGGGAGTACTCACGGGTACTGGGGAAGAAGGATGCGTTCATGCGTTCGCCCTGGACCCGCAGCATCATCACGGCGTCGACGCCCTGCTCGAGCGTTTCGTCCATGTTGTAGCTGACCTTGCAGGGCCACTTTTCGACGCCGATGGGCAGCAGCGTGGGCGGGGCCACCAGGGTCACTTCCGCCCCGAGCGTACGGAGCAGCCAGACGTTGGAACGGGCCACCCTGGAGTGCAGGACGTCCCCGGCGATGGCAACCCGCATGCCCTTGAGGTCCGCACCTTCGGAACCGGTACCGGCCAGGCGCGCCCAGTGCCTGCGCATGGTGAACGCATCCAGCAGGGCCTGGGTGGGGTGTTCGTGCGTGCCGTCGCCGGCGTTGATCACGGCAGCGTCAATCCAGTCCGTGGCTGCGAGGCGGTGCGGTGCGCCTGAGGCCCAGTGACGGATGACGACGGCGTCCGCTCCCATGGCGGACAGCGTCTGGGCGGTGTCCTTCAGGGACTCACCCTTGGACACCGAGGAGCCTTTGGCCGCGAAGTTGATGACATCCGCACTAAGCCGCTTGGCGGCGGCTTCGAAGGAGATCCGGGTGCGGGTGGAGTCCTCGAAGAAGAGGTTCACCACGGTGCGGCCGCGGAGCGCCGGGAGCTTCTTGACCTCGCGGTCGCCTACCGCTGCCATCTCCTCGGCGGTGTCCAGGATACGGATCGCATTGGCGAGGCTGAGGTTCTCGGTGGAGAGCAGGTGCTTCATGAACGGCCCTCGATAACTACCTCGTTGACCGGCGTGCCGCCAGGGGCTGTGTCGGTCTCAGCCAGCCGGACCCGGACCTTTTCTGCCGACGATGTGGGCAGGTTCTTGCCCACGTGGTCGGCCCGGATGGGGAGTTCGCGGTGGCCGCGGTCGATCAGCACAGCGAGCCGGACGATGCGCGGACGGCCGAGGTCGACGAGCGCGTCAAGGGCGGCGCGGATGGTGCGGCCGGAGTACAGGACGTCGTCAATGAGGACAACCACCTTGTTGTCGATGCCCGTCCGGGGCAGCTTGGTGGGGTACGGCGGCCTGGTCCCCTGGTGGGAGAGGTCATCACGGAACATCGTGACATCCAGCTGGCCAACGATGGCGGCGGCGTCAACGCTGCTGTCCGCGGCGGCGATTTTTTCGGCGAGGCGCGATGCCAGCGGGTATCCGCGGCGCGGGATGCCCAGCAGGACGAGGTCCTGCGAACCCTTATTGGCTTCAAGGATCTCATGGGCGATACGAGTGAGGGCCCGGTCAATGTCCGCCTGGCTGAGGACAACCCTGGCTGGAACCGGTGCGCTGGTGACAGAAGTCAACGCTCGTCTCCCCTTTCCCCGCCTCACAGGACGGAATTAAAAAAGGATCATGTGCGTTTCAAAATTACCACACGGGTTTCCGGGTGCCCGTGCCGGGAGGACGCGGTACTGATCACACTGCACCGGCCCGGCGCCGCTGTCCTTGGAGGCGCAGCGGCCCGCACCTAGGCTGTCGTTATGCCGACGAATCCGCGACACCCTGCCTCCGGGCCGCCCGACGATCCCAGGCTGCGGGGAACTGCGCCGCTCCCGGGCGAAGCCAACCCCAGCTGGATGGGGCATGTGGAGCCCGGGAACTACCGTCCGGCGCCGGGACACGTGGGCAGGCCCGTGGACACGGTAGTGCCGCCGCAGGTCCAGGGAGCCGTGATGAAGGCCGGCCGGTCGCGCAGCGGCCTGGTGGGGTTGACGGTTGGTGGGAGCACCCTTGCCTTTCTCAGCCTGTTCCTGGTGGTCCCGTTCCTGCTGTCCAACACCGGGCCGGCCGGGTTCCTGGTGGGATTCCTCGCGTCCCTGGTTCCGCTCTCAGTGGTTCTCCTGGCCGTGCACATCATTGACAAGTGGGAACCTGAACCGAAGCGGCTGCTCTTCTTCGCGTTTACCTGGGGCGCTGCGGTATCCATTGCAGTAACCCTGCTGATCCAGCCGTTCTTTGTCCTGGCGTTCCAGTTTTCCGACGGGGCCGACCTCCAGGCCTACATGGCCACGGTGCAGGCCCCCATCGTGGAGGAGTTCGCAAAGTCACTGGGGCTGCTGATACTCCTCCTGATGGCAAGGAAGCACTTTGACGGACCGGTGGATGGCGTGGTGTTTGCGTTCACCATCGCAGGGGGTTTTGCCTTCACGGAGAACATCCTGTACTTCGGCCGGGCCGTTGCGGAGTCCGCGGATCCCGCCGGCGACTTTGCCCAGGTCTTCTTCCTCCGCGGCGTCATGTCGCCTTTTGCGCACGCCATCTTCACCGGCACCACGGGCCTGGTGATGGGGTTCGCGGCCCGGCGCTGGCATGCGGGTGCCTCGGTGGCAGCCTTCTTCGTGGGGCTGCTGCCGGCCATGTTCCTGCACAACCGCTGGAACAGCATGGGGCAGGGCTTCCTGGCGGAGTACCTCATGGTCCAGGTGCCCATCTTTTTCTTCGCCATTGGCGGCATCATCCTGTTGCGGGTGGCGGAGAAACGCCTGACCCGGCAGCGCCTGCTGGAGTACTCATCCGCCGGCTGGTTCACGCCGGCCGAGGTGGAGCTGATGGCCACCCTGGGCGGCCGGCGCACTGCCCTGAACTGGGCTGGGAACTACGGCAGGAAACGGCAGATGAGGGAATTCCTGAAAGCCGCCACCCGGCTGGCCAACACCCGCCAGCGCATCCTGAGCGGCCGCGACGTCCAGCTGCACCAGGCTGAGGAGCGGCAGCAGCTGCAGCGCATCCTGGCCCTGCGGGCCGCCGTCGCACACTGAACAGGCCGAAAGCCCCGCCATGCGGGCCTTAACGGCAGAAGGACCGGCCTCCACATCCGTGGCGGCCGGTCCTTCTGGTGTTGCTGTAGGTTGGTGATGCTCAGGCGAGCAGCGACGGCTTCAGCTGCTGCAGGCGGCCCAGCAGGCCGTTGATGAACTGCGGTGATTCGTCAGTGGACAGGGTCTTCGCCAGTGCCACAGCTTCGCTGACCGCGACGCCGTCAGGGACGTCGTCGTTGTACAGGAGCTCCCACGTGCCGATGCGCAGGATAATGCGGTCCACGGAGGGCATCCGCTCCAGGCTCCAGCCCTGGGAGTACGTTTCCAGGAACTCGTCGATGGCTGCCTGGTGGGAGACAACGCCCTCAACGATTTCGATGGTGTACGGGTTTACCACCTGGTCAGTCTTTTCGCGCCGCGAGCGGATCACGTCAAAAGCCGAAACCGAGCGCTGCTCGGCTTCGAAGAGAACATCCAGTGCCCTGTTGCGGGCTTTACCGCGGGCGCTCACTACTCGGTGACCCGGCCCAGGTAGCTGCCATCGCGGGTGTCCACCTTGACCTTGGTGTTGTTCTCGATGAACAGCGGCACCTGGATCTCGTAGCCCGTTTCCAGGGTTGCGGGCTTGGTGCCGGCGGAGGAGCGGTCGCCCTGCAGGCCCGGCTCGGTGTAGGTGATCTCGAGGACAACGCTTGGGGGCAGTTCGATGTAGAGCGGATTGCCCTCGTGGATGGCGATGTTGACCATCTGGTTTTCGAGCATGAAGTTGGTGGCGTCGCCCACGGTAGCGCCGGAGACCGTGATCTGGTCGTAGTCGGAGGTGTCCATGAACACGAAGTCCGCACCGTCCTGGTACAGGTACTGGTAGTCGCGGCGGTCCACGGTGGCGGTCTCGATCTTGAGCCCGGCGTTGAACGTCTTGTCCACGACCTTGCCGGACATCACGTTGCGCATCTTGGTGCGGACGAACGCACCGCCCTTGCCAGGCTTGACGTGCTGGAATTCGATGATGTTCCAGAGCTGGCCCTCAAGCTTAAGGACCGTTCCGTTCTTGATGTCGTTAGTGGTTGCCACTGTTTCCTCTGGTTTCTCTGTCTGGTCGCGTTGTCAGACGTTGTATGCCGGGCAGACAGGCCAAACGGACTGCCAGCGCGTGTTTGTCAAAAATCGGGGAGTTAAAAATTCAAGAACCATTCTACCGGTAAATTCCGGGCACCCTTCGGCCCAGCCCCCAAGCCGCACTCCAGCCGGGCCGCAGGCAGCGTCAGCAGGCGAGCTCCAGCACGTCCCTCGCACGCTGCAGCGCCACTGTGGACGAGTAGATTTGGGCAGCATCAGCGGACTGTGCAACCCGGAGGTCCAGTGCGCGTGCAAAGGATTCGACTGCTGCGGACATCTGCCCGGCGCTGTATTGGGTCTTGCCCAGGAACTGCCACACGAGGGCCTCGCGCGGTGTTCCGTGAACCTCGGCCAGGAGCTGGCGGAACAGCTCGACAGCCCGGTCCAGCCGGTTGGAGACGCGAAGGACTTCAGCTTCGAAGGCACGCAGCCGGAAGGATTCGGGGTCCTTGAAACGTGCTTCGGCGAGCAGTTCGGCGGCCTCGGACGCGTGTCCTTCCACCAGGAGCACGAAGATGTGGTCAGCGGGATCCGTGGATACCGCCAGTGCCTCGCGGCAGGAGTTCTGGTTCACGATTTCCGGCAGCAGCGATTCGGGGTTGATCCGAATCCCCGGGAAACCCGCATCCGGCCAGTCAGCTGTTCCTCCCATGTCGCCCTGCATCAGGAAGCAATTTCCTGGTAGGCCGCAAACAGCAGCGAGGTGTCCGGGACATCGAGGATCCCCGGTTTGGCCACGCCGTCCAGGACGACGAACCGCAGCAGGTCCCCGCGGGACTTCTTGTCCCGGCGCATCCCGTCCAGCAGACCCTGCCAGCGGTCCCGCCGGTACGTGACCGGCAGCCCCAGGCTCTCAAGGATGCTCCGGTGACGGTCGGCGTCGGCATCGCTGAGGCGCCCCACACTGCGGGCAAGTTCGGCGGCGAACATCATGCCCACCGAAACGGCCGCACCGTGGCGCCAGGAGTACCGCTCAACCAGTTCGATGGCGTGGCCCAGGGTGTGCCCGTAGTTCAGGATTTCCCGCAGCCCGGATTCCTTCAGGTCCTCCGAAACCACCTTGGCCTTGACGGCGATGGCACGTTCGATCAGTTCCCGCAGGACGTCGGACTGGGGATCCGCCACCGCCGCAGGGTCCTTTTCCACGAGGTCGAGGATGGCGGGATCAGCGATGAAACCGCACTTGATGACTTCCGCCATGCCGGAGATCATCTCGTTTCGCGGCAGCGTTTCCAGGGTGTCCAGGTCAGCCAGCACCGCGGCCGGAGGGTGGAAGGCGCCCACAAGGTTCTTGCCCTCGGCGGTGTTGATTCCGGTCTTCCCGCCCACGGACGCGTCCACCATGCCGAGTAGGCTGGTGGGCATGTGGATGACCTTGACGCCGCGCAGCCAGGTGGCGGCGACGAAGCCGGCGAGGTCTGTTACCGCGCCTCCCCCGACGGCCACAATGGCGTCGGAGCGGGTGAAGTCGTTCTGCCCAAGGACCTGCCAGCAGAAGGCGGCCACCTGGATGTGCTTGCCTTCTTCGGCGTCCGGAATCTCCGCGGTCAGGGAGGTGAATCCGGCTGCTGCGAGTTCGTCCCGGACCGTGTCACCGGTCAGCCGCAGCGCACGCGGGTGGATGACGAGCACGCGGCGGACGCGTTCCCCCAGCAATCCGGGAAGGTCACCGAGCAGCCCCCGGCCGACGACGACGTCGTAGTTCTCAGCGGCGGAACCGCCGGTGACGCTGATGACTGTTGATTCGGTGCTCACTTTTCAACTTCCTGTTTGGCAGCTGCGTAATCGCGCAGTGCTGCTTCGAGCCGGCCGCCCAGCTCGGAAACCGAGCCGTGGCGCACGTCCAGGGTGATGTCGGCAAGCCGCTCATAGACCGGCCTGCGGGTGGCGAACATGGCCGTCCAGCGGCCCATTGCGTCCCCGGCCAGCAGCGGGCGCCCGGAGTTGCGGGCAATGCGGCCGGCGACCGTTTGTGCGTCGCATTCGAGGTATACAACGGTGCAGCGGCTAATAAGCTGCTGCGTTCCGGAGTCCAGCACCGCACCTCCGCCCAGGGAGATGACGGTGACGGTATCGTCGGCCGCTTCGACGACGGCGGCCACGGTCCGTGCTTCGATCTCACGGAACGCGTGCTCGCCACGGCCGGCAAAAATGTCCGCAATGGATCCGTGCCCTGCAACGATAACAGCGTCCGTGTCCACAAAGGGAACTCCGAGCTGGAGCGCCAGTTGCTGCCCTATAGCCGATTTTCCGACCGCCATCGGCCCGATCAGGACGATGGGACGCCCTGCGGGTCCGGTTTTGCTGCGATGGGGCACTTACTGGCCGATCGAGTCCAGGGACGCCGGAATGTTGTCCAGGTAACCCTTGATGTTGCGTGCGGTTTCGGCCACCGAGTCACCGCCGAACTTCTCGGTGACGGCCTCGGCCAGCACCAGGGCCACCATGGCTTCGGCCACTACGCCGGCAGCGGGGACAGCACACACGTCCGAACGCTGGTGGTGCGCCTTGGCGGGCTCACCCGTGCTGACGTCGATGGTCTTCAAGGCGCGCGGGACGGTGGCGATGGGCTTCATGGCGGCGCGGACACGCAGGACGTCGCCGATGCTCATGCCGCCTTCGATGCCGCCGGCACGGTTGCTGGTCCGGACGATCCGGCCGCCGGCGTCCCTGACGATTTCGTCGTGGGCGGCGGAGCCGCGGCGCGACGCGGTCAGGAATCCGTCGCCGACTTCCACGCCCTTGATGGCCTGGATTCCCATCAGGGCCGCGGCAAGGCGGGAATCCAGCCGCCGGTCCCAGTGGACGTAGCTGCCCAGTCCCGGCGGGAGCCCGTAGGCAAGGACCTCCACTACGCCGCCCAGGGTTTCGCCTTCCTTGTGCGCCGCATCAACCTCCGCCACCATGGCGTCCGAGGTTTCCCGGTCGAAGCAGCGCAGGGGGTCGGCATCAAGCGCAAGGACGTCGGACGGCACGGGCAGCGGACGCCCTTCGGGAACCGTGACGCTGGCGATGCTGACGGTGTGGCTGACCAGCTCGATGCCGAGGTGCTTGAGGAACTGCGCAGCCACGGTGCCCATGGCCACCCGTGTTGCTGTTTCGCGTGCGCTGGCGCGCTCCAGGACGGGGCGGGCCTCGTCAAAGCCGTACTTCTGCATGCCGGTGAAGTCGGCGTGGCCGGGCCGGGGACGGGTCAACGGCGCGTTCCGGGCCTGGTCAGCAAGAATTTCCGGATCCACGGGGTCGGCAGACATGATCTGCTCCCACTTGGGCCATTCGGTGTTTCCCACCTGGATGGCCACGGGTCCGCCCTGCGTCAGGCCGTGGCGGACGCCGCCCAGAATGGTCACAACGTCCTGTTCGAACTTCATGCGTGCTCCGCGTCCGTAGCCGAGGCGGCGGCGGGCCAGCGAGTCTGCGATATGCCCGCTCGTGATTTCCACACCGGCGGGGACGCCTTCAATAATTCCCATCAGAGCCGGACCATGGGATTCACCGGCAGTCAACCAACGCAACATAATTTCCATCCTGCCACGTATGGCGGTCACAACGCCCGTCGGGGAAGGCCGACTGCGTCACACATCACATCTATGACAGCTGCGTTAACGTCTTCGTCCCGGCGGGTGAATAGGCGCACCTGCTCCACCGCCTGGTACAGGAGCATTTCCAGTCCGGGCACCACGGTTCCGCCCCCGGCCTGCCACACGGAGGCCAGCAGGCTGGGCCACGGATCATAGGCGACGTCCAGCAGGACTCCGGGCAGGCTGGTCTTGAGGGAAGCCAGTTCAGCCGCCAGTCCGTCCGCTGCACGCGGCGGGAGGGTGGAAATGACGACGTCGGCCTCTGCCGTGGGACGGGCCGCCTCCGCCAGGGTGCGGATCTCCAAGGAGACGTCCAGGCTGTCCGCAGCGGCGCGGACATCGGCGGTCCGGGACGTATCCCGGACAAAGACCTTGGCCTGGCTGGCACCGAGGTCCTTGAGTGCCGCGACTGCCGAGGCTGCAGTTCCCCCTCCCCCAAGGATCACAGCGGCCGGGGCCGCGCCGGCACCCGCGTGCTGCAGTGCATTGACGATGCCGGCAACGTCGGTGTTGGAGCCAATGGTTCGCCGGGTGCCACCGTGCTCCTCAAACGAGACGGTGTTGACGACGCCAAGGGTCCTGGCCACGCCGCGGACTTCGTCCACCTGCCCGAGCATCGCCGTCTTCAAGGGCATTGTGACGGAGAGGCCGCGCCAGCCCGGCTGATCGCGGATCTGCCCCATCAGGGACGGCAGCAGCAGCTCCGTGACGTCGATTGCCGTGTAGCTGATCCCGATCCCCAGCTGGCTGTAGGCAGCCAGATGCAGTGCCGGCGACTTCGAGTGGCTTATCGGATGGCCCAGGACGGCAGCCCGAAGGCTCACGTGCAACGTCCGACGTTGGCCGTGCACCAGGCGTTGTACTGCTCCACGTAGGTGTTGTGCTCGGCGAGCGTCCTGGAGAACTTGGTTTCCTTGGTGTCCAGGTTGATGGTCACCCAGTACAGGTAGTCGTTGGTCTTGGGCCTGGCGGCAGCGTCGATCGCAGTCTTTCCCGGGGATCCGATGGGTCCCGGCGGCAGGCCCGGATTCGCATAGGTGTTGTACGGGTTGGACTTGTCCTGGCGCTGTTCGTCAGTGAAGTTGTAGCTCTTGGTGCCCAGGCCGTAGGTCACGGCCGAGTCCACCTGCAGGAAACCTCCGGTCTGGTCGTTGGGCTTGAGCCGGTTGTAGATGGCACCTGCCACGTCCCCGTACTCCGCCTGGCCACCCTCGGCCTGGACGATGCTGGCGACGATTACGGCCTCGTACTGCTTGGCTGGGTCCGTGATGCCCTGCGACACAAGTTCGTCAGTTGTGATCTTGACCAGGGACTGGAGGATGTCCTTTGCCGGAGTGCCAAGGGGGAAGCGGTGCTCCCCCGGGGCCAGGTACCCCTCGAGGTTTTTGGCGTTGGCCGGAAGACCGAACTGGGCCGGCTCGTTGCTGAGGGCCTGCAGGTTCTGGACGGAGATTCCGGATCCCTGTGAGATCGCCTGCAGGGACTCACCGATGCGCAATCCGGCGCTGAGAGCGAAGTAGATGACTTTTTCCTGGTCCTTGCCCAGGAGGACATTCACGGCGTCGGAATTCTTCATCTCCGACTTGAACGTGTAGTCACCCGGGGAAAGGATGCCGCCGGATGCGCTGAAGCTCTGGAGGAACGTATCGGCATTTGCCACCACACCCTCGCTTTCCAGCTTGGAGGCAATGGAACGGGTGCCTTCACCGTTTTCGACTGTGACAACCACTTCGCCCGAACCAGGCCCCGGAAAGTCGCTGGGCTTGTCGCTGCCAAGCAGCGGCTTGAGGAACTGCGCTCCGACGGCGACAGCCGTGACAAAAACGGCAAGGGTCAGGAACAGCGCCAGGAGGCGCCGGCGCCGGCGCACCTTCTTCGACGGCTTGGCCACTACGGTTGCTGCGGCCGAAGCAGGAAGGAGTTCATGGTGGTGCGCACCGTCGTCGTGCCCCTCTTCGTAGTGGGTCCCGTCGTCGTGCCCGCCCCCATAGTGCGTTCCGTCATAGTGTCCATCGTGCTGGTGCACGCCGGCCGCATAGCCGTGCCCGTCTGCGTAGCCGGGTTCTTCGTAGTGGGGTTCGTCGCTGTAATGCGCGCCCGCCGCGTGCTGATGACCTGCAAGGGCTGGTTCGTGGTGATCGTCCTGGATGGACGGCGGGGTGGCGGGAGCAGCCGGAATCAGGGGCTCTTCCACCCGGTCCTGCGGTGCCGGTTCTTCACGCAATGCTTCATCCTGACGCCGGGGGTCTGCTTCTGCGGCCGCGGGGGGTTCCGCGGGCAGCGGTGGAATGTCGTGGCCGGTCTCGTAGGCCTGTTCCGGAACGGCATCGTGGCCTCCGGCGTTGAGGGTCTTTTCCCGTTCGCGGAGTTCCTTGCGGGTTAGCGGCCTTCCTGCCCCCGCGTCCAGAGGGTTGGAAGAGTCGTCAATGTTGGCAGGGCTCACTGGTGCCTTCCATTATCTGAAGATCGGTCCGTATCGCCGGGTGTGGCGGGCACCGTTTCCGGCCCGCTGCCTCCCATGTCCACGGAAGGGGGTGGCGCCGTCACGCGTGAGCCGACGTCCGCTCCCCTGGCTTTCTGCATGTCGATGGCGTGCTGAAGGATACCTGCCGCCGCGACCTGATCAACTACTTTACGGTGGTTCCTGCTGCTCATGCCAGCTTCGTGCAGGCTCCGGTGGGCGCTGACACTGCTCAGCCGTTCATCCACCAGGTTCACCGGCACCGCCAGGTCCCGGGCAGCGAGCTCGCCAACCAGCAGGTGGGCGTAGTCCGTGGCCATCATGGCAGAGGCCCGTTCCTCACCCTTCATGGTGCGTGGCAGGCCCACAAAAACCTGGACGGCACCGAGTTCCTGCACCAGGCTGGCAATGACCCGGACGTCTGAATTCTTCCTGGCGTTACGGTCCAGTGTCTTGTAGGGCGTCGCCAGGATGGAATCGCGGTCGCAGATGGCAACCCCCACCCGGACGGTGCCGACGTCCACCCCCAGTTTGATGCCCTGGGGGTAGTCGCCGGCAGCAGCAGGATCGGTCATCGGAGGATTAGCGCCGCGAAATGGCGTCGACGACGGCGGAGAGGGCCTGGCCTACCTGGCCGGCGTCGGTTCCGCCGCCCTGGGCGACGTCGTCCTTTCCGCCGCCGCCACCACCGAGGATCCCTGCGGCGAGGCGCACCAGGGCTCCTGCCTTGACACCGGCTTCCCGGGCGGCCTCGTTGGTGGCCACCAGGATGACGGGGCGGTCGTTGGCGACGCCGGCCACGGCCACGGCCGCGGGTGCGGAGCCGAGGCGGTTCCGAAGGTCCAGGGCAAGGCCGCGCAGGTCGTCAGCGCCGCTGACCTGTCCTGCGTCGTGGGCGATGACACTGACTCCGGAGGCATCCTTGGCGCTGCTGACCAGCTGGGCCGCAGCCCCAGCCAGCTGTTCCTTGCGGAGGCGGTCCAGTTCCTTCTCTGTCGCCTTGAGCTTTGCCAGCGTGGCGGCGATCCGGTCTGCAAGCTGGCCGGAGGGAACCTTCAGCATGTCGGTGAGCTCGGTGACCAGGGCGCGCTCGGCCGCCAGGTGGCGGAAAGCGTCCATGCCCACGAAGGCCTCCACACGCCGGTTTCCCGACCCGACGGACTGCTCGCCCAGCAGGGAAAGGCTGCCGATCAGGGACGTGTTGGAAACATGGGTGCCGCCGCAAAGCTCGCGCGACCAGGCGCCGTCGATCTCAACAACCCGGACTTCACTGCCGTAGTTCTCGCCAAAGAGCGCCATGGCGCCCAGTGCCTTGGCCTCAGCCAGGCCCATGACCTTGGTTTCCACCCGGAAGTTGTTCCGGATGGCCAGGTTGGAGACTTCCTCGATCTCGGACCGCGTGGCCGTGCTCAGCCCCTCGCCCCAGGCGAAGTCGAAGCGCAGGTAGCCGGCCTTGTTGTAGGAGCCGCGCTGGGTGGCTTCCGGGCCAAGGATCTGGTGGAGCGCGGCGTGCACAATGTGCGTGCCGGTGTGGGCTTGTTCAGCGGCGTGCCGGCGTTCGCGGTCGACGGCGGCACGGACCAGCGAGTCGGCCCCGATTTCGCCTTCGCGGACGATCGCCTTGTGCACGCTCAGGCCCTTGAGGGGGCGCTGGACGTCGAGCACCTCGACAACGAACCCGTCACCGGTGATCAGGCCGGTATCGGCGGCCTGGCCGCCTGCTTCGGCGTAGAAGGGCGTTTCGGAGAGTACCAGTTCGATTTCATCGCCAGTGGAAGCCTGATGGACCGCATGGCCGCCGGTGAGGATGCCGCGGACGCGGGACTCGCCGTCGAGCTCGGTGTAGCCGGTGAAGACCGTCTCACCCTGGGCCAGGATGTCCTGGAAGGCGCTGAGGTCCGCGTGGCCGCCCTTCTTGCCCTTGGCATCGGCCTGGGCGCGCTGGCGCTGTTCCTGCATGAGGCTGCGGAAGGCGGCCTCATCCACGTTGAGCCCTGCTTCCTCGGCCATTTCCAGGGTCAGGTCGATGGGGAAACCATAGGTGTCGTGCAGTGCGAAGGCGTCGGCCCCGGACAGCGGCTTGTTGGCGGCCTTGGATTCCTTGACGGCGTCCTCGAGGCGTGCGGTTCCGGAGGCGATGGTCCGCAGGAAGGCCTTCTCTTCGGCGTACGCGATGCGGCTGATCCGGGCGAAGTCCGTGTCCACTACGGGGTAGACGCCCTTCATGGCATCGCGTGATGCGGGAAGGAGTTCGGGCAGGCAGGCCTGTTCAACACCGAGGAGGCGCATGGAACGGACGGCACGGCGGATGAGCCGGCGCAGGACATAGCCGCGGCCCTCGTTGGAGGGGGTCACGCCGTCGGAGATCAGCATCAGGGCTGACCGGATGTGGTCGGCGACCACACGCATGCGGACGTCGTCCGTGTGGTGGGGGTCTTCGTCGGTCTCGGCGGATGTGTATTCCTTGCCGGAGAGCTCGGCAGCCTTGTCGATGACGGGGCGGACCTGGTCCGTCTCGTACATGTTCTCGACACCCTGCAGGATCATGGCCAGGCGTTCCATGCCCAGGCCGGTGTCGATGTTGCGCTTGGGCAGTTCGCCGACGACGTCGAAGTCTTCCTTCGAGCGGACGTTCTCGATCTGGTACTGCATGAACACAAGGTTCCAGATTTCGATGTAGCGGGTCTCGTCAGCCAGCGGGCCGCCCTCAACACCGTACTGGGGGCCGCGGTCGTAGTAGATCTCGGAGCAGGGACCGGCGGGACCGGGCTGCCCGGTGTGCCAGTAGTTGTCCGACTTGCCCATCTTCTGGATGCGCTCGGCTGGAACACCGGTGTTCTTAAGCCACAGGTCCTTGGCTTCGTCGTCCTCTTCGTAGACCGTCACCCAGAGCCGCTCGGGCGCCAGGCCGTAGCCGCCGTCGTCAACGCCCGTGGTCAGCAGCTCCCAGGCGAACTTGATGGCGTCTTCCTTGAAGTAGTCGCCGAAGGAAAAGTTGCCGCACATCTGGAAGAACGTTCCGTGGCGGGCAGTCTTGCCCACTTCCTCGATGTCACCGGTACGGATGCACTTCTGCACGCTGACGGCGCGCGAGTAGGGTGCTTCCTCCCTGGCGGTCAGGTAGGGAATGAACGGCACCATGCCGGCAACCGTGAACAGCAGCGAGGGGTCGCTGGAGACCAGCGATGCGGACGGAACCGCGGTGTGGCCCTTGCTGACAAAAAAGTCCATCCAGCGCTTTGTGATCTCCTGCGACTTCATGAGCTGTGTACTTACCCTTCTTGCTCCGCGCACTGTGCGTCGCGGAGGTTCATTCGCTGGGCGGCCCGTTGTGTACGGTGACCGCCGGTATGGTTCTAACGTGTGGCGCCTGCCCGGTTCCAACGTGCGGTGCCGGTCAGCAGGGTGGTCAGCGGCGGACCAGGTCTGCCGATTCGACGCCGAGGGCGGAGCGCAGGTCGGTTTCCCGCTCCCGCATTCCGGCGCGGACGGCGTCGGCAAAGTCGTAGACACCGTCGGCAAGGCGGTTCACGGAACGGTTGAGGCCCTCCGGGCCCAACGTCGACTGCATGCTGGCCTGCACCTCGGTCACCTTGCGGAAAGCGATCACTCCGATCGCCACGCCGATTCCCATCCAGATAAATCGTTTCATTCTCTTCTCCCGGAATCTAGCGGCTGCGGCGGCCGGCGGCAGGCTTCTTGCGCCCGGCCAGCGCGGAACGGACACCGTAGCTGAAGGCTGCCACCTTGATCAGCGGCGACCCCACGGTGGCGGCCACAAGGGAGGACAGGGCGGAAAGGTTTGCGGACGCGTCCGAAACGTTGGACGAGATGCCGTCCACTTTCTTCAGCTGCTGGTTGGTGGTGGAGACGGTGGCGGTGACTTCGTCCATAAGCGGCGTGGCGCCGTCGCTCAGGGACCGTATGGAAGTCCGGACCTCGTCCAGGACGCGGCCCAGCTTAAGGATGGGCACGGCGAGCAGCAGTACCAGGACTGCAAACACCCCGGCAGCGATCAGGCCGGCAATATCGCCACCAGACATAGACGTTCATCTCCTCGAAATTCTGTGGTTCGGTTGCATCCCGGCGGGTGCGCGTGAAACGCATTCCGCAGATGTCCCCAAAGTACCTTACATACAAAGAAGCCCGCGGCGCTTGCCACGGGCTTCTTTGGATACGCTGCTGGAATTTAGCGTGCGTAGAATTCGACGACCAACTGCTCTTCGCAGGTCACGGGGACCTCGGAGCGCTTGGGGCGACGGACCAGGCGGGCCTGGAGAGCTTCCAGCTTGACGTCCAGGTAGGCCGGGACGGCAGGCAGGACGTCGCGGTGGGCGCCGGCTGCTGCAACCTGGAGCGGAACCATGGTTTCGCTGCGGGTGTGGACGTGGACCAGCTGGCCCTCGCCGACGCGGAACGACGGGCGGTCAACGCGGACGCCGTCAACCATGATGTGGCGGTGCACAACCAGCTGGCGGGCCTGGGCGATGGTGCGGGCGAAGCCGGCACGCAGGACCAGGGCGTCAAGGCGCATCTCGAGCAGCTCGATGAGGTTCTCACCGGTCAGGCCCTTGGTGCGGCGGGCTTCTTCGAAGGCACGGGTCATCTGTGCTTCGCGGATGCCGTACTGGGCGCGCAGGCGCTGCTTTTCGCGCAGGCGTACGGCGTAGTCGGAGTCCTGCTTCTTGCGGGCACGGCCATGCTCACCGGGGCCGTACGGGCGGCGCTCCATGTACTTGGCGGCCTTGGGGGTCAGAGCGATGCCGAGGGACCGCGAGAGGCGGGCCTGACGGCGAGCACGAGTGTTGTTAGCCACTTGTGTCCTTCCAATATCTGCGGTGTGTCAGTGTTACTGGCCTCCACGATGGAGAGCATCGGCCAACCGCTGCCTTTTGCTACTGGGCACAGGGCATAACCTTCTCAACATGAAATTGGGGAGATTGTGCGTCCGTGCCTTGCCAGACAAACATCTACCTTACCACGGCAGTCACTTGCCCCGGACGATCCTGCGCAGCCGCTCCAGCCGCGGGGCAATGTCCCGCTCAGCGCCGTTGGCCGTGGGCTGGTAGTAGTCCTTCCCCACCAGGTCATCCGGCGGGTATTGCTGTGGTGCAACGCCGTGCGGGGCGTCGTGGGCGTATTTGTAGCCAAGGCCGTGCCCCAGTTGCTTGGACCCCGGGTAGTGGGCGTCCCTCAGGTGGGCCGGAATGCCGTTCCCCAACCCTGCCCGAACATCGGCAATGGCCTTGTTGATGCCCATATAGGCGGCGTTGGACTTGGGGGCCGTGGCCAGGTGCACCACGGCTTCGGCCAGGATGATCCGGCCCTCAGGCATTCCGATCAGCTGCACCGCCTGCGCCGCGGCCACGGCCGTCTGCAGCGCCGTGGGATCCGCCATCCCGACGTCTTCGGCGGCTGAGATCACGATCCGCCGGGCGATGAAGCGCGGGTCCTCCCCCGCCTCCAGCATGCGGGCCAAATAGTGCAGGGCGGCGTCGACGTCGGAGCCGCGGATGGACTTGATGAAGGCGCTGATGACGTCATAGTGCTGGTCACCGGCACGGTCGTACCGGACGGCGGCAACGTCCAGGGCACGCTCGGTGTGTTTCAGTTCGACGGCGACGGGCCCGTCCCCGGCATCGTCGGCATCCCCGAACGCAACGCCGGCGGCTGCCTCCAATGCCGTCAGGGCACGGCGTGCATCGCCTCCGGAAAGCCGTACGAGGTGGTCGAGTGCTTCCTCGCTGAGGCCCACCTTCCCGTTCAGTCCGCGCGGATCGGCAACGGCGCGCTGGATCAGTCCTTCAATGTCAGCGTCCGTCAGGGGACGGAGCGTCAGCAGCAGCGAGCGGGAGAGCAGCGGTGACACCACGGAAAACGATGGATTCTCGGTGGTGGCGGCGACCAGCACCACCCAGCGGTTTTCGACGCCCGGCAGCAGGGCGTCCTGTTGGGCCTTGTTGAAGCGGTGGATCTCGTCCAGGAACAGGACGGTGGTGGTCTTGTAGAGGTCGCGGGCCGTCAGGGCCTCGTCCATGACGCGCCGTACGTCCTTGACGCCGGCAGTAATGGCGGAGAGCTCCACGAACTTCCTGCCCCGTCCGCGGGCAATGACGTGGGCGAGGGTCGTTTTGCCGGTTCCCGGGGGGCCCCAAAGGATGAGCGAGGTGGGGCCGGCAGGGCCTGTTGTGTCTGCGCCGGCTCCGGCGGCCAACTGGCGCAGGGGCGAACCCTGTCCCAGGAGGTGCTGCTGGCCTACCACCTCGTCAAGGGTGCGCGGACGCATCCGGACGGCGAGCGGGCCCCGGGGGGAAGCGTTGGCCCCTGGCCCTGCGGTCCGGCCGGGGTCAACGGAGGCGTCGTCGTCATCATCATTGCCGCGGCCGTGCCCGAAGAGATCTTCCACATAGATAGGCTACTTCCAGTTCACTTCCGGATTTTCCCGGGAGTCCGGCAAGCCAGTAAAGGAACGCCCCATGTCCGCACGCACCACCGGCGGAGCCCGGCCGGCCTCCATGCGCACGGCATTCATTCCCGGCAGCCGGCTGGCCGGATGGGCGGAAAGGTTTGGCGCGGCGCACGGTGGGTACCAGGTGACGGATGACGACGACGGCCTCCGCCTTCGGGCCGCGGACGGCGCCGAAGCCCTCCTGCAGCCTCCCTGGCCGGCCGACGGGCGGCCCGGCCGGGGCGCGGACGCGCTTGAACGGCTTGCCTCCCTGGCGTCGCAGCCGCGGCGGCTGGGCCTGCTGCTGGCCAGGCGCGGAGGCTACGGGGTGGCGGTGGTCAGTGAGGGGCAAGTCCTCGCGTCGAAGGTGGGATCCACGTATGTGCAGTCCCGGACGGCCGCGGGCGGACAGTCGCAGCAGCGGTTCGCCCGGCGGCGGAACAACCAGGCCGACGCCCTGGTGGAGGCTGTTGCGGAACAGGCCGCACGCATCTTCGGCGGTGAACCTTTTGAGTACGTGGTTCCCGGGGGCGACAGGGCCCTGGCGGGCCTTGTCCTCCAGCACCCTGCCCTGAAGGGCTTTGCCGCCATGCCCCGGCTGGCCTACCTTGACGTCCCGGATCCCAAGGCAGCAGTGCTGCGTAAAGCGGCCGCGGATTCGTGTGCCGTGCGGATCCAGGTCACCGACGCCTCCTAGTCAGCAGCCTGTCAGCGCCCGGCGGGGCCGTTCCTGGCGGTAGATATAGCGGCCCGCTTCCTCGAACCCCGCCTGCTGGTAGAGCTGCCGGGCGGCGGAGTTGGCAGCTGTGACCAGCAGCCAGAAACTTTCCACATGGCGCGCGGCCCCTTCGGACTGGAGCGCCTGGAGCACTGCTGTGGCGTAGCCCCGCCTGCGGTGAGCGGGCGACGTGGCCATGCAATAGATTCCTCCCGTGGCGCCCACCAGGGCGAGGCGCCCGACGGCGGCCGGGACGCCGTCGTCGTCCCTGGCGAGGGCATACAGCGCTGGGCACCCCGTTACGATCAAGCGCGCTGTCTCCCGCGCCTGGCCACCGCCCCGGCCGTCAACGCTCCACCAAAGGTGCAGCCACTCCTCGTCAGGCGCATCAAGGATCTCCACCCCGGCGACCGCCGGGCGAACGCCCTGGGAACCGGCAGGCCGCGACATGATCAGCGTTTCGGACTGCCGCGTGAAGCCCTGGGCGTCCAGGATGCCATTCAGCCCGGAGTTGGCGGCTGTGTCCGCTACCTGGAAGATCAAGGGAAGACGCCGCATCCGGTACCACCGCGCAGCCTCCACCAAAGCCTCCTGCGGCTTGGGCGCGGGGTCCCGCGGCCACACCGAGTTGGCCCGCTGCGTGACACCGTCCGCAGCCCGGAGGACCCACTCCCACAGGTCGTGGCGATCGGGGGCGGGCCAGGCGGCATCCATGAGCGCTTCGTAGGCGCGGGCGGGTTGGCTCGCACGGTTGAGCGCCATGGGGACTCCTTCTTTGCGGACAGACGTGAAGGCCCCCCTTTGCAGGAGGGCCTTCAGGTCAAACGGATACTGCCTACTTGCCCTCTTCCGGCTTCTTGGCCTCAGGCTTGAAGTCAACACCGGCTTCCTTGCGCTGCTGCGGCGTGATGGGAGCCGGGGCCGCGGTCAGGGGGTCGTAGCCGTTGCCGGTCTTGGGGAAGGCGATGACGTCGCGGATCGAATCCACGCCGGACAGCAGCGCCACCACGCGGTCCCAGCCGAAAGCGATGCCGCCGTGCGGAGGCGCACCGAATTTGAAGCCTTCGAGCAGGAAGCCGAACTTCTCCTGCGCGTCCTGGTGGGAGAGGCCCATGACCTCGAAGACCCGTTCCTGGACATCGCCCTGGTGGATACGGATGGAGCCGCCGCCGATTTCGTTGCCATTGCAGACGATGTCGTAGGCGTACGCCAGCGCTGATTCGGGGTCCGTATCGAAGCTGTCCATGTACTCGGGCTTGGGGGACGTGAACGCGTGGTGCACTGCGGTCCACTGGCCGGCGCCAACAGCCACGTCGCCGGAGGCCACAGCTGCGGCGGCCGGCTCGAACATCGGCGCGTCCACCACCCAGCAGAAGGCCCAGTCATCCGCGTTGATCAGGCCGGTGCGGTGGCCGATCTCAACACGGGCAGCACCCAGCAGTGCGCGCGCGGAGGACTTGTCCCCGGCGGCGAAGAAAATGCAGTCGCCCGGCTTTGCCCCCACGGCATCCGCCAGGCCTGCACGTTCTGCCTCGGTGAGGTTCTTGGCCACGGGCCCGGCCAGCTCGCCGTCTTCCTTGAAGAGGACGTAGGCCAATCCCTTGTGCCCGCGCTGCTTGGCGAACTCCTGCCAGCCATCCAGGGTCCGGCGCGGCTGCGAGGCGCCGCCCGGCATCACCACGGCACCGACGTAGGGGGCCTTGAACACACCGAAGTTGGTGTCCTTGAAGAATTCAGTCAGCTCCGTAAGCTCCACGCCGAAACGGAGGTCCGGCTTGTCCGAGCCGAAGCGTGCCATGGCGTCGTGGTACGTGATGCGCTGGATGGGCGTCGGAATCTCGACGTCGATGAGCTTCCACAGTGCCTTGACGATGTTCTCGCCCAGGGCAATGATGTCGTCCTGCTCAACGAAGCTCGCTTCGATGTCCAGCTGGGTGAACTCCGGCTGGCGGTCCGCGCGGAAATCCTCGTCGCGGTAGCAGCGGGCAATCTGGTAGTACTTCTCGAAGCCGCCCACCTGCAGGAGCTGCTTGAACAGCTGGGGTGACTGCGGCAGCGCGTACCAGGAGCCCGGCGCCAGGCGTGCCGGCACAACGAAGTCACGGGCGCCCTCGGGCGTTGACCGCGTCAGCGTCGGGGTCTCAACTTCAACGAAGCCGTCCTGGTGCAGCAGTTCACGGGCCACGCGGTTGGCTTCGGAGCGCAGGCGCAGGTTGCGGGCGGGGCCGGGACGGCGGAGGTCCAGGTAGCGGTGCTTCAGGCGTGCTTCCTCCCCCACCTCAACGTGTTCGTCGATCTGGAACGGGAGGGGGTCGGACGTGTTGAGGATGGTGACCTTTTCGGCCATGACCTCGATCTCGCCGGTGGCCAGGGCGGGGTTCTCGTTGCCCTCGGGCCGCTTGGAAACGGTGCCGATGACCTGCAGGACATACTCGTTGCGCAGCCCGTGGAAGACTTCTTCCTCGCGGACCACCACCTGTGCCACACCGGAAGCATCACGCAGGTCCACGAAGGCCACACCACCGTGATCACGGCGGCGGCCCACCCAGCCGGCCAGGGTTACGGTTTGTCCAATGTGCTCGGAACGAAGGGATCCGAGGTCATGTGTGCGCAGCACAGCACGCCTTTCTGCGGGGTTACGGCGGGAAGTCGATCGGGAAGTTAAATAGGATCGTTACGGGAACAATCCCGTACGAGTTTACCCGCTGCAAAGGGACTGCCACCGCATGAGCGCACACCCGCAACTTGAACGCAGGCTCGGCACGTTTGACGCCACAGCCATCGGACTCGGCTCAATGCTGGGCGCCGGGGTGTTCGTTGTCTTCGCGCCGGCGGCCGCGCTGGCGGGCCAGCTGCTGGCCCTGTCGGTGGTCATCGCGGGGGCGGTTGCCTACTGCAACGCGGTGGCGTCGGCCGCCCTCGCCGCAAAGTACCCCACCAGCGGCGGGACGTACGTCTACGGCCGCAAGCAGCTTGGCGAATGGCCGGGATTCCTTGCCGGCTGGGGATTTGTCACAGGAAAGACTGCATCCTGCGCCGCGATGGCGCTGACGTTCGGCAGCTATGCCTGGCCCGGCTACGCAGTGCCGGCGGCCGTGGCGGCCGTGGTTGTGCTCACCGGCGTCAACCTGCTGGGCATCACCCGCACTGCCCTGCTCACGCGGATCCTGCTGTGCATCGTTCTGGCCACCCTCGCCTTCGTCGCTGTGGCCGCAGCCGTGGGGCCCCACCCCGGCCCCGGCGCGGGCGGGCCCGCGGACGGCTCTTCCCTGGGCGGGGTGCTGCCGGCGGCCGGGCTGATGTTCTTCGCCTTTGCCGGCTACGCCCGGATCGCCACATTGGGCGAGGAGGTCAAGGATCCTGCCCGGGCCATCCCGCGCGCAATCCTCGCCGCCCTGGCCGCTGCGTTCGCCATCTACCTGACCCTTTCGCTGCTCCTGCTGAACCACCTACCCGGCGGACAGCTCGCGGCCACACGGACGCCGCTGCTGGACGCGGTGCTGGAGTCGCGGTTCCAGGGAGGTGCATTACTGGTGCAGGTGGGAGCCGCCGCTGCCTGCCTGGGAGCCCTGCTGGCACTGATCACGGGTGTTGGCCGCACCACGCTGGCCATGGCACGGGAACGCGACCTGCCGGCGCCCCTGGCGAAGGTGGGGGGAAAGCACACCGTGCCGTATGTGGCGGAACTGGTGGTGGCCGCCGTCGTCATCCTGCTTCTGCTCACCACTGACGTTATGACGGTGGTGGGCTTCTCCAGCTTTGGCGTGCTGATGTACTACGCCGTGGCCAACGCCTCTGCATACACCCTGGCGGCACATCCAGGCTACGCACCCAAGTGGCTGAACGCCGTCGGCTTCGCAGCCTGCCTGCTGCTGGCCTTCACCCTGCCGCCGGCGTCGGTCCTGACGATGGCGGCGGTGCTGGCAGCCGGCGTAGCGGGGCGGTGGCTGGTCCTGCGGCTGCGGCTGCGGCATTAGCGCGTCCCGACCGCGTGGAGCGGGTCCGTCAGGTCCGCCCACACGCCGTGAGCGGACCTATCGACGGCGGGTCTGTGCCACAGTGCCCCACGACGGCGGCACCTGGCGCCGCCCGGCAGCTAAACGGCTGCTGCAGCCGGCTCTGCCGCCGTGGACACCTGCACTGCCAGATCTTCGGCCGGCGGCGTCCAGGTCTCCGGGGCTGCGACTACCTGCTCGCCGGTCCGGATGTCCTTGACCTGGTGCGTACCGTCGTCGTCGGTGAACCAGACAAACGGGATGCCGCGCCGGTCAGCGAACTTGATCTGCTTGCCGAACTTTTCCGCCTTCGCTGCCACTTCGGTGGGAATGCCGCGGCTGCGCAGCTGGGCGGCAACGTCCTGCGCAGCGTCCCAGCTGTCATCGTGCGTCAGGGCCACAAGCACGGCAGTGGGAACCGACCGTGAGGCCTTGGCCAGGTCCTGGCTCAGGATGCGGGACACCAGCCGGGTGACGCCGATCGAAAGTCCCACGCCCGGGAACTTCCGGTTTCCTTTCGACGCCAGCGCGTCATACCGGCCGCCGGAGCAGATGGAACCCAGCTGTTCGTGGCCGACCAGGACGGTTTCCACCACTGTTCCGGTGTAATAGTCCAGGCCGCGGGCAATGCTGAGGTCAGCCACCACCTTGCCCGGGGCACGCTGGACGGCCGCGTCAATGACCTGTTCAAGCTCGCTGAGGCCCTCGTCCAGCAGATCATTAGTGACACCCAACGCCCGGACCTGGGCCACGAACGAAGAGTCCTCGGTGCGGATTCCGGCCAGCTGCAGGGCTTTCTGTGCCTGGTCGTCGGTGGCACCCAGTTCAGACTTCAACAGTTCCGCTACTTTCGCGGGCCCGATCTTTTCGAGTTTGTCGATGCTCCGCAGCACGCCGGCCGTGTCATCCAGGCCAATGCCGCGGTAGAAGCCCTCGGCGAGCTTCCTGTTGTTGATGCGGAGGCGGAAGTCCGGAATGGGGAGGGCGCTGAGCGCCTCGGCGATCACCAGCGCGATCTCGACGTCGTAGCGGAAGGGCAGCTCGCCGTCGCCCACCACGTCGATGTCAGCCTGGGTGAATTCGCGGGCCCGGCCTTCCTGCGGGCGTTCGCCGCGCCACACCTTCTGGATCTGGTAGCGCCGGAAGGGGAACGCCAGGTAGCCGGCGTTTTCGACGACGTAACGGGCAAAGGGAACAGTCAGGTCGAAGTGCAGGGCAAGTGCGTGCGGGTCGGCTTTGCCCTTCGCCTCGCCCTCGTCCTCCTGGAGGCGGCTGAGCCCGTACACCTCTTTGTCGATCTCCCCTTTGCGCAGCAGCTGGCCGACAGTTTCCACGGCCCGCGTTTCAATGGAGGAGAATCCGTGCAGCTCGAACACCCGGCGCAGCGTATCCAACACATGAAGCTCCACCAGCCGCTCCTCGGGAAGCCACTCGGGGAATCCGGACAGGGAGGCGGTGCGTGCCATGGTGGAGTTTCTCCTCTTGGTGAACGGCGGCAGGGACGTGCGCGGCAATCGGCCCGAAACGGGCGTACGACGGCGGCAGTCCAGCCAGTCATGCATAAACTATGTGCGGCAGTCAGTTTATGTCGTCTTCCGCCGGCATCTCTAATGCGGCGGACCGGCAGGCCCGGCGGCCAAACACCTGCGCAGGCGGCCTACGGCCATGCCGTGCAGCAGCCCGACTATGAGGAGGACCCTTGGCGGCCAGTTCACGCAGTGCCCGCGAAACCAAACGGCGCATTCAGCAGATGGAAGCCAAGCGGGCCATGCGGCGGGACCAGGAAGGCCGGCGAAAGCGCGACAATCTCATCGCCGCCGGCGCCGGGGCAGCCGCCGTTGTCCTCGCCGTCGTACTCCAACTCACTGCCTTTGCCGGCAATCCCTCCGAGGACGAGTACGCTGCCGCAGAGGCTGGACTGAGCAGCCCGTCCCCGTCGGCGTCGCCCGAGCCGTCCGCAAGCCCGTCCGCGCAGGCAACCAACGGCCCCAACATCCCCGCCGCGGACACCGCCGCCGGCCAGACCTTCACCGGCGAGCTCGTCCTGAACGGCAGCCCGCTGGGCGTGGAGCTGAACGGGACGGATGCTCCGCAGGCAACCGCGGTCTTCAAGTCGCTCAGCGACGAGGGCTATTTTGGCGGCAAGACCTGCCACCGCCTGACCACCGGGGACACCTTCGGCGTCCTGCAATGCGGCTCCCCTACAGGTGACGGCCAGGGAGACCCTGACTACACCTGGGGTCCGTTGGAGAACACGCCCGAGGACGGCACCTATCCGGCCGGCACCATCGCAGTGGCCCGTACAGGAAACAACGCGTACGGCAACGGCACCCAGTTCTTCATTGTCTATAAAGACACGGTCATCCCGGCGGACAGCGCCGGCGGCTACACCGTGGTTGGGAAGGTGACATCGGGGCTGGACGTGGTGGCCAACCTGGCTGCCGCCGGAATCACGCCGGGCAGCAGCGACACGGACGGCGCGCCCGTTGAACCAGTCACGATAGACTCGTTTTCTCTGAAGTAGGAAGCCCGGCCGGCACGGCCGCGGTGCAGTACGTGAGTATTTCCCTCCAAGCGAAAGACTTTTAGCGGTGACAGACAGTCAGAAATCCGACGAAACAGCAACAGACCTGACCGAAACGGCGGCCTCCGCCGCCGACGGCGCAGGAACTGAAGCAGCCGGCACCCCAGCAGTGGAAGCTCCTGAAACCGGGGCAGCCGCAGAAGAACCCGCCGCAAGCGAGGCAGATCCTTCCGCTCCCGCGGACGACACTCCCGCTGATGACGATTCCGCACCTGCCCCCGCACCGGCAACTGCACCAGCACCCACACCGGCTCCTTCCCCCCGGTCAGCAGCTCCGTCCCCGGCCGCGTTCGCTTCCCGCCCGAAACCTGCAGCTGCCGCTCCGGCGGCAGCGGCTGTTCCGGCAGTTCCTGCCACCTCCCTGGCCGAAGCCTCAAAGTGGGGCCGGGTTGAAGGCGACGGGCATGTGTTCCTCACCATTGACGGCAGCGAGCACGCCGTAGGGCAGTACCCGGGCGTGAGCGACGACGAAGCCCTCGCCTACTTTGCGCGCAAATATGACGACGTCGTGGCACAGATTGTGCTGCTCGAACAGCGCGTCAGCTCCAAGGCCCCCAGCACGGACATGCAGAAAACCGTCACCCACCTGCGCGAGCAGCTTGCGGAGCGGAACATGGTGGGCGACCTGCGGGCAGCCGAGGCGCGGCTGGACAAGCTTGCTGAGCAGATCGGCGAGCTGGAGAAAGCCGAAAAAGCCGAGCACGACGCCGTCCGCGCGTCCGAACTGGCAGCGCGCGAGGCAATTGTTGCCGAAGCTGAGCAGATCTCCGGCCAGGACCCCGCACAGACACAGTGGAAGACCTCCAGCGCCCGCATGAACGAACTCTTCGAGAGCTGGAAGACAGCGCAGAAGAGCGGCGTGCGCCTTGGCCGCAGCAACGAAGACGCCCTGTGGAAGAGGTTCCGGGCAGCGCGCACCGTTTTCGACCGCCACCGCCGCGCCTACTTCTCCCAGCTGGACAGCAACAACTCCGCGGCCAAGTCCGCCAAGGAAAAGCTGATCGCCGAGGCTGAAGCACTGTCCACCTCCACCGACTGGGGTTTTGCCGCCGGCGAGTACCGCAGGCTGATGGACCAGTGGAAGGCATCACCGCGTGCCAGCCGCAAGGACGACGACGCACTCTGGGCCCGTTTTCGCGCGGCACAGGATGTGTTCTTCACGAACCGCCAGGCCGCCAACGAAGAGATTGACCAGGAATACGCTGCCAACCTCACCGTCAAGGAGGCCCTCCTGCTGGAGGCAAACGCCATCCTTCCGGTCAAGGACCTGGCCGCGGCCAAGAAGGCACTGCAGTCCGTCCGTGACCGGTGGGAAGAAGCAGGCAAGGTCCCGCGCGGCGACATGGGCCGCGTCGAAGCCGGGCTGCGCAAGGTTGAGGATGCAGTCCGGAACGCTGAGGAAGAGCAGTGGCAGCGCTCCAACCCGGAGCGGAAGGCGCGCACCAACAGTGCCCTGTCCCAGCTGGAATCCGCAATCGCAAGCCTTCAGGACGATCTTGCCAAGGCGGAGAAAACCGGTGACCAGCGCAAGATCAAGGCCGCCCAGGAAGCCCTTGAGGCACGCCAAGCTTGGCTCGACCAGATCCAGCGCTCGGCCAGCGAACTCTCATAAGCCACCACGTTCTCGCTCGTCCGCCAGCCCCACAGGCCGGCGTCTGGGACAGGCCCGGTCCGGTTATCCACATAACCGGACCGGGCCTGTTCCTGTTAAGGGCCTGCGCGGCAGGATGGACGAATGGCGATTCCATCGGCTCCTCCGGGCACTGACCATCCGGCCGCAGCAGAGGCAGCAACACAACGTTTCCCGGAACTGTATGTTCCGGAGATGCCCTTCGCCATGCCCGAACTGCAGGCCCTCGCCGCGGACGGACTCCTGGACAGGCTTCACCACCGCGGCTATACACTGCCCGGAGTCGCCGCGTCCCCGCAGCTGCGTGCACGGGCGGCGGCGGGCGCTGTGCCGCCGTCGGTCAGGCAGAGGGTGGTTGCCGGCCGTATGACAGCAGCCTGGATCTACGGCTGCGCGGCGGAGCCGGACAGGCTTGCGCTGCTGGTGGACGCCAAACGAAGGGTTTCAAGCCTCCGGAACACCCGGGGCTGCACCCTGCACGAGGTGAAGCTTGGCCCGTTCGACGTTGTCAGCCTTGGCGGCCTGATGGTCTCCAGCCCGCTGCGGACCGCCCTGGACATTGCCCTGCACGTGGACGCGGGCAGGGCCATCCCCGCATTGGAAAGCCTGCTGGCGCGCCCGCAAAAGGACGTGCGCCTGCGCCTGCTCGTCCTGGCCATAGAGGCGACGCCGCGCGTGCCCCACAAGCGGGCCGCCCTGGAAAAACTCGCCGCGCTAGCTCCGGCGCTTGTTGCCGGTGGTCCGGTACACGTCGAACACGCCGTCGATCCTGCGGACAGCGCTGAGGACGTGGCTCAGGTACTTGGGGTCACCCATTTCGAAGGCAAACTTTGAGATCGCCACCCGGTCCGTGGAGGTGTGCACGCTGGCTGCCAGGATGTTCACATGGTTCTCGGACAGGACGCGGGTGACGTCGGACAGCAGCGACTTTCGGTCCAGCGCTTCCACCTGGATCTCGACCAGGAAGACGCTGGACTGCGTTGGCGCCCACTCCACGTCGACGATGCGGTCGGGCTGGTCCTTGAGGTCCGAGATGTTGGTGCAGTCCGTCCTGTGCACGGAGACGCCCGAGCCCCTGGTCACAAAACCGAGGATCGGGTCGGGGGGCACGGGCGTGCAGCAGCGGGCCAGCTTGACCCAGACGTCGCCGACACCCCGGACCACCACACCGGAATCGGAGAAACGGGCTTTGGTGACCTGGGTGGGGATGCTGACTTCGGCGATGTCGTCGTCGGCGCTCTCGTTGCCCCCGAGGCTTTCGACCAGCTTTTCCATGACCGATTGGGCGGACGTATGCCCGTCGCCCACTCCGGCGTAGAGTCCCGAAATGTCAACGTACTTGAACTCTTCTGCTACGGCGGCCAGGGCCTCGTGGGTCATCAGCCGCTGCAGCGGGAGGTTCTGCTTCCGCATTGCACGGGTCAGCAGTTCCTTGCCGCGGTCAATCGCCTCTTCCCGGCGTTCCTTGCTGAACCACTGGCGGATCTTGTTCCGTGCCCGGGCGCTCTTGACGAAGTGCTGCCAGTCCTGGCTGGGCCCGGCGCCTTCGGCCTTGGAAGTGAAGATCTCCACCCAGTCGCCGTGGTTGAGTTCGCTGTTGAGCGGAACCAGTTTTCCGTTGACCCGGGCACCGATGGTCCGGTGGCCCACTTCGGTATGGACTGCGTATGCGAAGTCCACGGGTGTGGAACCTGCGGGCAGCGCCATGACTTCGCCCTTGGGGGTGAAGACGAAAACTTCCCGCGCGTTGATCTCGAAGCGGAGAGAGTCCAGGAACTCACCCGGATCCGAGGTTTCCTGCTGCCAGTCCACCAGGGACCGCAACCAGCCCATGTCGCCGTCGCGGGGGCTTCCGGGACCAACCGCGGTCCGGTTGGGCTGGTCCTTGTACTTCCAGTGCGCAGCCACGCCGTACTCGGCACGGCGGTGCATCTCATGGGTGCGGATCTGGATTTCCACCGGCTTGCCGCCGGGGCCGATGACCGTGGTGTGCAGCGACTGGTACATGTTGAACTTGGGCATCGCGATGTAGTCCTTGAACCTGCCGGGCAGCGGGTTCCAGCGCGAATGCATGGTGCCGAGGGCGGCGTAGCAGTCACGGACGGAGTCCACCAGGACACGGACACCCATGAGGTCGTTGATGTCGTCGAAATCCTTATCGCGGACGATCATCTTCTGGTAGATGGAGTAGTAGTGCTTGGGACGGCCGGTGATGGTGGCCTTGATCTTGGCGGTACGGAGGTCTTCGGTGATCTGGTCGCGGATGACGCTCAGGCTCTTCTCCCGCTCGGGGGTCCTGTCCCCCACCATCCGGACAATCTCTTCGTAAACCTTCGGGTAGAGCGCAGCGAAGGAGAGATCCTCGAGCTCCCACTTGATGGTGTTCATACCCAGCCTGTGCGCCAGGGGGGCAAAGATCTCCAGCGTTTCCCGTGCCTTCCGGGCGGACGATTCAGCGGAAACAAACCGCCAGGTCCGGGCGTTGTGCAGCCGGTCCGCCAGTTTGATCATCAGGACACGGATGTCCTTGGCCATGGCCACAACCATTTTGCGGACAGTCTCGGACTGGGCAGCCTCACCGAAGCTGACCTTGTCCAGCTTGGTCACGCCGTCTACGAGCATGGCCACTTCGGGGCCGAAATCCCGTTTCAAGTCGGCGAGTGTGTAGGGCGTGTCCTCCACAGTGTCGTGCAGCAGGGCCGCGGCCAGCGTGGTTCCGCTCAGCCCAAGTTCAGCGAGGATGGTGGCCACGGCCACGGGATGCGTGATGTACGGATCGCCGCTCTTGCGCTTCTGCCCGCGGTGGCTTTGTTCGGCAACGTCGAAGGCCCGCTGGATGAGGTCGAAGTCCTCTTTGGGGTTGTTGGCCCGGACGGTCCTCAGCAGGGGCTCGAGGATGGGTGAGTACGTCGCCGTGCTGCGCCCTGTCAGCCGGGCGAGCCTGGACCGGGTGCGCTCCCTGCGGCCGGGAAAGGTGGGCCGGGACCCGGAGTTGTCGACCGGAACCAGCGGGCCTGGGCGCGCGGACGAGGCCACCCCGGCCTGCGTACCGTTGGCAGCACCCTTGTCACCCTGTGCCGCTGGCGCTGACGCCGAACGCTCTTCCAATGAAGTACCCCTCACCACCGTTTTAATTACTTCAGTCTATTCCCCGCGGCGGTGAGAATTATAACCAGCGCCTTAAACACGGACGGGCCGGCCGGCGTCAGTCTCCTGACGCCGGCCGGCCCGTGAGTGCGCGGGTTATGCGGGGGCTGTTTCCACGGCTGAGGAGCCGGACCCGGACCCTGTGCCGGCACCAGCACGCCGGTGCTCAACCCGCTTCGCCTGCCTCACGAGGTCGGGCTCGTTCTGGCGCAGCCAGGCATACATCGGGGCTGCCACGAAGATGGTGGCCGCCGTGCCGATCAGGATCCCGACAAACAGTGCCAGGGAAAGGTCGCGCAGCGTACCTGCCCCCAGCAGCCCGGCACCGATGAACAGAATCGCTCCCACGGGGAGGATCGCCACCATCATCGTGTTGATTGACCTGACGAGCGTCTGGTTCACGGCGAGGTTGACCTCCTCGGCGAACGTGCGGCGGGTGGACGCGTCCAGGTCGGCGGTGTTCTCGCGGATCTTGTCGAAGACCACCACCGTGTCATACAGGGAGTAGCTGAGCACGGTCAGGAACCCGATGATTGCCGACGGAGTGACCTCAAAGTCGCTGAGGGCGTAAACGCCTGCGGTGATGAACATTGTCACCGCCATGCCCGCGATGGCAGAGAGGGACATCTTCCACGTGCGGAAGTAGAGTGCCATCAGCACTGCGGCGAGGAGCACGAACACCACCAGGCCGATCAGGGCCTGCTTGGTGACGTCGGCGCCCCAGGTGGGTCCGACGAACGTCGAGGTCACCTCATTGTCGGTGACGCCGTACGCGCTTGTGAGTCCCTCCTTGATGCGGAGCGTCTCATCGTCGGTCAGTTTGTCCGTCTGGATCCGCATGGTGGTGCCGGCAACGTTCGCCACGCGCGGCACGCTGCCCTGAACCACGTCGGTTACGGCCTTCTCCCCCAGGGCCGCATCCGTGGTCTGCACGTTGGAGACGGTGAATTCGGATCCGCCGCGGAACTCGATGCCGAGGTTGAAGCCGCCCTTGGCCAGCGGAATGATGATGGACAGGACAACAGCCACCGCCGCGATGATGAACCAGAGTTTCTTGGCCCCCACAAAGTTGTAGGAGCGCTTTCCGGTGTAGAGCTCGTTGCCGAAGTTGGCGAAGCCTGACATTACTTGTTCTCCTTCGCTGAGGACTTCGAGGAGCCCGCGAGCTGCTCCTGCTTCTCCGCCAGGCGGCGTTCGGCGATGGTCATCCTGCGTTCCGCTTCGGCGGCCGCACCGGCGTTCTTGGTCCGGACCGCCGCAGGCTTGTCTGCCGGGGTCCGGACGCGGCCTGCACCGCGGTACAGCGGAACGGCTCCAAGCCGTTTCGGATCAAGGCCGGACAGCCGGTGGCCCTCGCCGAAGAACCGCGTGCGCGCCAACATCTGCAGCGTCGGGTGCGTAAACATGAACACCACGATGAGGTCAGCGATAGCGGTCAGGCCCAGCGTGAACGCAAATCCGCGAACGTTGCCCACGGCCACGAAGTAAAGGACCAGCGCGGCCAGCAGGTTGACGGCCTTGGACGCCAGCACGGTCCGTTTGGCCCGCTTCCAGCCGTTTTCGACGGCGGAGACCAGGCCCCGCCCCTCACGGAGCTCGTCCCGGATCCGCTCGAAGTAAACGATGAAGGAGTCCGCCGTCTGGCCGATTGCCACGATGAGGCCCGCCACGCCGGCCAGGGACAGCCGGTAGTTTTCCGTCCAGCCCAGAATGGCGATGGCGAGATACGTCAGGAGGCCCGCGACCACCAGTGAGGCGATGGTCACCAAGCCGAGCGCCCGGTACTGGAACAGTGAGTAGACCACCACCAGCAGGAGACCGATGATGCCCGCCAGAAGGCCCATGCGCAGCTGCTCACCGCCGAGAGTGGCCGAAATCTGCTGCTCGCTCTGGATCTCGAAGCTGATGGGCAGGGCACCGAAGCGGAGCTGGTCGGACAGGGCCTTGGCACTTTGCTCGGTGAACCCGCCGGTGATCTGCGGGCGGCCGTCGGTGATGACGGCAAGGGACCGGGGCGCGGAGATGACCTGGTCATCCAGCACAATGGCGAACTGCGCCTTGGGGTCGTTGCCGGCGTCGCCGCCAGCGGCAACGTAGAACTGGTTCAGGCGTTCGGTAACCTCTTTGAACCTGGCCGTGCCTTCGTCGTCGAACTGGATGTTGACTGCCCAGTCGTTGGTAACGGCACCCTGTGCGCCCTGCTGGAGCTGGAAGGAGGACGTAACGATGTTGCTGCCCTTGACCTCCACGGGACCCAGGATGTACTTGATCGCAGGGTTCGTGTCTGAAGCCGGCTCGCAGGTCACCAACGGCTTGGCCGGATCTGAGCGTTCCCGCTCGTCCTGGGCCGGGTTGTCGCAGTCCAGGGTCTCAAACTCGCGGTAGATCTCCGGAGTGATCCAGTTGATGTCGCTGCTGTTGGCGGGTTCCGCCGTCGGCTTGGGCAGCTGGTCCTCAGGCGCCCGCTGCTCTTCGGGGACGGGAGCCCCGGCACCGGCGAGCAGCACCGGCCGGAAGTTCATGTCCGCGGAGGCCTGGATCAGGTCGCGCGTCTGGCTGGAGGGCGTGCCGGGAAGGCTGACCACCACATTGCGCCCGGACTGGGTGCTGATCTCTGCTTCGGCAACACCTGAACCGTCAACGCGCTGGCGGATGATCGCCACGGCCTGGTTAAGCTGTTCCTCGTTGATGTCCGAACCGCCCTCGACCTTCGGCGCCAGGATCATCTGGGTGCCGCCTTCGAGGTCGAGCGCCAGCTTGGGCGCCCAGCTTGCCTGCCCGGCGAGGGTGCCGCCGGCCAGGACGGCAGTGAGTGTGGCGAGGAGTACACCGAGCCAGACCAGGACCCTGAGGCCTGGTTTATTGGGGCCAGTTCGTGCCATTGTCGATCTTTCTCTTATTCACGGAGGAACCGCCGGTGCCTGCTGATGCTTGCACCGGCGGTGGTCCGCAGCGGTAGAGGTGTTGTGGAAGCAGCGGGGACTAGTTGTCCTTCTTGCCCTCGTCATTGAGGCGCTTCAGGGTTTCTTCCGGGGTCTCGGCTGCAGCGGGGGTGTTTCCGCTTTCCGCGGCGGTCAGGGAGGAGGCATCATCCGGCACTTCAGTCGCAGCGGGTACCCCGGCTGCGGGTTCGATGATCTTGGTGACTGCCTGGCGGTGCACGGTGGCCAGGTTGCCCGGGGAGAGCTCCAGGGTGACCTTGTTTTCTTCGTCGTCGATGTCGACGATGCGGCCGAACAGGCCAAAGCTGGTCATGACCTCAACGCCGGGGGCGAACTGCGACTGAAGCGTTGCCTGCTGCTGCTGGGTCTTCTTGTTGCGGCGGAACATCATGAAGATGAAGATGCCGAGCATCACGAACAGCAGGATCGACATGATGTCGATGCCGCCGCCGGGCTGGGTAGTGGTGGTCTGGGCAGTGATGTGTCCGAACACGGGGAAGTTCCATTCTGTACTTGCATTGAGCTGTACTTGCATTGAGCCGGTTGACAGCGCCGTCCGCTTTGAACGAGTGGCCTGGCGAAGCTGCTTGCCATCCATCCGCGGGCTGCCGGTAGTGCTGTCCGCGGGAACAAAGACCCGAACGTGCCGAGCGTCATACCAGTCTAAAGGGAAAAGCTGAACGGAGCCTGCTATTGGTATTAGGGGCCAGTCAGCCCGGGCTCAGGCGTCCTCTTCAGCCGGCTCAAACAGGTCCAGTTGCTCCTGGGCAAAGACACCCGACGGAATGGCATAGCCAAGGTGGGTCCAGGCAGGAGCCATGGCAATCCGGCCACGCGGGGTGCGGCCCAGCAGTCCCTCTCGGACCAGGAAAGGCTCAGCCACGGTTTCCACGGTTTCGGTCTCTTCACCGACGGCGATGGCCAGCGTGGAGAGCCCCACCGGCCCGCCGCCAAACTTGGTGATCAGGGCTTCGAGGACTGCGCGGTCAAGGCGGTCCAGGCCCTTTTTGTCCACCTCGTACATGTCCAGCGCGGCGGACGCCGCCCTGGCGTCGATCTGGTCGATTCCGTGGACCAAGGCCCAGTCCCGGACACGCCGCAACAGCCGGTTGGCGATGCGGGGAGTGCCGCGGGAGCGCCCGGCGATTTCGGAGAACCCGGCCGAGTTGACCTTGAGGTCCAGCAGGCCGGCGGAGCGGCGCAGCACAAGTTCCAGCTCCGGCACGGAGTAGAACTCCAGGTGGCCGGTAAAGCCGAACCGGTCCCGGAGGGGTCCCGGCAGCAGGCCCGCGCGGGTGGTGGCGCCCACCAGGGTAAAGGGCGGGAGTTCGAGCGGGATTGCCGTGGCACCGGCGCCCTTGCCCACCACGATGTCTACCCGGAAGTCCTCCATGGCCATGTACAGCATCTCTTCAGCCGGCCTGGACATCCGGTGGATTTCGTCAAGGAACAGGACCTCGCCCTCGGAAAGGGAGGAAAGAATGGCTGCGAGGTCCCCCGCGTGCTGGATGGCCGGGCCGCTGCTGATCCGCAGGGGCGCATTCATTTCGGACGCAACGATCATGGCGAGGGTTGTCTTGCCCAGCCCTGGCGGGCCGGAGAAGAGCACATGGTCCGCGCTGCGCCCGCGCATCCGGGAGGCCTGGAGCACCAGGGACAGCTGTTTCCGCACCCGGTGCTGGCCCACGAAGTCGTCCAGGTTCTTGGGCCGGAGCGCGGCCTCGATGGCCCGCTCTTCAGGCTCCTCCCCCGCGGCCACCAGTGACGGTTCAGCCACGGCTGCCTACGCGGTTGCCGGCCCGGGCACCGTCCTGCCCCAGCCACCGGAGCGTCGTCCGCAGGATCTCCGGCACGTTGCCGCGGAACGAGACCTCGGGATCGTCCGCCAGTGCTTTGTCGATGCTGGAGGAGGCGTCCTTTTCGGACCAGCCCAGGCTCGTCATGGCGGCCACCACCTGCGGTTTCCAGGCGGCCTCGGCCGGAGTGGACGCCGCTGCCGTGCCCGCCGTGCCGTGCGGAACCAGCTTTCCCGCCAGCTCCAGCACAATCCGCCCTGCGACTTTGGGACCGATGCCGGGAACTTTCGTGAACGTCTTGCTGTCCCCGGTGTGCGCGGCCACCCGGATCGCCTCCGGCTCGTGGACCGCCAGGACTGCCAGGGCAAGGCGCGGCCCAACCCCGCTCACACTGAGGAGGACATCGAAAACCTCCCGCTCGTCGTCGGACGCGAAACCAAAGAGCGTGAGCGAATCCTCCCGGACGATCAGGGAGGTGAAAAGCTGGCCTTCCTCGCCGGTGCGCAGCCTGCTGAGGGTCTGGGGCGTGGCGTTGACGCTCATGCCCGCCCCGTTGAGGTCAATCACGGCAGTGGAAAGACCCACATGCGCTACCGTTCCGCGAAGGAAACTGATCAAGGCCTGGCTCCTGGTGTCTTGCCGGGCTCCAGGGAGCAGGACCGGCTATCCGAACATATCTACGAATACCCTAGCAAGCGGGCAGGACATTCACCGGGCGCGGCGCGCCTTTGCTTCGGCTTCCGCCCATGCCCGCTGGGCCGGGGTCAGGGACGAGCTGCCCGGGCCGGTCGTGGCTGCACCCTTGTTGGCAGTGCCGCTGCCTGACCGCCAGGCGTGGGTGATGGCCAGCGCCAGGGCGTCTGCGGCGTCCGCAGGCCGCGGCGGTGTGTCCAGGCGCAGGATCTTGGTGACGAGCTTGGTCACCGCGTCCTTGTTCGAGGACCCGCTGCCGGTGACTGCGGCTTTGACTTCCGACGGCGTGTGCAGCGCCACCGGGATCCCCCGCCGGGCCGCTGCGGCGATGACCACCCCGGACGCCTGGGCCACGCCCATCACTGTACTGACGTTGAGCTGGGAAAAGACCCGTTCGACGGCGAGGACGTGCGGCTCGTGGCGGTCAAGCCATTCGTCGATGGCGAGGGCGATCACCAGCAGCCGCTGGTCCAGGCTGTCCTCGGGCGACGTTCCCACCACACCATAGGCAACCATGGTGGCCTGCCTGTTCCGCTCGACGTCAACAACGCCGATCCCGCAACGGGTCAGTCCGGGATCCACGCCCAGGACGCGCAGCGTCACAGGTGTAAACGCCCGGCAGGCAGGCGGAGCGTCACTCAGAGTCCAGGGCGGCCTGGACGTCGTCGCTGAGGTCGGCGTTGCTGTAGACGTTCTGGACGTCGTCGAGGTCCTCCAGGGCGTCAACGAGCTTCATGAACTTCTTTGCGGCTTCCAGGTCCAGCGGCACTTCCATGGACGGAACGAATTCCGCCTCATCGGTGTCGTACTCGATGCCTGCGTCCTTCAGGGCGTCGCGAACGGCCTGGAGGTCCTTGGGGTCCGAGTGGATCTCAAAGGTGTCGCCATTGTCCTTGACTTCCTCGGCACCGGCGTCCAGGACAGCCATCAGGACGTCGTCCTCGGTCAGGTCCTTCTTGGGCAGGGTCACTACGCCCTTGCGGCTGAACAGATAGCTCACCGACCCGGGATCGGCGATGGTTCCGCCGTTGCGGGAGATGGCAAGGCGCACCTCCGAGGCAGCACGGTTCTTGTTGTCCGTAAGGCACTCGATAAGCAGCGCGGAACCCTGCGGTCCGCGGCATTCGTACATGATCTCGGTGTAGTCGACCACTTCACCGGTGAGCCCGGCCCCGCGCTTGATGGCACGATCGATGTTGTCTGCCGGAACGGAGGTTTTCTTGGCCTTGGTGACGGCGAGTTCCAGGCCCGGGTTGCCCTGCAGGTCCGGGCCGCCCATGCGCGCAGCAACTTCGATGTTCTTGATCAGCTTGGCAAACGACTTGGCGCGGCGGCTGTCGAGGATGGCCTTCTTGTGCTTGGTCGTTGCCCATTTGGAGTGGCCTGACATGCTTTACGCTTCTCCTCTGATCATGCGGATAAAAAGTTCGTGTACGCGTTTCTCCCCAGTCACTTCCGGGTGGAAGGAGGTGGCCAGCAGGTGGCCGGAACGCACTGCAACAATTCTAACTGTCCCCGGCAGCGGTACGGCGTGGGACGCGTGCTCCGGGTCGGCGGGCTCCACCTGGGCGAGGATTTCGACGCCGGGACCAACGCGTTCCACCCACGGCCCGCGGATGAAGACGGCATGGACAGGTGCAACACCGGAGGCGGTGGCGCTGAAATCCAGGCCCTTGAAGTCAAGGTCTGTTTCGAAGGACTCGCGCTGCCGGCCGAAGGCGTTGCGGCGGACGGTGATGTCCAGTCCCCCAAACGTCTGCTGCGGAGCCCCGGACAGGTCCGTCGCGGGATCGGCAATGTCGTTGGCAAGGAGGATCATCCCAGCACATGATCCATAGACCGGCAGGCCTCCGGCGATGCGTTCCCGCAGCGGTTCGGCCAGTTCGAAGGCCCGGGCAAGTTTGTCGATGGCGGTGGATTCGCCGCCGGGGATGATGAGCCCGTCCAGGCCGTCGAGTTCCTTGGGCCGGCGGATGCCCACGGCCTCGGCGCCGGCGGCTTCGATGGCCCGCAGGTGCTCGCGGAAGTCGCCCTGGAGCGCCAGCACGCCGATCCTTAGGCCTGAACCCGGGCGCGCGGAAGCAGCCGGAAGGGAATTTGTCATCCATCCAGCATACGGGTTCGCCCTCTGCGGGGACCGGCAGGTGCGGCGCCGACGGCGGTTGCATGCCGTTGCTGGGATATATTCAAAACATGCTCTACTTCAGTGTTCCGCTCGGCAAACTGGTCCGCCGGGTGTCCCGGCTTCGGGGCGGCGGGTCCGCCCTGCCCGGGCTGGTGGTTGAAAAAATCGACCCCGGCTTCATGCGGCGGACACTCAGCACCCTCCCCCACGGCGTGGCGGTGGTCAGCGGCACCAACGGCAAAACCACCACCACCAAAATGGTGGTGGAACTGCTGGAAAGCCAGGGCTTGCGGGTCTTTACCAACCGCACTGGGAGCAACTTCACCCGCGGCGTGGCTGCCGCCCTGCTTGGCGAGGTGGACTGGCGCGGCCGGCTGGATGCGGACGTTGCCGTGCTGGAACTGGACGAAGCCCACGCCGTGCATTTCGTCAACAGTGTCCCGCCGCGCTACTGCCTCTTGCTCAACGTCCTCCGCGACCAGCTGGACCGGTTCGGCGAAATCGACAAGACGGCCCAGCTCCTCCAGCACATCGCGGCGAAGACCACCGGAACGGTGGTGCTGAACCGCGAAGACCCCAGGGTTGCCCGGATTGCCGAATCGCTCACCGGACAGGACGTCAAGTACTTTGGTCTGGACGATTCGCTCCTGAGCACCTTCCCCAACGACGACGACATGCGGACCGCTCCAGGAAGTCCCGCTCCGGCGGGACTGCCGGAGAAGCCTGCCGCCGACGTCGTACTTCGCAAGGTCGGCGCGGACACCGCTGAGTTTGAGTACGACGGCGCCACTGTCACCACGGGGATGAAGCTGCGGGGTGTATACAACATTTTTAATGCGGCAGCTGCGCTGACGCTGGCGCGCAGCATCTGCGGCAGCGGCGCCGCCACGGCCAACCATGACACCCTCCTCGAGGCGCTGTCCCGCGTGGCTCCTGCCTTCGGACGAGGGGAAAGCCTCACCGTGGACGGCCAGCCCCTGGACCTGGTCCTGGTCAAGAATCCCAGCGGCTTCCGGCTGGGCCTGAAGTCGTTCCCTGCAGGCGGCTATGCCACCATGATCGCCATCAATGACAACTATGCGGACGGCCGGGACATGTCCTGGCTGTGGGACGTGGAATTCGAGTCCCTGCGCGAAGGCGGGGTTGACCAGCTCACCGGCTCACGGGCCTACGACATGGCACTGCGGCTGCAATATGACGACGTCCGCATCGGCAACGTGGAGCCGGACATCACTCCGGCGCTGGCGGCCTTCATCAGGGAAGCCCAGGGAAAGCCCAAGCGCATCTTCTGCACATACACGGCCATGCTGGCGATCCGCCGCGAGCTATCCAAAATCACCACTGTGGAGGTTGTCTCTTGAGCCAGGCAGGCACGGATCCCGCAACGGAAAACTCCGCGGGCAAGGGGACCCTCCGGGTGGTGCAGCTGTACCCCCGCGACATGAACATCTACGGCGACTGGGGCAATGCCCTGGTCCTGCAGCGGCGCATCAGCTGGCACGGCTACACCCCGGAGCTGCTCGAGTACAACGTGGGTGATCCGTTCCCTGAAGACGTGGACATCATTGTGGGCGGCGGCGGCCAGGACAGCGGCCAGCTGGTCATCCAGGACGACCTCCAGGCCCGGGCGGGGGTGCTGAAGGACCTTGCCGAGGACGGTGCGCCGATGCTTGTCATCTGCGGGCTTTACCAGCTCTTCGGACATTTCTTCAAGACCCGTACCGGCGCCGTCATCCCGGGCATCGGCATCCTCGATGTCGAGACACACGGCACTGAGGAGCGGCTGATTGGCAACGTCAAGGTTGCCACACCGGAGTTCGGGGAAGTGCTCGGCTACGAGAACCACAGCGGGCAGACAACCCTGGGCAGCGGCGTGCGGCCTTTGGGCTCCACCCCGAAGGGTATGGGCAACAACAGCAGCGACGGCAACGAGGGTGCCCGCTACCGCAATATCGTGGCCAGCTACCTGCACGGCTCGCTCCTGCCCAAGAACCCGGCCATTGCGGACTTCCTGATCCGCACGGCAGCTGAGCGCAAGTACGGCAGATTTGTTCCTGGCCACCCCGATGACAGCTACGCGGAGCTGGCACGGGAACACGCAGCACGCCGTCCGCGCTGACCCAGGCCCGGTCCATGGGTCTGCACCTTCCGGAAGCTGCCGGCCGAACTGCGGCCGCGCCAAAAGATCCGCATTGTTGACCGGACTGCCGGGACCGGTGCCAACCGGAGCAGTCCATCCTGACGCAGCCGCCGGCCCGCCCTGCATAAGGGAATTCCAGGGGGCGGTCCATGGCGTGGCTCACATTGAGAAGCGTGGCCTGCTGTGAAAGGTTTTACTTCATGACCAACCCCCTTATGGCACCCAGTCCCCTGCCCTATGGAATTCCGCCCTTCGCGTCGATCACCACCGCCGATTATGAAGCCGCCGTCCGCGGTGGCCTCCAAGAGCACCTGGCTGAGATCCAGGCGATCGTTGATGACCCTGCCCCTGCCACTTTCGAGAACACGGCAGTGGCGATGGAACGCTCCGACAGGCTTCTGGACCGCGCCGCTGCGTCCTTCTTCACGCTCGTATCGGCCGATGCATCCCCGGAGATCCGGGACCTGGAAACGGCGCTGTCACCGCTGCTCTCTGCGCATCAGGACGACGTATTCCTCAACCGGGCACTGTACGAACGCTTCGCCGCCATCGACACCGCCGGCTGCGATGCCGAGTCCGGGCGGCTTGTTGAGGAGTACCTGAAGGAATTCCGGCAGTCCGGCATCCAGCTGGAAGGCCCTGCCCGGGAAAGGCTCAAGGAGGTTAACGCCGAGCTCTCCCGCCTGGGCACCGAATTTGGACAGCGCGTGAAGGAAGGAATGAAATCCGCTGCCTTGCTGCTGGATCACGCAGGCGAGCTGGCAGGACTGCCGGCCGATGATATTGCCGCCGCCGCGGAGGCTGCCCGCACGGCCGGCCATGACGGCAAGTTCCTGCTGACACTGATCCAGCCGACCAACCAGCCTGCCCTGTCCGCCCTCGAGAACCGCGGGGTTCGCCGTCGGCTGTTTGAAGCGTCCGTGGCCCGGGGCAGCGGGGGCGGCAGCCTCAACGTGCTGGATTTGGCCACATCAATGGCCCGGCTCCGCGCCGAGAAAGCGGCGCTTCTGGGCTTCGCCAACTACGCCGAACTGGTGGTTGACCGGCAGACAGCCCCGGACTTCGGAGCGGTCCAGTCCATGCTGAACCGCATGGCACCGGCAGCGGTGCGGAACGCCGACGCCGAAGCCGCGGCACTGGCAGAGGCCGCGGGCCATCCGCTGGAGGCCTGGGACTGGGCCTTCTACTCCGCCAAGGTCCGGCGGGAACGCTACGACGTTGATGAACAGGCCCTCCGTCCCTATTTCGAGCTGGACCGGGTTCTGACCGACGGGGTCTTCTTTGCCGCAACTTCCCTCTTCGGCATCACATTCCGCGAGCGGAAGGACCTTGCCGGCTACCACCCCGACGTCCGCATCTGGGAGGTCCGCGACGAGGACGGCATGGGGCTCGGGCTGTTCCTGGGTGACTATTACACCCGTGAGTCCAAGCGGGGTGGCGCCTGGATGAACTCCCTCGTTGAACAGTCTGCGCTGCTGGGAACAAAGCCGGTGGTCATCAACAACCTGAACATCTCCAAGCCGCCTGCGGGTGAACCGACGCTCCTGACGCTGGACGAGCTGCGGACCACCTTCCATGAGTTCGGCCACGCCCTGCACGGGCTGCTGTCCAACGTGACCTATCCCCGGTTTTCCGGAACTTCAGTACCCCGCGACTTCGTGGAATACCCGTCCCAGGTCAACGAAATGTGGATTACGTGGCCCGACGTGCTGCACAACTATGCGCGCCATCATGTGACGGGCGAGCCGCTTCCGCAGGAGGTCGTCTCGCAACTGGACGCCTCACGGCTGTGGGGTGAAGGCTTTGCCACCACCGAGTATCTGGGAGCAGCGCTGCTGGACCTGGCGTGGCACGTCCTGGACGGCAGCGGGGTTCCGGAGGATGCTGTTGCGTTTGAAGACAAGGCCCTGGCCGCCGCCGGCATCGCCCACGCCTTGATTCCGCCGCGCTACCGGACGGGCTATTTCCAGCATGTCTTTGCCGGTGCGGGGTATGCGGCCGGCTACTACTCCTACATCTGGAGCGAGGTCCTGGATGCCGAGACGGTGGACTGGTTCACCGAGAACGGCGGACTCACCCGGGCCAACGGCAACCGTTTCCGCCAGGAGCTCCTCTCCCGGGGTAACAGCCGCGACCCGCTGGAATCATTCCGCATCCTCCGCGGCCGCGAAGCCACGCTGGAACCCCTGCTGAAACGCCGCGGCCTGGAGTAACCCACATCGATTGCTCCGTACCTGCCGTTCTGAGGCCTGATAACGACATTTACGGAGCATTCGATTTAAGAAAACGACGCCGGTCCCCCACCAGAGAAAGGTGAGGAACCGGCGTCGTCAGTTACAACAACAGCAAGGCGACGGGCGGTGCGGTCCGGCAGCGCGCGTAAAAGGGGCCCCGTGTCCCGGCTCGCCGCGAAGCGGCCTTAGCGGGACACGGGGAATAGCGCGCAGAGGATCAGCGCCGCCAGGCGCGAACCAGAGAAATTACCAGCCGCGCTCGGCAAGGCGGTGGGGCTGGGGGATCTCGTCGACGTTGATGCCCACCATGGCCTCGCCCAGGCCGCGGGAGGCCTTGGCGATGACGTCGGGGTCGTCGAAGAAGGTGGTGGCCTTCACGACGGCGGCGGCGCGCTGGGCGGGGTTGCCGGACTTGAAGATACCGGAACCAACGAACACGCCGTCAGCGCCGAGCTGCATCATCATGGCGGCGTCAGCCGGAGTGGCGATGCCGCCGGCGGTGAACAGCACCACCGGAAGCTTGCCGGCAGCGGCAACTTCCTTGACCAGTTCGTACGGGGCCTGCAGTTCCTTGGCCGCAACGTACAACTCGTCCTCGGGCAGGGCGGCGAGCTTGGCAATCTCGGAGCGGATCTGGCGCATGTGCCCGGTGGCGTTGGAGACATCGCCGGTGCCGGCCTCGCCCTTGGAACGGATCATCGCCGCGCCCTCGTTGATGCGGCGCAGCGCCTCACCCAGGTTGGTGGCACCGCAGACGAAGGGAACCTTGAAGTTCCACTTGTCGATGTGGTTGATGTAGTCGGCCGGGGTCAGGACCTCGGACTCGTCAATGTAGTCCACGCCGAGGGACTGCAGGACCTGCGCCTCGACGAAGTGGCCGATCCGGGCCTTGGCCATAACCGGCACGGAGACGGCGTCGATGATCTTGTCGATCATATCGGGATCGGACATGCGGGACACGCCGCCCTGGGCGCGGATATCGGCCGGAACGCGTTCCAGCGCCATCACAGCAACGGCACCGGCGTCTTCGGCGATGCGGGCCTGCTCGACGTTGACGACGTCCATGATGACGCCGCCCTTGAGCATCTCAGCCATGCCCCGCTTTACGCGGTTGCTGCCCGTGACGCTGTTCGCGGACGTACCGGCCTCGCTGCTTACATCAGGTGTAGACACAAAAACCCCTATGGGTAGATAGATGACCTTCGCCGGTCGTGCAGGGCGGCACGGAGATGCCACGTGTACACACACCGGGTTGCCGGATCCATTGACCGGGCAGTCCTAATACTAGTCTCACCGCGGCCGGCCGGCTTAATTCGCGTTAATCGGCCGGTGACGGTTCCGCGAGGGCCTGGCGGCGTACCGAGACCACACGCTGGACCACCGTGATGAAGCTGGCCACGGCAAGGAGCAAAAGCGTCACCAGCAGGACCACCTCCGGTAGTCCCAGGCCAGTGAAACCGGTGACAACCAGCACCGAAACGAGGCGTTCCGCCCGTTCCGCGATGCCGGTATTGGCCGTGAATCCCAACGACTCCGCCTTGGCGCGGGCATAGGAAACCACCATGCCCAGGACAAGGCACACCACGGCAGACACTGCGATGGGGACGTTGGCCCCGCCGGTGAAGAACCAGACAGCCAGGCCGGCGAACAGCGCGCCGTCGGCAATCCGGTCGAGGGTGGAGTCAAGGAAGTTCCCCCAGCGGCTGCCCACCTCCCGCATCCTGGCCATGATTCCGTCCAGGACGTCGGAGAAGATGAACGCCGTGATGAACAGAGTTCCCCACCACAGCTGGCCGAGCGGGTAGAACACCAGAGCGCCCACCACCACTCCGGCGGTGCCGATGACCGTTACGGCATCCGGCGAAATTCCGATTTTGAGGAGCCAGCGGGCAAGCGGGGTGAACAGCGCGGTGAAGAATCCGCGCGCGTGCCTATTCAGCATCCGTCTCCCCGGGCCAGGCGTCGGCCACCTGCTGGCGGACCTCGTCGAGGGTCTGCGTGATGGCCTTGGTCTGGGCGATGATGGGGAAGAAGTTCCCGTCGCCGCCCCACCGGGGAACAATATGCTGGTGCAGGTGCGCGGCGATGCCGGCACCGCCAACAACCCCCTGGTTCATGCCCAGATTGAATCCGCCCGGATTTGCCACTTTCCGCAGCACCCGCATGGCCGTCTGCGTGAGGTCCGCAAACTCCGCCGTCTCATCGAGTGTCAGGTCGGTGTAGTCCGGGATGTGCCGGTAGGGGCACACCAGGAGGTGCCCGGGGTTGTAGGGAAACAGGTTGAGCACCACGTAGCAGGTCTTTCCGCGGTGGACGATGAGTGCTTCCTCGTCAGTCCGTCCGGGGCCGATGCAGAAGGGGCAGTCGTTTTCGTTCTTGAACTGGTGCTGCCCGCCCTTGATGTACGCCATGCGGTGCGGAGTCCACAGGCGCTGGAACGCGTCCGGGACACCGGCGAGGTCAAAGTCGTCGGTAACGCCGGCATCTCCTGGATACCCTGCGCCTGTGTTCTCCTGCACGGTGCTGTTCCGTTCCGCTAGCTGGTCCGGTTTCGGACGGCTTCCGTGATCCGCTTGACGGCCTCTGCCACAGGCACGCCGTTGTCCTGGCTTCCATCGCGGAAGCGGAACGAGACGGCGCCTGCTTCGGCATCGTCACCGCCGGCAATGAGCACGAACGGAATCTTGTCCTTGCTGGCCGTGCGGATCTTCTTGGGGAACCGGTCCGAAGAGGTGTCCACTTCCGCGCGGATGCCTGCTGCCTTCAGCTGGTCCACGACGTCGAACATGTACTCGTTGAAGGTCTCCGCCACCGGAATGCCCACCACCTGGACCGGTGCCAGCCATGCGGGGAAGGCGCCGGCGTAGTGCTCGGTGAGCACGCCCATGAAGCGCTCGATCGATCCGAACAGGGCCCGGTGGATCATCACGGGCCGCTGGCGGCTGCCGTCAGCGGCCTGGAATTCGAGTTCGAACCGTTCGGGCAGGTTGAAGTCCAGCTGGATGGTGGACATCTGCCAGGTGCGGCCAAGGGCGTCCTTCGCCTGCACGGAGATCTTGGGGCCGTAGAAGGCGGCCCCGCCCGGATCAGCGACCAGTTCCAGGCCGGATTCCTCAGCAACCTCGGAGAGGGTACGCGTGGCTTCTTCCCAGGCGGCGTCCTCGCCGACGAACTTCTCCGGGTCCTTGGTGGAGAGCTCAAGGTAGAAGTCGTTCAGGCCGTAATCTTTCAGGAGGTCGAGAACGAACGTCAGAGTCTTGGTGAGTTCGTCCTTCATCTGCTCGCGGGTGCAGTAGATGTGGGCGTCGTCCTGTGTCATGCCGCGGACACGGGTCAGGCCGTGCACCACGCCGGACTTTTCGTAGCGGTAGACAGCGCCGAATTCGAAGAGCCGCAGCGGCAGCTCCCGGTAGGACCGTCCCCGCGAACGGAAGATCAGGTTGTGCATGGGGCAGTTCATCGGCTTCAGGTAGTAGTCCTGGGCAGGCTTCCGGACTGTACCGTCTGCGTTGAGTTCCTCATCCACGCGCATGGCCGGGAACATGCCGTCCTTGTACCAGTCCAGGTGCCCTGAGACCTCGTACAGATGCCCCTTGGTGATGTGCGGGGTGTAGACGAACTCGTAGCCGGCTTCGACGTGGCGCTGCCGGGAGTAGTCCTCCATCTCCTTGCGGATGATGCCGCCCTTGGGGTGGAAGACGGGGAGGCCTGAGCCGAGTTCATCCGGGAAGGAAAAGAGGTCCAGTTCCGAGCCGAGCTTGCGGTGGTCGCGGCGTTCTGCCTCTGCGATGCGTTCCTGGTAGGCCTTGAGGGCGTCCTTGGTGGGCCAGGCCGTGCCGTAGATGCGCTGCAACTGCTGGTTCTTCTGGTTACCCAGCCAGTACGCGGAGGACGAACGGGTGAGGGCAAAGGCGTTGGAGATGAGCTTGGTGTTGGGCAGGTGCGGGCCGCGGCAGAGATCGCACCAGACGGTGGTCCCTTCCTTGCGCTCAACGTTGTCGTAAATAGTGATGTCGCCTGCGCCGACCTCGACGTTCACGCCTTCGCCGGCCTCTGCAGCCTCGTTTTTCTTGCCCAGCAGTTCGAGCTTGTAGGGCTCGTTCTTCATGGCTTCGCGGGCTTCGTCCTCGTTGACGACGCGGCGGACGAACTTCTGGTTCTGGTTGATGATTTTTTGCATCATCTTCTCGAGGGTCTTGAGGTCCTCGGGAGTGAACGGTTCGGCGACATCGAAGTCGAAGTAGAACCCGTCAGTGATGTACGGGCCGATGCCCAGCTTGGCGTCAGGACGCAGCTGCTGGACAGCCTGGGCCATGACGTGGGCGGTGGAGTGGCGGAGGACGTTGAGGCCGTCAGGAGAGTCAATGGTGACGCCTTCGACGTCGGCGCCTTCCGGGAGCTCCTGGTCAAGGTCCTTCAGTTCGCCGTTGACTCGGGCTACAACAACATCACGGCGCTCAAAGAAGAGTTCCGCACCGGTTGTCCCGGTAGTCACCTTGGTCTCTTCGCCATCGACGAGAAGGGTGATCTGCTGGGCATCTGACACGGGTGTCTCCTATTCAAAGTTAAGGCTTCATAGCTTGTGGCATACGGGGACCACAGCCAGCCATCGTCAATGCTATCGGTTCCGCTGGGGCCCGACCAACGCGGCGCACGGAAGGGTCAGCCGCTGAATCCCGTGATGGCGAGGCTCCTGGTGATTCCGTCCAGGGGGTGCCGTACCTCCGGTTCCTGCGGACGGGAATCCGGTAACGGCAGGCTCTCTGTCCTGCCAAGGTCCCAGGCCATGCTGGCGCTCAGGCTGATTCCCCGTGGCCCGGTCCGCCTGGTGGTCCCGCGGATCAGCAGCAGCCTGGTGCCGAAAAGGAGCATTCCTGCTTTTTCCTGGGCTTCGTGGAAAAAGACCGAATCTATGCAGCCGGTGCCGTCGTCGATACTAATGAAGACCACCCGCCTCCCACCCCGCATGGGCGGCGTCTGGGTTGCCACCCGCACCCCGGCCACCAGGACTTCGGTCCCGTTGCGCAGGCCAAGGAGTTTGTCCGCCGTGATGACGCCCAGCCTGTCCAGCATGGGCCGGTGGCTGTCCATCAGGTGGCTGCTGACGTCAACTGCCATCAGGTCCAGTTCGGCACGGACGTTTTCCACCAGGGAAGGCGCCGGCAGTCCCGGCTTAACATTGCGAAGCTCAACATCACCCAGGGGAAGGGACAGCTGCCCCTCAAGGACTTCCACGCCTTTCCGCCCGCTGCCGGAACCCTGGAGCTGCTGCAGGTGGTGGACAAGGTCGGCCCGGTTGGCCGTGCCGCCCGCCTCACGGTGAAGCGAATCAAATGCCCCCAGCTGGGCCAATCTCTTGATGTTGGGCTTGCTGACCCGGGACCGTGCCCTCAGGTCCGCCAGGGAGTAATAGGGCTGGCCCGCAACGATCCGCTTGAGTTCCGTTGCGGACAGCCCGTAGATGCCGTTGAGGCTCAGCCTGATACCCAGTTTGCCTGCGTCCTTGCCGGCTTCAATCCTTTCCACCCGGTATTCGCCCTTGCTGCGGTTAATGTCCAGGGGAAGGATGGGGATGCCAAGCCGCCGGGCTTCCGCGACCAGCAGCCTCTTGGGGTACATGCCAGGATCGTGCTCCCACAGCCCGGCAAGGAATGCTTCAGGATGATGGGCCTTCAGCCAGGCAGACTGGTAGGTGGGCACGGCAAAGGCCGCGCCGTGGGCTTTGCAGAATCCGAAGCTTCCGAAGGCCTTCAGCGTTCCCCAGACGTTGTCCACTACCTCCGGCTGGTACCCCTTCTTCCTGGCCGCTTTGCGGAAGAATTCCTCCACACCCAGTTCGAGTGCCTCGTTTCCCAGGGCGCGGCGGAATTCGTCGGCCCGGGCCAGGCCGCATCCGGTCATGACATCAAAGGTCCGCAGTATCTGTTCGTGGAAGACGGTGACGCCATGGGTTTCCGCCAGCACCGGTTTCAGGTCCGGATGCGGATAGACCTCCGGCGCGAAGCCGTGACGGTGTTCCAGGAAGGGCCGGACCATGTCCGACTTCATGGGGCCCGGGCGGAACAGGGAGATATCGATGATGAGGTCGTTGAACTCCCGGGGGGCCATCTTGCCGATCAGTTCCCGCTGGCCGGGTGATTCAATCTGGAAACAGCCCAGGGTGTGAGTGCTTCTGATGAGTTCAAATGTGGCCTTGTCATCAAGGGGAACGGCGTTCAGGTCGATATTGCCATTCTCCGCAATGTAGTCAGGACCGCTTCCGCCCGGACCGGACGGATGACGGCCGGCGGCCACCACCTCCTCCTTGGACGTGTGGATGCGGATGACTTCACGGACGGCAAACGCCATGGCGCTCTGCATGCGCACTCCCAGGACGTCCAGCTTGAGCATGCCCATGGGATCCATGTCGTGCTTATCGAACTGGCTCATGGGCAGGCCCAGCCCGCTGGGCTGCACCGGGGTGCGGTCCAGGAGGGTGGCGTCACCAAGGATGACGCCACACGGATGCATGGAAATATGGCGGGGCAGCCGGTCAAGCCGCTCCGTCAGGTCAACCAGCAGGTCAAGCTGCTGGTTGCCGTCCATTTCCCGTTGTTCCACCCGGCCGGCGAATTCCCGGAGTTCAGGTTTTTCCTGCAGGGCCTCGCGGAATTTCCGGGCAGAAAAACGCCACAGCTGCTTGGCGATCTCCCCCACCTCGTCGCCGTCCATCCCCAGTGCCATACCGGCGTCCCGCACGGCACCCCTGGCCCGGTAGCCGTTCTGCATGCTCATCAGGGTGACCCGCTCGGACCCGAAACGCTTGAAAATGCGGTGGTAGACGTTGTGCCGCTCAGCGCTTTCAACGTCAATATCGATGTCCGGAAGGGTGGCCCGGTCCCGCGACAGGAACCGTTCAAAGATGAGGTCGTGCTGCAGGGGGTTCACCTGGCTGACATCAATCAGGTAATTGACCAGGCTGGAGGCGCCTGATCCCCTGGCTGCCGCACGTACCCCCATCTCCTGGATCATGCGTGACACCTCGGCAACTGTCAGGAAATAGGACGAAAAGCCGAGGTTGCGGATGATGCCCAGTTCATGGTCGAGCCGGGAAAGCATCTTCTCTCCGGCAGCACCGGTGATCCCCGGAAAACGCCGGCTGATACCTGCCTGGCACCGCTGCACCAGTTCAACGTGTGGATCCTGGCTGATCCCAATGACTGAGGCTTCGGGCACAACCGGCTGCTTCCAGCCCATGTCCGTTTCCGGATCTATCCGGCAGCGGTCCGCGAGCGCCTCGGTCTGTGCCATCAGCTGTTTCAGGTCCGCGGCGCCATATCCTGCCGCTGAAATGATCTCCTTGCCCAGCCGGAGCATTTCCGGGGCGGATTTCAGCCACCCCTGCCCGGTTGGCTGCAGCAGCGGTTCATCCGCAAGTTCGGGAAGGGATTTCAGGGTGCGGGCTGAGTCGAGCACATCGGCGGTGGGGGCGCCGTCTGCTGCGCAGTACCTGACGGCGTTGGTCAGGACAGCAGGAATATGATGCTCTTCGGCAAGCTTGAGCATCCTGACGGCGTGGGCGGTACTCAGCGGCTTTCCCGGGGCGCTGAGCTGGGACACGATCTCGGCCACCAGCGTGCCTGGGGGCATTGCATCCAGCCATTGCTTGAAAAGGGTGCGGGGGCGAAGGTAACGTCGCCCTCCCATGGCCCGTCCGACGTCGGAATCAGGCCCCAGCAGGACAGTCAATACCGGCTTGAGGGTTTGCGGATCGAGGGTGCGGGATGCCAGCTCGGCCCGGGTGACGGCTATTGGGACAGTTCCCCCGGCTTTTCCCGTGGTGCGGGCGTGGGCGTCGGAAATCAGCCTGCAGAGGGCGCGGTAGCCTGCCCCGTTGTTGTAGCCCCGGGCCAGTACCACCACCCTGCCCGCCAGCTGCGTGCGGTGGTCGCCGTCGTCGTCAAATACCGCAAGGTCAACGCCAACGATGGGATCGATGCCTGCTGCCATGCAAGCCTTGAGGTGCTTGATGGTCCCGTACAGCCCGTCCCTGTCCGTACAGGCGAGCCCGGTTGCGCCGTCAGCGGCGGCAGCCTGCGCCAGTTCCTCGGGCCAGGAAACGCCATAGTGGGCGCTGAATGCGGTGGAAACGTGAAGATGGGTGAAACTCATGCTGTCCTGGGCCGGAGTGCGTCATGGATGCGCAGGAGCCGCCACCGGCCGCTGCGGATATGCCGGGTGAGGTCAAGGGTCAGCGGCTCTTCCGCGGCTTCTGCACCCCGCACCGGGGCGGAAGGCAACACCTGGACGCGCCAGATCTCATGGTCCACCACTCCGGGTCCGCTGCCAAGCGGTGCGCGTGTTTCTTCAGCCCACCATTGCCGGCGTTCGTACCAGCGCAGCGGTTCCGTGCAGACGGTATAGGACTGTCCAGCCCACAGCAGGCCACGGGGTTCGCCGTCCGCAGTGCAGTCGACGTCCACGGATTCGCTGAACATACCCATGGCGCCTCCCGGAGTGGATGTAGCTGAAAGTATTCGAACACATATTCGAATATTGCCAGTCTACCCCTGCTCCGAACGGGAGCATAGATGGGCTGCGGGAGGTACAAAGAGATTGCACGGGAAGGGTGGACGGACCGATCGGCAGGGAGCAGGATTGTGCCATGAAAACCCAAGACGCACTTCTGAAGCAGGCAAGCATCACAGCCCAGGATTCCACCGTGGTGGCCACGTTCGATATAGACGGCACCATCCCGGATTCGGGCGCCTATGTGGTGGGGCTGATGGGGGCCACCCCCGACTATTCCTCGCAGCGGAGGCTGTGTATTGAGTTCATGAACGGGAAGGCCATTGCCTTCTATTCTTTTAATCGCGAACAGGGAGTCGAGGAGGACTACGACCTGTCCGGGGTAACCCATTCAGAGAACACCATCACCGGCAGCTTTCCCCTTGCCGCCCTGAACGGCCTGGGCAAGGGGCACGTCATGTCAGCCTTCAGCGAGGCGGAGGGCAGGGAGTACCAGCATGGCGTCCCCGTGGAGGAGCACCTGTAACCACGCCCGTGGGCGGGAGGTCAGCTGTTCTCTTTATGGACCTTCAGTTCCAGTTCGATGAACCCGGAGATCATGGCGCGGTACGTGGACTCGACGATGTCCGGGTCAATGTCCTTCTTTTCCGCGGCTGAGCGGACGTGCTCAATGATCCGCTCCACCCGGCCGGGCGCACGGACCTCGGCGTCGTCGCCCTTGAGCGTCCCGGCAATCCGGATCAGCCGTTCGCGGCGGGCGATGAGGGTGACGATCTGTTCATCCACTTCGTCAACAGCAACCCGGACGGCAGCGAGCTGTTCCTTGTCGGCCAAAGCATCTCTATCGTTTCCTTGAATTGTCGCCATCGTCTGACAGTATCGAAGCATGCAGCCAAGAGTCGACTTCATTTCGCTGGGCGTCCGCAGTGTTGCCGCGTCCCGGGCCTTCTACGTTGACGGTCTTGGTTGGCCCGTGCACCGTGAACTTCCCGGCGACGTGGTGTTCATCCAGGTGAACCACGGGCTGGTGCTGTCCCTGTGGGATGTGCGCCAGATGCAGGCAGACGCCGGCGTCACGGCCTCCGGAGCTGTCCCCTGCATCACGCTGAGCCACAACCTTCCCGGAACGGAGGACGTGGACCGCGTCATGGAGGAGGCCGCCGCCGCGGGGGCGGAAATCATCGCCGAGCCCATCACCCAGCCATGGGGAGGCTACAGCGGCTACTTTGCGGACCCGGACGGTTTCCGCTGGGAGGTGGCGTACAACCCCACCTGGGCAGTGGACGACGACGGCGCGGTCACCGTTTAGCACTCCCCACGGTTTCGTCCGGGCTGCTCAAAGAGCCGGCTGCTAGAAGAGTGCTTCAACGGGCCGGATCAGTTCCGGCCCGTTATTCCTGACGTTGCCGACCTCTTTCCCTACGGATTCCACCTGCCAGTCAGCGGCCACGTCCTTGACCCCTGCCCGTACCAGGTCCACGAGTCCGGCCGGATCGTCGGCCTGGGGGTCCAGCCAGGCCTGCATCGTGGCTCTGTCCATGGGTAGGGGCACCCGGTCATGGAGTTCCGTGAGTTTTCCAAACACCGTGGACTCGCTGCCCGGCGGGGGCGTGTCCGTGGTCAGGATGGACGTTGAGAGAAGCCACCCGCCCGGCTCCCCTGCCGGCCAGGTGGGATCCTTCCACCACTCATAGAGACCCGCGAACACCAAACCATGGCCAGCGCCCGGGTGCACGTAGTAGGGCTGCTTGGACTTTCCCGGCCCCTGCTTCCATTCGTAATAACCGTCAGCCGGGACTGCGCACCGGCGTGACTGCATGGCTTTCCGGAACGCCGGCTTCTCAAGGACGGACTCGCTGCGGGCATTAATCATCCGGGAGCCGATGCCGGGATCCTTGGCCCAGGACGGGACCAGTCCCCAGCGGGCGACGTGGAGCTGGCGGACGTGTTTGTTCCCCGACTCGCCATCCACCAGGCGTTCCAGGACGATGGGAACCGCGTCCGTCGGCGCCACATTCCACGACGGCGGGATGCTGACCTCGTCCTCAAGCTCGGCGTCGAAATCGGCAAGGAGGTCCCCCACGGCGCGTGCCATTACGTAACGTCCACACATGGCTCCAGCATGCCATCGGCGGCAGGAGCTGTCATCCACGGAGGCCCTGCGGGCCCGGAAGCGGGGAATACCGGACTGCACGCTACCGTTACAGGAACGAAACCGTTATCAAGCACAGAGGAGAGCTCCGTGGACTTCACTCCCGAATCCGGCACTATCACCATGTTTTCCACCACCTGGTGCGGCTACTGCAACCGGCTGAAGAAGCAACTTGATGCCCAGGGCATCGGCTACACCGAGATCAACATCGAGGAAGTGGAAGGCACCGCCGAACTCGTGGAGCAGCTGAACGGTGGAAACCAGACCGTCCCGACTGTCCTCTTCCCGGACGGCACCGCCGCCACGAACCCTTCCGCTGCCGAGGTCAAGCAGCGGCTCGCAGCCTAGCTGGCACGCCGCCCCGGCCGGGAACCCCGCAACTGAACGGGGACTCCTGACCTGGGCCCCGGACAAACAGAACGGGACCAACATTTCCCAATGTTGGTCCCGTTTTGCTTGCCTGGCAGTCGATGGCGCGGGTTATGCCCCAAGGCTGCTGAACGAAGCGGTTTCGAGGGTGGCATGGTCCGCGTACACGGAAAGAAGGGCCTCCTCCACCGCTGAGACGTCCACACCAGGTACAAGGTCGTCCACCGCCCCTGCCGTGGCAGGGTCCCAGTCCAGCCCCAGGGCGGCGTAGCTGTCGGTCAGCACTTTGCGGATCGGCGCCGAGTTTTCCACCACGATCACCGAACTGAACAGCCAGCCGCCGGCCACCACGCGCTGGGCGGTGCCCACCAGTTTCACCCGGTGTGCGCCGTCAGCCGGGTCCGTGCCGTGCACGCTGAACTCACCGGGGCAGTATTCCCCGGGAATCTCGCCCACGGCCGCCTGCACGCCGACCCGGCGGAGGGCGTCCGCAAAAAGCTCCCCGAAGTACCCGAACCTGGTCTTGGAACCGGCGATGGCATCCGGATCGGGTTCAATGTGGTCCACCACCAGGGTTCCCTGGTGATAGGCGGCCGCCCGGCCTCCTGCCCGGCGGACCAGGGGTTCGAAACCGTTGGCACGGCACGCCTGCGCGGCGGCGTCGAATCCCGGCAGGCGGGTGTCGCGCTGGCCGAACGCGACCGTGGGTGCGGGCCGGTACAGCCGCAGCGTGGGACCGATGTCGCCGCTTTTGGCCCTGGCCAGCAGTTCCAGGCCGAACTCCAGGTCCCGGGCGGCGCCCAGCGTCTTTTCCTGCCGCACCACTGTCAGGGTGCGGGGCCCCGGGCCGCCGTCGTTCATATTGCTAAGCTCCCTTATGGTCATTCTGCAATTCCTCGTTGTCGCCGCCGCCTTCGCAGCGATCGACGCCATCTGGCTCAAGCTGATGAACCCCTTTTACCGCAGCCACATCGGCGAACTGCTGGCGGACAAACCACACCTAGGTTACGCCGTGGCGTTCTACGTCATTTACATCGCCGGAATTGTGTTTTTTGCCCTGCGGCCCGCGCTCGACGGCGGCAGCTGGCTGGCTGCCCTGGGTTACGGTGCGGCGCTGGGCGCCTTCGCCTACGCCACCTATGACCTCACCAACGCAGCCACCCTGAAAGTGTGGCCGCTGCAGCTGATTGTCGTGGACATGCTGTGGGGCGCTGTGCTGACAGGCCTGTCAACACTCGCGGGCTGGCTGGTTTTCCACGCCCGGACCTGAGGCTCGCGCCGGCGGCGCCGGAAACGGCTGCCGCCTGGCCACGTCCCTGTCAGAGGCCGCGCCGGCCTGCCCACAGGCCGTGCAACAGCGGGACTACTGAACCGGCCATAAGGATGCCGCCCAGGACGGCTTCGTCAGCCCGCACGATGGCGCCGGCGATGAGCAGGGCGGCGAACACCAGGGCAGAAGCAGAGCGCCGGGTGGAGCGGTCCAGCCGGGCGATGTGCCGTTCTAGACGTGGATTGGCGACGGCGAGGGAGCCTTCCTCGAGCCGTCCGGCCAGCGCATCCAGGCGTTTTGGCAGGCGCAGCGCGGTTGCCGCGGCGTCGAAGGCCTGCTGTGCCACGTCCTCCACGATATTGCCGCGCTCGTCGCGCAGGAGCCGGGCAGCATACGGTTCCACGGAATCCCAGAGGTTGAAGCGCTCATCGAGCGAGGAGCACACCCCCGAGGTCAGCGACATCGCCCGAATGATGAGCAGGAAATTTTCCGGGAGCTGGAACGGCAGCGAGCGGACAACGTCGCCGAATTCCACTGCAAAGTCACGGAACTCCCTCGGATCCACCTCCCGGAGCTCGGCGAATCCCATTCCGCCGAAGCGGGCGAAGAGGTGCGTCATGGCGCGTTCCATCTCCACCGTGTCGGCTGACGGCGCCAGCACACCGACGTCGTTGATCGCCGCCACCAGCCCCCTGCCGTCGCGCGCGGCGGCCGCAATCAGCAACTTCCGGAGTCCGCTGCGGGTGGAGGATGTAATTTCGCCCATCATGCCGAAGTCGATGAACGTCAGCTTCCACGGACGGTCGCCGGCCGCCGCGGTAACGGGAGTGACGAAGATATTCCCCGGGTGGGGGTCGGCGTGGAAGAAGCCGTTGGTGAACAACTGGTCGAACATGACGGCGGCGAACACCGGAGCCACCTCGGCCGGGTCGATGCCCGCCGCCCGGAGTGCCCCGGCCTCCGTGATTTTGATGGCCGTGACGTCTTCAAGGGTGAGCACGCGGCGGGTGCTCCGCTCCCAAGCTATGCCGGGCACGCAGACCCTTCCGTCGTCGGAAAAATCGGCGGCGAAGCGTTCGGAGTTTGCCGCCTCGTGCAGGTAATCGATCTCCTCGAAACTGGTCTGCGCAAACTCCTCCACCAGGGCTGGCATATTGGCGCGGCTGGATACCAGGCGAATGCGGCTGAGCCAGCCGCCTACCTTGCGCAGGGCTGCAAGGTCGACGTCGACAATCGCGTCCATGCCCGGACGCTGCACCTTGAGCACCACATCGGTGAACCCGGTGTCGGCCGCATCCGTTGCACGAAGGCGTGCCCGGTGCGCCTGCCCCAGCGACGCGGCAGCGATCGGTACCTCCTCCACGAAAGCGAACACCTGGTCCAGCGGAGCGCCCAACTCCTCCTCGGCCAAGGCGCGGATCGAAGGAAACGGAACGGGCGGCACCTCGTCCTGGAGTCCCTCAAGCTCCCTGGTGATCTCCGGCGGCAGAATATCGAGCCTGGAGGAAAGGAACTGTCCCACCTTGATCATCAAACCGCCCAGCTCCACGGCCAGGCCATGGAAGCGCCGGGCGAAACGCTGCATCCTCCGCGGCCGCGTACGCTCCGCGACCCGGGCAAGTCCTATCCGTGGGAGGAACAGTTCATACCACCACGTCACCGCCAGATTCCAGGCGGCAAAGCGCAGGATCCGGCGGTAGCGGGCACGGGTGTCCCCGGCGCCCGCGGCCGAAGCGGCACGATGCAGGCGGACAGACGCCACCCGGGTCAATCCTGGGCGAGGATCGCGTAGAGCCGGCGCCGTGCGTCGTCGAGCACTGCCACGGCCTGCTGCACCTGGTCCGGCGAGCCCGTGCGGCCCACCTGTGCTGCAGCCTGCGCGAGCTCCACCCCCGCTTTGGGCAGGGATCCAAACCCGCCGGAGTGGGAACCCGGCGAGTCCCAAGGCGTTGCCCCGTGGTCCTGCGCAACTTCCTCCCGGCCGGCCTCGGTCAGCGAATAGATCTTGCGGCCGTTGGACTCCTCGGCGCTGATGGTGCCCTCGTCCGCGAGCAGTTGCAGGGTGGGGTAGACGGAACCGGCACTCGGCTTCCAGCTGCCGCCGCTGCGCTCCTCGATCTCGCGGATGATCTGGTAGCCGTGCATCGGCCGCTCAGCAAGAAGCGCCAGCACTGCAGACCGCACCTCGCCCTTGCCGGCACGGGTTCCAGCGCGTTTTTCGAACCGTGAACGCAGCTCCTCGACGGCCTGCCACATGCCGTCGATGTTGCTCCCGCCGAATCCGGCTGCCGGGTATGAACCACGCATGATGATCTCCTCTGTAAACCGCCAACGATATACAACGATACTCAACGATACATCCATTAGACCCGCAGGAGTTGCCGCTATATGGCGGTGTTCTGGGAACGCTGAGAGGTGCTTCGGATCGGTGACCGGAGTCCGTGTGGGTCCCGTATCCCTAGAGTTTCGAGGCGGAGGTTTCGAGGCACCGAGGGCGCAGGAGTGTGGGGCGCTACAACTACCTGCACGTCGTCTTCGTAGAGAACCTTCCCGGATCATTCGAGTGAAGCACCTGCCAGCCGACGCCATGACGGCCAAGAAGATCCGTGCAGAACTCCACTCCTGCGATTAGATCCGTGGCTGTGCGCTTGAACCAGGATTGCGCTAAAGGTTTGATTGCTCAGTCGTAAATCAGCTTGTCCACCGTTGAAGGGTCGGTGTACGCGGAATCGAACTGATCATTCGCTTTTTATGCCCCCGCTCCTGACCCGTCATGGCCCGCAAACTTCATCATCATTATCGACACCGCAGCGGGCCAGGTCGTCGAGGACCTTCTTGTTGACGAGAGGGGCGTCCCACTCGACGAGAAACGGACGGCCCCTCGACGCCACCGCCGGGTAAGGAGACCTAACAGCGGCCTACCTCAGCAGGGCGTTTTACAGTCAAAAAGCAACTCCGGCAGCCACCGTCGCATTTCCTTAGAGTTTGGGAATGTCCCCCGCAGCCTTCCGGCGTACCAGCATCCCTGACCAGGCCAGGTAGCGCTTCGAGAGGACCGCCACCACTGCCGCGCTCCACACCCGGCGGTCCCGTCAGGTCTTTCTCAGTGTGAGGATCTGCTCCGCGCGCCCGAACGGCCCCTGGAGGTCGTGCAGGACGGTGGAGGTCAGGCCTATCCCGTCCCCGCCGAACGAGACAGCGTTGTCCAGGCCCAGCCACTCCCCTTCGGGCCGGCGGTACATGTGGATCTGCAGGTCAAGGTTGGGAAACGAGTAACTGTCCTTCCCGGGCGGCACCCTGGCCGCGATGCCGTTGGCCGTGTCCACCATGCCCATGAGCCTGGCCAGGGCACCGCTGTCCGCGCGGTCCGTCAGGGGATGTTCCGTACGGAGCCAGACCTTTCCGGCCCCGGGCCGGTGCCCTTCCGCCACGCGCATTTCCAGCGAGCGGATGAAGCCGCCGGGCCACACGGACGCTCCGTCATACGGCTTGCAGTCTTCCGGACCTGGAATGGGGGTGTCCTCGATGGCAGCCACCGGCGTTGTATCGCTGGTGGCCAGCCGCCAGGCGGTGGCGCGGATGGCGGTCCGGCCGCCCGCCACGAGCTCGGCCTGCAGGAGCTCGATGGTTTTTCCGGGCCGGAGGGTGGTGGCAGCGATCTGGAATTCGCCGCCCGGGATGAGGCCGAGGATCTCGTAGCTGATCCGCGCCATCCGCATGTCCGGCCGCGGGTCATGGCGTTCCAGGCTGTCCGCCAGCAGGCCCGACGCCGGCGCCATGTGCTGCTCGTGGACGTTCCAGGCACCCTGGGCATGGATGGTGGAACGGAAACGCCCACCGCCCAGGTTCAGGTAGTAGAAGTTTCCTTCAGCCAGTTCAGGCAGCTCTGCGGTCAACGTTGGCCCCTTTGGAGTTCCAGTGAATCGGCCTTAACTCTATCCGCGACGGGTACCCCGCCTGCGCCGGACCCCGGCACGGCATTTCGCCCAAAGGGACGCGGCGAAATGTTGGCCCCTGGCAGGACCCATCCGACTAGACTCAGGAACTGGTCCTGTCAGCAACCCTCTGAAGAGGTGTTCCATGCGCGTCATCAGCTACAACCTCCGCAAGCACAAGGCGAGCGGCGAACTCCTCGCCCTGGCGCGGAACCACGACATTGATGCGCTCTGCCTCCAGGAGGTGGATTCCAGCGATCTTCCGGAAACCCTGGGCCCGCTGCATCTGGCGGATGCCACCAAGGGCAACCGGCTGGGGCTGGCCATCTACTACCGCACCAGCCGCTTCACCGCCCTGGACACCCAGTCCTTCGCCCTGAAGAAGTCGATGCATGACCGCGTCCTGGCCCCGGCCCATGAGCGGCTGATCGGCACCCGGGTCATGGACAACGAAACGCAGCATGAACTGGTGATCGGCTCGTTCCACGCTGCCCCGCTCACCGCGTCCAACTCGCTCCGGCGAAAGCAGATCCACGCGGCCCATGCGGAGCTGCTGAGTATGGGCAAAGGCCTGATGACCCTGATGGTGGGCGATTTCAACTACCCGTTCTTCACCAAGAACCTGGACCTGCATATGAAAAACTCCGGCTATGCACTCTCCCTGAGCAACCGCCGCACCTACACCCGGTACAAGGTGTTCAAGGGCCACTTCGATTTCGCGACGTCGCTGGGCCTGGATATCGAAAGCGTGGAGACCCTGCCGCGGGGCAACTCAGATCACCTCCCCATCCTGGTCAAGGCGGAGTACGGCCCGGACTACTAGGACTCGAGCCTTGCACGGAGGTCCGGCCAGGACGCTTCGAATCCGGGGTGCAGTTCCATGCCGGCCACCTCGGGTAGCGGCACCCACCGGAGTTCCAGGCTTTCGGGATCGCTGATCACGGGGTCAAACGCCTCCCGCACCAGCACCACAACCGTGGTGTAGCTCCAATACCCCACGTCCAGCAGGGACGTGAAGATCACCTCCACATTGTCCGCGGGCACGGCGGCTTCCTCATAGGCTTCCCGGAGCGCGCCGGTGACGGCCTCCTCACCCTCATGGAGTGCGCCGCCGGGCAGCCCCCACGTTCCGCCGTTGTGGCTCCACACAGCCCGGTGCTGCAGCAGCACCCCCTTGCCGGGATCGTAGGCCAGCACCCCGGCCGCGCCGAAACGCCCCCAGAAGCGCCCGCGGCTACCCTCGACCCACGCGTCGCCGGGGTCCCTGGGACCGGTACGGACGGGAGGGGCGGAGGACGCGGTGGACGCCGGAAAGTGATCCATCGCTCCAGTCTGACAGGTGGAACGGGTGGGCTGCACCTGCCGTCCGCTGCCCCGGTCAGGCCTGGTTCGCCGTACCGCGCTCGACGGCGAAATCACCGCCGGGGTACATGATGGTCTCGTGTCCGTCATCAAAACGGACACGGTAAGGCGGCGCTCCGCCCTGGCCGCGCACCTCAAGAATCACTCCATGCCGGTCTGCCGCCCCCACAGTCCTGCCGTGCACGATGATGCGGTCGCCCTGCGTTGCCTCCATGGCACTCACCTCCGAGCCCAGAGTACGACTGGCTGCCCGCCGGGAAAAGGGCTTACGGTAACACCCGCCGCGAGGGTCCGCAGGAGGAGGCAAAAGGCCGGTCCTCGGCAAGCCGGCCGGCATGGCAGGATCTTTCCCATGCCGCTGAATCTCGTCCTGGTCGCCGATACCCACATCCCCAAACGCGCGCGTGACCTTCCTGCACAGGTGTGGTCCGCCGTCGAAAGCGCCGACGTGGTCTTTCATGCCGGCGACTGGGTGTCCGCGACCCACTTGGAAGAGTTCCGGCGGCGGAGCCGCCTGCTGGTGGGCGTCTATGGAAACAATGACGGACCGGAACTGCGCCGGAGCCTTCCGGAAACGGCGGAGATCACGCTGGAAGGCGTCCGCTTTGCCATGGTGCACGAGACCGGCCAGGCCAAGGGGCGTGAAGCCAGGTGCGAGGTCCAGTACCCGGAGGCGGACGTGCTGATTTTCGGCCACAGCCATATCCCGTGGGACACCACCACCCCGCGCGGGCTGCGGCTCCTGAACCCGGGCTCGCCCACTGACCGCCGCCGGCAGCCGGCCTGCACGTTCATGACCGCCACGGTGGATTCCGGAAAGCTGGGGGACGTCCGGCTGCACGAAGTCCTCCGGGATTGACCGGGTTTGGCAAGGGAGGCATCAGGTGCCTAGGCTTGGAACGGTAAGCATGCTTAGCTTTTGTCATCCGAGCACCAGGAGGACCACATGACAGACCAGTACACCTTCCGCAATCCGGTCACCGCGTACGAAAAGATCTCACCGCCAAAGCAGCACCAGCCCGAGCCGGGACTGGATGCGGAGCTGGCACCCAAGGCCGACCTTGGCGAGGAGACCTACCGCGGTACCGGCAGGCTGGAAGGGCGCAAGGCGATCGTCACCGGCGCGGACTCAGGCATCGGTGCAGCAACGGCCATTGCCTTCGCCCGGGAGGGGGCCGACGTCGTTCTCTCCTACCTTCCGGAGGAAGAAGAGGATGCCGCCCGCATTGCGGGCCTCATCGAGGCCGCCGGGCGCAAGGCCATCAAGGTCCCCGGTGACCTCAAGGACGCGTCCGTGTGCCGCGACGTGGTGGACACTGCCGTGGCGGTGCTGGGCAGCATCGACATCCTGGTCAACAACGCCGGGAAGCAGGTGGCGCAGGAGGACCTCGCCGACATCACGGATGAGCAGTTCGACCACACACTGAAGACCAATGTGTACGCGATGTTCTGGCTGACCAAGGCAGCACTCCCCCATATGCCGGCCGGGTCAACAATTATCAACACCACGTCCATCCAGGCCTACAGCCCGTCCCCGACGCTGGTGGATTACGCCACCACCAAGGCCAGCATCAACAACTTCACGAAGGGCCTGGCGCAGCAGCTGGCGCCCAAGGGCATCCGCGTCAATGCGGTGGCGCCGGGTCCCATCTGGACCCCGCTGCAGGTCAGCAGCGGCCAGCCGAAGGAGGAGCTGCCGGAGTTCGGGCAGTCGACGCCGCTGGGCCGGGCAGGCCAGCCGGCGGAGCTCGCCCCCGCCTACGTCTTCCTCGCCTCACCGGAATCCAGCTATGTTGTGGGCGAAACGCTGAACGTCAACGGCGGCAGCCCCACGCCGTAGCCCCGGGCTGTACCGGAAAGATACCGACGGCGGTGCCCCGCCTGATGCGCGGGGCACCGCCGTCGGCCTCTTATTTCCTGGCCCCTACTTCTCGTCCTGGTCTGCAAGCAGCTCGTCAGTGGCGGCGTCGGGCTGTCCATCGAAGAACTGGGCCAGGACCGTTTTGAATACCGTTTCCCCCGGGGCTGCCCGGAGGAACAACGTCATGGAGGAGTGCAGCTTCCGGGCGTCAATGCTCCCGAAGATGTCCTCCGCCGGGCCGCCTGAGTGATTGGTGACGGCCAGGGCGGACTCGAGCAGCCGTGGGCCGAGCACCGGGTGGGCCAGATACTCCCGTGCTTCAGCCAGGGAGCCGATGGCGTACCGTCGAGACATTTCGCTGTGGCCCAGGCCCGCGAACTGCGGAAAGATGAACCACATCCAGTGGCCGGATTTCCGGCCCAGCTGCAGTTCCGCCAACGCCTGGCCGTATGTGCCGCCGCTGTCCTGGGCGGCGACGAACCGGTCAAGGTTATAGGGATCGTTCATGGGTGTCTCCTTGTGGTGGGGCTTCGGGGGCGGCTTGCTGGTCAATAAAGGCGGCGGCGGTGCGCAGCTGGCTGTCGGAGTCCGTCCGCCACCGGGCCAGGACCACGGCTGCGCGCTGCCGGTCCCGCCCGCCGAGCCCCGCCAGGAACGGCGCCACGACGTCGGACAGCAGCGGCTCCACCAGTTCCCGGGTCCCAGCAGACCGCAGGAAGCCCTCAATACGGGTCAGGTCCGAGTGGCGCAGGAGTGCCCTGGTGGATTGGAGCAGCACAACAGCGGCGAGCCTGCGCTCAAAAACGGCTCGGGAACCGGGCCTGGGCTGGCCCCAGAGGGCGGACGCCAGCTGGACAACGGCGTCGTGGTCGAGGTCCTTGTATTTCCGGAGGGCGTCGCGGACGGTTCCCCGGACTGCGCCCACCGAGGAGCCGTAGGAGGCCAGCTGCCCGCCCAGCCTGTCCTCGACGTCGTCCGCCCGGTACCAGGCGCCCTCATTCTGCAGGGTGCGATCAACGAAGCCTGCAGCAGCGGACACCCGGTCCAGGGTGCTGCTCATTGGCCGCGGCCCGCCGATGCGTGGCGGATACAGAACGGGGTCCACGGCCGTGCCTCCAGCCTGCCTTCGGCGATGGCTTCCCCGCACACAGCACAGGTCCCGTATGTACCGGCGGCAATCCTGGCCAGGGCGGCGTCCACTTGGTCCAGCCCTGCGCTGCTTTGCTTCAGCAGGGCGGACGCCTGGGACAGCTCGAAAGCGATGGTGGAGCCTTCCGGGTCATGTTCGTCGTCCACATTCGAATCCTGGCGCGCCGAGTTGGCGGAGGCGATGTCTGCGCGCAGGGCCGGCAGGAGGGCCACCTTCCGCTCCCGTTCCTCCTCAAGAAGGATCCGGAAGCGTTCATAGTCAGGCATGGGAAAAGCCTACGCGGGGTCAGTACCAGTTCTTTGCCATGGAGTGGTTCCAGGCGGCGCAGGGCGAGCCGTACCGCTCCCGGATGTAGCCCAGCCCCCAGTCGATCTGCGTCCGGTAGCTGGTAAGCCAGTCGGCACCAGCACTGGAGTACTTGCCTGGCGGCAGGGCCTGCGCGATTCCGTAGGCGCCCGAATAGGGGTTGGTGGCGGTGGTCAGCCAGTTCGATTCCTTGGTCCACAGCTGGGCCAGGCAGAGGAACTGGTCCTGGCCCCAGCCGTGGGCGCCCAACCTGGTGGAGGCGTAGCTTTTAGCTCCTGCCGGGTTATTCACCGCGCCGCCGGGGAGGGAAGGCACGACGACGGGCGGCGGGCTTGGCGGCGCAGGGGGCGGGCTGGCCGGGGCAGGGTTTGTCGGAGCCGGGTCCGCCGGAGCCGGATTGACGGGCGCGGGGGCTGGGCCGCCGGGCTGGGGCGCTTCCGGAGCCGCGGGCCCGGCGGCGGGCAGCGGTGCGGGCCGGGCAGCCGCGTCGGCCTGCCGGCGGGACTGTCCTTCAGCCGCGGCGCGTTTGGCCGCCTGGGATGCCTCGTAGGCGGCCAGCGCCGCCTGGCCCTGCCGGTAGGCGTTCTCCACCTCCGCCGTCGTGCCTTTGAGCGACGCCAGCTGCGCCGTTAGCTGCCCGCTGCGTTGCTTTTCCTCCGCCGCCTGGCGGGTCACGGCGTCCTGGGCGGACCGGGCCTCCGTGAGCCTGGCTTCGGCTTCAAGGGACAGCCGCCCGCGCTCATCCTTCGCAGCCTGTTCCTGGGCCGCCAGCGCAGCAGCGATCTTTCCTGCGACCGACGCCTTGTGCACGAGTGCGGCGGTCTTGTCCCCCACGATCTGCACCACGTTGAGCCCGTGCACGGTGTTGCTCTGGACGGCGTCGAGGGCAACAAAGAACCCCATGTTCGTACCGCCGGTTTTGTATGACTGGGCCGCCAGCGCACCGAGCTCTTTCCTGTGCTGGACAAGGTCAAAGTGAGCCTGCTCGGTCTGTGCCGCCAGGACTTCCACCTTGGCAGATGCAGCCTGCAAAGCCGCGTCCGTCACCGCGTACTCCGCTGCTGCCTGCACCGCGGCGGAGCCTGCGGCCTCGGACTGGTCCTGAAGGGCGGACAGTAAGCCACCTATCCTGGCAATTTCCGCGGTCTTTTTGGCCTCGCTCTCCTTCGCGTCCTGCACCTCCTCCCAGGACGGGAAATCGCCGGGCGGGACCTCCGCAGCACCCGCCGGCGTAAGCCATAGGGTTCCCACCAGCGCAAATGAAAGAAGCGCCGCGGCGAGCCGCGCCCTGGGTTTGGTAACGAACCGGCACATAGTCGGGAAGCCTACCGCCTTCACCCTCAGGTTGAAGGCGGACGTTTCTACATCGTTATGGACCGAAGGCAGTTACGTTGACGGAAAGGGCAGAAGTGCCGGCCTCTTACAAATGCTGGCCGAACCAGGCAAGGGTGTCATTCCACGCGGCCGTCGCCTGGGCTTCGTTGTAGCGGTCGCCGGTGTCGTTATGGAAGGCATGGTCCACGCCGGGGTAGACCGTGAGCTGGTGGACAACACCGGAGGCTGCCAGCGCATCCTTGAGCGCAGGCATTGGCCCGGTGATGCGTTGATCGAGTTCAGCGTAGACCCCGAATACGGCCGCCTTGATGTCCGGTACTTTGGCCAGGTCGGGGGCGGGTCCATAGAACGCCGCAGTTGCCTTCAAGCCGTCCAGTTCGGCGGCCGCCTGCCAGGTGATGCCGCCGCCGAAGCAGTAGCCGGTCATGGCGACGCGGCCGCCGTCCACGAAGTCCTGGGCCTGGAGGTACTCCAGTGCTGCCGCAAAGTCGGCCACGTGCCGCTGGGCGCCGGCCTGGGTGAGGGCGCCGGGTACGGCGTCGCGGTCCATGCCGGCCGTCCCACCTTCACGGCTGAGCAGGTCAAGCGCCAGGGCGGCATACCCCTCCTTCGCGAACCGGCGGGCCACGTCTTCGATGTGGGGCGTCAGCCCGCGGTTCTCATGGCAGATCAACACGGCAGGAGCGCGCCCTTCCTGCTCGGGCCTGGCCAGGTAGGCACTGACGGAGGCGCCGCCGGACGGAAACTGGACGGACGCCGTCGTCAATCCTGGCGCACCCTCAGGGACAGAGAGCGGGCTTTTAGCCCCGGGCACCGCTCCCGACCCCGCAGTCCCGGCAGCGGACGTCGGGGACGTCGGGGACGGTTCCGGGGTGGGCATGGGGTCGGTGCTCCGCGGCACCTCGCTGGGGGTACAACCCACCAGCAGCATCGCCGCCGACGCCGCCGCCATGCTGCCGGTAATGAAAGCAACCCGCCGGGTAAAGGTCCGCTGGCTCAGCGCGCCGGACCGGTAGTCGTCAAAGAATTCCTCAATCAGGTACTTCTCATACTTGCCAAGCTGCGTCACAGTGCCTCCTCGGGGTGACGAACATACTCCTCCCCCAGCCACCTCCGGACAAGGTTCAGCGGCGATCTTTGCCCGTCCTTTATCGCTTTGTGATAAACATCATGCCCTGCAAAATCGGCGCGCCTGCACTTCGCCCCGGGGGCGCTGTGGCACGCGAAATCCAGTCGATAGCCAAACCGAGAGAATCGCCTCGCATGTTATCCAAATGTGACAATGGGTGCTAAGTCGGGTTATGGTCTTCAAGTGTCCCTCCCAGACGGGACATTCCCCGTCAGAATGCCGAGCCCTGCCACTGACCCGGGAACCAACGCTTTCCAGCTGGCAGGGACGGGGGAACCAAGTTTCCGCGGCCTTTAAAGGTCTTGGGGTTAAGTCGATAGCGCGTCCGTTCCATTCGGAGGTGTTACCGGCCGGGTATCTCCAACCCGAACCCGACAGCTCACCCCGCAGGCATGGGAGAGGCGATCAACTGTGTCAAAAAATTCCACCACTGCCCGTCACCGCGCAACGCCGGCCCGCTCCATCGCGATCGAAGGGCTGGCTGTTTCGGCCAAGTCCCTGGGCCGTCCGGCTCTGGCCGTAGCAGCAGCCTCCGGCATTGCCTTCGGCGTAGGCGCCCCGGCCCACGCCGGTGTGAACGGTCCGGACACCACCGAGACCGCTAGCGTCCAGGCTTCGGCCGCCCCTGTGGCAGCAGTCGCAGCCCCCGCCGCAGCAGCCGGCAACGTCCACACGGTTGTATCGGGCGACACCCTTGGTGCCATTGCGTCGATGCACGGTGTCAGCCTGAATGACGTCCTGTCAGCCAACGGGCTTTCCGTCTCCACGATCATCTACCCCGGTGACCAGATCCAGATTCCCGCCGCGGGATCCGCCCCGGCCGCAGCCTACGTTGCACCGGCTGCAGCACCGGCACCGGCTCCGGTCCAGACCGCTGCTGTTACTACCCCGGCTAACACGGGAATGAACATGTCCTACGCATCAGCACCGGTTGCAGCCACGGGCAGCGGCGCCGGAGCGGCCATCCTTGCCAACGCCTACGGCCAGGTGGGCCAGATCCAGGACTGCACCGCCATGGTGGAGAAAGCCCTGCGCACGGTCGGCAAGTCGGTCGGCGACCTTGCCCCGGGCCAGTTCTACCAGTACGGCACCACCGTGGGCACCCCCGCTCCCGGTGACCTGGTGATCACCGCCGGCCACGTGGGCGTCTACGCCGGCGACGGCCAGGTTGTCAGCGGCGGCGTGAACGGCAACCAGACCGCCGTTCACTCCATCAGCTGGCTCAGCGGCGCTTCCTTCGTCCGCGTGGCATAGTCACCACGGACACAGACGCAGCTGGCCCGTAAGGGCCAGGCCACTCCAGATAAAGGCGGCAGCCGGGTTCTCCCGGCTGCCGCCTTTGTCGTGCTTCCACGGTTGTCATTCTTGATCCGTCCGGAGGCCAGCGCCGCCCCGGGTCAGGTACCGCAGAAGGTCCGGTAGGTGCCGAAGTCCTCCGGCGGCCCCTCGGTGTAGCGCTCCAGCCCCGGGCGTTCATGGAACGGGGCCCTCACCACTTCCAGGAAACGGTCGAATGGGCCCATATCCCCCTCCGTGGCGGCCGCCAGCGCTTCCTCCACCAGGTGGTTCCGGGGAATGTACACCGGGTTGACGCTGTCCATCAGCCCGGCGTCGGGCTTCAGGCCGGCCCAGCGCCCAGCCCAGGCATCAAACGCGGCGAGATCCAGGACCATGCCCCGCGCCGGCCTGGCATCACCCCTGGCGGCCTGGCCAAGGCTCCGGAAGAACTGTGTGTAATCGACAGGTCCGTCCTTCAGCAGGGCGATCACCCCGTCCACCAGTTCCGATGCCTCGTCCCCCTCCTTGCTTCCGGCCGGCCCGCCGTTGATGCCAAGCTTTGCCTTCATGCCGTTGAACCAGGCATCGCTGTACTGGCTGCGGAACTTCCCCAGCGCCTCCACTGCGGGGGCGACTGCCTGTTCCTGGTCCTCGTGGAAGAGCGGCAGCATGGCCTCCGCCAGCCGCGCCAGGTTCCACTCAGCCACCACCGGCTGGTTGGCGTAGGCGTAGCGGCCGCCGACGTCAATGGAGCTGTACACGGCCCCGGGATTGAAAGCGTCCATGAAGGCGCAGGGGCCGTAGTCGATGGTTTCGCCGGAAATGGTCATGTTGTCCGTGTTCATGACGCCGTGCACAAACCCCACCAGCATCCACCGGGCCACCAGCCCGGCCTGGGCGGCCACCACCGAGGCGAACAGTTCCAGGTAGGGATGTTCAGCTTGGGCTGCGTCCGGGTAGTGCCTGCTGATGGCATGGTCCGCCAGCCGGCGGAGGAGCTCCATGTTGTCCGTGGCCCGGGCATATTGGAAGCTGCCCACCCGGAGATGGCTGCTGGCCACCCGGGCCAGGACGGCGCCGGGCAACATGGTGTCCCGCCGCACCGGGCGTCCTGTGGCCACAACGGCAAGGGCCCGGGTGGTGGGGATGTTCAAGGCGTGCATTGCCTCGCTCACAAGGTATTCCCGCAGCATGGGGCCGACGACGGCGCGGCCGTCGCCAGCCCGGGCGAAGGGTGTGCGGCCGGAGCCTTTGAGATGCACGTCCCGCCGGCGCCCGCCAACGTCCACCAGTTCGCCGAGCAGGAGCGCCCGGCCGTCGCCGAGCAGCGGTGAGTAGCCGCCGAACTGGTGCCCGGCGTATGCCTGGGCAACCGGGGTGGCCCCAGCCGGGACGTGGTTTCCCAGGAGCAGCCGCACGCCTTCGGGGCTTTTCAGGTATTCAGGGGCAAGTCCCAGCTCGCCGGCCAGGGCATCGTTGAGAACCAGGAGCCCTGGTTCGGGCGCTTCCTCGGCCTGCCACGGAACGGCGAGTTCCGGGAGTTCACTGGCGAAAAGTCCTTCGAAGGTGACAGTTGATTCTGCTGCTGCAGTCATAAATCAACCCTATCGCCGTCGTTCGTCCTGCGGTTGATCATCCAGGTGATAAGCCACAGGATGACTCCAATGGCCATCAGTCCGCCGGCGATCTGGTACTGGATGATGTTCCTGCCCACCCATGGTCCGGCAAGGAATGCGCACAGGGCGGCGGCAACGAGCGGGAGCTGGCCCGGGGACGTGAAGAACACCTTGCGGTGGGGATCCCGTTTGCGGCGCAGCACCACGCAGGCCACGTTGACCACCGTGAAAACGCACAGCAGCAGGAAGGCGGTGGTGCCCGAAAGGTTCGCCACAATGTTGCTTTCGGGATCACTGGTGACATACAGGATGAGGCCCAGTGCCAGGACAGTGGAGAAGGCAATTCCCGCCCATGGGGTGCGCCGGACGGGAAGGACCTTGCCCAGCTGGCGGGGCAGGACATGCTGGCGGGCCATGCCGTAAATCAGCCGGCTGGCCATCAGCATGTTAATGAGGGCCGTATTGGCGACTGCGAAGACTGCCAGGAAGGGAAAGACCCTGTCGATCGGGAAGTCCGGTGAGCCCTTGTGGACCACTTCCAGCAGGGCCGCGCCCTCAGCTTCCCGGATGCCCTCGAGTTCGGTGGGCGTGAGGACGCTCACCACGGACACCGCCACCAGCATGTAGAGCAGGACTGCTATGCCCAGGCCGGTGAGCATGGTGCGGGGAAAGATTTTCTCGGGGTTCTGGGTCTCTTCCACCATGTTGACCGAGTCCTCGAAGCCCACCATGGCAAAAAACGCGATGGAGGTGGCTGCGGTGACGGCCAGGAAGAGTCCTTTGTCCTGGGAGTCGTTGAAGACAAAGATCTCGCCCGGGTTTCCGGTCCCCTGGGCCATGACAAAGAACCCGACGCCGATCACAATGCACAGTGCGGCCATCTCCACCACCGTGAGCACCACATTGAACTTGACGCTCTCCCCCACCCCACGCAAGTTGATGGCCGCCAGGAGGATCATGAATCCAAGGGCAACCGCGGTGATCACGCCCTGACCGGGGTTGCCCATCCAGCCGTTGATCTCAAGGCCGCCAAAGAAGTTCTGGGCCAGGACATTCGCAGAGGTGGACGCACTGGTGATTCCGGAGCAGACGACCGCAAAAGCCACCAGGAAGGTGACGAAGTGGATCCCGAACGCCTTATGCGTGTACAGCGCGGCGCCCGCCGCCTGTGGATACTGCGTAACCAGTTCAAGGTAGGAGAAGGCGGTGAGCGTGGCCACCACGAAGGCCAGCAGGAACGGCAGCCAGACGATTCCCCCCACGGTGCCGGCCATGGTTCCGGTCACCGCGTAGACGCCGGCGCCGAGGATGTCCCCCACGATGAACAGCAGGAGGAGCTTGGGTCCCAGCACTCTCTTGAGCGTGGGCTCCTTGCCATGCGCGGTAACGTCTGACACTTCTTCTGAAGCTGCACTCATGAGTGACCTCCCTGGCTGACTGGGCTGAATGACGGGTTTGGCATCGATGCCGTGACCGGCCCGCGCTGCAGCGCGGCGCCTGGGGACCAGCGCCGCCGCCGCGGGAAGCCGATACGCTGCAGGTCCTCTGCGGCGATGACCGCAGCAGTACCCGCACGGGCGCGCGCCTGGGCCGAGAGCAGTGTGGCGTCGCCGCCGTACCGTGCGGAGAAGTGCGTGAGCACCAAAGTGCGGGCCCCGGCATGTGCCGCCAGCTCGCCCGCCTGCCCTGCTGTGAGGTGGCGGTACTGGCCGGCCAGCCCGGCGTCGTCGTCGGCGAAGGTCGACTCGGCGACGAGGAGGTCGACGCCGTCGGCCAGTTCTTCTGCGCCCCGGCAGGGCGCCGTGTCCATCACGAAGGCGAAACGCTGGCCCGGCCGGGCGGCGCTGACGTCATCAAGCCGCACCCCTGCCAGGCTCCCTTGGCGCTGCAGGCGCCCTGTGTCCGGCCCGGAGATCCCTGCCGCCTGCAGGCGTTCCGGCAGCAGGGTCCGGCCGTCCGGTTCGACCAACCGGTAGCCGTAGGTTTCTATGCGGTGCTTGAGGGGCTGGACTTCCAGGCCGTCAGCCACCGGTCCGCCCTCTCCGTGCGGGTGCAGCCTGAGGTCCACACCCGGTGTGCTGACGGACACAAGCGCCCGGACCACGTCCCCGCCGGAGGAGGGGAAGTGGAGATGGACCGGGTGGGGCACGGCGTCGAGGGCCATGCGCGAGAGCACCCCCGGCAGCCCGAAGCAATGGTCACCGTGAACGTGTGTGAGGCAGATGCGGGTGATCATGTTCGCTGACACCCCGGCATGGATCATTTGGCGTTGCGTTCCCTCGCCCGGATCGAAAAGCAGGCCCTCGCCGTCCCAGCGCAGGAGGTAGCCGTTGTGGTTCCGGGTCCGGGTGGGGACCTGGGACGCGGTGCCGAGGACGACGAGCTGGCGCATTGTTATTAAGGGCCAAAAAGCAGGTGCCGGAAGATCCGGTACCTGCTTTGTTGGTTGCGGCGGCGGCTTAGCGCCGCCGGAGCATTCCCATGATCCTGCCGGCTACGCCGCCCGGCCTTGCACCTGCGGCACCCGTGGTGCCGGGCGTCCGGCCGGTTGCATTCAGCCCGGTCCCGCGGGCAGTCCCGCCGGTCCCCGTCCTGCCAGCGAATCGTCCAGCGGCATTTTTGATCATGCTTCCCAAGTTCATGTGAAACTCCTTCAGTAGTGATCCTGCCAACCGATATTCATCAGCCTGCTTATGATTTTAGCCTAGTTTGGCCGCAGGTCGAGGGGATTGGCCAAACATCCCCGCCCTTAAATGAAGTCCGCAGCCCGGCCCGGGAGTTGGGAAATAGGGGCGGTCGCCCCTATCGGGGGGCTGGAGCGGCTGCTAAATTGGCACGCCTCAGGCCATCTCCCCCCGCCAGGTGACCCGTTTTCCGGAAGGTAACCATCATGCTCTCAGACACTTCCCTCCCCGTGATCAAGGCAACACTGCCCGTGGTCGGCGATAATATCCAGGAGATCGCCAAGCGGTTCTACCAGCACATGTTCGAGGCCCGGCCGGACCTGCTGGACGGCCTGTTCAACCGGGGAAACCAGGCCGACGGCCGGCAGCAACAGGCGCTGGCCGGATCCATCGCAGCGTTCGCCCGGTACCTCGTGGAGAAACCAGACCAGCTGCCTGACCACCTGCTGTCCAGGGTTGCCCACAAGCATGTCTCGCTGGGACTAAGCCCCGACCAGTACCAGATCGTTCACGAGCACCTGTTCTGGGCCATTGTTGATGTGCTCGGCGAGGCTGTAACGCCGGACGTGGCCGCTGCATGGGACGAGGTTTACTGGCTGATGGGCAACATGTTGATCAACCAGGAACGGGGCCTGTACAACGCTGTGCACTTGTCGCCGGAGACCATCTGGCGCACCTGGCGGGTGGCTGAGCGTATACAGGAGACGGACGACGTCGTCACTTTCGTTGTGGAGCGCGTCGACGAGAGGGAGGTGAAGCCTTCCCTGCCGGGACAGTACGTGACCATCAAGATGCGCATGAAGGACGGCGTCCACCAGCCGCGGCAGTACAGCCTTACCCGCGCCGACGACGGCAAGCACCGGCACTTCGCCGTCAAGCGGGTGCACGGCCAGGGAACTCCCGACGGCGAAATGTCCAACCTCCTGCACAACGACGTCAAAGTAGGCGACGAGGTGGTGCTCTCAGCCCCCTTCGGGGATGTAGTGCTGGAGTACACGGACAGGCCGGTGGTCATGGCCAGTGCGGGGACCGGGGTGACGCCGATGGCCGGCATGCTCTCGCACCTGGTGAAAGCCGGGAGCCAGCGCCAGGTAATGCTCCTGCATGCTGACGACAGCCCGGATTCCTTTCCCCTGCGCCGGCAGGTCGCGCAGGACCTGGAACTGCTGTCCGACGGCACCATGCACACCTGGTTCCTCAACCGTGACCAGGACTCCGACGCGTCCAGCTTTACCGGATTCATGGACGTAAACGCCGTCGAACTCCCGCTCGACGCCGAGTACTATCTCTGCGGCCCGCTGCCCTTCCTCCAGTCCGTGCGGAGCAGCCTCATTACCAAGGGAGTTCCGCCCAAGGACATCCAGTACGAGGTGTTTGGTCCGGACCTCTGGCAGGCCGACTTCCAGTAGGGAAACGGCACCGTGACGCCGGGTGCCTAGGCTCCGCGGGCGCGGCGGAGCGCCGCCAGCCGCGAAGTGTATTCCGTCTCGTCTATGTCGCCGCGGGCGAATCGTTCGGCAAGCAGGTCCTCCGCCGCGCTTCCACCGGGTCCGGTGCTCCCGCGGTGTCCCGAGGACATAGAGCGGGCGAAAAGGACAAGGGCAGCGATGATTGCGCCCCAGAACAGGATGAAGCTCACCAGCATCAGGACGAAACCCCAGGCGCCCATGTTCCCGTCCCAGTACATCACCGCTGCTCCTCCGCCCCGCTGCCGGCCTTTGCTCGACTATCTCCGCAGAGGGCCGTGCGGGGCCAGAGTCTTTCGTCCCCTGGATTCCCCCGTCCGGCTTACGTGCTTTCCTGCTCGTCAGCGCTCCAAATCGTCGGGTTCGAATTCGCTGAGCGGTGACCCGCCGAAGGTTTCCTCATCATCACTGGCCGCGGCTTCGCCAAACTCGGCATCGGCAACAGTTTCATCCTGGATCAGCGGATCCTCCTGCCAGCGGTCCGGATTGTTCTCCGCCGCGCCAGGGTAGCTGTCCGGCTCGCCGTGTACAGGGTCTAGTTCAAGGGAGGAAGCCGCGCCGGGGGTCTCATCAAGGAGCACGTCGTCATCCTGGACAACTTCAAGCCCCTCCTCGGGAAGGTTCTGTTCCGTCATGGTGATGCCTTTCTCGTGAACCGCTGGAGTAACAATAGTAAGCATACTGACCACATGGTGTCGTTGCTGACGTCCCCGCAACTGAGCCACCAGGAGCCTGCGCCGGGTTCCTCGGATTGGCACATCACTTGAAAGCGTCCACGCCGGGATTTTGCCGTGACCTTTGGCCCTATATCTGCCGTCGTCGTGGCGCCAGTCTTGTAAGTGACCACGCCCGCGCGAACCAGGAGATCCGGCCATGACAACTCGTAAACCGATCGCGGCAGCCACCAACGACTCACCGCAGAGCCAAGCGGCGGTGCTGTGGGCTGCACGCCGGGCGGAGCGGGCCGGTCTGCCCCTGGTGATCCTTCATGTTGTGGACGACAGGTGGGTGGCGGAGCCGTACCCATGGATCGGCGTCATGGAAGAGGCCGGGGACCAGCTCCTGCAGACGGCGGCCGGACGCGTCCGGGACGCGTTCCCCATCACCATTACCACCCGGCTCCTCACCGGGAGCATAGGACGTTCGCTTGCGAAGTACTCGGCCAAGGCGTCCATGCTGGTCATCGGCTCGGGCACCGGCCACCTGGGCGGTTCGCTGGCCGACCGGGCCCTCCAGGTTGCTGCATCTTCAAAGGTTCCGGTGGCTGTGGTGGGAACGCAGGACCTGGAGGGCCGCTCCGGCGTGGTGGTGGGTGTTGACGGTTCAAAGGAAGCTACGCAGGCTGTGGCCTTCGCCGCAGCCGAGGCAGACCGGGAAGGTGAGGAGCTGACCGTGGTGTATGCCATCATCGCCCCGGACCGGGTGGAGGATGCCGGCCTGACATCCACCAGCCTTGCCGAGCTCATTGCCGAAGAGGAGCGCCTTGTCCTGGCGGAGACAGTGGCCGGGCTCAAGGAAGACTATCCAGGCCTGCAGGTACACCAGGTCCTGGAAACCGAAAAGGGTCCAGTTGAAGCCCTGGTGGATGCCGCCATGAACGCCAGGATGCTTGTGGTGGGCAACCGCGGCCGGGGCGCAATCCAACGGCTCCTTCTGGGATCAACGGCCCATGGCGTACTCCGGCACCTGCCATGTCCTACCGTCATTACCCGGATCCAGGCCAGCAAGAACAAGAACTAGGCCGGACCCGGCCTTCCGCTCATTATTATCCCCTCCTCCTACGTTCCGGGTTGGCACCATGAAGAAGACTGCTTCAGTAATAATGCTCATCCTCGGGATCCTCATCTCGATGGTTGGCCTCGCCACTTTAGCCGGAGGTGCGGTGGCCTCGGTGGTGGGATCCGCACAGGGAGACGGATACCTCACGTCAGGCACAGCCCGCCTGGCCGTTGGGTCCCACGCCCTGACCTCACCCCGGCTTGATGCCGTCGGCGAGGGAATCCCGCCGCGCCTGCCTTTCGACGTCGGGACGCTGAGGCTGCGGGCGACGTCCGCGGACCCAGGCAAGGAGATCTTCATAGGCGTTGCCCCGCAGGACGACGTTGAGCGGTACCTTTCGGGCGTGCATCATTCGGAACTGCTTGAAGTGGACAGCCGGCCCTTCCGGGCCGAATACCGTGACATTCCCGGCACCGGCACCCCCGCACCGCCTGCAGAGCAGGCGTTCTGGAGCACGTCCGCCTCCGGCCCCGGCGAGCAGGAGCTCACGTGGGACCTGGCCGCCGGCAGCTGGGCAATAGTCATCATGAACGCCGATGGCAGCCTTGGCGTGGATGCCGAGGTGCAGGCGGGCTTCCGCTCCGATCTGATCATGCCGGCGGCCACAGGGTTGCTGGTGGGAGGGGCCGTTGCGCTGGCCATCGGAATCCCCCTGCTGGTCCTGGGCGCCATAGGGCTCGGCCGGCACGCGCGGCAGCATCCCCGCGGGCCTGCCGCACCGCCGCCCGGGTACGGACGCCCAACAGGTTACGGGCCGGGATATGGCACACAGCCGGGCTACGCCGCTGGGTATAGCCCACCGCCTGGCAACGCGGCCGGGTCTGCCCCAATCCCCGGACAGGAACCGCCGCCCGGGTATGCAGGAGGAGTGCCTGGGGCATCAGCCCCCGGCAGCCAAGGAGCGCCGGGCGTGCCGGGAGCCGCGGTCCAGGGAGTTCAGCCGCTGCCCCTCCCCGTCGCCGCAGACCGCGCGGACCGCGCCCCTTATCCCGCCCGCCTCTTTGGTGACCTTGACCCTGCCCTGTCCCGGGCGATGTGGCTGGTCAAGTGGTTCCTGGCCATCCCGCACTTCATCGTGCTGGTCTTCCTGTGGTTTGCGTTCCTCGTGACCACGATTGTGGCAGGCTTCGCCATCCTGTTCACCGGCCGCTACCCCCGGCCCCTGTTCGACTTCAACGTAGGAGTTCTGCGCTGGAACTGGCGGGTGGCGTTCTACGCCTACGCCGCCGCAGGCACGGACCGTTACCCGCCCTTCACCCTGGCACACACCGACTATCCGGCGGACTTCGAAGTGGACTACCCCGAGCGGCTCTCCCGCGGACTGGTCCTGGTGAAGTGGTGGCTCCTGTCCCTCCCGCATCTGCTGATCATCGCAGCACTGTCCGGCGCCACATGGACATGGGAAACGGAAACCACTGATCTGGGCACCACCTACGAGCGAGCAACAGGCCCGTCCCTGCTGGGCCTGCTCGTCCTGGTGGCCGTGGTGGCCTTGCTGTTCACCGGAAGGTACCAGCGGCCGCTGTTCGATTTCATCCTCGGCATCAACCGCTGGATCTACCGCGTGCTGGCCTATACCGCCCTGATGCGCGATGAATACCCGCCGTTCCGGCTTGACCAGGGCCCCGCCGACGTTCCGCCCGCGGTATCGGGACCAGGTCACCAGGACCCGCCACGCCAGGAACCACCCGTGCAGGAGCCACCAGCGACTCTCCCATAAACTGCCGGGAACCCCTGCAGTGACTTTCGGCCCTACCTCCCGCTGTCCTGCCGGGACATCATAACGATGGACCACACGGGTCACCTGAGGAGCTGAGATGAGTACTGCTGGAGCACCATTTGCCCGGATCCTTGTGGGCGTCGACGGCTCGGAGCCGTCCATCGAGGCTTTGCGGCAGGCCCAGCGCCTGGCAACGCCGCTGGGCGCGAAGGTCATGGCCAACGCTTATTGGGATTACCCGCAGGTTTACGCGGGCTACGTGATGATGGGCATCGAAGGTTTCGAGGAGCGCGCCGGGGAAATCCTCGATGAGGCGGTCCAAACAGCGTTCGGTGACGAAACGCCGTCCAACGTTGTTCCCACGCTGGTCCGCGGCCATCCGCGCGAATCGCTGATCGAAGCAAGCCGGGACGCGGACATGGTGGTGGTGGGACGGCGCGGGCACGGCGGTTTCGGCGGGCTGCTGCTGGGCTCGGTCAGCTCAGCCCTGGTGGCCCATGCCCACTGCCCGGTACTGGTGGTCCACACTCCGGATGAAAAGTCCTAGGGCATTCCGGAGGAGGTCCACATGGCCGGGACCACGGCAGGCGCAGACCGTTGACGGAGCCGCTGCAAAGTGACGCACGACGGCGGATGGCGGCAGCCGCCGTCGTGCTCGCCCTGCTTGTCCTCGCCATCGTTCTTGCCGTCTTTCTGCGGGAACCGGCTGGAAGTCCTCCGCAGCCGGCGGCGCCCTCCACCTCTCCGGGCGCGTCCACCAGCCCCAGTCCCGGTCCGGCGGCCTCCAGCGCCTCTCCCTCCACAGCCCAGCCCGGCACAGCCCAGCCCTCCCCATCCCAGCCCGTGGGGGGATCAACGGAAACACCGGAGGCAGGGCAGGATCCTGTCCAGCCACCCGTCACTGTGCCGCCCGTCCCGGTCCCGCCGCCGTCCGTGTCGGTAGCCGGGCCCGGCCCTGCGCCGGATCCTGCGCCGCCGGCGGCGCCGTTCCCTTCAGCGCTCCTGAACCAGGACCTCACGGTCATCCCGAATGCGGGCCGAGTGGTGGCGCTGACTTTTGATGCCGGCGCCAACGCGGCAGGACTGCCAAAAATCCTGTCCACCCTGTCAGCCAAGGGGGTCACGGGCACGTTCTTCCTGACCGGCAACTGGGTGGAGGCCAACCCCGGCGGGGTGGGGCAGATTGTCTCCGCGGGGCACCGGGTGGCCAACCACTCCATGACCCATCCGGGTTTCACCGGGCTGGACGGCACGCAGATTGCCCAGCAGGTCCGGGGAGCGGAACAAACCATCCTGGCGGCCGGAGGCGATCCGCGCCCGCTGTTCCGCTTCCCCTTCGGTGAACGGGATGCCCGCACCATTGCCGAAGTCAACAGCCTCGGCTACGTTGCGGTCCGGTGGACCGTGGACACCCTGGGGTGGAAGGGCACCAGTGGCGGCGCTACAGCCCAGACGGTCGCGGACCGCACGCTGGCCGCCCTGCAGCCAGGCGAAATTGTCCTGATGCACATCGGTTCGAATCCTGACGACGGTTCCACCCTTGATGCCGACGCCCTGCCCAACATCATCGACCGGATCAGCGCCGCAGGGTACGGCTTCGCCACCCTTGACGCGCTGCTGGCCCCCTAGGACCGGAAGGGCCAGTCATGGAAATGACCAGGCAGGCGAGATCCACCGGCAGGCGTCCTGCTGCGGCAGCCAGCGGAACGGCTGACCCCGCTCACCACGGACTCCCCCTGCATGAGGTGGTCCTGCTGCTGGGGACGGACCACGTCCAGGGCCTCGCATCCGCGGAGGTGGCCAGCCGGCAGGTCCAGTTCGGCGCCAACGTCCTTCCGCGTTCACGCGGCGGGGGGATCTTCCGGAAACTCGCGCGGCAGTTCAACAATCCGCTGGTGTACGTGCTGCTGGCCGCGGCAGCCGTCACGTTGTTCCTTGGTGAGTACCTGGATTCGGGCGTCATCCTGGCCGTCGTCCTGGTCAACACGGTGATTGGCTTTGTCCAGGAAGTCCGGGCAGAGGCTGCCCTGGATGCTCTCCACTCCCTGGTCCGCACGCGTGCAGTGGTGGTCAGGGATGGGCAACGGCTGGAGGTGCCCTCGGAGGATCTGGTTCCAGGAGACCTGGTCCTGCTCGAGGCCGGCGACAAGGTCCCGGCGGACCTTCGGCTGGTCCGGCTGTCCGGCCTGCGGGCGGACGAATCCGCACTGACAGGCGAGTCCGAAGCAGTGGCAAAGGACGAGGTGGTGCTTCCCCCGACAACACCGGTGGCGGACCGCCGGAACATGGTCTACAGCGGCACCCTGGTGACGGCCGGCACTGGCGCCGGGGTCGTCGTCGCCATCGGCGGCGAGACGGAGCTCGGTGAGATCCATCGGCTGATGGGAGCGGTCCAGCCGGTAGCCACCCCCCTGACCCAAAAGCTGGCGCGCTTCAGCATGACGCTGACGGTGGCCATCCTTGCCCTGGCCGCCGTGACCTTCCTTGCCGGCGTGGCACGCGGCCAGGAGCCCGCCCAAATGTTTACAGCCGCCGTCGCGCTGGCAGTGGGGGCAATCCCCGAAGGCCTTCCCGCGGCAGTCACCGTAACGCTCGCCATCGGCGTCCGCCGGATGGCACGGCGCCGCGCGGTGGTGCGCCGGCTGCCGGTTGTTGAGACGTTGGGCAGCACAACGGTCATCTGTTCTGACAAGACCGGCACGTTTACCGAAAACCAGATGACGGTGCGGGGCCTCTGGACTCCGGCCGGCTCCTACGACGTGACAGGCTCGGGCTACGGCCCGGAGGGGCGTATCCTTCCCGCAGGCGCGGGTGCAGGTGCGGCTGTCCAGGGCGTCGTGGAAGCGGCTGGTGGGGCGGCGACGGCGGCGCAGGACGTTGCGCTGCACTGGTCCCTCCTGGCGGGCGGCGCCTGCAATGACGCGAAGGTGGTCAGGGAAGGGGATGTCTGGCAGGTCCAGGGGGATCCCACGGAGGCGGCGATGCTGGTGGCCGCCGGGAAGGGCGGCGTGGACATTGCGCAGTTCCTCGACGCCACTCCGCGCCGCAGCGCGCTGCCCTTCACGTCCGAGCGCCTGTACATGGCCACCCTCCACTCCCCGCGGTTCCCGGACGGAAGCGGCACCGGGAAGGACACCGTGCTGGTGAAGGGCGCCGTGGAACGGGTGCTGGAGCTGTGCGCCTGGCAAATGGACAGCCACGGCGCCAACGGGCATCTCAACAAGCAGGCAGTCCTGGAGGTTGCGCACCAGTTTGCCGGCACGGGACTGAGGGTCCTGGCGACCGCCACGATGCACTTGCCTGCCGGTACCGTCCTCTCGGAGGCAAACCTGCAGGGGCAGATGACGCTGACAGGGCTCCAGGCGATGTTCGATCCGCCGCGGGAGGCGGCAGCGGCGGCAGTCCGTGCCTGCCACCAGGCCGGAGTGGCCGTCAAGATGATCACCGGGGACCACGTGGGAACGGCCGCCACCATCGCCGAGGCCGTGGGCATCACCGCGGACCGGGCGGACGGGACAGCACTGACTGGAGCGGAGCTGGACGCGATTCCCGCAGACCAGCTGCCGGATGCGGTGGAGCGGGCAACCGTCTTCGCGCGGGTATCCCCCGAGCAGAAGCTCCGCCTCATCGGTGCACTCCAGTCCCGGGGACACGTGGCTGCCATGACGGGCGACGGCGTTAACGATGCACCGGCCCTCCGCCAGGCGAACGTAGGGATCGCCATGGGCCGGTCGGGGACGGAAGTGGCCAAGGAGGCCTCGGACATCGTCCTCACCGACGACGACTTCGCCACGATTGAGGCAGCTGTAGAGGAAGGCAGGAACGTCTTTGACAACCTGACCAAATTCATCGTTTGGACCCTGCCCACCAACATGGGGGAAGGCCTGGTGATCCTCGTGGCGATCCTGGCCGGAGCAACGTTGCCCGTCCTGCCCACGCAGATTCTCTGGATCAACATGACCACCGCTGTGTGCCTGGGCCTGATGCTGGCCTTCGAACCGAAGGAGCCGGGCCTTATGTCCCGCCCTCCGCGGGCCCCCGGCCGGCCACTCCTGACCTGGGCCCTCACGTTCCGGATCCTGCTGGTCTCCGCCCTGCTCGTGGCAGGCACCTGGTGGATATTCGAACTTGAACTGGCCAGTGGAGCGTCCCTCGCCGAGGCCCGGACCGCGGCGGTGAACGTCTTTGTGGCAGTGGAATTGTTCTACCTCTTCAGCTGCCGTTCCCTCACGCGGTCTGTCTGGCGGATAGGCTTCTTCAGCAACCGCTGGGTCATACTGGGCGTCATGGTCCAGGCGGCCGGCCAGTTGGCCATCACCTACTCACCGGTGATGAACGGGCTCTTCCACACGGCCCCCATCGGTGTGGACACGTGGCTGCGGATCCTGGGCATCGCCGTGCTGGATTCACTCGTTGTCGCCGTGGACAAGCGCTTCCGGCGCCACGCGTTCTAGGCAGGTCCAGCAGTCCAGGACCTTTGCCGCACCAGGGCCATGCGAGGAATCCCAGGATCTCGCCACAGCCCACCCGCACCACCCAACGGGCAAGGAACGTGTTTCTGTGCGTCGCAACGGATCCCTCGGCAGCCACCCTCCCGAAGTAGGGGACCAATGGCTCTGCCACCCGCCCGGCCCCGCTGCCCATACTTAACGCCACGAGCAGGCGGGACGCTGCCGGCACGCTGCACGCACCGGGCTGCAAACCCTTGGGAAGGGGAAGGGACCATGAACCAGGGCAAGGACGATGCCGCCGAAGCAGCAGCACTCCAGGCTGTTGAACGACATCATGCGCACATGCTCAAACACCTCAACGGGCTTGTGGCCCTCCTGATGGAAGCCGTGGAGGCACGTGCCGCTGTTGCCCAAGATACAGCGCAGGCCACTCTCCTGGACTGGTGCGACACCCACCTGATCCCCCATGCCCTCGCCGAAGAAGGCCCTATGTACGGTGGACCGCACGCCACACCCGAGGGAAGGCTCCTGGTGGAGGGGATGCTTGCCGAGCACCGCGTGATAGTCGATCTCGTGGAGGAACTGCGAACCTCCAGCGGACTTGCCGCAGCCGTGGCCGGCTCTGCCATCCAGCGGTTGTTCGCCCTGCACCTGGACAAGGAAAACCGCCTGCTGATGCCCTTCATTGTCCAGTCCCCGGATATGTCCCTTGCCGAGTCAGTGCGGGGACTTCACGAACTGACCGGAGAAGGCGCGGGTCACCACGGCGGAACGCACGACGGCGGCGCCGCGCACCATCGCTGATAAGCCGGTCTTACTGCCCGTCGTCGCTTTTCCGTGCGTGGCTTCCCCTTTTTCCGTGCGTGGCTTCCTCCGGGGCGTGGACCACCAGGACCGGGCAGTGGGCGTGGCTGACGCACGCCGAGCTCACCGAGCCCAGCACCAGGCTGCCGTGACCGCGCCGCCCCACGATGAGGAGGGATGCTTTCCGGCTACCCTCTATCAATTGCTCGCTGGCTTTCCCCCGTACCAGCCGCGGCTGGACGAATGCCGGCACTTCCGGGCCGAAAGCGTCCGCAAGGGCCTGCTCCAGTGACTGCTTGGCGGCGTATTCGAAGCCCTCAATGCCCACCACGAGGTAGAGCCCATAGCCGGGAGGCACGTCCCAGCATGCCCAGGCTTCCACCGTTGCTCCGAGGGGCCCGGCCAATGACCCGGCTGTGCGAAGGGCCGCGATCGAGGCGTCGGAACCGTCCACGCCTACAACAATCCTGGGGTGCCGCTCGGGGGCGTCCATGTGGCTCCGATCTGTTGGGTCTGCTCCCAGACTGTACAGGGTCCGGGCAACGGGATAGGGCCTAAAGTCACCGGCCGGCCGGCCGGGGCGCCGGGCCGGTGGCGGACAGCCGCCGGTGGTGGGGGCGGCAGATATATGATCAGGACTCCAGACTTTGGTCCCTTCCAGCGGGTCCGCGCGGAAGGAAAGATGGGACTAAGCCCCTGGCACGGGCTGGCCGGCACAGCAGTGCAGGCATAGTCCTTAAGACAATTGGGAGCATAGGGTGCAAAGGCTTGAGTCAGGCTCGCACGGGGCCGCAGATCCCCAGGAGCCGCTTCGCGTGTTCATTCTCGATGACCACGAGCTTGTCCGGCAGGGACTGAAGGACCTGCTGGAGGGCGAAGGATTCGAGGTGGTCGGGGAAAGCGGATCCGCGGCGGAGGCTACACGCCGTATTCCGGCGCTGCAGCCGGACATCGCGATCCTGGACGGACGGCTCCCGGACGGCACCGGCATCGAGGTATGCCGGGACGTGCGCTCGCTGGACCCCCGCCTGCATTGCCTGATCCTGACAAGCTACGACGACGAGCAGGCCATCCGCGGCGCCGTCCTGGCAGGAGCCTCCGGGTACGTCCTCAAGCAGATCAGGAGCGACGACCTCCTCGCCGGAATCCGGAGGGCCGCTGCCGGCGAGTCCCTGTTTGAGCCCGGAGTCAGGGAGCGGATCATCGCCGGGCTTTCCAAGACCCAGACAGACCCGCGGCTGGATGCGCTCAGTGCCCAGGAGAAGAAGGTCCTGACGCTGATCGGGCAGGGCATGACAAACCGCCAGATCGGCGAGGAACTCTTCCTGGCCGAGAAAACGGTGAAGAACTACGTTTCATCCATCCTCGCGAAGCTGGGCTTCGAGCGGAGGACACAGGCCGCCGTGTACGTCACGCGGAACAGCCAGGACGGGCAATAGCCTGCCCCACGGGCCCGCAGCTGCCGGTCATGGCAGCAGTTCAGGGCGGGCCGCTTTCCGGTTCTGTCACAGGCGCTGGGCGGTCCACGTGATCCGGGTGCCCTCCCCCGGCGCGCTCCGGATGGTGCAGCTGCCGCCCAGCATTTCTGCCCGGTGCCGCATATTGGCCAGGCCACTCACTTGTGCGGGTTCGTCAAAACCGCACCCGTTATCCTGGATCACCAGTTCAACCTGGCGTGGGGTTACGGACACGGCAACGCGGATCTCCTTGGCACCGGAGTGGCGGGCGGCATTGCTGAGTCCTTCGGAAAGAACGGACAGCACATGGCCGGCAACGTTCTCCCGCACTGCGTCCACGGGGCCGGTAAAAGCCACTTTCGGTTCTACGGCATAGCTGCGGGAGTTGTCCTGGACCACGCCCAGGATACGGCTCGTCAGGGGGTCATGGTTTTCCTCACCGGTCCGAAGGGAGTAGATGGTGTCCCTCAGCTTCCGGATGGTGTCGTCCAGTTCGGACGTGACCGTGGCAATCCGTTCGTGCGCTATGGGGTCAAGGGTGTAGCGGCGCAGGCTCTGGATACTCAATCCGGAGGCGAAAAGCCGCTGGATGACAAGATCGTGCAGGTCCCGGGCAATCCGCTCCCGGTCCGTGAACAGAAGGTTCTGTTCACGGAGCGCATGGACCCGCGCGAGGTCGAGTGCCAGCCCGACCCTGCTCCCGAAAATCGAGCTGGATTCCGCTTCGGCCTGGCTGTAGGCAATTGATCCCTGCGGACGGGCGAGCAGCAGCACGCCGTTCTCGCTGTTGCTGTGGCCGATGGCGCACACCAGCACCGACCCCAGCTTTTCCGCCACCTGGTCACCAAACACCTGCTGGGGATCACGCACCACGCGGGACTCCCCCGTCTCGATGACCTTGGAGACGGCATCAGAAGCACCGATTTCCTGCCCCGCCTGCAGGCCCTGGACGCCCAGGGACGACCTGCACCGCAGGACCCCGTCACCGGCCGGGACAGCAATCACGGCAAGCGCAGAGTCTGAGACCCGCAAGGCAGTTTCGGCCACCAGGTCCAGGTTGTCCGAGTCCCCGGGATGCGGCGCCATGATCAGCCGGCTGCTCAGTTCCATCCCCGCCTCCAGCCATTTCTGGCGACGCTTGCTGTCCTCGAACAGGCGGGCATTCTGGATGGCCACACCGGCAGCGGCGGCGAGGGCCACGGCAAGGTCTTCATCCTCCGGTGTGAAGTCCTGCCCGCCGTCCTTCTCGGTCAGGTAGAGGTTCCCATACACCTCGTCGCGGACACGGACCGGCACCCCAAGAAAGGTGTTCATCGGTGGATGGTTGGGGGGAAAGCCTGACGCCATGGGATGCCGGCCGAGGTCGTGGAGCCTCAGTGGCCGGGGCTCCCGGATCAGGTGTCCCAGGACGCCGTGTCCCGTAGGCAAGTCGCCAATGGACCTGATGTCTTCTTCATCGACTCCAACGGTGATGAAGTGGCTCAGGCTGCGGTCCTCCGCGATCACCCCCATCGCGCCGTACTTCGCACCCACAAGTTCACATGCCGACCGGACAAGACGGTCCAGCACGGCTTCAAGGCTCAGATCCTGGGCCAGGGCGACGACGGCGGCGAGCAGGCCGTTCATCCGCTCCTGGGTTTGCAGCAGCTCATCTGCGCGGGCAACGAAGTCCCGGAGGAGATCTTCGGCCCGTTCCTTCATGGGAGAACTCCACGGCTCAGTGCTCATGTCTCGCCTCCTGTGACAAGTGCCTGCGTCGTTGCAGGCCCTCAGCGGTGTTGCGCGCGTCCGGGAAGTGGTTCCCCCGGCAACGCCGCTCCAGCCTGAGTACGAAGCGACGTCCCGGCACCAGTCTAGGAGAGTAAGTCAAGGTCTGAAATGCCCCATTATGGGAACGCCGGATATCAGCTGCCGCCGGGACCGGCTGCAGTAGGACCTTCTTCCCTATCCCCGTCCCGCTCGGCGGCCTAGGCTACGGCCATGGACACAGCTGCAACAGAACCGGAACCCGAAAACCTTGGAGTGCATGACTGCTGGAGGTACCTGCGGTCAACCTCCGTGTGCAGGATGGCCTTCACCCGCGGCGACACGGTGGAGATCTTCCCGGTCAACTTTGTGCCCAGCAACGGCACCCTGCTGATTCGCACAGGCCCGGGAACGAAGATGGATGCAGTGGCCGGCCGCAAGGCAGTGTCCCTGGAAGCCGACGGGCTGAACCAGTACGGCACCATTGCCTGGAGCGTGGTGGTGAAGGGGCACGCTGCCGTAGTGGACGACGACGAAGACTTCCAGGATGCCTCAGACGCAGGTCTGTCTCCCTGGCAGGCAGGCCCAAAGGAAAGCCTTATCCGCGTGACGCCTGAGGAAATCACCGGGAGGAAATTCGTCATCGCCCCGCCAACCCGGTGGTGGGCCCCGCAGGAACCGGCCGGCAGGGCCTGAACCCCTGTCCGGCATGAGAAACCGCCAGCAACAGCAGATTCACGGAAGGTCACCCATGGACGCACACAAGCCCGTCGCCGTCGGCATCGCCGACTCCCCTCCTTCCAAGGCCGCACTGCTGTGGGCAGCGGCCCGCGCCCGCCGGCAAAAGGTGCCGTTGGCAATCCTTCATGTCCTCGACGACCGCTGGATGGCGGGCGAAAGGATTGAAGCCCTCCCCTACATCGACGTCCTGCGCAAGTCTGCGATGGACATGCTGGAAGAAGCCGGAGAAACGGTGCGCAGCGCAGAACCGGACCTGCAGGTTTCCCATGAACTGCTGGAAGGAAGCGTTGGGGCATCCCTTGGCAAGTACTCGGAGAACGCCTCGATGCTGGTCCTGGGCAGCAGCGGCCACTCCCGCGGTGCGCTGACCGACCGGGCCCTCCAGGCAGCTGCAACGGCCGAATGCCCGGTGGCCGTGATCGGGACAGGGCAGGGCAGTGGGCACGGTGTGGTGGTGGGCGTGGACGGGTCGAGGGAGTCCACGCAGGCCGTTGCTTTCGCGGCGGCCGAGGCTGATGCACTGGGCGAGGAACTCACCGTCCTGTACGCGTTCACTGGCCCCAACCGCTGGATCAGAGCGGGCCTGCCGTCCAGCAGCTTCGCTGGACATGTGGAGGAAGAGGAACAGGTTGTCCTGGCCGAGACTGTGGCCGGACTCCGCCAGGACTACCCCGGCCTTGTAGTGCACGGAGTCCTGGAAACAGTCTTGGAACCTGCAGATGCCCTGGTCCGCGCAGCCGCGGACGCCAGGATGCTGGTCCTGGGCAGCCGGGGCAGGGGAAGCTTCGGCAGGCTCCTGCTCGGGTCGACGGCGCACGGCGTCCTGACCCAGCCACCCTGCCCCACGGTCATCACCCGGCTGAAGAAGTCCCGGCATGACACATGACGGGCGGGCCCTGCGCTCCACGTGATGTTTGAAGCAGAGGAAAGCACCGGGCGGCACGTGGCTTCCGGCGCCTCCGCGGGACAGCCGGGGCTGGACGGACTCAGCTCCGCCGAGGTCCTGGCCCGGACCAACGCGGGACAGATCAACAGCATCCCGGGAGCGACAAGCCGCAGTGCGTGGGACATTGTCCGGGCGAACGTCCTGACCCTTTTCAACGCCATCGTGGCGGCCTGCTTTGTCCTGCTGCTGGTGCTGGGCCAGTGGCGGGATGCACTCTTTGGCTTCTCGGCGCTGGGGAACTCCCTGATCGGAATCATCCAGGAATACCGCGCCAAGCAGTCCCTGGACAGGCTGGCCATTCTCCACGCGGCACAGAGCAGGGTCATCCGGGACGGCAGCCCCCGGCTGGTCCCGGCGGAGGCCCTGGTTCCGGATGACATCGTCCTCCTCAGCGCCGGGGAACAGGTGGCCGCTGACGTGCGGCTCCTGGACGGCGGGTACGTGGAGGCGGATGAATCCTTTTTGACCGGTGAGTCAGCGCCCGTGTCCAAGCAACCGGGAGCCGCGCTCCTGTCCGGGTCACTGATCATGGCCGGCAGCGGGCGGGCGGTGGTGGTCCGGGTAGGGCCGGATACGTTCGCCTACAAACTGACTGCCGAAGCCAGGCGGTTCGCCCTGGTCACGTCCGAGATACGCTCCGGCCTGGACAAGGTGCTGCGCGTCATCACCTGGCTGCTCCTGCCCACTGCCGTCCTGGTTACCCACGCCCAGGTCCAAAACGCCGGCGGCTGGGAGGCCGCCTTCAGCTCCGGCCAGTGGATACCTGCCGCGGTGGGACTTGTGGCCAGCATCATGTCCATGATTCCCCTTGGCCTGGTCCTGCTCACCAGCGTGGCTTTTGCGGTGGGCGGGGTCCGGCTTGCCGGCCACATGGTCCTGGTCCAGGAGCTTGCGGCCGTTGAAGTACTTGCACGTGTGGATGTCCTGTGCCTGGACAAGACCGGGACCTTGTCCTCCGGCGCCATGACATTCGACGCCGTGCACGGCGCCGGCGCCCCACCGGCCGAGGGGTGGCGGAAGGCCCTTGAATGGTTCGGCGCCAAGGAGGAAGCCAGTACCACCGCCAAGTCCATCGGCGACGCTTTTCCCGCAGCCGACGTTTTGCCCGAAGCGTCATCCGTGCCGTTCACCTCGGCCTTGAAATGGAGCTTAGTGACGTTCCCGCCGGGCTCGCAGGCCGCCGGAACCTGGGTACTTGGGGCCCCGGATTTCGTACTGGCGGAATTGCCATCCGACGCCCCCGCCCGCCGGAGCGCCGCGGCGCTGGCCTCCACCGGCCTGCGGACGCTGGCACTCGCCCACATGCCCGGGCCCCTGCCGGTATCGGAGCAGGACGGCGCACTGCCCGCGGGCCTCGTTCCGGTGGTGCTGCTGACCTTTCGCGAGGATATCCGGAAGGAAGCACCAGCGACCCTTGCCTATTTCCGGCAACAGGGGGTGGCCTTGAAGATCATCTCCGGTGACGACCCCCGCACGGTGGCAGTGCTCGCGCGCACGGTGGGCCTGGGCCCGGGCGGGGCCTACGACGCCAGGAAACTGCCAACTGACCCGTTGCTGCTGGAGGAAGCGGTGGAGACGCATCACGTTTTTGGAAGCGTGACGCCGTCCCAGAAGAGGGACATGGTTCAGGCGCTGAAGCGGGGCGGGCACACGGTGGCCATGACCGGCGACGGGGTCAACGACGTCCTGGCACTCAAGGAAGCCGATCTGGGCATCGCCATGGACACAGCGTCACCGGCCACCAAGGCGGTAGCCCGGCTTATCCTCCTGGACGGGCGCTTCGACAGGTTGCCGGCGGTGGTTGCCGAGGGCCGCAGGGCCATCAGCAACATCGAGCGGGTTTCCATGGTGTTCCTCAGCAAAACCGTCTACATCACCGTCATCTCGTTGACGTTTGCCCTGCTCCTGTGGCCCTTTCCGTTCCTTCCGCGCCAGATGTCCGTCCTTGACGGACTGACCATTGGGCTGCCGGCATTCTTCCTGGCACTGCAACCCAGCGCGCAGCGTTATGAGGCCGGATTCCTGAAACGCTCCCTGGCCTACTCGGTGCCGGCCGGAGTGTGCGTCGCCCTGTGTGTGCTGGCTGTCAGCATGTACGCGCGTTTCGCTGCACCTGGCAGCGCCGAGGCCACGCAGTCTGCCGCCGTCATCACCTTGGCCCTGGTGGCCTCCTGGATCCTCGTGACCGCATCCCGGCCCCTCACCTGGACGAAGACCCTCATCCTGGCGGGCATGTACGCGGGCCTGGCGCTGCTGTTCACCGTGCCCCCGGCAAAAGAGTTCTTCCGCCTGGACTGGCCGCCCACGGACCTCCTGGCCGCTTCGGTCACGGTGGCCGTGGGCGGCAGCATCATCATCGAAGCAATCCGGTACGTCCAGCGGCGCCTGGCCGGCCGCTCAGCAGACTGAAGACCAGGGTGACCTTCGGCTCTGGGAGGCACAGCGAAGCTGGGCCATTGTTAACTAACCCGGCAGAAGGAGGAAAAGGTGCTCGCTTGGTGGGTGGGCCAGCCCGGCCCCATGTCCACCCGTCCCCTGGTCAGGGGCCTCCGCGAAGACCCCAGGCCCGCGGCCAATGAACTCCTGGTGGACGTGAGTGTCTGCGGAATCTGCCGGACCGACCTCCATCTGGCCGAAGGGGACCTGCAACCACGCCGTCCCGGGGTTGTCCCGGGCCACGAGGCGGTGGGCGTGGTGGTGGAAACCGGCCCGGGCGCCCACCGGTTCGCGCCGGGCGACAGGGTAGGCGTCGCGTGGCTGGGCGGCGTCTGCGGAACGTGCACGTATTGCCGCCGGGGTGACGAGAACCTGTGCTCGGCGCCCGTCTTCACCGGATGGGACAAGGACGGCGGCTACGCCCAAAAACTCACTGTCTCCCAGGATTTTGCCTATCTCATTCCGGAGGTGTTCAGCGACGAACAGGCAGCACCGCTGCTGTGCTCAGGCATCATTGGCTACCGTGCGCTGCAACGCGCCAACCTGCCGGCCGGGGGGCGCCTTGGTATCTACGGTTTCGGCAGTTCCGCGCACCTGACCGCGCAGATGGCGGTCTACCAGGGGGCATCCGTTTTTGTCATGACCCGGTCTGAGGAGGCCCGGGCCCTTGCCCGGGACCTGGGAGCTGAATATGCCGGCGGCGCGTATGACAAGCCACCGGTGCCGCTTGATTCCGCGATTCTTTTCGCCCCGGTGGGCGACCTGGTGCCGGCCGCGCTCGCCGCCCTTGACCGCGGCGGCACACTTGCGATTGCCGGTATCCACCTCACCGACGTACCAGCACTGAACTATGAGGACCACCTGTTCTACGAGCGCCAGGTCCGCAGCGTGACAGCCAATACACGCGCTGACGGGCGTGAGTTCCTTGCGCTCGCGGCCCGGATCCCGCTGGCACCCACCACCACCGCCTACCCGTTCGATGCCGCGGACACGGCCCTTGGTGATCTCGCTGCGGACAGGGTTACCGGTTCTGCCGTCCTGCGGGTCCGCCCGGAAAAAGCGTGAAGCCTAGGGTGGGACCTTGGACTCTGGAACAGCACCTGCAGTGGGCGGATGGTGTTAATGCCGGGTGATGCGTCAGCCCGGCTCACAATGAGCAGGAGGCAACAATGACTGACCTGATGAAGTGGTTTGATTCCCGCCGTTCCCCCATGGATGTGATCGAAAGGCTCTTCGAAGGAGAGATGGGGTCGTCCGCAATCCGGGTTGAGGAAATGGTGGATGGCAACACCTTGGTGGTGCGGGCGGAGCTGCCCGGAATCGATCCGGAAAAGGATGTGGACGTGACCGTGACCGACGGCGTCCTGTCCATCAAGGCCGAGCGGCAGGAGAAGACGGAACACAAGGACAAGGACAGCTACCGGTCCGAATTCCGCTACGGTTCTTTCGTCCGGCGGCTCCCCCTCCCCAGTGGGGTGCAGCAGGGTGACGTCACCGCCTCCTACAAGGACGGCGTCCTGGAAGTCCGCGCTCCCCTTCCGGACCAGCAAGAGGTGGCTTCCGCATCGAAGATCCCGATCAGCAGAGGCTGACGGTTTGTGCCTGGTCCTCCGGGGCCAGGCACGGTCACGCCACGTCGCGCCACCCAGGTGTCCTGCAGCCAAGTGTCGCGTCAGCACCGGTGCCCTCAGCCGAACAGGACTGCCGCCTCCTTGTACCGGGCCTCGGGAACCACCTTCAGGCTTCCGAGCGCAAGCTCGAGGCCCACGGTGACGATGTCCGTGCCGCGGAGGGACACCATGGTCCCCCACGAGCCATTCGCCGCCGCATCGATGGCCGCCAGCCCCAGCCGCGTGGCAAGGACGCGGTCATAGGCCGTGGGCTCTCCACCGCGCTGGATGTGGCCCAGGACGGTGGCCCGGGTTTCTATCCCGGTGCTCTGCTGCAGCTGTTGTTCCAATAGCCGGCCGATGCCCCCAAGGCGGGGCCGGCCAAAGGTATCGAGCCCACGGGGCGCATACGGTGATTCCTGCCCCTCCGGTGCAAAAGCCTCGGCCACCACCACCAGGGGCGCCCGCCCGCGGTCCCGTGCTGACAGCACCCACGTGGAGATCTGGTCCAGTGACACCGGATGTTCCGGGATGAGGATGGCGTGGGCGCCCGAGGCCATCCCCGAGTGAAGGGCGATCCAGCCGGCATTCCGGCCCATGACCTCGGCGATCATGCACCGGTGGTGCGACTCCCCCGTGGTCCTCAGCCTGTCAATGGCTTCAGTGGCTGTCTGGACGGCCGAATCAAACCCAAACGTATAGTCCGTCGCACCGAGATCGTTATCGATGGTCTTGGGAACACCCACCACGTTGACGCCCTGGTCGCAGAGTTCCTTCGCTGCGGCGAGCGTCCCCTCACCGCCAATGGCGATCAGGCCCATCAGGCCGTTGCGCCGCAGGCTTTCCCGCACCGCGTCGGTTCCGCCACGTTCCAGCGGATTGGTGCGGGATGTTCCCAGGATGGTTCCGCCGAGCCGGGACATGCCGCGGACGCTCCGCCGGGGCAAAGGAACCACATCCTGTTCCAGGACTCCCCGCCAACCGTCGCGGAACCCCACGAACCCGTATCCATGGACAACCTCACCACCCAGCACGGCGCCTCGGATTACTGCATTGACGCCTGGGCAGTCCCCGCCGCTTGTCAGGATTCCGAGTTTCTTCATGACGCGGCCGGTCCCTCCACCGGCATGGGCAGCCGGAATGTCCTGACCTGGCCGGCGGCGAGCGCAGCCTTCCTGCCGTTGACGCGCACGCTGATGGGTTCAGCGTCCCCGTCCGCCGAGGCAATCCTCATGCGCCCGTCCTTCAATTCGACGTTCAGGAAATGCCCGCGGTACCGGACCCTGAAGGCGACGGACCGGAGGCCGGTGGGCAGGTTGGGAGCAAAGACGAGTGTGTCGCCGCTGAGCCTCAGTCCGGCGAAACTGCGCTGGATGACGTCGATGCTTCCCGCCATGGCCCCCAGGTGGATGCCCGTGCGTGTTGTGCCGTGCTGGGTATCGTCGAGGTCGGCGTCGAGCGCTTCCCGGAAGCTGTCCCAGGCACGGTCGGCGTCCAGCGCGGCAAGGACGGAAGCGTGGGCAACCCGGCTCAAGGTGGACCCGTGGGCAGTCCGTGCCAGGTAATACTCGATGGTCCGGTTCAACTGGTCGCCCGTCAACGCGTATCCCAGTTCCTGGAGCAGGGCGATCACCCCTTCATGGCCCAGCAGGTAGGGCAGCATCAGGACATCGGCCTGTTTGGCAAGCTTGTACCGGTTGGTTTCGTCACCTTCGGCTTCCAGGATCAGGTCGAGCCGCTCGATGCTGTCATAGGTTTCCCGGTACCGTTCCCAGTCGAGTTCCTCGAGCTCCTCGTACCCGGCAAACTGGCTGATGACGCCGTCCGTGTGGAACGGGATGAACATGGCCCTGCCCACCTGCTCCCAGCCGGCTGCCTCCTCACCGGTGATGCCAAGCCTTTCCATCAGGCCGGCGAGTTCGTTCCCGTGGAAGATGCCCATGATCTCCGCAGCCCTAAGGCAGACCCAGGCAGCCATGGCGTTGGTGTAGGCGTTGTCGTCCAGTCCGGGATCCGTGCGGCCCGGATATCCCGTGTGGTATTCATCTGGCCCGACGACGCCGCGGATGTGGTACCGCCCGGTGTCCTGGCTGTGCCCGGCCCGCGATGCGAAGAACCGGGCAACCTCGACCACCAGTTCGGCGCCCTTGCGGAGCAGCCAAGCTTTGTCGCGGGTGGCCTGGAAATACTGCCAGACGTTGAAGGCCACAGCCAGTCCCGAATGCAACTGCATGTACGAGTGGTCCTTCACCCACCTGCCGGATCTGTCGTTGTAGAGCCACTTGGGTGTTTCTTCCGTACCGTCGCTCCCGCTTTGCCAGGGAAACTGCGCCCCGGAGAGGCCCTGGACCGCTGCCGCGTGGCGGGCTGCCGGAAGCCTCCGCCACCGGTATTCGATGAGGGACCGGGCTACATCCGGCGTCCTGGTGGTCAGGAGCGGCAGGACAAACAATTCGTCCCAGAAGACATGGCCGCGGTAGCCCTCGCCGTGGAGCCCCCGGGCAGTGACCCCGGCGTCGAGTTCCGCCGTGTGGCGCGTGAGGGTCTGCAGCAGATGGAAGATGTGGAGGTTGAGGACAAGACGCACCTGAACCGGAGCCTCGATGTCCACCAGGAACGGATGGAGTTCGCTTCGCCAGGCGTCCTGGTGTGCGGTCATGAGGGCGTCGATGTCCCCGCCTGCGCGGGCCAGCACGGCCACGGCGGCTGAGGCCGGCGAGGCGATCGCCCGGTCGCGGGATGTCGCCACAGCGACGGTCTTGTTGATTCTTGCTGCAGCTCCGTCTGCGAGGGCCACTCGGAATGTCATGAAGTGGAAGGGGCCGATGCTGCCGGGCTTCCCTGCGCCTGTCCCACCGGGGCCTGTCCCGCCGGGGCCCGTTCCGCCGGCGCCTGCTCCCCCGGACACACTCGTCCGGAATGCCACGGCTACCCGGATCAGGCTCTGGGTCGTCTCGGCCTCGACCACGGAAACGTCGTCCGGAGCAGGCTGCTTGAAGCTGCCGCCGTCCATGGTCCGGTCAACAAGGTGAACCCCCGGGCTGGAGGCCGGTTCGGGGACATTCGAGTTGGTGACGCCCGTGGTGACGCCGCTGCGCACTTCCACGGCACCGCTCCAGCCCAAGGGCGTGATCTTCGTTTCAAGGCCCAGCAGGTGGGGTTCAGCCATGGACACGAACCTGGTCTGGACAATTTCCATCCGCTTTTTGTCCGCGGCCTGGAGCAGGAGCCGCCGTTCCAGGACCGCACGTTGGAGATCAAGGGTGCGGCGCTCGCGGATAACCGCCAGGCCTCCTTCCGACCACCACTGCCCGTCCGCCAGCCGCAGGTCCAGGGGAAGGCAGTCAGGCGCGTTGACCATGTGTTCTTCCACGAGTACTTCGCCGGCGACTTCGGCGGCCAGGCGGTTGAAGACGCCCGCCAGGTACATGCCGGCATACCGGATGCTTCCACCGCCCTCCGGGGATGCGCCCCGGACGGCCAGGTAGCCATTGCCAAGGGTGGTCAGCGCCTCCCGGTGGCCCTCGTGTCCTGCATCGAAGCCCTCATAGACAAGCTGCCAGGGATCGCCAAGGACAAGGCCCAGATCCAGTTCGCGGACGTCATTGAGGACTGTGCCGGCACCGGCGGCTTCGAGCTCCCGCCGCGTTCCGGTGCGGTCGATGCCCACCACCAGGCCGAACCCGCCCCGGTGCGCTGCGAGGACCCCTGCCACCGAATCCTCGATGACCACGGAGTGGGAAGGCGATACCCCAAGGCGGAACGCGGCCGCCAGGAAGACGTCAGGGGCGGGCTTCCCCCGGAGGCCCAAATTGGCTGCAGCAGTCCCGTCCAGGATCACGCCGAAAAGATCCGGAATGCCGGCGGCGTCCAGGACCGAGGACGCATTGCGGCTGGACGTGACCACCCCGGTGGGGACTCCGGCGTCGGAAAGCCTCTGCAGCAGTTGCACCGTTCCCGGGTAGCTCTGGACGCCGTCCCGCTTAAGCCGCTCCTGGAAGAGCCGGTTCTTCAGTGCACCGAGGCCGAATGCGGTCCAGGTGCCGGGCTCATCCCCGTCAGACCCTTTTTCGACTTTGACCCCCCGTGAAGCAAGGAACTTTAAGACGCCTTCCTCCCGGGGAAGGCCGTCGATGTAGGTGCGGTAGTCAACTTTGGAAAGGGGTGAACGGTCGGCAGTGTCCGGCACCCTGAGGTCCTGCAGGATCTGTTCGAAGGCCTCCCGCCAGGCCGCCTGATGGACCATTGCCGTGTTGGTCACCACCCCGTCCAGATCGAAAATGACGGCGTCAAAGGGCGGCCTCGCGGCTGCGGCAGTGGGTGATGGCGCGGTCATATGACAGGGATACCAGCAGGCCGTCCGCCGTTGACAGTGCCGTTAGGCCTGTCTGGCCAGCCGCTGCTCGGCTGCGGCGATGACGGGCAGGGTCTTCACGTAGGTGTCCGGGTTCAGCGAGATGGAATCTATGCCGCGGGCGACCAGGAATTCGGCAAGATCCGGGTGGTTGCTTGGCCCCTGCCCGCAGATTCCGATCTTGATGCCCGCGGCGTGCGCCTTGTCGATGGCCTGGGCAATTATCGCGCTGACGGCAGGGTCCCTCTCATCGAACAGCCCGGCAAGCTGTTCGGAATCGCGGTCCACCCCCAGCACCAGTTGGGTCAGGTCGTTGGAGCCGATGGAGAACCCGTCGAAGCGTTCGGCGAACTGCTCGGCCAAGACGACGTTCGAGGGTATTTCACACATCATGTAGAGCTGCAGCCCGGCACTGCCCTGCACCAGTCCCTGGCCGGCCATCGCTTCGATGACCAGGTCTGCTTCCCGGACGGTCCGGCAGAACGGGACCATAACGATGATGTTGGCGAACCCCACTTCTTCGCGTACCCGTTTGAGGGCCCTGCATTCGAGGGCGAAGCCTTCCCGGTAGTGATCGCTGTAGTAGCGCGAAGCTCCGCGGAAGCCCAGCATGGGGTTCTCCTCCGGACGTTCAAAAAACCCTCCGCCGATCAGGTGGCTGTACTCGTTGCTTTTGAAATCGCTGAGCCGGACGATCACCGGTTTGGGGTGGAAGGGCGCCGCTATCTTGGCGATCCCAGTGGCCAGCACGTCAACAAAGTACTCCGTGGGGTCGCCGTAGCCCCTGGTGAGCTTCCGGATGAGCGCGGCTTCCTCCGGATCTGTCACTCTTTCAGGGTGGACCAGTGCCATGGGATGGATGCGGATGAGGTTGTTGATGATGAATTCCATCCTCGCGAGGCCCACTCCCGCCGCCGGCAGCCGCCACCATTTGAAGGCCGCGGCAGGACTGCCGATGTTCACCATCACGTCAGTGCGGGTGGCGGGAAGGGCCTCGAGGTCCACTTCTTCCACGCCGAACTCCAGCAGCCCCTCATAGACGCGGCCTTCCTCGCCTTCGGCGCAGGACAGGGTGATGGGGGCGCCATCAGGCACTGCTTCCGTAGCATTCCGGGTTCCGACGACGGCGGGCACGCCGAGTTCCCGGCTGACGATCGCCGCGTGGCTGGTGGGGCCGCCGTGGTCAGTGACGATGCCGGCTGCCCGCTTCATGACCGGGACCCAGTCCGGGTCCGTCATCCTGGTCACCAGCACGGAACCGTCCACGAAGGATTCGATGTCTTTTGCGTCCCGGATGACGCAGGCCTGACCGGCCGCGATGGCATCCCCAATGGCCGCCCCCGCGGTCAGCAGCCGCCCCTGCTGCCGGAGATGGTAAGTCCGGAATGACGTGCTGCTGCGCTGGGCCTGCACCGTTTCCGGCCTGGCCTGCACCATGAACAGTTCGCCCGTCACGCCGTCTTTGGCCCACTCCATGTCCATGGGCCGCCCGTAGTGGTCTTCCACGGCCTTGGCCCAGCGCGCCAGCAGAACCACTTCGTCGTCGGACAGCACCAGGGACTCCTGCTCCCGTTCGGTGGTCTCCACCATCCGGGTCCGCGCGTTGCCCCCGTGGCTGTAGACCATTTTGCGTTCCTTGGCGCCCCGTTCCCTCTCGATCACGGGGCTGAAGCGCTCGTCGGCAAGCAGCGGCTTGAACACCTGGTATTTGTCCGGATTGATGGTCCCCTGGACAACGGTCTCCCCGAGGCCCCACGCTGCGCTGATAAGCACGGCCTCCGGGAAGCCGGACTCGGTGTCAATGGAGAACATGACCCCGGAGGCGCCGAGGTCCGAGCGGACCATGCGCTGGACGCCCACGGACAGGGCCACGTCGAGGTGGTCGTAGCCCTTCATTTCGCGGTAGCTGATGGCCCTGTCCGTAAACAGCGAGGCATAGCAGTTCCGGCACGCCTCGAGGACGGCGCGCTCACCCGCCACATTGAGGAATGTCTCCTGCTGGCCCGCGAAGCTGGCGTCCGGCAGGTCCTCGGCCGTGGCGCTGCTGCGGACTGCGACGGACACCTCGCGTTGGCCGGCCCGGCGGGAAAGGAGCCGGTATCGCTCCTGGATCGCCTCGCCGATGCTGTCCGGGAACGTTGCTGACAGGAACAGCTCCCGGATTGCCGCCCCCGCCTGGCGCAGCGTTGCGCGTCCGGCCCGGTACTCCTCGATGTATGTCCTGATGCGCGGCTCCAGGGCGTTGGAAGCCAGGAAGGCGCGGTAGGCGCCGGCGGTGGTGGCAAACCCGTCGGGAACCCTCACGCCGGCGGACTGCAGGGAGCGGCTCAACTCGCCCAAAGACGCGTTTTTTCCTCCCACGGACGCGATGTCCCCGATCCCGGTGTCCTCGAACCACTTGACGTGGACATCGGCCGGGGATGTTGCGGGAGCAGTCATGCCTTGATTCTGGGCCGTGCCCGAAGGGCCGGGCAGAGTCTTTGGTCCCAAGCAGCCGCATGTCCAAGGACTGGACTCCCTCCCAACCCCGAGGGACAGACCACAGGGACGGGACCACGGGCGGGGATCACACGCCGGGGTCACCGGGCGCTGCGGCCCCTGAAGCCCTTATAGGCCCAGTCCGCCGCCAGGACCGCCGGGACGGCCAGGGCGGCAACGAACAAACCGGACGCCGGCGGCGGTGCCTGGCCCAGCAGGGCGGCGAGCTGCGGCAGGTACAGGCAGCCTGCAAGCACGGCCAGTTCAGCCAGGACAGCCCACGCCAGGAGCTTGTTCGAGCCCCACCCCAGCCTCCACGGCGGCACGGTGGCACTCCGGCAGGCGTAGGCGTTGGCCAGCTGGCCCAAGACCACCGCTGTGAAGGCAGCCCCTGACGCGGCCATGAGGAGCCCGGGATCCGGCGCCTCGCCCCGGGTCCAGCCGCCGCCGAAAAGGACAACGGAGAACGCGGTCATTTCAACAAGGGCCTCCACCGGGTCCAGCACGCAGAAGACCCGCACCATCAGCTGCCGGTCCATCAGGTGCCGCCGCTCCGGGGGCCGGGACAGCACCCGCTTGCCGGGCGGCTCGGCACCCAGGGCCAGGGCAGGAAGCAGGTCGGTACCGATGTCCAAGGCAAGGATCTGCAGGACGCCCAGCGCAAGCGGGAACTGGCCGCCCGAGAGGGCCCAGACCACAAAGGGGGTCAGCTCCGCCACATTGTCGGTGAGGTGGTAGGTGAGGAACCGGTGGATGTTGGAGTAGGTGGCCCGGCCCTGCTCGATAGCTGCCACGATGGTCGCGAAGTGGTCGTCAAGGAGCACCAGGTCGGCCGCTTCGCGGGCAACGTCGGTACCGCTCAACCCCATGGCCACCCCAATATCAGCCTCACGGAGGGCCGGCCCGTCGTTGACGCCGTCGCCAGTCATGGCCACCACATGGCCCCGGGACTGCAGGGCTTTGGCAACCCGGAGTTTCTGCTCCGGGGACACCCTGCTCACCACTACCCCGTCCCGGTCCAGGAGCGCCCCCAGCAGCTGTTCATCCCCGGGAAGGTCCGAGCCCTCCAGGACGAATTCCGGTACCCCCATCAGCCCGATTTCACGGGCAATTGACGCTGCGGTCGCAGGATGGTCGCCGGTGATCATGGCCAGTTTGAGTCCGGCCTTGCGGGCAGTCCGGATGACGTCGCCCACGTCCGGCCGCGGCGGATCATGGAGCCCGATCAGTCCCAGCAGCTCCATGCCGCATTCGATGTCCCCGGCGGGGCGGGACTCCCAGTCGGCGGACGGCCCATCGAGCCGCCGCCGCGCCACGGCCAGGACACGGAGCCCGCGGGAGGCCATGGCCTGGACCTGGTCCGCCACCGGGCCGTCGACGTCGCTGCACAGCGGAAGGACGGCCTCGGGAGCGCCCTTGCAGAAAAGGTCGTGCCCCACGATCGCCGACTCCCGCCGTCGTGAAGGATCAAAGGCGAAGCGGCGCGAAGGCGCCATGCGGGCACCTGCCACGCCCAGCCGCCGCGCCAGCACGTCGATGGCGGCTTCCATGGGGTCGCCCAATGCCCGCCATTGCCCGTCATGCAGTTCGGCCCGCCCCTGCGAGGCGGCGAGCGCCGCGAGCGCCGTTTCCGCGGCTCTCTCCTGCCCGTCCCCCTGGACGGTGCCCTCCGGGTTGTATCCCTCGCCCGCTATGTGGACCGAACCGCCGGATGTGAAAACTTCGACGGCGTTCATCCTGTTCTGGGTGAGGGTTCCGGTCTTGTCGGTGCAGATGAAGGTGGTGGAGCCGAGGGTTTCCACAGCCTCGAGGTTGCGGACCAGTGCGTTGCGGGAGGCCATGCGCTGCGCCCCCATTGCCAGCGACAGCGTCACGGTGGGCAGCAGGCCCTCGGGGACAAGCGCGACGGCGACGCCGATGGCGAACAGGAAGGAATCGCGCCATTCGATCCCCACCAGCAGGGACACGAGGAAGAACAGGGCCGCGATCCCCAGGGCAACGGATGCCACCACCCGGACTATCCGGCGCAGCTCCAGGGACAGCGGGGTAGGCGGGGGAACCGCGCCGCTGGTGAGGGCGGAGATCCCGGCCAGCCGTGTCCGGGCACCGGTGGCCGTGACAGTGGCCTCGGCGTCGCCGTTGACCAGGAACGTGCCGGCCCAGGCGGAGTCACCGCCCGTTTTAGGCACCGGATCGCTTTCGCCGGTCAGCATCGACTCGTCCACGGCGCAGGCTTGCGCCGTGGACAGGAGGACGTCTGCGGGGATGCGGTCGCCGGCGGTCAGGAGCACGGTGTCGGAGACCACCAGTTCACTGGCGTGGACTTTCCGGACGCGTCCGTCCCGCCGCACCATGACGTCAGCCGGCAGCAGCCCCCGCAACCTGGCCGCGGCGTGCTGGGCCCGTTCCTGCTGGATATGGGCAAAGACCCCGTTGACAAGAACGACGACGATGATCGCCACGCCCAGTTGCGGCAGGTCGGCGAGGAAGGCCAGGGCTGCCGCGCACCACAGCATGAGGGCAAAGAAGTGCGTCAGCTCCCCCCAGAGTTTCCGCCACTGCGGTACGGGCTCCTCGGCAGGGAGAAGGTTCGGTCCTGCCTGCTTCAGGAGTTCTGCAGCCTGGCCCGAGGTCAGGCCCGCCGCCGTCATGGCACGTCGTCCGCCTCCTGGCCCACCAGGAGCACCGGGCACGCGGAATGCGCTGCGCAGGCCTTGCTGACCGATCCCATGGACGTGCCGAGGAATCCGCCCTCACCGTGCCGGCCGACAACCAGCAGCTGCGCCCGCTGGCTCTCTTCCACGAGGACTTTGCCGGGCGGCCCGAACTTGACGGTGACGTCGATGTTCTGCGGCCGGTCCCCGGTGAATGCCCGGCCCAGGGCGTCCTCAACCAGGCGGCTGGCGGTGTCCTCCAGCCTCGCCGTCAAGGGATGCTCGGCGTTTTCGAGGTGGGCCACCACCAGGTAATCGGGCATGCCGATGCAGGTGATGACCTCCAGCCGCGCACCCAGGCGTGCGGCGAGGGTTCCGGCGTACCGCAGGGCGGCGGAGGAATATTCGGAACCGTCGACGCCCACGATCACAGGCTTGGACACTGTTTCTGCGTTCATACCCACCACATTCGCCACTGCCGGCGGAGTGCGGAAGGGCCGAAGGTCATGCCGGGGCCTGCCGGATCAGCCCCGGCCCGGGGGTTTCCGCGGCCGGGCCCCGTGCAGCGCCCTCAGCCCGTTCAGGATGGTGGCAAGGTCCACGAGTTCCTGCAGGAGGGCACCGGTGACTGCAGGTATGTAGCCCGTCATGGCCACGGCCATCAGGCCGATGCTCAGGCCTATTCCTGTCCAGATACTCACCAGGGCCACCGCTACCGTGCGCTTCCCGATTTCGACCGCCACGGCCACCTTGGACAGGTCGTCGAGCATGATCACGACGTCCGCCGACTCACTCGCGGCGGTGGCACCCTTTGCCCCCATGGCGATGCCCACGTCCGCGGCTGCCAGGACGGGGGCGTCATTGACGCCGTCGCCCACCATGATGACGGGGCGCTCCCGGACGGCTGCCACCGCGTTGACCTTGTCCTCCGGCAGGCAGTCAGCCTGCACATTCCGGATACCGGCTTCCTCGGCGATGTGCGCCGCAGTTCCGTGGGCGTCGCCGGTCAGCAGCATGGTGTGCCGGACCCCCAGCCGGTGCAGCCGGGCAAGGGTCTCGCCTGCGTCGGTGCGCAGCGGGTCTTTCATGATCAGGGCTCCGGCATAGCTCCCGTTGACGGCGACATAGATGGCCAGTTGGCCGCTCTGCAATGCAGCTTCCCGGAAGCCTGCGGATGAGTTCCGGACCAGCCCCGCCTTGCCCACCACCACACTGTCCCCGCCGCATATGGCTTCCACGCCCTGGGTGGCATGTTCTGTGGCCCGGGTGACGGGGAGGAGCTCAAGGTTGTGCCGGGCGGCGGCTTCGATGACCGAGGCAGCCAGGACATGCGAGGAGTACTGCTCGGCTGAGGCGGCGAGCTGCAGGATCCGCCCGGCGTCCACCGCAGCACGTGCTCCTGTTCCCTGGTCCTGGGCAACCTGGACCTTGTCCAGCACGGGGCGCCCTGAGGTCAGCGTTCCGGTCTTGTCGAAGACCGCCGTCCTGGCTTTGGCCAGCTGCTCCAGGGTCCCGGAGTTCTTGATGATGATGCCCCTGTGGGCTGCCTGGCTGGTGCCGGCGAGGAACGCCACGGGCGCGGCGATCAGGAGCGGGCAGGGTGTTGCCACCACCAGGACCTGGGCGATGCGCACGGGATCCCCGGACAGGGCCCAGGCGGTTCCGGCCATGAGGATCGCCAGCGCGGTAAAGGGAACTGCGTACCGGTCGGCCAGGCGGACCACCGGGGCCCGGCTGGACGCCGCCTCCTCCACCAGGGCGATGATGCGGCTGTACTGTGAATCCTTGGCTGTGGCGGCCGCCCGCATCCTGATGGCCGTCTCGCCGTTGACGGAGCCGCTGAGCAGGGCGTCCCCCCGGACCCGCTCCACGGGCAGGCTCTCCCCCGTCAGCGACGATTCATCCAGGCTTGCGGCGTCGGACAGGAGCTCCCCGTCCACCGGAACCAGCTCGGAGGGGCGCACCACCAGCACATCGCCGGGAACAACCTCGCCCACGGGTGTTTCCTCCAGGACTGATCCGGCAGCCTCGCGGTGGGCGAAGCGGGGAGCCCTGTCCAGCAGGGACTTCAGTTCACGCGCTGCCCGTCCCTGGGCGAAGATTTCGAGCGCTTCCCCGCCGGACAGCATGAGGATCACCACAAGGGCGGCTAGGTACTCACCCACCCACACGGTGCTGGCAATCGCCATCAGCGCCAGGATGTCGATCCCCCAGCGGCCCTCGCGGAGCGAGCGGAACATTGCCACCGCACGGATGACGGCGACGGCGGCGGCGTAAACAGACGCGCCGAGCCGGGCAGGCTGTTCCAGTCCGGACTGCAGCATGATTCCGGTGACGGCCAGCATCAGGCACGTCAGTGCCACCAGGGGGTACTGACGGATCAGCGCGGAGGCCCGGCCGGGGAGCGACGTGCCGGGCTCTTCGGGGCCGGCCTCCGGCTGCGGCGGTACGGGGGTGCCGGGCGGGGCTGCCGGCTTTCCCTCAGGCAAGGCCCGCCTGCGTCGGAACGTCCAGATGGCTCCACCAGGTCAGCGGGGAGGTGACGGTGAAGCGCCGGCCGCTTACCGCCGTCGGAATGATCCGCACGAAGTGGTCCTTGTGGCCTGCCTGCCAGGGGAACAGGGTGAGGCCGGGACCGGTCATCAGCTCCGGTGAGGGCTCAAGGACCTCGGCGTGGCCCTTCACAAGGACGCTCCAGGCGGTTCGTTTGTCCTGGCCAGTGCCGTCCGCTTCAAGCGCGACGGCAGTGGGCTGGGCCGCGGCGTGGAGCTTCGTCCCTTCTCCGGTGCGGAAGATCACGGATCCGTGATCCACCTTGTAGTTCACGGGGAAGATCTCCGGATGGCCGTCCACCAGGACGGCCAGGTGGCCCACCGAAACCCCGCGCAGGAGATCCCAGCAGTCGTTGGTGCCCAGGACTTCCACTGCGGATGGGGCGTCCCGTTCCGGTGAGTTATTGCGCATACAGCTGAAAATACTGCCGCCCCGCCGGGACCGCTAGGGCATTTAGGCCCGGGCCCGCCCCCGGAAACGGCCAGGGGCGGCGGCCAGGTCAAAGGTCTTTGGGCCCTGTCAGGGATGTGGCCCGCACCTTAGGATCTTGGCATGACCGACAAGAAAATCGCTCCTGAAGCAGAAATCCTCGAGTCCGATGAGTGCTGGAGACTGCTGGAACAAACGAGTATTGGACGGCTTGGCGTCGTCGTCGACGGACAGCCCGACGTGTTCCCGGTGAGTTTCAAGCGCGACGGCGAGGGCCTGGTCTTCCGGACGGGCAGCGGAACAAAGCTGCAGGCCATTGAAGCGAACTCGATGGTTGCCCTGGAGGCGGACAGCGTGAGTGCCGAGTTTGGCCTGGCCTGGAGTGTTGTGGTCAAAGGCGAGGCTGTCCAGGACGACGCCGCGTCCCCCGCCCTGAACGAGACACGCCGGGGGCTCTTTCCCTGGCAGGGCGTTGGGCAGGACCACCTCATCAGGATCATTCCGCAGTCAGTGACGGGCCGGAGGTTCACCCTGTCAGCCACCGGCACCTGGCAGACACCGTTGAACGAAGCCACCCGCGCAGGGCTCGAGTAGCCACAGCCGTTCCGGTGGAGGGCGGCGAGCCCTGGACTGTTGACCGCTTTTTTGAGGGTGACGGCACTGCCCGTGACATCTACGGGGCGGCAGAACGCATGGCGTCCGGCTTCGGACCCATAACGGTCCGTGTGTCCAAGAGCCAGGTCTCGTTCCGCCGCCGCAGGGGCTTTGCGTATCTCTGGCGCCCGGGCATGTATATCAGGTCCATGGTTCCTGTTGTGCTGTCGCTGGCGCTTCCCCATGAGATCGGCTCGCCCCGCTTCAAGGAGACAGCGCACCCTGCCCCCGGGATCTGGATGCATCACCTTGAGCTTTTGGACAGCAGCCAACTCGACGGCGAGGTGGAGCAATGGATGCGCCAGGCCTATGAGGCTGCCGGCTGAGTGCGCGGGCCAAAACCGCCCCGCGGGCCGGACAGCTTAGAGTCCTAAGGCCCTGTCAGGCCCGCTGCCAACGGCGCAGGCTGGAGCTATGAATGACTCTGGCGCGCACCCCAGGAAAGTCCACCTCGCTGAGCAGCCGGTCGCCGTCGTGCGTGAACGCGTCCGGATGGACGCGCTGACGGACTTCTTCGGCAGGGCCTTCGGGACGGTCATGGCAGCAGCCCAGAAGCAGGGTGCGGCCCCCGCGGGCCCTCCTTTCGCGCTTTACCGAGGAAAGCCCAGCGAGACCGTTGACGTGGAAGCCGGCTTTCCCATGGCCGGGGACTTCAGTGACGCCGATGGAGTGGCCGGCGGGACGCTGCCGGAAACTGACGCCCTTGAGGCCATGCATATCGGGCCCTATGACACGCTGGAAAACACATACAACGCGGTCCTTGGCCAGATGCAGGCGGAAGGCCTCACCCCGGGGGACGTTATGTGGGAGTACTACCTGAGCGACCCCGAAACGGAACCCGACCCCGCAAAGTGGCAGACACGGGTCATCTGGCCCTTCGCGTGACTGCCCCGGCCCCAGGAGGTCCGGTGAGAATCCTTGTTGCGTACGCAACCCGCCATGGTGCAACGGCCGGCATAGCCGAACGCATCGCCTCCCGTCTCTCCGCGGACGGTATCCCGGCAGAGGCTCATTCGGTGACCGACGTGGACGACGTTGCTTTGTACGACGCCGTGGTGCTGGGCGGCGCCGCCTACATGGCGCACTGGTTGAAGGACGCCACAACCTTTGCCAAACGGCACCAGCAGGAACTGCAGAACCGGAAGGTGTGGCTTTTCAGCAGCGGCCCGCTCGGAAACGACGCCGTCGACAAGAACGGCGAAGATGTCCTGCAAAGTGCGCGGCCTAAGGAGTTTTCGGAACTTCAGACGCTGCTCCAGCCCAGCGGTGAAGAAGTATTTTTTGGTGCGTGGAACCCGGATACTCCACCGGTCGGCATCGGCGAGCGCCTGATCCGGCTCGCTCCGGCGTCCAGGGAAGCACTGCCGGCGGGTGACTTCCGCAATTGGGACGCCGTCGATGCCTGGGCTGACCACATAGCTGCCGAACTGAAATCAGGCAGCGAGCCCACACCGGGTTCCGGCGCACCAGGACCTGCCCAGGCGGGCTAACTGCCGCCGTCTGCCTGCCGCGGCGCACCAGGCTGCAGGACCCCGGGCTGCGGGACAGCAGGCTTCCCAAGCATGGCCCGGAGCTCCTCCAGCATTTCGAACTGCTGGATATTGATGGCCATCAGCCGGTCCAGCTCTGACTTTGACTGCACATCGGTCTCGTAGTCGTGGCGTGCCATCGCCGCCGCAATGGCGTCCTGGCGTTTGGCGGCAATCAGCAGGATGGCGCCCTGGAGTCCGGCAAGCATCGAGAGGAAAAGGTTGAGGAGTGTGTAGGGATAGGGGTCCCAGGCTGCTGCTGCCAGGACATACGTGTTGTACCCGGCCCACGCCGCCATGGCGGCGAGGAACAGACCCACAAAAGTCCAGCTGCCCATGCCGTTGCGGAGGACGTCAGCCGCCCGCTCACCCCGGCTCAGGCCCTCCTTGTGCCGCGCATGCCACGTACTTCTTCGCTCGCTCATGTGCCTAGGGTATGCGGCCTCCGCGGTCCCCGCTGGACTGATGTGCGGACAGACCTTGGCGGGGTTGACCCCCGGCGAACACCCATAACGGGACCTTGGCCCCTAATGGATTGCCTCGTCCTCTGGCACGGTGGACAGAGGCCGGATGCAAGACCATCGAGGGAGAGCACATTTATGGCGGGAACGTTCGAGCTGTTTGCCGATGAGGATGCGCGGATCAGGTTCAGGCTTGTCGCGCCGGACGGAACCGTGCTGGCGGTGTCCGGACAGTACCCGGACAAATACCAGGCTGCCGCGGCCATTGAGGATGTCCGCGAGTGCGCCGGAACGGGTTTGATCAGTGACCTCGCTCCGTCATCCAACCTTGCAAGGACCAGGACGCCCAAGCGTGCGCACCACGTCCGCCCGCGCCTTGCCGGCAAGGCAAACTCGCTCGGTGCCGCTTAGAAATCCGTTCGGCCAGTGACGGCAGACGTTCGGATGCAGAGGACCCAGGTCCTGGGTGTAAAAGGCCTGGTCAAGCGCTATGGCGACCATACCGTCGTCGACGATGTCTCCTTCCATATCGGGGCCGGTGAAACGTACGGGCTGCTTGGTCCCAACGGCGCAGGCAAGACCACCATCATTTCCATGGTCTCCGGGCTCATTCCCGCCGACACGGGATCCATCGAGCTGGCCGGTTCGGCCATGACGCCGGCGAGCACTCGGCTGAAAAGCCACATCGGCCTGGTCCCCCAGGATCTTGCCATCTACCCGGACCTGACGGCGAAGGAGAACCTCCAGTTCTTTGGCCGGCTCCAGGGACTGAGTGGCCGGGACCTGAAGGCCCGCACCGGGGAGGTCCTTGACCTCATCGGCCTTGCGGACCGGGCGGGCGAGCAGACCAAGAAGTTTTCGGGCGGGATGAAGCGCCGGCTGAATATCGGCATCGGACTGCTGCACCGGCCCACCCTGCTGATCCTGGACGAACCAACGGTGGGGGTGGACCCCCAGTCCCGGAACTCGATTTTGGAATCGGTGGAGGCGCTTGCCACGGAGGGGATGGCGGTTCTCTATACCACCCATTACATGGAAGAGGCGGAACGGCTGTGCGACCGGATCGCCATCATCGACGAAGGCCGGATCCAGGCGGAGGGCACCAGGGGCGAACTGGTGGAGCTGACCGGCGGGGTGGACCGCATCGACCTGCACGGGAGCGGAAACACCGGTGCAGCTGCCTCGGCGCTGCGGCGGCTTCCAGGGGTAAAGCATGTCGACGGCGGCGCGTCAGGTTTGACGCTCACGGTGCACAACGGCCCGGGCCTCCTGGCCCCTGTTGTGGCCGAAGCGGGCGGAGCGGGGATGGCGTTGTCCTCCGTGGAAATCGTCCGGCCCGACCTTGAATCCGTCTTCCTGCACCTGACCGGCAAAGCCCTGCGGGACTGACGTGCGCGGGCTGTGGACGATGGTCGCCAATGACCTCCGGCAGCGGATCCGGGACAAATCCGTCTTCATCTTCTCCCTCGTTGTCCCTCTCGCGCTCATGGGAGTCCTGAACCTGTCCTTCGGCGGCTTCGATACCGGGAACGTCGACCTGAAGCCCGCCGTCGTCGTTGCCAGCTCGGAGGACAGCGGGCAGCTCGGTGACGCTCTGTTGGAAGCGGTGGACTCACTGCCCATCATGGACGTGACCGTCCGAAAGGTCGCTGCCAGCGATGTCAGCCGGGAAACCAAGGACACGGGAGCTGAGCTTGGCATCATCCTCCCGGCTGACTTTACGACGGCGGTGACGTCCGGGCAGGCGCTCTCGGTCCAGGTGGTTGAAGGGGATGCGGCCGGCATTGAAACCGACGTCCTGATTTCCGTGGTGGACGGGCTCCTGGGGCAGTTCGCGGCAGGCACCGAGGCTGCCGAGGCGGGCGAAAGTGCCGGACTCCCCCACGATGTCCTGGGCGGACTTGCCCAGCAGGCTGCGGCCGGGACGCCTGCCCTGACCTTGTCGGAAGGCCAGGCGTCCGCTGGGCAGCTGTCGCTCAAGGGAACGCTGGTGGCGGGGCAAACCGGGCTCTTCCTGCTCTTCACCGTCGGCTTCGGGGTCCTGGGGCTGCTGGCCGAACGGGAGGAGGGCACACTGTCCAGGCTGCAATCCACCCCTGTGGCTCCTGGCACGATTATCACGGCCAAGGCCCTTGTCGGATTCATTCTTGGCGTGGTGGCCACTGCGATACTGCTGGCTGCAGGAAGCATACTGTTCGGCGTCTCCTTCGGTTCACCGGCGGTGGTGGCGCTCCTGGTCCTGGCTGTGGCCGCGTCGGCCACGAGCCTGACGTTCATCGTTGCCCGCCTTGTCCGCAGCGCCGAACAGGCCAACATCGCCCAGTCCATCCTGGCCATGGTGCTGGGTATCGCCGGCGGCGCCTTCTTTCCGATTGAAGCCTCGGGGTTCCTGGCCACGCTGATGGACCTGAACCCGATTGCCGCCTTCATCCGCGGCCTTGGCGTCACAGCAGGCGGAGGCGGAGTGACGGACGTGGCCGTCCCCCTTGCCGTGATGCTGGGCTTCGCCACCGTGGCCACCCTGGCATCCCGGGTGCTCCCGGACAGGGGTGCCCGGGCATGAGAAGCATCCTTGGAATCGCCGTCGTCGAAGTCAGGCTCTTCCTGCGGGACAGGTCCAATATCTTCTTTGTCTTCATCTTTCCCCTCCTGCTGATCCTGCTGCTGGGCTCCCAGTTCGGTGCCAACAGCGGCCAGGCACGCGTTGTCCTGTCCGGTGGTTCAGGCACAGAGTTGTCGAAGGTCCTTTCGGAGCAATTGAAGGAAGACGGTGTCCAGGTGTCCTCCGCCGGAGCCGGGGCGGCGCGGGACCAGCTCAGCCGTGGAAGGGCTGATGTCGGAATCTTCATCAGCGACGACGACTCCGCGGCTTTCGCGGCCGGCCAACCGGCGGACCTTGAGGTGCTGACTGCGTCGCAGTCAGCCGCGCAGGCGGTGCTCCAGGAGGTGCGGGCCTCCGTCCAGGCCGTCAGCACGGACCGAAGGCAACAGTCCCTTCTCGAATCAGCCGGAGTCGGTGCGCCCGAAGCTTTGGCGGCGCTGGAGCAGGCGAGGGAATCGGTGGAACGGCCCAGGGTGGAGCTGGTGGACACCAACGACGTCACGCAGGTCTTCCAGGGGCTGGGCCGGTTCGACCTGGGTGCCGCGCAGCAGCTCCTGCTGTTTGTCTTCCTGAGCTCCCTCACGGGTGCCGCCACCCTGATCAAGGCCCGGCGTTTAGGAGTCATAGCGCGCGTCATGACGGGCCCCGTTTCAAGCTGGCAGGCGCTCGCAGGCCAGGCGCTGGGACGGTTTGGCATTGCGGCCGTCCAGGGCGGTTACATCATGCTGGGAACGGCGCTGCTGTTCGGCGTTGACTGGGGAAATCCCCTGCTGGCGGGGTTGGTTTTGGCGTTCTTCTGCGCGGTCTCGGCCGCAGCGGCGATGGTAATCGGCTCGCTGATGGATAACGACGCCGCCGCGTCCGGCGTGGGGGTGGGGCTGGGTTTGGTGCTGGCTGGGTTGGGCGGCTCCATGGTGCCCCCGGAGTTCTTCTCCGAGACGCTGCAGGCTGTCTCCCGGGTGACGCCACACCGCTGGGCGTACGACGCTTTCGCGTCTATCCAACGGCACGACGGCACCCTGGCGGATATCCTTCCGCAGCTCGGCGTCCTCGCCGCAATGGCGCTGGCACTGCTCGCGCTCGGGTCATTCCTGCTGCAGCGGAGCCTCAGCCGGGCACTGTAGTTTCTGGTGCCTGACCCGTTCCACGATGATGTCCGGCGGGAAGCCCGGACTAGAAACTGGATGAACTGCCCGAACCGGAGAAGCTTCCGCCGCTGCTTCCATAACCGGTGGTGCTGCCGCCTCCGCCCCGGGCGGAGCTGACGCTGCTGACTCCCGTGTTGAGGCCGGAGTTGAAGGTGGCCACGGAGAAGAAGTGGTAGGACGGGTATACGGTGCCCAGGATGCTGGGCTCGTAGCTGCGCCGCCTTTTGTGGTTGAGTCCGTCCTGGGCCGCCTGCATCTCCTTGCGCATCAGCTGCGCCTCGCGTTCGCTCTTCGCGAATCCCTCGATGACTGTCTGGGCATGGTTTTCCAGCAGCACGGCCAGCCGGGACCGGGCGTCGTAGAGGCGGTCGAGCGCCTTTTCGGGGCTGATCTTCTCTTCGGCCAGCTCCGCCGTCCAGCGTTCGATGTCCCGGTGGCTCTGGTCCCGGAAGGACCGCAGGGCCGCCGCGGTGGCCGAGTCCCCCTGCCCGTGGCGCTTGGTGAGGAGTTGCTCCAGCCCGGCGAGATCCTTGCGGAAGGGTGCGAGTTGGCGGTCCCAAGCCGTAGGCCACGTGCCGGCCTTGTTGAGGAGGGCGTTGGTGTCGGCGATGACATCGTCCAGAGCGTCGAGCTCGGAGGCCGCGTCTGCGTATTCCCGGGCAAGCTTGAGGTGCCTTCGGCGGCCCAGGTCGCGGCTGGACAGCGCATGCACCTTGTTGGAGAGCTGGCTGGCGGTGTTGTACCGGTTGAGGAAAGTGCGGTGCTTCTCGAGGACGTGGCCTCCGTACCGGGAGGCTTCGGGAATGGTGCCCGCGTTCAGCTCTGTCACCTCAAGGTCCATGCTGACGTTGGCGTAGCTTTGGTCACCGCGCTCAATCTCTTTACGGCTGGAGGATCTGGTGACGGCCCGCACAGTGATCCAGGCGGCCGCGCCCAGGGCTGCAGTTCCGGCGGTTACCCAGGCGGTGATCAGGAACGCCGCGGACAGGTACCACGGCTGGTTGATGAGCTCGGCCGCACGGCGAACCCCCGCCACGGTTCCGTCCGTCCACTGCGCGTCACGGAGGAGATCCTTCGCCGCGTCCTGGATGTCGTTCCGCTGCTCAAGGGACACCTTCCGGTCCTCGCCCATGTAGGTTCCAACGTGACGGCCCACCGGATCAAGGGCGAAAATGAAGAGCCCATCAGCCCACTTCTGCCCGTCCGCGCTGATCCACTCGGGATGCTCGCTCCGGGCAAACCTGAGGACTTCTTCGTTGAGGTTGTCCTCGGTACTGCCGTTGTACGTGTAGATGACAACCCGCGTGGGCTCGTAGAAGTCAATCCCCTCCAGTGCCGGTACAAGCTGGTTCCGGTCCAGAACCCCGGCAGTGTCCTCCACCTGCACGGACACCGGCGGATCGGCGAAAGCGGCGGCCGCTCCGGCCGGTAATAACGCTGCCAGGACCAGCAGCAGGCCCACGAGCCTGTGCACTGCGGTGTTCATCGAAGACATCCAGCTGCTCCTTGCACGCTCAGACGGCGTTCCATCCGTTGTCGGATGGAAGTACCAAGCCGTTGATGTTGGAGCCGTCCCTGCTGAGCAGGAAGGTTATCCCGGCGGCGACTTCCCCGGCTTCCGCGATGGGCGGCACATTTGCCTGGAGCAGGGGGCCAAGGACCTCGGCGCCGAGCTGGGACTTGAACTCTGCATGGATGTTGGTTTTAGTGCCGCCGGGGGCTACTGCATTGACCCGGATCCCGCGGCGGCCGTACATGACCGCTGAGCTGCGGGTCAGGCCGATCAGGGCGTGTTTGGAGACGGTGTAGGCAGCACCTGCCGCCGACCCGCGCAGGCCCGCTTCGGAGGAGACGTTCACAATTGCGCCGTACCCCGCCGTCAGCATCACCGGCACCACGGCCCTTGTGAGGCGCATGACGGCAGTCAGGTTGACGTCCAGCACCCGCTCCCACGTGCCGTCGTCGAGCTCATGCACGGGCTGGAAGCTGTCCATGATGCCTGCCACGTTGGCCAGCGCGTCGATGCGTCCGCCGGCGGCAGCCACCACGCCCTGCACCGCGTCCTCTTTGCTGATGTCACCGGCAACCGGTACGAAACCGAGCTCCGAGTAGTCGGCTGCAAGCTTGTCCAGGCCTTCCCCGCTCAAGTCGCTTGCGATGACCCGGCCGCCCTCACGGGCAACACGCAGGGCAGTTGCACGTCCTATCCCGGATGCGGCACCGGTGACAATAACTGTCTGGCCCTCGAACCGGCCCGGCGTGATGTTTTCCTGCCACACAGCCATGCGGTGCTCCTCAATCCTCAGCATGTGTTGCTTACCGCTGCTGTGTGGTGCTCTGCTTGGTTGAGCGGGTACACAGGAACCCACGCCACCAGCATGCAGTCCCAGAAGAAGCCACCACAGGGCCGAAAGTCCCCTGACCAGGAGCGCAGAAGCTATGCAGGATTCAAGGTCCATCGTTGCCGGCTATGACGGTTCGGCTGAAGCTGCAACCGCCATCCACTGGGCGGCGGAACAGGCGCAGCTGCGGAACCGCACCCTTCTTGTGGTGCACTGCTCCATCTGGCCGCTGCTGACCAGGAACCTCGGCCCGGTTCCTGGTGTTGCGGACAGCGGGCTGGAGCGGGCGGCGCAGGCAATTCTCGAGGAGGGCATCAGCCGTGCCGAGGCGGCGGCACCCGGGCTGAAGGTTGAAGGCACCCTGTTGCATGGATTGCCCGCATCGTATCTTGCCGAGATCTCTTCCGGCGAGGAGATGATCGTCGTCGGCAGCCGGGGCCTGGGCGGGTTCCTGGGACTCCTGGTGGGATCCGTAAGCCTGGAGCTGGCGGCCACCGCAACGTGTCCGATAGCAGTGATTAGGCCTGATCTCCACCCCGGCGGGCCCGTCGTCGTCGCGGTGGACGGAACGGGGTCCCCCACTGCGCTTGAGGACGCCTGTGAACTCGCCTCTGCCTGGCAGGCGAGCCTCACCGTGGTCCATGTCCACCACACGCCGCCCGGGTACGGGCATCGCGGGATGCCTGACGCCGAGGCTGCCGCCAGGGAGGTCCTCGGTTCCGCCATTGGCCGTGCCCGCACCCTCGCCCCTACAGTTGCAGTGGACGGAAAGGTGCTCACCGATACCTCAGTCGCCCATGCCATCCTCAAAGCGTCGGAAGGTGCACGAATGCTGGTTGTGGGCACCAAGGGCCAAGGGCTCCTCAGGGAAACGATAGGTTCCACCGCCCATGCTGTCCTGCACCACGCACGTGGCCCGGTCCTCATCTCACGCCGCGGCACAACCGCCCGCATCAGGGGAGAACAATAAGGCCACTGGAGCTGGTGGCTCGGCCTTGGTAGCTTCAACGCATGGCCATCAAGTTCGAGAACGTCGGCATCGCCGTCCGCGACATTGAAGCAGCAATTGCCTTCTTTACCGACCTCGGGCTCACGGTCGTCGGCCGCGATACGGTCAGCGGCGAGTGGACGGATACGGCCGTCGGGCTTGATGGCAACCACGCCAGGATTGCCATGCTCCAGACCCCGGACGGCCGTGGTCAACTTGAGCTTTTCGAATACATCCACCCCGAAGCGAACCAGACCAATCCAACCCGCCCCAACGACATTGGCATGCACCGCGTGGCCTTCTCGGTGGACAACCTGGACACAACCCTTGAGGCAGCCGCGAAGCACGGATGCCATCCGCTGCGCGGCGTGGCGACCTACGGCGACGCCTATAAGCTCACGTACCTCCGCGGCCCCAGCGGAATCATCGTGATGCTCGCCGAGAAACTGCAGAAAGACTGACACCCGCGGACGGCACAATCCTGGCCACCGGGACCTAGGACCCTTATCGATCCCGGCACCCTCCTCCATCCTTGAGGTTGACGCAGCAGTCCGGGATCAACCCGATCGCCGACCAACAAGGAGCAGTCATGAAGGCCATTGTCTACGGCGGGCCCGGGAAAAAATCCTGGACCGATGTGCCGGACCCGTCGATCATCAATCCCAGCGACGCCATCGTCAAGGTGGACACCACCACCATCTGCGGAACAGACCTGCACATCCTCAAGGGTGATGTCCCTGCAGTCCAGGAGGGACGGATCCTGGGCCACGAAGGCGTGGGAACCATCACCGAAGTGGGGGCCTCCGTCACCACACTGAAACCTGGCGACAGGGTGATCATTTCCTGCATCAAGTCCTGCGGCCACTGCGCCAACTGCAAGACCGGGCTCTATTCCCATTGCCTCGGGGACGAAGGCGCATCAGGAATCGGCTGGGTCTTTGGCCACCTCATCGACGGCACCCAAGCCGAATACGTCCGCGTTCCCTATGCGGAAAACTCCCTTCATCTCCTCCCTGAGGGGGTTACGGACGAACAGGCCGTCATGCTCTCGGACATCCTCCCCACGGGCTTCGAAATCGGGGTCCAGTACGGCCGCGTGAAGCCCGGGGACACGGTGGCTGTAGTGGGAGCGGGCCCGGTGGGGCTGGCAGCGATTGCCACTGCGGGCCTCTACGGGGCGGCCACCATCATCGCCTTAGACCTTGACCGGAACCGCCTGGAGCAATCCCGCGCGTTCGGGGCTACACACGTTGTCCTGTCAGGCGATTCCGACTGGAAAGACCAAGTGCTGTCCCAGACGGACGGGCAGGGCGTGGATGTTGCCATCGAGGCCGTGGGCATTCCCGCCACCTTCGGTATGTGCACCGAGATTGTCCGGCCCGGCGGCACAGTTGCCAACGTTGGCGTGCACGGCAAACCGGTGGAACTGCACCTGGAGAACCTCTGGATCCAGAACATCAACATCAGCATGGGCCTGGTAAACGCCAACACAACGCCCATGCTGCTGAAACTTGTTGCGCAGAAGAAGCTGCCCGCAGAAAAGTTTGCCACACACCATTTCCGCTTCGAGCAGTTCATGGACGCGTACGACACTTTCGCCCGGGCCGCGGAGACCAACGCACTGAAGGTGGTCATCACCGCCTGACGGTCGCTTCCAGATGGGCACGGCGCGGGGCGTCCGCCCGGCTGACAGCCACACCGCCGCCTATGCTGGTCCAGTGACCCCTGACCCCACCCCAAGCCCGCTCGACGTCGTCGTCCATTCGGGACCGGCTGACTGGTGGGTCATCCTTGCCGGCCTGGGTCCCCTGGCCGTCCTCATCGCTGCACTGCTGGCGTTTTATATCAATTGGCGCACGCTTAAACAGCGCACTGCTGCCGATGCCACTGCGCTGGAGCAGAAGCGGGAGGCGGATGCCCATACACTGCTGCAAAAGACCGAAGCGGACAGCCGCGCGGAATGGTGGCGCCGGACGCAGTGGGCGCTGGACCGGGCACTGGACCAGGACGAAGGAACGAAGGCGCTGGGGCTGGCAACACTGGAAGTCCTGGCACGCAGCGAGCTCGCCCGCACCGAAGAGCTTGAGTTGTTCGACATCGCCTGGAAGAGCGTGTGGGGCGATGAAAACGCGGACGACGACGGGCAGGGCACCGAGACGGACCAGGAGACGGCGTTCGTGGACGCCGGTGGCAGCATAGGCGAGAATGGAACCACGGGTGAAGACACTACCAAGGAGGTTGGACCATGAGCGCAGCATCGTCTGAACACCGGTTCGTCCATACTCCGCGGAGCGCCGCCGCCAAACCGGCTCCGAAGAAAGCCACCCCTGCCGAGCATCGCGTCCAGGTGGCTGCTGCCAGGCTGCGCGTCACGCTCGACCAGCGCCTCGGCCGCGAAACACCGGCCAGGACCAAGGCGCTGGCCAAGGAACCCATCTAGGTTCCGTTCTGCAGGCTGTAGAGGCCAACACACATGCGTGCTGGATTGGGTGAGTGATGGCTGCAGTAATTCTTGGATGGAACCCAAGCGGATCCAACCCCTGGGACTACCATGCCGCCGTCGGGCTTGTGGCGGAGTCCGGCAGGTTCCTGCGGCGCTGGAGTGCTGACCGGCCACTCAGCGTTCCCGCAGGGAGTGAAGCCTGGCTCTTCGTCCAGGGCAGCAGCGACGCCGGCACTGGGCTGATCGGCCACGGGATGGTGGTGTCCGAGCCGTACCAGGTGCAGTCCGGGGACGACGGCGCCGTGGCCTGGCACGCCAGCGTGCTGTTCGACGCACTGCTCCCCCTCGGTGAGCAGATCCGTCAGGACGCTCTCCGCGCAGCAGTCCCCGGGATTCCCTGGAGTGAGGCACTGATCCGCGGGGGCGTTACCGTTCCCGGTCACGCGGAGCCCGGCCTCCGCCACCTCTGGCGGGACCTCGGGCCGGCGGCAACCGGTCCTCCACACGTTGTTTCAGGCGCCCTACCGCCGGACGCCGTCAGCACTATTGACGTGAACCGCCATGAGCGGAACCCTGACGCACGCCGGGTGTGCTTGGCGTTCCATGGAACGTCCTGCGCTGCCTGCGGTTTTTCCTTCGAAGCCTTTGATGGCGACGCCGGCTCCGGGTCTCTTGACGTGCACCACGTGGTGCCGCCGGAGCTGCTTGGGAGCGGGTACCAGCTGGACCCCGTAGCCGACCTCGTGCCGCTGTGCCCCAACTGCCACGCCCTGGCACACCGCAGTGCCGGCCCGCCGCGCACCGTGTCCGAGCTCCGGCACATCATGTCCGCCTCCGGCCACCTGAGGGGCCAGGTGGTCAGCGACCTTGCCCTCCAGGCCCAGGAGGATGCGAGGAGAATTCTGGAAGGACCACCTGTTCACCGGCAGCCCCGGGATTAGGTTGCCGGGCCTTCGCGCCGCAGTCGTCCAAGGGCTAGTGCGGCGCGCGCGTTGCCGGCAAGATGCACCAGGGCCGCGATCACCAGGAAAGCCACCAGGACCTGGGCTATGGACGCCAGGGCAGCAGGCCAGCCGCCCTCAAGCGTGGGATCCAGGAAATCGTATACGTACCAGCCGTCGATCGAACCCCGGACCCAGGAAAAGATGAGGAAGGCCACCGGGTACGCAAGCCACGCCAAAGGCCGCCACCAAGGACCGCGCACCGTCCTCGTGACCAGGAGCCAGTCGAGGAGAACATACAGCGGAGCCAGGCGGTGGTGTGCCATCTGCGGCCAGTACAGGTCCCAGCTCCACCATGGTTCCTCCGGCGGCGCCACGAGGACAATGTAGATAAGTCCCGTCATCACCAGGTAGAGCACAAAGGCGCCGAAGAGGTGGTCCCACCAACGCGGGAGCCTGGCCGCCGGCCATGCCGCCGATGCGATCAGCAGGAGCCCGAGGCCGAGGTTCGCCTGGACGGTGAATTCCGAATACAACTGAAAGCTGTCGACGTCGTTGCCCGGCAGGGTTGCGTCATAGGTCTTCTGCACGAGTGCGGCGAGCACGAACGCGCCCACCAGCAGCCGGACCGCCCTGACCCACGGGCTGTTCGGGTGCAGGGCGCTGGCCGGGTCGCGGTGATGCTCCTCCAGGGGAACCAACTTGCGTGCGCTGCTCATTCGCAAAGTGTCGCACGCCAGGGACGTCCCTGCGCAGGGCACAAAGACCGCTGTCAGCTGCTTTCACCCGACGGGCCCCGCATTCCGCTATAGGCCGTGGCGGCGCCCGCCAGGAATATGAGGACAGCGAGGTACACCGGGCCGAGGTGTCCAAGCGTTGCCAGGCCCCAGGGGTAATGCGCCGGGACAGAGATTGCGAGGCTGACTGCCGTAACGGTGACGGTGGCGGCGAAGGCCCACCGTTCCCCCCGCCGCACCCCGAACCAGGACAAGGCTGCAATTGCCAGCCCGGTGGCAGCGATGAAGCCGCTCAGCGCAATGTGCAGATGGCTGATGTAGTGATACAGCTGGGGGCTGAACGCCAGGACCTCCGCCCTGCCTTTGTCCACCTCTTCGGGACCGATGCCCAGCTCCAGGAAGGCGCCCGAGAAGTTGAGAGCCAGGAAGGCTGCGGCGTACCCCACGAAGGCCAGCCCGGCAAGCGCCATCAGGGCTGCTCCGGCCCGGAGCCGGAACTGCTTTGCGGAAGTAGTTTGGATGGCAGGCACAGCCGCCACCCCCTCTCTGGTTCACGTTCTTCTTTGATGAGAGTCCCCTCTTCCACGCCTGTCAAGGGAACTTTTCCGGGAAGCGGCGGGCTGATTAACCCCTCAGAAGAAAGCCCCTGTTCCCCGTCTGCACGAAATAACCGGCAGTGGAATCCGCAAGAAAGCTTGACGGCTGCAAAACGTTTTGCATATAGTGATGCAAGCAACATACAAAACGTTTTGCAAAGGAACGAAGTCAATGGCGACAAAGGTAAACATCAGGGACGTGGCCAAGGCCGCAGGCGTCTCCGTGACCACTGTGTCGCATGCCCTGAGCGAAGCGCACAGCTCCCGGGTCAACGCCCGGACCGTGGAGCACATCAAGGCCGTGGCCGGCGACCTCGGCTACGCCCCTAACCGGCTGGCAAGCGGGCTGCGCAACCAGCGCTCCCAGATCCTGGGCCTCGTCAGCGACGAAATCACCACCACCCCTTTTGCCGGCGCGATGATCCAGGGCGCACAGGATGCCGCTTCCGAACACGGCCACCTGCTGATGGTGGTCAACTCCGGCCTGGACAACGAACTTGAACGCCAGGAAATCCGGGCACTGCAGCAGCACCAGGTGGACGGCATCATCTACGCCCGCATGTTCAACCAGCAGGTATCCGTCCCGGAGGAGCTCCAGGCCGTGCCCACCATCGTACTGGATGCCACCTCGGACAACCCCGGGCTGTCCTCCGTGGTGCCGGACGAGTTCGGCGCCGGTGACTCTGCCGCCGAGCTGCTGGTCACGGCGGGGCACCGCACTATCGCCATGATCAACAACGAGGACGACATCCCCGCTGCCCACGGGCGGCTCGCCGGATTCCGGGCAGGCCTGGACCGCCACGGACGGCAGCTGCCGGCGGAGCTCCTTGTTGCGGGCCATCCCAGCACAGCGGGCGGGCGGGAAGCGGCGCTGGACCTGCTGTCAAGGACGGAGCGTCCCACCGCACTGTTCTGCTTCAGCGACCAGATGGCCATGGGGGCCTACCAGGCGGCCGGCCACCTTGGCCTGAAAATCCCGGATGACCTCTCGATTGTGGGCGTGGACAACCTCGAGCTCATCGCGGACGCCCTCTGGCCGGGGCTGTCCACCATGGCACTCCCCCATTACGAGATGGGCCGCTGGGCTGTCCTGAAGCTCCTTAACGAGCTTGAGAACCCCGGCACAGCCCGGGTCCATGAAAAGATCGCCTGCCCGCTGGTGGAGCGGGGCTCCGTTGCTCCACCCAGGAACTGAGCGGCAGCAGAACTGATCCGGCGCAAGCGGCCGGTCAGGCTCCATCCTGAATTACCCCGAAAAAACGGGAACGCAGCCGTTGCAGCGGCCGCGTTCCCTGCAGGACCCTCATCAATCCCCCGCTGTCCAAGCAGAAAGACCGACCCATGAACAAGAAGCTCACCAGGATCCTGGCGACCAGCATAGCCGCTGCCGCCCTCACTGCCACCCTCGCCGGCTGCGGCAAGGGCAGTTCCTCGTCCACCACCGAAGGCTCCACAGAGATCACCATGTGGACCCACGCCGCCGGAAACCCGGCCGAACTGGCGGCGACCCAGTCGATCGTGGACTCCTATAACAACAGCAGCGGCGCGAAGGCGCAAATCAAGGTGCAGGCTTTCCCGCAGGAGTCCTACAACGATTCCGTTGTTGGGGCCGCGTCAGCCGGCAATCTTCCCTGCATTGTGGACATTGACGGGCCTAACGTTCCCAACTGGGCGTGGGCCGAGTACCTGACGCCACTGAAGCTATCCGCGGACCTTTCCAAGAACCTCCCCAGCACCGTTGCCACGTGGGAGGGCGAGACTTATGCGGTTGGGTACGGCGACGTCGCTTTGTCCATGTTTGCCCGCAAATCTGATCTCGCTGCGGCGGGCGTCCGTGCCGCCACCATTGAGAAGCCATGGACGAAGGAGGAGTTCCAGGACGCGCTGACCAAGCTCAAGGCGCTGGGCAAGTGGGATTACCCGTTGGACATGGGTACTGCCGGAACGGGTGAGTGGCTGCCGTATGCGTACTCGCCGTTCCTCCAGTCCTTCGGCGGAGACCTGATCGACCGCGATGATTACCAGTCGGCTGACGGAGCCCTCAATGGTGACAAGGCTGTCGAGTGGGCCAAGTGGTTCCGCGGCCTGGCGGACCAGGGCTTCATGGCGACGAAGAGCGGGAAAGATTCCACCCAGGACTTCCTGAACAACAAGAGCGGCCTTCTCTACACCGGTTCCTGGGCAGGGGACACGGCCCGGGAGGCCCTGGGAGATGAGCTGGTGGTGATGCCCACGGTGGACCTGGGCAACGGTCCCAAGATCGGCGGAGCCTCCTGGCAGTGGGGCGTCACCAGCGGCTGCAACAATACGGATGCCGCAATGGACTACCTGTCCTATTCCCTTCAGCCGGAAAACGTGGCTGCCGTCATCAAGGCAACGGGAGGCATCCCCGCCACTGATGAAGCCGCGGCCCTGATTCCCGCGTTCGCCGAGGGTGGTGCCAACCGTATCTTCATGGAGTTCTCCCGCGAGTACGCCGTGTTGCGGCCTGAGACTCCGGCCTACCCGTTCATCGCTACCGAATACGGCAAGGCTGTCCAGGACATCCTGGCCGGCGCGGATCCCAAGGCAGCCCTGGACAAGGCGGTCAAGGCGATTGACGCCAACATCAAGTCCAACGGCGGCTACAAGAGCTAGCCAGCTGCCGAACGGTACGACGACGGCGGCGTGCAACCCGCCGTCGTCGTACCCCCGGCCCTGACTGTCAACGGAGAATCCCATGACAACAACCCAGCTTCCCCCTACTCCTGGCCGCCGCGTGGCGGCCCCGGCCCCGGCCGCACCGCCCAACAAACCCCATCGCAGGCCGCGCTACCTGCGCGAGCAGCTCAGCGGGTGGGCAATGATCGCCCCCGCGGCAGCCCTGCTGCTGCTCTTTGTCTTCCTCCCGGCGATCCTGGGCTTTGGCCTGGCATTCACTAATGCACGCCTTGTGTCGCCGCGGCCCGTTGAGTTTGTCGGTACGGACAATTTCGTCCGGCTCTTCACGGATCCCACGTTTTGGCGGGCGCTGCTGAACGTCAGCTACTTCGCGGTTGTGGTGGTGCCCGTCCAGTCAGGCCTGGCCCTCGCTATGGCGCTACTGATCAACAAGAAGTTCCGCGGCGTCAACTTCTTCCGCACCCTGTACTTCCTGCCCGTGGTGACGTCCATGGTGGTGGTGTCGCTGCTATGGCTGTTCATGTATCGCAAGGATGGGCTCATTAATGAGTTCCTGTCCGCGGCCAGCTTCGGCCTGATCGACGGCCCGGACTGGCTCAACAACCCCGCCACCGCCATGCCGGCCATCATCATCCTGTCCATCTGGCAGGCCGCCGGCTTCCACATGATCATCTGGCTCGCCGGCCTGCAGAGCATCTCCGGCGAACTGTACGAGGCAGCCCAGCTGGACGGAGCCAGCCGCTGGCACCAGTTCCGCTACGTGACCTGGCCGGGCCTCAAGCACACCCGCACACTGATTCTGGTGACCATCACCATCCAGGCACTCGGGCTCTTCGACCAGGTCAGCGTCATGACCCAGGGCGGGCCGCTCGATTCCACCACCACCATCATTTTCGAGGCGGTGCGCTCCGGCTTCAAGCAGCAGGAAACCTCCTACGCCTCGGCCATCTCCCTCGTATTCTTCGTCCTGGTGCTGCTGATCTCCGCAGTGCAGCGCTACCTGACCCGAGAGAAGGACTGACGTGAAGCAGACTCTCAAGTCCAACCGTCTCAGCATCGCAGGGACCATGGCGGTACGGATCCTGTTCGCCGTCGCCGCCGCTTTCCCCATCGTTTTCATGCTGGTGTCCTCGCTCAAGCCGGACCAGCAGATCTTCGGTGACATGTCCTCCGTGGCAGCGTTCCTGCCCATCGGCAACATCTCCTTCGACAACTACGCAGCCGTGTTCGACCGGGTGCCCGCCGCCCGCTTCCTGATGAACTCCATCGGAATATCCGCGATCACAGTGGTGCTGGGTATTTTCGTCAACAGCCTTTGCGCGTTCGCCCTGTCCCGCATGCAGGTCCGCGGGAAGAAGATTGTGTTCACCGCGATCCTCGCCACGCTGATTGTGCCTTTCCAGACCCTGGCCCTGCCGCTGGTGTGGTGGGTCAACCAGCTCCCCTACTTTGAACTGAACGGTTTCAGCCTCGAATTCTCCAAGGGCTGGCTGGACACGTACCAGGTCCAGATCATCCCGTTCATCGCCAACGCCTTCTCCATCTACCTGTTCCACCAGTACTTCGAGTCCATTCCCAAGGAGCTGGACGAGGCCGCGCGCATCGACGGCGCCGGCTGGTTCAAGATCTACCGCCAGGTGGTTATGCCGCTGTCCGGCCCGGCCACCGCCACCGTGGCGATCCTGACCTTCCTCCCTGCCTGGAACTCCTACCTCTGGCCGCTGATGGTGGTCCAGTCCGAGGAACTGCGTCCGGTGATGATCGGCATCCAGTACTTCTTCCAGCTGAACGTCTCGTGGGGCGAGGTGATGGCATACGCTTCCCTCATCACCGTTCCGGTGGTGGTGCTCTTCATCGCCTTCCAGCGTTCGTTCGTCAACAGCATCGCCTCCAGCGGCGTGAAGGGCTGACCATGTATTCACGGACGACGGCGCCAGGCGCACCTCCCGCCACCACCGCACGTGCCGCCGCACCTGCCCGTGCCGCCGCGGACCCTTACCGGCCGGAGTTCCACTTCACCGCCGAACGCAACTGGCTGAACGATCCCAACGGGCTGGTGTACCTCAACGGCACCTACCACCTCTTCTACCAGCACAACCCGTTCGGCCCGGACTGGGGCAACATGTCCTGGGGTCACGCCACCTCCCCGGACCTGCTCCACTGGGACGAGCAGCCGGTGGCCATTCCGTGCGACGAGCACGAGGCCATCTTCTCCGGCTCGGCGGTGTTCGACGAGCACAACACCAGTGGCCTCGGCACCGCCGGGAATCCTCCGCTGGTTGCCATCTACACCAGCGCCTACAGTGACCCCTCACCGTTGGCCGGCCGGCAGGCCCAGTCGCTCGCCTACAGCCTCGACGAGGGGACTACCTGGACAAAGTACTCCGGCAATCCCGTCCTGGACCGCGCGTCCGCGGACTTCCGGGATCCCAAGGTTTTTTGGTACGACGGCGCTGCGGGCAGTTACTGGGTGATGGCCGCCGTTGAGGCGGTGGAACGCCAGGTGGTGCTGTACAAGTCGGCCGACCTGACGAACTGGCAGTACCTGAGCACCTTTGGCCCGGCCAACGCCACCGGCGGAGTCTGGGAGTGCCCGGACCTCTTCGAGCTGCCCGTGGACGGCAACCCCGGTGAAACCAAGTGGGTCCTCATCGTCAACATCAATCCGGGCGGCATCGCCGGCGGCTCCGCCGGGCAGTACTTCCTGGGCGCGTTCGACGGCGTGGAGTTCCGTTCCGAGTCGACGGTTACGGAGGGCTTCCAACAGGACGGCAGCCGGATGCGCGAGTACGGCTGGCTCGACTGGGGCCGCGACTACTACGCCGCGGTCTCCTTCAGCGGGGTCGCCTACGGCCGGCGGATCATGATCGGCTGGATGAACAACTGGGACTATGCCGGCTCCACCCCCACCGGCGGGTGGCGCAGTGCGATGTCGCTGCCGCGGGAGGTCTCGCTGGCGAGGCTGGACGGGAAAATGGTGCTTCGGCAAACGCCCGTTGACCCGTTTGCCGGGCAGGAATTCCCAAGCTTCAGCCTGGGTCCGCAGGCCCTGGCATCTGGCGTTCAGGAGCTGCCGGTGGCAGCAGCCGTTGCCCGTATTGTCGTCGAGTTCGAGCCGGGTGCAGCAACCTGTGTGGGGCTGGTGGTCCGGGCGGGCGCAGCCGAACGTACCGTCATCAGCTACGACGTTGCGGACGGCGTCCTTCGCCTGGACCGGCGGAAGTCGGGACGGGCAGATTTCCATGCGGCCTTCCCTTCCGTCGAAGCCGTCGCCGTGCCGCTGCGGGATGGCCGCCTTCGACTGTCTGTCCATCTGGACCGCTGCTCCGTGGAGGTCTTTGCCCAGGACGGGCTCGCCACCATCACGGACCTCGTGTTCCCTGCGGAGGCGAGCACGGCCCTGGCGGTCTTCGCGGAAGGTGGGGGCGCGCACCTCGTGGCGCTCGACGTCGTCGGACGCTAACGCTGGCAGGTGGTCCCGGCGTTCGGGACCATTCCTCCTCAGGCTGGGGACGTTTCGGCTGAGCCCGTGTCGGCAGCCTGCAGCCAGGTGGTGAGCACCGCGCACGCGAGCTCGAGGTTCCCCATCTGGCAGTGCTGGTCGGCGTTCTCAGCCCGGGTGAACACGCGTGTGGTGACGCTTCGGGCCGCCACGAGCGCCCTAGCTTGTGCCCTGGCCAGCGCTGGCGGTTGGAAGGCGTCGTTTTCACCAACCATCAACAGCACGTCCTGGTTCACCCGGCCGCTGCCCAGGTGGGTGGCGTTCATGCCCACAAACCATTCGGCGACGTCCACCGGGTCATCGCTGTTGAGCATGTACAGGACCTGGTCCACCACAACACGCAGGGTGGGAAACAGCCGGGCCCGGGTCCGCACGCTCCAGCGCATGAAGCCGCGGTGCCGCACCATCCCGCGTACCGGGCCGCGCGCCACGCGAGGGAGCCTGTAAAGCCAGTCGTACACCGGCGGCCAGGCCACCACCCGGTGGATCCGGGGCTCGCGGCCTGCGGCACGCAATGCCCAGTACCCACCCATCGAGATGCCCACCAGGGCGGCCAGGTCGAGCCGGAAGTGGTCCAGCACCGCCCCGACGGGCTTCTCCCAGTCGTGGTCGAAGGTGAGCCCGTTCAACGTCCGGGCACCGCCTTGGCCCGGGCCCTCGAAGGCAATCACCTGGAAACCTGCGGCCGCGATCCGCTGGCAGATGGGGAAGAACTCCTCGATCAGGGAGTCGAACCCACCGTGCAGCAGCACCGTCCCGCCGTTTCGTGGGCCTGACGCCGGAAGCGAATAGGCCGGCAGCGACGCCCCGCCGTAGGGGATGTTGTGACGTGTCAGTCCAGCACCGAATGCCGTGTCGAAGAGCTGCAGGTAGCGGCGGTAGCGGGCTGTTTTCTCCACTGACCTTGGCGGCGTGAAGAACTCCGCGATCCTCGCGTAACCCGCCGCCTGCCGGTGCCGGTCCTCTGCTGCGGCCCGGTTGGACAAGGTCTCGAACACGGCGGCACAGTCATCCATCCCCCGCACCTGTGTGGCGGCGCTGAGCAGCTCATCCCGATCCACAAATCCCAGGGCATGGGCGCGGTTGAGTTGGTAGTTGATGAAGGCCCGCCGGTGGAACCGTTCGAATCCCACCGGCAGGGCAACAAGCTCTGGATCGCTCACATCGCGATCGTACTCTTGCGCTGATGGACGGCGCAGTAGGAGGCGGCGCTTCGCTGTGCTATTTCCCGGCTGCCCGATGCCAAACGTCATTGTCAGACCCCCTTGCGATGATGGGTTTATGGGCAGGGAAGCGGTGGCGAGGGCGTTTGCGGATATCAGGGCCGCCTTTGCCGTGCTTAACGCGGAGGTGGACGGGTGTGGTTCGGAGCCGTTCTCGGCCGCTGATCCGTTGGCCGGGCTGGCGGATGGGAGCCTGGACATCCTTGCCGGCGCGGCGGCTGTGGAGGCCGGCGTGGCGGGCCTGAAGGCCCGAGCTGCCATGAAGTACGCCTGCACCGCCCATGCCCTGGCCCCTCCCGGGATGCCGGTGCAGGCGCAGGAAATGGCTGTGGCCGCCGAGGTCGGGTGCGTGCTGGCCATCGGGCCGCGGGCCGCCAGCGCGTTCCTGGCCGTATCCCACGCCCTGACCACCACCTTGCCGCTGACCCTCGCGGCCCTGCAGGCCGGCACGATCTCGTGGCAGCACGCCCGGGGCATGGCGGACGAGGCAGCCACCCTCGATGCCGCCGGCGCCGCCGCCCTGGAGGCCCACTTCCTGGACCCGGACACACCACGGCCGGCCTCCGCGGCGACGATCGGGGAGATGCCCGCCTACCGGTTCAGGCACAAGGCCCGGACCTGGCGCGAACGCCACCACCCCGAATCGATCGAGAAACGCCATACCAAGGCCGTGGCGGACCGGCGGGTCGAATACGCACCTGACCAGGACGGCATGGCCTGGCTCACCGCCTACCTCCCCGCCCACCAGGCAATGGCAGGCTGGAACCGGCTCAACGCCCTCGCCCGCGCCGCACAAGGACCCCACGAACCCCGCACCCTCACCCAACTCCGCGCCGACCACTTCGCCGAAGCCATCCTCACCAGCGGCACCGGACACACAGACTCCACCCACGGGAGAGCCGACAGTCCCAGCGTCCCTGCAGACACCAGCCCCGGTGCAGGTGCCGGAACGGATCCCACCGGGCTGTCGTCGCCGATCCGGGCGCAGGTTCTCGTCACCGTGCCGGTCCTCACCCTCATGGGCCAGACCGACGAGCCAGCCATGCTCGACGGGTACGGACCCATCCCGCCCTCCATGGCGAGGGACCTGGTCGCCAACGGGGCCGATTCGTTCCACCGGGTCCTGGTCGATCCGCGGAACGGGACCCCGCTGGAGATCGGGCGGACCAGCTACCGGGTCACCAAAGCCATGCGGAACTGGCTCCGGCTGCGGGACGGCACCTGCCCCTTCCCCGGCTGCAGCAACAGCTCTTTGGACAATGAGGCAGACCACCTCCTCGCCTGGCACAACCGCGGAACCACCGGCATCAGCAACCTCGGACAACCCTGCCCGAAACACCACAAACTCCGGCACACCACCGGCTGGACACCAACACCAGCCACCAAAAACCAACCACCCGGCTGGACCTCACCCACCGGCCGCCACTACAAAAGCGAACACCAAGACTGGGAACCACCCCACTGGCCCCAATCTGTCCTGTCGGCCATGCCCGCGCACCTGAAACCCCGGGAGCGCCGCAACGGGCAAGAGCATCAACCGAAGCCCTACCCGCTCATGCCCGCTGAGCCCGGCGGCCACGCGGACTATTTGTACATTCCACGGTCCCCAGGAGAAGAAAGCCTGCACCGCTTCCTCTACGGCGGCTCCTGACCGCTGCGCAGCTCCCTGCCTTCGGCTCCCCTGCAGGGGATTCCGCGATTGACCGCGGCTTGTCGGGCTGCAGACGGCCGGTCAGGCTTGCCCGGGCGGGGAACGGGAAGCGGCTCAACAGCCGGTTCTAGCTGGGGCTTTCAAGGCGCTGATTCAGCCCGATCGCGGAGGTTCAGCAGCATCTTGCGCATCATCCAGAAGTCGCCGAACTCAAGCAACAGGGAGAAGGCGATGGTGGGCGAGAGCCACCGGTACCGCGAGCGCACACGGCTGATCAGTCGCGTTGAGCCGTCCGAAAGGGGGTCGAGCTGCCACGTCCAGGTGGTGTCACCGGGCGTACCCCAGATCATCGACTTCGGTGCGTCGATCTCCTGGACTGGCATGCCATGCTTGCCGTCGGGACTCATGGGCACAATGTCTCCCACGGCGAGGTCCTGAAGTTCGGGGATGATGCGCCGGGCGCTTGGACGGCCCAGGTTGTCGAGGATGTCGTAGCTGTACCAGCCGGCCCGGGTGAGTCCGGCCTGGACCAGCCACGGCCAGATCCGCTCCGGAGGGGCGCCAACCGTGACCGCTCGCGTGGCGTTGAACGTTGGTCCGGGCACGAGGTCATCTCCGGGCAAAGCACGCGAGACCTCTTCCGGCGTCGCGCCAGTGGAGCTGCCACGGACGCACGTACCGGGCATAAGTGGTGACCGCAGCGGCAGCTGTGAGCACGATGCCCAAACGCCTGTGGAACCGCATCACCCCAGTTTGCGCGTCACTCCCCTGCCAGGTCCAGAGGCCAAACGTCACGGCCGATTCAGCGACCGCCAAGGCCCTGGAGGATTGCTGCGCCCCATTGCGCGCTGTTAGCCAGGACCACAAAACCGACTGCCGGAACGCTCAACGCCCAGGCTGCCTGCCGCCGTCGTGCTTGTTCAACCATCATCCGGAGGGCAGTGAAGCTGTCCTGAAGGGCCGGCAGTTCGCCTGCGGCAAGAGGCTTCCGGGACCAGGTCCCCGGCCGGACGGCCGCCGACGCGATCTGGGCCACTTGCTCCGTGCCCAGGACGGGCTGGCTCCGGCGCAGCCAGGAAAGGAGCCGTGCGTCCGTCACCACGGCCACGCGCTCGGGCCGCGCTTTGATGGTCAGGCTCTTCGGTTGGACGATGACCACGACGCCGGTCACCTCGACGGGGAAGCCAGCAGCGGAGCCCAGAAGTTTTGCTGCCCGGGCAGCTTCATACGCAGCGCTACGAATGTGGTGGGTCCTCTTTCCCGCAACCAGGAGTGCCCGCCCTGCCACCCAGACGGGCTGGCCGGAGTGGTTCTTGGTGTTCAGGGTGAACACTCCCGCCGGCCCCACCAGCACGTGGTCAATATCCGAGGAACCCGTACCCACCGGCACGGCATGCAAGACCAGCCACTCGGGACCCAGCCCTTCAAGAATCCGTCCGACGGCGATTTCGCCGAGAGCCCCCTTGTACCAGGGCATGCTCTCCGGACTGAGTGGGCTGGCACCAAACACCCGCTGCAGCCAGCTACGGCGCGGAACGCGGCTTTGCACCGCCATCAACTCTTCGAGCACTGCCTGCCCGGGAACCCGCTCCCGCAGCAGCTGTGGCATGGCATCAGGGCTCATGGTCGTCTCCAAACTTTCGGATGCTGGACAGCGTAGATCGGGGAGAGTTCGGAAAACAGCGGCGGAGGGCCCTGTTTCGGAATGCTTCCGGAATATTTGCCCAACGTTGAGCCCTTCTTGCGGAAACACGGAATCTGGTGCTTCGTCCAGCGCTTCGCACCCCCGTGGCACATCCTTCTAAGGCAGACCGTCCACCGCGTCGAGCCCGCGCCGGGCGACGACGTACCCCCAGAGCAACAGCGCGTGGGGACGGGTTCCCCGCCAGCTCAAGGGGACAGAAGCGCCGTCCCGCTCCACAACGGTGGCTGACCAGCGGCGGCGGACCAGCCCGGGCCGGCGGAGGCGGAGATTGGTGAGGGAGGCATAAGGGATCCAACGCCCTGCGTGCTGCTTGGCGAGTCTGACGGCTCGCGCCGGCGTCACGGTGGCGCGCTGAAAGCGAGGATTCTCGCCCTGGTCCAACGGACCGTGCGGGATGGTTCCGGCGGGCAGGATAAGGATGCCGTTCATGTTGACCCACACCTGAACCCGCCGGCCACCGCTGGCGGCGTCCCCGCAAACCAGCCGGCACAGGTCATCGTCCTCTTCAGGTTCCACCGGCTGCGTCGAACGGGACGTAGTGGTTGAGGCGTCCAGGTGGACTTCGCCTCCAGCCGGAACATCCTGCTGGTCCGCGACACAGGGGTCATGCGCCCTCACGTTGGCAGCTGCGACAGCCTGCATCACGGCCGCGCGCAATCCATCGGCGCACAACCGGGGCGCATCAACGGCGAACACCTCGCGATCGAGCTGGACAACCGAGCGGACGCCAGCCTGCCGGCCCAGGAGTTCTGCCAGATCGTCATGGTCGCGGCGAACAAACAGGCCGACTTCATCGCCGAGTCCCACCTGCCAGCCGTGGCCGGCAATCTCGGGCTCGGCGTCGGGATCAACATCGATCCAGTCCGCCAGCTCCGCTGCACCAACGGGTCCCAGATCCTCCCCTGCGCCGTAAGGCATAAGGAGTCCCAAACGCCGGACAACATCAGCGGTGTGAACAGTACAGTCATGGTTGTTCAGTCGGTGTTGCACCAGCAGGCTCCCCCAGGATTAGTGCGGGCCAGGACCGGGACCGCCCTAAGGGCGGGCATCGGTACTCTTCCTGGGTCCGCAGCGACATGTCATCGAATCAGCCGGTCTCGAAGTGAGTTCGATAGTAAGTCATTTCGCCTGGGGCGAGGCCGGCCCCGGACCAAAAGGTTGATCCTGTACTTGGGCACGTTGCCGTGCGGCATCCGCACCGCTGGCGGCCATGTCAGTTCCAAAAGGACCTTGGGCTCTGGGTGCCGGGCCCGGCCGGGTCGTAGTGTCAGGGCAACCAAAATTTCCGTGGCGGCGTCCACAGCTTCCTTAAGGTACCCGGACACCACCTACTTCAGGAGACAGTTAAGATGCTTTCGCTTCGAAGCGCGGACCACCACGGATCGGCCCGCACTCCTGGGAATTGGGTTCCGCGGGCCATCGGGACCGCAGTGTCTGTCGGTGTCCTTACCCACGTCGTGCTGCCCCGTCTTTTAGGTAGGTGGGGTGCTGCCGGGTACGAGGCGGGTATGCCGCTACCAGGCGATAACCTGATCCCAGAGCCCGACTCCGTGCAGACCATGGCAGTGACCATCTCCGCGCCGCCTGCCCAAGTATGGCCCTGGCTGGTGCAGATGGGGGTTGACCGGGCTGGACTGTACTCATATACGTGGGTTGAGAACGGGCTGCTCCATTTGGGCGTAACCAACGCGGATCGGATCCACCCGGAGTGGCAGGACCTTGCAGTCGGTGACACCATCGCCTTCACGCCCGCCCACTACCCCGGAGGGCGCATGGGGCCCCGGGTAGTGGAGCTGGAGAGCGGCCGGCACCTCGTCCTCGACGCAAGCCCCGGCGCGCCGGCGGGCACGGTTACCGGCACGTGGCAGTTCATCCTCCACGAAGCGGACGACGGCGGGACGCGGCTGCTGCTGCGGACACGCACCGGTCCGGGGCGGCCGGCAGGACTGCGCTTCATGGACTTCCTGCTTCAGCCGGGTTATTTGGTCATGGATCGCGCGATGCTGTTGGGCATCAAGCAGCGCGCTGAGCGGCAGGCGAAGAAGGATCAAGCGTTTGCGGAAAGCCCGCTCAGCTAATTTCGGCCTGCGCTCCGGGCGATCGGGATAGAGCGAGTGCCCATCCACCGGCGGTTCCAATGGCCAGCAGCACGGTGACGAAGCCGATGGCCGGTGCGCTCGGCCATGCCAGGGCGCCGCCATACCGCAGCAGGGCAAGCGCCTGCAGAATGACGAAGGCAACCGAGGTCAGGGCCACGGGGCGTACGGTGCGGAGGTCGGCGCTGGACTGGCCCTGCGCAGCCGACCATCCCAGGCCGACCAGCCACGCTCCGACCGCCCTCGCCGTGAGCTCGGACAGTGTCCAGGGCCACCACGTGGCGGCATAAGCGGGTATTGCCAGAAGCGCCACACCGAAGCACAGCAGTACCCCGGCGATCCCCACCATGAGCAGCCGTAGCGCAGGGGGCAGCACCGGCCGACCCGCCGTCACGGACGTTGGGGCAGGACGCCGGGAGCGGATCTGCATCCAGCTGACCACGAGCATCGCCACGGGCACCATGGCATAGATCGCCAGCCACGCCCAAGTGGCTATCTGGGCCAGTGCGCCATTTTCTGGCGAGAGGTGGAAGCGATCCAGATGAAGCAGGGTGACCCCAAGAGTCAGCGTCGTGAAGACGAACACGGGCCAGACTGCCAGCCTCGCTGACTCCCAACTCGCTGAGCGGGCGCCCGTCACCTCCAGGCCGGCGGCCGACCAGTATGCCGCCCCGAGGAAGACGGCGGTCATGGGCGGATTGACTGTCCATGCGAACCATTCCGCAGTTCGCAGCGGAAACACGAACAGCACGAGCCCGGCAAGAAACACGAGGAATGCAGCAACGTAGAGCAACAGCCTCATCGCCGGGATCAACGGTGTGGCCTCAGTTGAAGCGGACATCTCCGGGCAGCTCCTCGGGTACGGCAGCATCACCTGGGGCAGGGGGCGAAGCAGGCAGGGGGTGCTCGGCCAGGTAGGTATGGAGCATAGAGACCACGGTGGCGCCGTCCCCCACGGCGGTAGCCACCCTTTTGATGGAACCGGCCCGCACGTCGCCGATCGCAAAGATGCCGGGCATGCTGGTTTCCAGGGCCAGCGGATGCCTGCCGGGCATGACGGACGCGGCGTCATGAACATCCCGGTTGGCGCCAGTGCGGAGGAAGCCTGCCTGGTCACGCTCTACGGTGTCGGGCAGCCAGGAGGTCCGCGGCACCGAACCGATGAGCACAAATAAACCGCCGGCTTCGATCTCCTCACCCGGCGTTGCGTCGGGGGCGCCGGGTGCGGCGACCTTGACCGAGGCAAGGAATCCGTCCCGGTCGCGTGCGCCCACGATCACGGTGCCATAGCGGATCGCAACGTTCCTGGTGGCCTCCAGCTGGGAGATGAGGTATTCCGACATGCTCACCGACAGGGTGGGTCCACGCACCAGCAGCGTCACCTTCTTCGCGAACTTCGCAAGGTGCAGGACCGCCTGTCCGGCCGAGTTGCCGCCCCCCACAACGCAGACGTTCTTTCCGGCCATCGACGGCGCCTCGGAGACTGTGGCCCCGTAGAAGACGCCCCTGCCCACCAGATCCTCTATCTGGGGTATCCCGAGGCGGCGGTAGTCCACTCCGGTGGCCACCACCACTGTGCGGCACCGCACCACGCTGCCATCGGAAATCGACACAGCGTACAGTGCTCCGTCCGGGGCGAGGCCTTCCACCTTCCGCAAGAACAGGAAGTCGGTGCCCAAAGTCCAGGCCTGGTGAAACGAGCGGTAGGCCAGATGGGCGCCACTGACACCGCGGGAGAAGCCAGGGTAGTTGCGGATCAAGGAGCTGGTGCCGGCCTGGCCCCCCACAGCCTCTCCCTCAACCACCATGGTGGCGAGGCCCTCCGAGGAGGCATAGACGGCGGTCGCAAGACCGGAGGGACCGGCTCCAACCACCACCACATCGAAAATCTTGTCCGGTGGAGGCGGTCGCGTCACCCCCATCGCTTCGGCAATCTCCAGGTCAGTTGGGTTCTGCAGGACAATTGGTGACGCAGTGAACTCCAGCACCAGGACCGGCAGCATGGGGTCACGCAGGCCAAGGCTCTCCAGCGTCCGTTCCGCCGTCTCGGACCCCACAGGATGGAAGCCCACCGGGATGTGGTTTCGGCTCAGGGAATCGCGCAGCGAATGGGTCCTCCCGTCGCCAACCTCCCCGATCAGCCGGACCGCCTCGAACCCGACCCCCTGGGCCAGGTGCCAGTCATCAAGGGCGTCAGTGATCGCCCCATGGAATTCTTCGTCGCGCGAGCGTTCGGGTCGTATGATCAGCAGCTCCGCGTGCCCCTGCCCGATCGCACGGAATACGGTGGGCGCGCTGGCGAAGTCACCCCATGTCACCACAACTGCACGCTTTGCGGCCGGGTGAAAGCCATAGGCACGACGCAGGAAATCGAGCCCACCGCGGTCAGCTGGCCCGTAACACCCGAGTATGAGCGCGACCGGGCGGTTCCAGCGCCGGAGCCCCTCAAGCACCGCCCGCCCGTGGGCGTGCCCCTCGCAGGCCACCACCTCATAGTCGGCACCGTAGCGCCGGCGTAACTCATCTCCGAGAATGCGCCGGGACTCCGAGTCTGAGGTGGCAATCAGCATGATCGGAACCGAGTGATCCATGGCCGCCGTCTTTCCGGTTCAATGGTTCGGTGGCGCTCACGATACTCGCGCTGGGACAGTGCAGACAAGGGCGCGGAGATTCTGCCAGAATGGCTCCCGACAGGGCCGCCGGGATGACCTGAGCAGGACCGGAGTGATGGACATGGAATACCCCTTGGAGGACCGCCCAATTGCGGGGATCAACCTTGCCGCCACACCCAGTGGAACGGGATGCCTGGAGTGCCTCGGCGGTGACGGCCCGGGATGGTGGCTGCATCTTCGCCGCTGCGCACAGTGCGGACACATCGGATGCTGCGATTCATCTCCGTCCCAGCATGCCAGTGCCCACGCGCAAAAAGCCGGTCACCCCGTCGTGAGGTCCTTTGAACCCGGGGAGGACTGGTTCTACGAGCACACCACGAAGAAATTCTTCCGTGGCCCAAGGCTTCCGGACCCTCAGTCCAGGCCACCGGAGCAGCCCTCACCTGCACCGGCGGACAAGGTACCGGCAGACTGGCGGGAGCGCCTGCACCCAGTAGGTAGCGATCCGGAGTAAACCGGGCCAACTCCAGCTAATGACCCGGAAGCTGGCAGTGGCTAAAATCAGGGTTCAACGCTCCAACTGGCTGAGGGCACGGCGTCCGTGGAGCCGAAGAGTCCCAGGCGAGCAGAGAGGCCAGCCATGGATTTCAGTGCGTCCCCTGAATATCAGCTCAACCCTTTCCCCTACTACGAACGCATGCAGGAAACTGCCCCCGTCTATTACGACGAACAGTCTGGCAGTTGGCACGTCTTCCGGTACGACGACGTTCAGCGGGCTTTGTCCGAATATGCCACCTTCTCGTCGCACATGGGAGGTGATGATGCATCGGGGACCGGCCAACTGTTTTCCTCGAGCCTGATCGCCACCGATCCTCCAAGGCACCGGCAGCTGCGCTCCCTGGTTACCCAGGCGTTCACTCCCAAGGCCGTGGATGCGCTGGCTCCCCGCATCGCCGGGCTCACGGACGAGCTGCTGGAGGGGATCGCGGACCGCGGCAGCGCGGACCTGATCAAGGAGTTGGCCTACCCGTTGCCTGTCATAGTGATCTCTGAACTCATGGGAATCCCCCCGCAGGACCGTGAGCGCTTCAAACGGTGGTCGGATGTGATTGTCAGCCAAACGCGGACCGGTTCGGCCAGTGAGAATCACACCGCAGCGCACATGGAGATGACGGAGTACTTCCTGGCCTTGATCGACGAACGCAGGAGCCGCCCGGGCCAGGACCTGATCAGCACCCTGCTGGCAGCGGAGATTGACGGCCAAAAACTGACGGTGCCCGAACTGCTCGGTTTTTGCGCTTTGCTGCTTGTCGCAGGCAATGAAACCACCACCAATCTGATCGGCAACGCAGTTCTGTGCCTGTCCGAGAACCCCGGCACCATGGACCGCCTGATAAGGGAACCCGCTCTGCTGCCCCAGACCATCGAAGAGGTGCTGCGTTTTCGATCGCCGGTCCAGTCCATGTATCGAATGACTGTCGCGGAGGCAGCCTTGGGAGACGAAGTTATTCCTGTCGGCGCACCGGTCGTGGCCTGGATAGGCTCCGCCAACCGCGACGAGAGGCAGTTCCAGCGGCCTGCCGAGTTCGATGTTGATCGCGGCCACAACCGGCACCTGGCATTCGGCCACGGCATACACTTCTGCCTCGGCGCGCCGCTGGCCCGGCTAGAGGCCAGGATCGTCCTGGAAGCACTGCTGGCCCGTTTGCCCGGGCTTTCCCTGGAACAGGGCGTTCACCTGGAACGAATGGACAGCACCATTGTCTATGGGGTGAAGGCACTCCTGGTGAGTTGGCAGCCGGCCTGACCGGCAAGACTTGGTGCGACTATGGCGGCGAGGGACAGGCGGCAGGTGGTTGCGCTTGCCGCGTGCTCGTTAATGACCCTGATGGGGTGCTCTTATGACTACCCTGAGCCGGAGTATCCGCCAGCAAGTGGCACTGATCCATTGAACAAGCCAACCTCTGCCCCGGATGCGTCGGCCGTGTCCCCGCCGGTGTACGTTGACCCGCTGGTCCTGGAGCGGGAGGTCAAGAACTATGGTGAGCTGGACCGGCTCCTCAAGGCAGTGCCGGGACCCGCCATTCTTTTTGAGGAGGGGCCATTGGATGGCCCGGTCAGGGGCTTTGGAGCAATGGAGAAGGTGCCGGCGGCCGGACAGTACACCGTCACCGCAGCCTGTGTTGGTGCATCAGGCGCCAAGGTTTCCGTTGGCCAGGAGCATCCGGGTGCGCCCTTTCAGCCTCTGGAGCTGGCGCTGGATTGTGCCGGGTCCACTTCGAAAGTCATTGAACTCGAGCAGGGCTACATTTTCGCGCACCTGGATCTTCCCGGGCCCGGTGATACTCCGTAGACGGGGGCAGTTGGCGGGGTCCGCGTGACAGGCCCCCTTGCCGCAGCAGAAGGCGGACGATAACGTCCCACTGCTCACCCCGGCTGGTCCTCAAGGGACGAGATGATACTGCCGCAGCCCTGGAAGAACATCCGGCGGCCAAGACCGCCGTCGGCCCAGATCCAGACAATGGAGTGGTCGCCCGTCATGGCATCCACGACGCCCGTGCCGGACAGGCCGGCGTCCAGGAAGCTCACCCTCTCCCCTACAGTGAACCGCGGATGCCGGGTCCTCTTCCGGCGCAGCCTCGAGTGGGAGGTTCCGGCTACCACTGGAGGACGCCTGTTGGCTGGGAGGTGAACACGTTCATGAAATTCCTTGGGTCGCGGGCGGTTCTGCCAGCTCATTACAACCCTGCCCGCTGCTCCCAGGTCACGCATACACGTGGTGAAGCCACAGTATCCGTATTGGTGGGACGCTGCACCGGGAACGCTTGTTTTTCGAATGTGACCGGACAACACCTTCCAGCCATAGACTGCATCCATGAAAACGGGTTGGGGGATCCCGGGAGTTGGGGGATTCTCACTTTCGTCCTCGGTCCGGTACCGGGCCGTATCACCCTCCGTGCCCTTCGTGGCCAGAAGGTAGGCTCATTGGACATGGAGCCTGAGGGGGCAGCGCCAATGAAGTACCACCACATCACTGCCGCGACACTCGCAGCGGCACTCCTGCTGACCGGCTGCACTTCGGCGCCGACGATCAGCGCGCTGGAATCTCCAGCCACAGCGAAAGACCAGCTTCCTGCCGGCGTCACCATCTGGCCGGAGGATGAAATTCCTGCCAGCAGTGTGAGGTTCCTGGTCGACCACGATGGGATCAGGTACTTCGGTGCGAAAAGCGCGGATGGCCGGCGGGCGTGCGTGGCCGCACTTCCCGAGGACAGCCACGCCATCTGGGTCGCGGGCTGCTCGGATGTGAGGGACGACCGCGAAATCGTCCATGTGGGCGGCACAGGTGTTTCGGAGACTGTCCTGGTATCCGACGGATTCGACGTCGACAACCTCACAGGTGATGGGTGGAAGGCGATTCACAAGAACATCGTCATTGCCGCACCCTAAACCCGCACCGGCGCAGCATTGTGGGTTATGCCTTAGCCCAGTAGCACCCGACGCCCTTTGCTAAACTGATAGGGGCAAGGTGGCCGGCCGATTTCCACCCGCTGGGTGCACACTGCCATCGAGCCGGTGGATAGGCTGGGTGGATGGCGACAGTTATCCTTGTGCGGCACGGACGCACCACAGCCAATGCCACCGGACTGCTGGCCGGGCGGGCCGCCGGTGTCAGCCTGGACCAGACCGGGCGCGAGCAGGCGGCTTTGACCGGAGAGCGGCTCGCGGCGGTACCCGTCGTTGGGGTGGTTTCGAGCCCTCTCGAGCGTTGCCAGCAGACCGCCCAGCTCATCCTCGACCGCCAGGCCGGCACTCCGTACGCGCCGGTGGAACCCGACCTTACCGAGTGCGATTACGGCCAGTGGCAGGGCCGCATGCTCAGTGACCTCGCAACCGAAGATCTGTGGTCGGCCGTGCAATCCCAGCCGTCCGCCGTCGTCTTTCCCGGCGGTGAATCCATGGCCGGGATGCAGGCTCGGGCGGTGGCCGCCATTCGCCGCCACGATGCCGCCTTCGAAGCCGAGTACGGGCCAGGAGCCGTATGGGTGGCGGTGAGCCACGGTGACGTCATCAAATCAATCATTGCCGACGCACTGGGCATGCACCTGGACCTGTTCCAGCGGATTAACGTGGGCCCGGCCTCCGTATCGATCGTGCGCTACAGCGCCACAAGGCCAAGCGTTTACGCGACCAACACCGAGGCCGGGGATCTGTCCTGGCTGTCGAATGGTGTCCACTCCACCGACGCGCCGGTAGGCGGCGGTGCAGGGCATCAGGCGCCATGAGGCGCCTGTGCCTAAAATGCTCTTATGCCTACACGTGTTCATGAGTTCGACTGGCCTGATCGGGTAGTCGTCGGCACCATTGGCCCTCCGGGGGCACGGACGTTCTACCTGCAGGTGCGGGCAGGGAATCAGACGGTCAGTATCGCCATGGAGAAGCAGCAGTCGGCCCTGCTCGCGGAGAAGATCGACGAAATCCTCGACCAGCTTCTCACCATTGACGGCAACCCTCACAGCGTTCCCACCAGCACTCCCATTGAACTGGTTGACAATGACCAGCTCGAGGCCGTTCACGAGCAGTTCCGGACCGGCGCCATGAGCTTAGGCTGGGACCCGACAACGGCCCAAGTCGTGTTCGAGGCCTACCCCATCTCCGATGTCGACGCTGATAACGACGACGAACCGCTTGATGAGGATGACGCCGACGTGCCCGAAATGCTGCTGGTACGGATGCCGGTCGGCACCGCCCGCGCATTCGCCAAGCGCACGCGGGAGGTTGTGGGGGCCGGGCGTCCTGCGTGCCCGCTGTGTGGTTACCCCGTAGACGCCGACGGGCACGTCTGCACCCTGCCCGAAGCCTGATGCCGGCGCCTGACCTGGTGACAGCCGAGCTGACGCTCACTGGGCGCATCACGACGGCGTCGAATGCCACCTTCCTGGGCAGCATCGGCGACACGGCGGTTGTCTATAAGCCGATTGCCGGGGAGAAACCGCTGTGGGATTTTCCCGACGGCGTCCTTGCCCACCGGGAGGTTGCCGCCTATCTGGTCTCGGAGGTCCTCGGCTGGAACGTGGTGCCCCGCACCTGGCTGCGCGATGGTCCGTTAGGCGAAGGGATGGTGCAGCTGTGGCAGGAGAAAGCCCCCGACCAGAACGCGGTGGACCTCGTTGCGTCGGACGACGTACCGGAGAACGGTTGGAAACACGTCCTCGAGGGTCAGGATGACACCGGACGGATGGTCGCCCTCATCCACGAGGACTCTCCGGCGCTTAGGCGCATGGCGGTGTTCGACGTCGTCGTCAACAATGCCGACCGCAAAGGCGACCACATCCTTGCCATGACGGACGGACACCGGCACGGCGTGGACCACGGACTTACCTTCCACCGTGACCACAAGCTGCGCACGGTGCTATGGGGGTGGCTGGGGGACGCCCTGACCGCCGAGGAACTAGAGGGCATCGACCGCGTCAGCGGAGGATTGGACGGTGAGCTGGGCCGAAACCTGGCTGACCTGCTCAGCGCCGAAGAAATTGCGTCGCTCGCTGCGCGCTGTGCCCGGCTGCGCACGGCGGGTCGGTTCCCCGCTCCACGCGGTCAGATGTCGGCGGTGCCCTGGCCGCTGTTTTGAGCAGGAACCGCAGCTTCTGCAAAACAGGGCACTAAAGAGGCCCGAACCCGCGAATCCCGCGAGTCCGGGCCATGACCAGCCCTCAGAGCGGGGCCTCAAACAGGAACTCTGTGAGTTGCAGGTCCATGTGGAAGAGACTTTCAACAAGGAACGGCCCCATCATGCCGAGCCGTTAGCTTCCGAGAAGGCGATTACGTCCCGTTCATTTGGAAGTTTGCGGCGCAAGCAACCGCTGGTTGAGCTGCAAGGCAGTGGCCTGTATGCGTATCGGATGTTCAGAGTGCATACGTCTTGAGGACCGGGGAGTCAGTAAAGCTCCTCGTGCTGGCGGACCTCGCCGCGCCTCTGGGCAACTTTCATGGCCACCCGAACTGCTTTAACCCGGATGTAGTTGAACGTCCTCACGACTTCTCCCGGCACCCACGCCGTCTTCGAACTTCGAACATAGAGTCAGTGGCCCCGGAGGCTCGCCGACCGCCAACACCCCGGGATAAAGGAGTTTGTCCCGGACGATGCCCGATTCGATCCACTACGCTCTTTGCGGGCTATGGTGATCATGGAGGATCATTCACCCGAAGGAGAGATGATTCTGCACTGCGCCGATTTCCTACCACAGTCCGCTTTCTCGATCGAAACACTTGTCTATCGGAAGACAGCTATAGGGCTAAGGACGAGCGCGGGGCCTTTCACTGATGCATCGTCGGCAGAAACTTGAACGCCCATAGCCTTTGATGAATCCTCAAAGTTTCCAACAACGCTCTTCAAAGTGTTCAGCTCAAGTGGCGTTATTGGCGCATCTGTCAGCATTCGAACGGCCGGCCACTCGTCCTCGGCGCCCAGCACCTGTTCCACCTGTGCCACCACCGTGTAGATTCCTTCCAGCCTTCCGATGGGACCTATTCGCCAAATTTCCTTCATGTTCATTGCCACAGGAGGACCCGACATACCTTCAGGTACAGCAGCAACCATCGTTTCGTCCGAATCGCCCATCATCTGGTTCATGACATTTCGTGCCTGCCGGATCTCCGGCATTTTCTCCTTGGGTTGGCTGAATACGTTGCCTTTAGCCTCAGCCATGCCGGCATACCATTTGTACAGACGCACGATGGTCTCCAAGCCAGAAAGTTCAAGTCCCCCGCGGAATTCGACGGTGTCTCCTGGTTCCACGTCGCGTAACGCATCGGGACCCCAACCAGTGAACTTTCCTATTCCGTTTCGAGAAGTCATGGTTTCATACCACGCTTCAAATATCGAAAACCTAGTTCGAGTGCGACGGACTGTCTCTTCAAGTTCACTTGCGCTTGATTTGTCAGCTTTCAAGTCCGCCTTGGCTGGGCCCCACCCCGCAGCAAAACTTCCACCAAAACCGCCGCGTGAGCTCTGATTTACTTTGGAGAGCACTTCGTCAATTTTCCCGGCTTCGATTGCCGAAAGACTATTCGTGACGGTCTCATCGTCCAGATACACGAACCCCTTATGCAGCCGTTCCTTCGGCCGTTGATAAACCACGTATTTTCCTAACTTTCGCTGATACGACGAGAGAACAAGGCATGTCTGGTACATCCAACCGTCTTCAACGGGTGGCGTTTGCAGACGGGATTCGGGCACGAGGACTCAACAGCTCAGCCCTCCCACGTTCATGCGCGGGAGGGCTGAGCTGAAGGAGGAAGACGGAAGATGAGACTAGAAGTCCCAGTCCTCGTCTTCGGTGTTGACGGCCTTGCCGATCACGTAGGACGATCCGGACCCCGAGAAGAAGTCATGGTTCTCGTCAGCGTTGGGCGACAGTGCCGAGAGGATGGCCGGGTTCACATCGGTGACGGACGCCGGGAACATCGCCTCGTAGCCCAAGTTCATCAGGGCCTTGTTGGCGTTGTAGTGCAGGAACTTCTTGACGTCCTCCGCCAGGCCAACACCGTCATAAAGATCGTGCGTGTACTGGACCTCGTTCTCGTACAGCTCGAACAGCAGTTCGAAGGTGTAGTCCTTGATCTCCTGGCGGCGCTCCGGGGACACAGCCTCCAGCCCACGCTGGAACTTGTAGCCGATGTAGTAGCCGTGCACTGCCTCGTCGCGGATGATCAGGCGGATCAGGTCAGCGGTGTTCGTCAGCTTGGCGCGTGAGGACCAGTACATGGGCAGGTAGAAGCCCGAGTAGAACAGGAAGCTCTCCAGCAGCGTGGAGGCCACCTTCCGCTTCAGGGGGTCGTCACCCTGGTAGTAGTCCATCACGATCTGCGCCTTCTTCTGAAGGTTCTCGTTCTCGGTGGACCAGCGGAACGCCTCGTCGATCTCCTTGGTGGAGGCCAGCGTGGAGAAGATCGAGGAATAGCTCTTGGCGTGCACCGACTCCATGAACGCGATGTTCGTGTAGACGGCTTCCTCGTGCGGGGTCAGCGCATCCGGGATCAGGGAAACGGCACCAACGGTGCCCTGGATGGTGTCCAGCAGGGTCAGGCCCGTGAACACGCGCATGGTGAGCTGCTGCTCCGCCGGCGTCAGCGTGTTCCAGGACTGGACGTCGTTGGACAGCGGCACCTTCTCCGGCAGCCAGAAGTTGTTGACCAGGCGGTTCCAGACGTCCACGTCCTTGTCGTCCTGGATGCGGTTCCAGTTGATGGCCTCGACGTGGCTAAGCAGCTTGACCTTCTCGGTCATGTCATCCCCTAAGCGTTGGGTGGGTTTCACTAAGTTAAAGCGTACGACGGCGGGCGGGCGCCCGCCGTCGTACTGTCGCGTTGGTTGAAGCTACAGCATGCAGCTGACGCAGCCCTCAACCTCGGTCCCTTCCAGCGCGAGCTGGCGGAGACGGATGTAGTAAATGGTCTTGATGCCCTTCTTCCAGGCGTAGATCTGGGCCTTGTTGATGTCGCGCGTGGTGGCGGTGTCCTTGAAGAACAGCGTCAGGGACAGGCCCTGGTCCACGTGCTGCGTTGCAGCGGCGTAGGTGTCGATGACCTTCTCGTAGCCGATCTCGTACGCGTCCTGGTAGTACTCCAGGTTGTCGTTGGTGAGGTACGGCGCCGGGTAGTACACGCGGCCCAGCTTGCCTTCCTTGCGGATCTCGATCTTGGACGCCACCGGGTGGATCGAGGAGGTGGAGTTGTTGATGTAGGAGATCGAGCCGGTGGGCGGAACAGCCTGCAGGTTCTGGTTGTAGATGCCGTGCTCCATGACCGAGGCCTTCAGCGCCAGCCAGTCAGCCTGCGTGGGGATGTGCACGTTCTTGAACAGCTCCGCAACCTTCTCGGTCTGCGGCACCCATTCCTGCTCCGTGTACTTGTCGAAGAACTCGCCGGAGGCGTACTTGGACTTCTCGAAGCCGCCGAAGGTCTGGCCGGTCTCGATGGCCAGCAGGTTGGACGCGCGGACGGCGTGGTACACCACCGAGTAGAAGTAGATGTTGGTGAAATCCAGGCCCTCGTCGGAACCGTAGTGCACCCGCTCACGGGCCAGGTAGCCGTGGAGGTTCATCTGGCCCAGGCCGATGGCGTGGCTCTGGTCGTTGCCCTTGGCGATGGACGGCACCGAGGTGATGTTGGACATGTCGGACACCGCCGAGAGGGACCGGATGGCAGTCTCGATGGTCAGGCCGAAGTCCGGGCTGTCCATGGTCTTCGCGATGTTCAGCGAGCCCAGGTTGCAGGAGATGTCCTTGCCGGTGTCGTCGTAGGACAGGTCATCGTTGTACGTGGTGGGCTGGGAGACCTGGAGGATCTCGGAGCACAGGTTGGACATGATGATCTTGCCGTCGATCGGGTTGGCCCGGTTCACGGTGTCCTCGAACATGATGTACGGATAGCCGGATTCGAACTGGATCTCGGCGAGGGTCTGGAAGAACTCGCGCGCCTTGATCTTGGTCTTCTTGATCCGGGAGTCGTCCACCATCTCGTAGTACTTCTCGGTGACCGAGACGTCGGAGAACGGCATGCCGTAGACGCGTTCGACGTCGTACGGGGAGAACAGGTACATGTCCTCGTCCCTCTTGGCCAGCTCGAACGTGATGTCCGGGATGACGACGCCGAGCGAGAGGGTCTTGATGCGGATCTTCTCGTCCGCGTTCTCGCGCTTGGTGTCCAGGAACCGGTAGATGTCCGGGTGGTGGGCGTGCAGGTACACAGCTCCCGCACCCTGGCGGGCACCGAGCTGGTTGGCGTAGGAGAAGCTGTCTTCGAGGAGCTTCATCACGGGGATGACGCCGGAGGACTGGTTCTCGATCTGCTTGATGGGTGCGCCCACCTCGCGGATGTTGGTCAGCGCGAAGGCCACGCCGCCGCCGCGCTTGGACAGCTGCAGGGCGGAGTTGATGGAGCGGCCGATCGACTCCATGTTGTCTTCGATGCGGAGCAGGAAGCAGGAGACCAGCTCGCCGCGCTGCTTCTTGCCGGCGTTCAGGAAGGTGGGTGTGGCCGGCTGGAAGCGGCCCTCGATGATCTCATCCACCATCTGCAGGGCAAGCTGCTCGTTGCCGCGGGCCAGGTGCAGGGCAACCATGCAGACGCGGTCCTCGTAGCGCTCCAGGAAACGCTTGCCGTCGAACGTCTTCAGCGTGTAGGACGTGTAGAACTTGAACGCGCCCAGGAAGGTTTCGAAGCGGAACTTCTTCTTGTAGGCGCGGTTGAACAGCTCACGGATGAAGTTCATCGTGTACTGGTCCAGGGTTTCACGCTCGTAGTAGTCGTTCTTGACCAGGTACTCGAGCTTCTCTTCCAGGTCATGGAAGAACACGGTGTTGTTGTTGACGTGCTGCAGGAAGTACTGGTGCGCAGCCTCACGGTCGGCCTCGAACTGGATCTCGCCGTTGGGGCCGTACAGGTTCAGCATCGCGTTGAGCTCGTGGTAGCCCAGGCCCTTGTACGCTGCGGGCATCTCGGGCTTCTTGGCCCTGGTTACTTCTGTGTCTGCGACAGTCGTGTCCAAAACGTGTCCAATCCATTGTTTACGCGGGCCACGTCTTCTGGCGTGCCCATTAATTCGAAGCGGTAGAGGTGCGGCACTCCGCACTTGGCGGCGATGATGTCCCCCGCCATGCAGTAGTTGTCCCCGAAGTTGGTGTTGCCGGCCCCAATGACTCCGCGCAGTAGTTCCCTGTTCTGCGGGTTGTTCAGGAACCGGATGACCTGCTTGGGAACAGAACCCTCTCCCCCGGTGCCTCCATAGGTGGGCACCACCAGCACGAACGGCCGGGTGGCGAGGAGGGGGGCTTCCTTGGCTAAGAGCGGGATCCGGGCCACCTCACGGCCAAGCTTCGAGACAAAGCGGCTGGTGTTCTCGGATGCCGAGGAAAAGTAGATGAGCCGGCTGCCGGTGACTACCGGCGGGACCGGCCCGGAAGAATCCACACGCTGAGCCGCGTGGAAATTCTGGACTGCTGGTGCTGCCGTTGAAGTCACCTCGGCTGGTTGTTGATTGCCGGCAGGGAAAGAGTCCCTATGCCACAGAGGAAACGGCGGAGAGAGCCAGTTCCTCGATCTTGTCCGGGCGGAAACCTGACCAGTGGTCCTGGTCCGTGACCACAACGGGGGCCTGCATGTAGCCCAGTGACTTCAGGCGCTCGAGGGCCTCGGCGTCCTGGGAGATGTCAACGCTCTGGTAGGTGATGCCCTTTTTGTCGAGCGCCCGGTAGGTGGCGTTGCACTGAACACAAGCAGGCTTTGTGTAAACCGTTACGGTCATGGTTCCTGTCCCCTTTTCTGGAAAACTTGCTGGTCCGGTGTCCCCGCCCAAGCTGTACCTAGATACTACATCTAGTGCAGACGCCTCTTTGGAACCCCAAGATGATGTATTACAAGTATGTCATTTAATGCACTTTTAATCCACAGGCAGGTACCCCCAAAATGTCCGGAATCCCGCTGTTTTTGGAGACGGAGTCCACACCCTGTGGAGTACTTAGCCACAATTTTCCCCCAGCGTGTCGGGGAAACGGCGGCGTGTCGCGCAGCCCCGGGCAGCCGCACGGGACACCAAAAAGGGGCCCCGACGTGACCTTCGGAACCCCTCATGGTGATGAAACGCACGGCGGCGGCAGCCGCCCGGCCGCAGCGGCTAGAGCTGCACCTCCCGGCGGTCCAGGACAACCTGCTGCACGTCCAGGTAGCCGGACTGGAAGCCTGCCCGCGAGTAGCACAGGTAGAACAGCCACATCCGCTGGAAGACCGAATCGAAGCCCAGCTCCTCTACCTCCTGCGAGCGCGAAAGGAACCGTTCCTCCCACAGCCGCAGGGTGGCGGCGTAGTGGTCCCCCATGCCCATCCGTTCACGCACCCGCAGGGTGGTGTGCTGCTGGGTGACGCCCTCGATGGCGCGGACAGAGGGAAGGAAGCCGCCGGGGAAAATGTACTTGTGGACCCAGGTGTAGGCGTTCCGGGTGGCGAGCATGCGGCCATGCGGCATGGTGATCGCCTGGATGGCCACCTTCCCGCCGGGTGCCAGCACCCGGTCGATGGTCTGGAAGTAGATGGGCCAGTACTCGTACCCCACGGCCTCGATCATCTCCACCGAGACCACGGCGTCGTATTCGCCCTCAACGGCCCGGTAGTCCTGCAGGGCCACGGTGACCTTGTCCGCGTAGCCGGCAGCCGCAATGCGTTCCTGTGCAAGGGCCTGCTGTTCACTGGAAAGGGTGACGCTGTAGACGGTGGCGCCGCGGGCCGCTGCCCGCAGTGCCAGCTCACCCCAGCCGGTGCCGATTTCCAGGAGCCTGGTGCCTGCCCCGACGCCGGCCTTGTCCAGCAGCCTGTCGATCTTCGCCTGCTGCGCTTCCGCCAGCGCCTCCCAGCCGACGGAAGCCAGGGGCCCCGAGGTCAGCGGAAACAGGGCCGACGAGTAGCTCATGGTGGAGTCGAGGAAGTTGGAGAACAGCTCGTTGGACAGGTCGTAGTGCCGCGAGATGTTGCTGCGCGTGTTCTGCTCGGCGTTCCGTTCCTGCCGGGGCGTTCGCGGCAGGTACAGCGCGCGCAGCTTCTGCAGCGGCGTGGGAATGAGCGTGTCCACCGACGCGGCAAAGACCTCCAGGACTCCTGCGAGGTCGCTGGCTTCCCAGTCCCCCGCCATGAAGGACTCGCCCAGTCCGATCAGTCCGTTGTCGCCGATCCGGGCTTCAAACGCCTCCGGCCGCACCATGGTCATCACCGGCGCGTCCGGGCCGCCCGTGCCCAGCACGGTGCCGTTGGGGTACTCCACGCGGAGGGGCAGCCGCTTGACCGCCCCCTTGAAGAGGAGGCCGGCGGCCTTGCCGGCCACCGCGGCTTTGGCGCCCGACGGCGGCTGCGCAACTTCCGGCCACAGGTCCGGATCGATGGTGGCTGGAGAGGCCGGCACCCCCGTTGCGGTCCAGGCCGCGGCGTAGGGCGTGGGAGCATCCTCGAGAGTCCTGCGCTGCGCCTTGCCTTCGGCGGATGCAGTTGCCTGGTTGTCGTCCGTCATTGTCATTGAACTGCCTCCTGTGAGGGGTGGTGTGGTCGGGCGACGACCGGCAGGCGTCTTGCCCAGAGTGTAATGCCCTGCACCCTGATGAGTGCGGAAACCAGAAGTGGCGCGGCGGGCACGGCAACGGCCGCCGCCAGGATGTTCCGGACCGTGGCGGGCCGGCGCGTGCCGTCCATCGAGGCCACGAAAGGCCGGTGGCCCTCGCGCTCCAGCACGATGGACACCCCCAGCTTCTCCCCCGGTGCGGGCAGCTTCATGCGGTACTGCCCGTCCACATCGTTGAACGGTGACACGTAAAACGCCTTCGGCACCGAAGCACGCCCCGCCGCGTCCGTCAGCAGCAGGTAGCAGTGGCGCTCCCCGTAGGTGTTGTGGACTTCGGCCACCACGCACTCAAGTTCGCCGCTGGTCCGGTAGCACCAGAACAGCGTGAGGGGGTTGAAAACATAGCCGAAAACCCTGGCGCTGGTCAGCATGTGGATCGCGCCGCCGTCGGGCTCCATGCCCTGGGTGCGCAGGAACCGCTCCACGTTGCTCCGGATGCTGGACCCGGGGTCCCCCAGATGGTCACCGGACCGGAAAACGGCGAGCGGCCGGAGCATGAACGGAAGGCGGGGCAGGTGGTCCACGTCCACGAACCAGGAGTAGCTGCGGTACGTGAACGCGTTCTTCACCGGCGTGCGGCGCACATGCGAAATGGCTGTGCGGTAGATCGCTGCCTCAATGGTCATGCCGGCTCAGCCGCGGAAAGCAGCTCCCGTTCCCCGCCGTCCCGGGAATCAGCCCGGTCAGCAGCCTGGGCGGCCAGCCAGGAGCGGCCCAGCGCCGCGGCCGCCCGCACCCCGGAGAGTGCGCCGTCCTCATGGAATCCCCAGCCCAGGTAGGCGCCGGCGTACGCGATCCTGTTGTCGCTGAGCCCGGCGATCGCCTGCTGGGCCCGCAGCGATTCAGGCGTGTACTGCGGGTGCTCGTACACCATCCGCTCCAGGACCCGGTCCTCCGCGATCAGCTCCGATTCCCCCAGGCTCACGAGGTACGGCTTGCTGTCCGCCGGGCTGAGCCGCTGCAGCCGGGTGAGGTCGTAGCTGACAAGGACTTTGTCCGGCCGGGCTTCGCAGGAGGGCAGGCGGTAGTTCCAGGACGCCCTGGCGTTGTCCGCGGAGGGCAGGACGGCCGGGTCCTGGTGGAAGACTGTGTGGTTGACCGAGTAGGGCATGCCGCCCAGTGCCTCCTTCTCTGCCGGGGTGGCGTCGGCGAGGAACCCCAGTGCCTGGGCCGGGTGGGTGGCGATGACGACGGCGGTGAAGTCTTCCTGCCCGTGTGCAGTGGTGATCTGCACGCCGTCGGGATGGCGCCGGATGGCGGTCACGGGGGTGTTGAGCCGGACGTCCGTCAGCGTGGCGGCCAGTTTTTCGACGTACCTGGCGGAACCGCCGGTGACGGTACGCCACTGCGGGGAGCCCTTGACGCCCAGCAGGCCGTGATGGCCCAGGAAGGTGAAAAGGTACCGTGCCGGGTAGGCCAGCGCGGTGGTGGGGTCGCAGGACCACACGGCACTGACCACCGGGGTCATGAAGTGCGAAACAAAGTAGGGGCTGAACTTCTCGCGTTCCAGGAACTCGCCGAGGGTGGGTTCGGGAACCTCGAGATCCGAGGTGGCCGGGGAAACCGGTGCCGTCTCCAGCAGCGCCCGCGCCTTGCGGTAGAAGCGGGTCACTTCCAGCAGCATCAACAGGTAGCGGCCACGCAGCAGGCTTGAGGGACGGGCGATGATTCCGCGTCCGCCCTCGCGGGCGCCTGCATATTCCAGCCCGCAGCCGTCACACCGGATGGACATGCTCATCTCGGAGTCCTGCGTCTCCACCCCGAGTTCCGCAAAGAGCCGCAGCAGCGTGGGATAGGTCCGCGTGTTGTGGACAATGAAGCCGGTATCCACGCCGATGGTGGAGCCGTCCGCCTGCGGCATGTCGTGCGTGTGCGCGTGACCTCCCAGCCGGGAATCCGCTTCGAACAGCGTGACGTCGTCCTGCCTGTTGAGGACGTAGGCTGCGGTCAGGCCGGCCACGCCGCTGCCGATGACGGCCACCCGCCGTCGCCCGCCTCCGGTTACTGCTGGGTCAGGTGACAATGCATGCTCCTCTGCTGGACATTTGCCAATGTTAGAGGGCAATTCGGCACCGCCGCGGCAACGGATGGGTGCCGCGCGCTGAACTTCTTCGGGGCGGGACGGCGGAGTACTGTGGGCAGGTGGTAAACCCGGTACACCTGAAGACCCTCCTGGAGGTCACCCGGCTCGGCTCCTTTGCGGCCGCGGCCGCCACGTTGGGCTACACGGCATCAGCCGTCTCCCAACAGATGTCCGCCCTGGAACGGGACACCGGCGTCGTCCTGTTCCAGCGCTCGGCACGCAGCGTGGTGCCTACGGAAGCCGCCGTCGTCATGACCCGGCACGCCGCCAAGGTACTCACGGACATCGAGGCGCTGATGGCTGCCGCCTCCAAGACCCAGGACTCGGCCAACCAGGAACTGCGGCTGGGGATCTTTCCCAGCCTGGCCACGTACGTCCTGCCGCGGATCCTGAAGAACCCGGCGTGGAAGAACCTGGGAATCGACCTTAAAGTGTCCGTCGCTGAACCCGGGCAGACCATCCAGGGGCTGCGCACCGGCGGCGAATTGGACCTCGCCGTGGTTTTCCAGGTGGGGCAGACGGGCTTCGCGTGGCCCAATACCATCAACCGGCAATGGATCGGCGACGACGACTTCCGGGTGGTGCTGCCCGCCGGCTGGGGCTTCCGCAGTGACGCAAAGGTTGCCGCCGACCACCTCTCCGAAATGCCGTGGATCATGCACCATCCGGGAACCAGCGACGCCATGGTGATAGAGCGGCTCTTCGCCGGTTGCAACCTGCACCCGCGCGTGGTGGCCCACAGCGACGATTTCCACGCCAGCCTGGAGATGGCGGCCGCAGGACTGGGGGCGGCCCTGGTTCCGGAACTCGCGCTGCGGAACAAGCCGGCCGGCGTTGTGGTGCTGGACGTTCCGGAGATCCGGCTGGCCAGGAACGTCTTTGCACTCATCATCAATGACAGGAAAACCGCGCGGGTCCAGCTCTTCGTGGACCTCCTGGCCGAGACGCTTGCCGGAATGCGCACGGCCGTGAATTAGGCCTGAATGCTGGAATGCTCCGCTGTTCAGGTCTATGTTGAAACTATGAGCAAGGTAGCGAGCCGGCACTTTGGAGAGATCGAACTCAACCACGGCAAGGATCACTTAGTGGCCGCGAAGCACGAGCTTCGCGGGCATCCGCTGGAACTCGACCTCAACATCACGGCGCACGACCACTTCGATGAAGCCGCCCTCCGGAAGGTGGACTACCGCCTGCGGTTCCTGCCCGAACTCGTGGACGAGGTCCGGGACATGATCGCCGAGGAGCTGGAGCAGGAAGGCACCAGCCCCCAGGAATACCTGCACTTCCACTGCAACGCCCTCAAGGACGAACACCTGCAAAAAGTCTTCGGCGTGACCGACCGCAGCCAGCTCACCAACGAAGTCTTCCTCAAAGCCCTGAAGCTTGGCCACGTGGGCATCTATCCCGGCCAGCCCGAGCGCTACTTCGTCCTGGACTTCACCCTGGGCGAGCACTTCACCGATGAGGTGCTGGTGGCGTCAGCCGACGAGGACGGCGTGGTGGACGACGAGATCGTCTGGGAGTCCTGAACTCTGCTTAAGGAACGACGGCGGCCGGTCACCTGAGATTCCCAGGTTACCGACCGCCGTCGTAACTATTGGTGTTGGCTATTTGGCCGCTTCCAGCAGGTTGGCGCGGACCGCCTGGGTTGCCTTGACCAGGTTCCGCAGGGAATCCTCGGTCTCGGCGTAGCCGCGGGTCTTCAGGCCGCAGTCCGGGTTCACCCACAGCTGGCGGGAGGGTACGTGCTTGACGGCGGTGGCCAGCAGTTCGGTCACCTCCGCCTCACCCGGGACACGCGGTGAGTGGATGTCGTAGACGCCCGGGCCAACGCCGCGGCCGAAGCCGTGGGACTCGAGGTCGTGGACAACCTCCATGCGGGACCTGGCGGCCTCGATGGACGTGACGTCCGCATCCAGTCCGTCGATCGCGTCGATGATCACGCCGAACTCGGAGTAGCAGAGGTGGGTGTGGATCTGGGTGGCGTCGGCAGCACCGGCGGTGGCCAGGCGGAAGGAGTCCACGGACCACTTCAGGTAGCCGGCGTGGTCAGCCTTGCGCAGCGGAAGGAGTTCGCGCAGTGCAGGCTCGTCCACCTGGATGACCTTGATGCCGGCAGCTTCGAGGTCTGCGATTTCATCACGCAGGGCCAGGCCCACCTGGTTGGCGGTCTCGCCCAGGGGCTGGTCGTCGCGGACGAAGGACCAGGCCAGGATGGTGACCGGACCGGTGAGCATGCCCTTCATCGGCTTGCTGGTCAGGGACTGCGCGTACTTGGCCCACTCAACCGTGATGGGCGCACTGCGGGTGACGTCGCCCCACAGGATGGACGGACGGGTGCAGCGGGATCCGTAGGACTGGACCCAGCCGTGGACGGTGACGTCGAAGCCCTCCAGGTTCTCGGCGAAGTACTGGACCATGTCGTTGCGCTCGGGCTCGCCGTGCACCAGGACGTCGTAGCCAAGCTCTTCCTGCAGCTGGACAACCCGCTTGATCTCGTCCTTCATGAGCTTTTCGTACTGCCCGTCGGTGAGGTCGCCCTTGTTGTTGCGGGCGCGCGCCGACCTGATCTCGGAGGTCTGGGGGAAGGAGCCGATGGTGGTGGTGGGCAGCGGCGGCAGGTGCAGCGCTTCTTCCTGGGCGGCTTCGCGGACTTCGTAGGCTGAGCGGGTGAAGTCGGCTGCGGTCAGCGCCTCGGTGCGTGCACGGACGTCGGAGCGGCGCACGCCTTCCGCGGTGGCCCGGGAGGCGATGACGGCCGTTGCCTCATCGATGGCCGCCCGGGCGGAGGCGGGATCGGCCAGGTAGGACGCGAGGGTCTTCACCTCGACGGCCTTCTGGTCCGAGAACGCCAGCCAGCTGCGGAGCTGCTCGGAGAGCTGGGTTTCCTCGGCAACATCGTGCGGGACGTGCTGGGTGGAGGTGGAGGTGGAGACGGCAACCTTGCCGGCTGCTGCCTTCAGTGCGTCCAGCTTGGCGGCCGATGCGGCGAGGTCGTTGCGCCAGATGTTGTGGCCGTCCACGACGCCGGCAACCAGGGTCTTGTTGCCCAGGCCTGCGAGTGCCGCGGCGGAGGGAACAGTGCCCTTGAAGACATCGATGTGGAGGGCGTCGATGTTGGTGGCGGCGAGGGTGCCGAGCTGGCCGTCCAGCGATCCGTACGGTGTTGAGACGAGGATCTGCGGGCGGTTGGCCGCCGAGGAGAGGACCTCGTAGGCGCGGGCCACGGCGGCCTCGACCTCGCCGGCCGGGGTGTCCTGGTCCACCACCAGGGCGGGCTCGTCGAGCTGGACCCAGCTGGCACCCGCGGCGGAGAGCTTCTCCACGAGCTGGACGTAGACGGGCAGGATGTCCTCGAGGCGGGACAGCGGCGCGAACCCGGCGGGGGCGCCGTCCGACGCCTTGGACAGGAGCAAGTAGGTGACGGGGCCCACGATGTACGGGCGGGTCTCGACGCCGTTGGCCAGTGCGAACGCGAACTCGTCAACCTTGGCGGTGGAGGCGAGGGTGAACTCGGTCTCCGGGCCGATCTCCGGGACCAGGTAGTGGTAGTTGGTGTCGAACCACTTGGTCATTTCGAGCGGCTGCTGGTCCCTGGTGCCGCGGGCCAGGGTGAAGTAGCCGTCAATGTCCAGCTGGCCCTTGTCATTGAGGAGCTTGCCGAAACGGGCGGGGACAGCGCCGAGGTGGGCGGTGGTGTCCAGGACCTGGTCGTAGTAGGAGAAGGTGCCCGGCACTGCGGCCGGTTCGGTGAGGCCGCGTTCCTGCAGGCGCTTGGCGATGGCCAGCTGGATGTCCTTGGCGGCGGAGTCCAGAGCGGCCGCGTCGATCTTTCCTGCCCAGTAGGCTTCGACGGCCTTCTTGAGCTCGCGGCGGCGGCCGATGCGCGGGTAGCCCAGGAGGGATGCAGCCGGGAACGGAGTGTAGTTGGGCGTGGTGTTTTTAGACATGGGAAATCCTAAGAGTTGGGTACAGGTCCGCCGTGGGCGGAAAGATTCAGTGCAGGAAGGCGTGCGTCAGCTGGCGAGCTGGCGGGCAGCTGCATCCGGGCGGATGCCGGAATGCGTACGCCGCGGAAGGGCCAGCTTGTCCAGCAGCTCCAAGGCACTCTGGTGCTCATTGAAGGTGTAGATGTGGATGCCGGGTGCGCCGGCCTGCAGGGCTGCGTTGGCAAGGTCCACCGTGGCATCGACACCAATGCGGAGGCGTTCGATGTCATTGTCCGCTGAGGCCAGGCGCTCCAGCAGCTCGGGAGCGGGCTCCACGCCGGTCAGTTCGCCGAGGCGCCTGACGCGCCGGAGGCTGGTGAGGGGCATGACTCCAGGGATGATCGGGATGGTGACCCCTGCACGGCGTGCCCTGATGAGGAGGTCCGCGTACTGGTCAGTGTGGAAGAAGACCTGCGTGATGGCGAAGTCCGCGCCGGAACGCTGCTTGGCAAGCAGCACCTCGACGTCGTGCTCCTCGCTGGGCGACTCCGGGTGGCGGGTGGGGTACGCCGCCACGCCTACCGCGATCTTTCCGGCGCAGAGCAGTGCCGAACGGCGCTGCTCGACGCGGCGGATCAGCTCGATCAGGTCCTGGGCGTACCGGAGCGAACCGGCAACCGGCGCCGCGCCGTCCTTGGGCAGGTCGCCGCGGAGCGCCAGTATCCCGCGCACCCCGGTGTCCAGCAGTTCACCGATGATTCCCGCCAGTTCCTGGGGCGTGTTGCCGACGCACGTCAGGTGCGCCAGCGGCCGGAGGGTGGTTTCCAGCAGGAGCCGGTTGATGAGTTCGACGGCGGTGTCCCGGTTTGAGCCGCTCGCACCATAGGTGACGGACACGTAGTCAGGTGCGGTGGTTTCGAGTTCCCGGATGGTGGTCCAGAGGGTTTCCGCGGCTGCCGGCGACCGGGGCGGGAACAGCTCGTAGGAGAGCGCCACCGGAGCGGTGTCGGAGAGATTCGGGTGTGTGTCAATAAGGCTTGGTGGAGACATTTGCATCCTTGGCTTTGGGCCATTGGGGGCTGCCGTCGAATGCGACGGCGGACCGGCAATGAATTTGAGTTTGGGGAACACGGAAGAACTCCACAGGACGCAGCCGCGACTGTTACGCCTGGATTGAAGTTCTCCGTGAGCAAATGTCAGGCCCACATGGGGGCACCCACACCCTCCAGAAGGAGGATCGCTGACACGTTACCTCGGTAACTTGTATAAGACTCTATGAGGGACAGGTACCGCTTTCAAGTTGGCTCCCGAATTAAGACGCAGTTTTACGGCCTGCAGCTCGTCCCCACGGAATTTTGTTTCGCGCCGGTACGCTACCACGGCCGGCTGGTGCCGGCAGAGTCGCCGGAGCCGTCCAGGTAGTCCTCCCTTTCGCGGCCGCTGTTGCGCTCACGCTGGGCCTGCCGGGCACTGTCTTCCAGTTGTTCGAGCTTGCGTTGCTGCGCGGAATCCTCGCTGCCCTCGCCGGGGCTTTCCTCCGGCCCGGTTTCCTGGGCCGGCTCCTGGTCCTGCACCTGCTCCTGCTCCTGCTCCTGGCGGGTGTCAGCGAGTTTCTCCTGCAACCGCACTTCCGCTCCGGCCAGCCTGTCCCCCGTATCCGCCGGAAGGTGTTCGGAAAAACAGTCGTCCGGCGCCGCCGCGACGGCGGCGAGCGCCTCCTCGAACAGGACGGCGGCCGCTGCCGGGTCCTCCGCACCGAGCTTTTCGTCGCCCAGCCGCTCAATGGCCAGGACGAGGTTCACCCTGATGACACAGGCCTCGGCTGATCCGGATTGCCGTGGAGGGACGAGTGCCAGCGCTTCCTCGAACCGGAGCCGGGCGGCTGCGAAGTCCCCTGCAAGGACGTCGGCGCCCCCGGCCGCGAGGGGCGCCTTGTGCGGCTCGATGAGGTTCACGACGTGGAGTGCTTCCGCCGCGGACCGGACCGATGCGGCGTCGTTCGCTTCATAGGCGCCGGCAGCCCGTGCTCCCAGCAGGCCAAGGCTCAGGAGTTTGGCCGCAACACAGACCATGAGGATCACGGGTATGGCCGACCAGGCCAGGAGGCGCCGCCTTGCCGTCCGCCGGTCCATGCCATGCCTGGCGGACGTCACCGGATAACCCCCTTGCCAGCGCTGGATTTTTGGACGCCGGAGCGCCCGGCAGCACCCGGAGCGGCGCGTGCAGAAGCGGCGCGTGAAGAAGGGGCCAACGGAATGCTGCGGAGTTCGCGGGACTGCCGAAGGAGCAGGACCAGCTCCCAAAGGCCCAGGACAAAGGCGCCTGCTGCCGGGATCCAGTAAAGCTCGGTCCGTGCGGCCAGGGAGCCGTCCTGGCCGGCGTTGGTGAGGGCGCCGGCGTCCAAGGCGGCGGGGCGGGCGTCCTGCAGCATCGGCGCGGCGGGGTCCCCGGCTGACCGGTGTACGTAGGGGACGCCCAGTTGCCCCGCGATCTGCTGGAGCCGGCCACCATCAATCCTAGAAAGTGCATACCCGGCGCCGTCACCGCTGCTGTCCCGGAGATAGGGGGCGTCACCACCTGGTGTGGACCCGTCGTCGTACTCCTCCCCGGTGTTCTCCCGCATCCTGCCACCGCCCGCAGTGCCGTAGCCCAGCACCGCTCCCCCGGCCACCAGGCCGTTCTCGAGATCCATCGGCACCGGAGCTTTTGCGCTGGTCTGTTCGCCGTCGCCGAGGTAGAACACAAGCCGGGGCCGCCCGGGGTGGCTCTGCCTGGCAAGGCTCAGGCGTTCGGAAAGCACCTCGCGGGCCGCCGTGATGCTGCTTCCCTTGGCATAGGCGGTCACCTGAGGCTCGAGGACGGACGTGATGGTATCCAGCGCCAGCGTGTCGGTGGTCAGGGGCATCCGGATGTGGGCCGCGGTGTCGAAGGTGATGACCGAGAACCGGGCACCCGGCAATTCTTCGGCGATGGCCGCGATGTCCTTCCGTACCCCCGCCATCCGTGGTTCCGCGTTGCCGTAGTCCTCCGCCACCATGCTGGTGGTGGTGTCCACCACGAAGAACACGTTCAGGTCGGCCGTTGCCGCCTGGGCCGTTCCTCCCGGCAGCCCCGGGCGCAGCGAAGCCCCCACCAGCAACAGGACCAGCATGGCGTGCCGGACCCCGGCGCGGCGGCCCGCCCTTCCGCGCTGATGCCGGCTGTTCCCAGGCCTGCGGAGCTGCCATACCAGGACGGCCACGGCGGCAGCGATGAGGGGAAGAAGCAGCCACCAGGGCAGCACCGGCTGGAGGGTCATGGCCGCAACCGCCAGCCGGCAACCGCGAGGACCAGTCCGGACAGGAGGGCAGCGGCCAACGGAAGGCCCGGCTCATCGGAGACGACAGCCCGCGGGGCGCCGCGGAGCGCTGTTTTCTCCGTTTTCTCGACGCCCCGCACCACTCCCGGCACGGCCTCGGGGTTGTCCAGCGCATAGTAGGCCCCGCCGGTGGACTCTGCCGCGGCCCGCAACTGCGCCCCTGGCTGGTCCGGGCCGGCGCCGTAGTCGAGGTCCCCCGGATTGAGCGCGTAGACGTGCACCGCCCTGGCTCTTGCGAGGCCTGCGGCTTCGCCAAGGGTCATGATGGGCTCCCCGGAGAGGAAGTTGTCCGTCGCCAGGACCACGGACCGCGAACGCTGCGGCTGGCCGGCGGTGCGCGGGAAGCTGTTGAGGCAGGATGCCAGGCCGTCCCCGATCAGGGAGGAGCCCCGGCCGCTCCACGTTCCGTCCAGGAATCCGGAACTGCCGGGCTCGCCGTCGAACGCGTCCCGGGCCAGCTCCAACTGCTCCCGGGCGTAGTGGTAGTCGTCGGTCAGCGGAAATACCTGGATGGCCGTGCTGTCAAAGATGGTGAGGCCGATCCGTTCTCCATCGAACTCCGCGGCGAGTTCGGCGAAGACATCCACCACCGCGGCGTCGGCACTGCTCATGGAACCCGAGGTGTCCAGGCACAGCATGATGTCCCGGTTGTGCTGTTCGGGCCGCGTGGTTGTCACCCCGACGGGCCGGGCTGCTGCCACCGCCGTGGAGGCGAGCAACGCGGCGCAGGCGATCAGGGCGACCGCAAGCCAGCGGCGGTGCCGCCGCAGCGCGGCCTGGTATTCCGGGAGGAGGGTGAGCCGGTCCGCATGCGCCACCGGCCGTCGTCGTGCGTTGGCTGTGCTGTCTGTCCGCCTGGCGACCCACCAGGCTGCGCCTGCCGCCACCGCGGCGGGGGGAAGCAGCCACCACCACATCAGTTCCATGCCTGCACCGCCCTTCGGGCTGCGGCAGCGGACGAGGCTACGGAAGGAACGGGGTCGGGGCCGAACGCGGCCGGGTACAGCGCACCGACGGCGGCCGCAGCCGCGGGAAGGGGATGCCCGGCCAGGTCCGACTGCGTCATGCGGGGCGCGTCCACTCCGGTGGCGTCGCGGACGAATTTCCTCAGCAGGAGGCTGATTTCCTGGTGCGAGCCGCGGGCACTCCGCGTTCCGGCGGCGGCGTCCCGTTCCACATCGTCGATCCGCTGCAGGTACGCGGCTTTGAGTGCTGCCAGGTCCGTCAGGCGGGCAGGACGGTGGACGGCGTGCGCTTCCCGCGGCCTCCGTGTAGCTGCCAGCACAAAGACATACCAGGCGGCCACCAGGACCAGCAGCGCCACGCCGGCCCACATCCATTCCGGGCCATACTGCAGGGGGCCGTAGAACCCGGAGTCAGCCTGCACGACGGTGCCTTTCCAGGAGAGCGAACAGCGCGGTCACCACGTCCCGGCTGCACGCCACTTCGCCCTCCGTGATGCCGGCCTGGCGCAGCATGGCTTTCCGGCCGGTGTCGCGTTCGGCGACGGCGGTGGCATAGGCGGAGGCAACGGCCGGGTCCCGGGCGAGGTGTGCAAGGAGCGGGTAGGAGCCGGAGACGCTGTAGGAGTCCGGAACCTGGTCCGGCGGCAGGAGGGGTTCGTCCGGGACGAGCCCGGCGTCCCGGACGGTGAGCCAGAGGATCTCGTGCTGGGCCTGGAGGCGGCGGAGCAGCTGACTGGTGGCCGGGCTTGCCGCCAGTTCATCGGCGACGACGAACAGCAGGTTGCGGCCTTTGATGGTCCGCGCAACGTGGTCCAACTGGACCTCGATCCTGCTGGGCGCGGCGTCCAGTGTTGCCGCAGAATCCACCCGCCGGAGGAGGCGTTCAAGGTGGGCCTCGCCGCCCTTGGCGGGCAACGCCGTCGTGCCCGCGGAATCGCCGGACACCAGCCCCACCACGTCGCCGTGCCGGTGGGCAAGGTACCCCATAACGCCCAGGGCCATCACCGCGATGTCCTTTTTTGTTTCTCCGCTGCGGGCCGCAGCGGCCATGTTGCGGCCCGTGTCGGTGACCAGGAGCACTGTCTGCCGGCGGACCGCCACGTAGCGCCTGATCAGCGGTGAACCGTGCCGTGCGGATGCCTTCCAGTCAATGTCGCGGACCTCGTCCCCCGGGATGTAGGCGCGGAGGTCATCGAAGTCCAGGCTGCGGCCGCGGAACACCGAGCCGTACTCGCCGTCAAGCATGCCGCGGGCTTTGCGGTGGGCGAAGATGGCCATGTCCGACTTCACCCGCTGGAGGAGGCTGGTCATGCAGGGCCTCAGGGCGTCTGGACGGCAGCGACGACGGCGTCAATCACCGTTTCCACCCGCACTTGTTCCGCCACTGCGTCGAAGTTCAGGATCAGGCGGTGGCGCAGCACCCGGTGGGCCAGCGTTTTGACGTCCTCGGGAATGACGTGGTCCCTGCCGTTCAGCAGTGCCACTGCACGGGCGGCCTGGCTGAAGGCGATGCTGGCCCGGGGGCTCGCGCCGAACTCGATGAAGCCGGCCAGCCGGGAGTCGATGTACTGGTGGGCGTTCCTGGTGACGAAGACCAGCCCCACGATGTAATTGATGACGGCGGGATCGATGTAGACATGCCGGACCAGTTCCTGGGCGGCGGTGACGGCCTCCAGGGAGGCGGCGGCGGCGGGCACCTGCTCCGGCGTGTACACCCCGGCATCGATGCGCCGGATGATCTCGGCTTCCTCCGCGGGGGACGGATAGTCCAGCACGTCCTTGAGCATGAAACGGTCCATCTGGGCTTCCGGCAGCTGGTAGGTGCCTTCCTGCTCGATGGGGTTCTGGGTGGCCAGGACCAGGAAGGGCGAGGGCAGCCGGTACTCCTGGCCGCCAATGGAGGTCTGGCGTTCCTGCATTGCCTCAAGCATGGCGCTCTGCGTTTTGGCGCTGGAACGGTTGATTTCGTCCAGGAGCACAATGTTGGCGTGGACCGGTCCCAGCTGCGTGACGAACGTGCCGTTGGCGGCATCGTAGATCTGGGTTCCCACAATGTCGCTGGGCAGCAGGTCCGGGGTGCACTGGATCCGCCGGAAGTCGGCGCTCACTGCCTCTGCAACGGCCTGCGCGGCCGTGGTCTTGGCAAGGCCCGGGACGCTTTCCAGGAGGATATGCCCGCCGGTCAGCAGTCCCACCAGCAGCGATTCACGCAGCCGGGCCTGCCCCACAACCTTCGCGTCAAAGCTGCCGGCAATATTCGCCGCCACCTGCTGTGCCCGGGCCAGTTCCGAGGGTTCGATTCTCGCGGACGCACTGGTCGAAAGCACTGGATTTTCCCCCTGGTGGCTGAACTGGGCGTGGCTGCCGGCCGGCTGCACTCCGCCCGCCATCCTATCCAAGACCGCTCCGGCATTTTGGACAATGGGGACCCCTCCCCATCAGCCGTTGCCAGGTCTATCCTTTTGCCATGAGCGAGCTTCCAGCCAGTTACAAGGAGTTTCTCGCCGACAAAAGCGAGATGTTCATCAGCACCGTCAAGCCCGTCCTGCAGCAGTCCGCTGCGGACAAGCTTCATGGAGTACGGGTCACGTACAACCCGGGTGCCACCGGCCACCAGGCCCACCTCGACGAGACCCTTCCGTTCGGTGTGGTCCTGGAGGACATCGACTGAAACCGTTCCTCCTGCCCGTCCGGCTGCGGCAGCAAAGCCCGTTCAGCCCCGCACCGCTCCGGACAGGGCAAAGGAACCGCTGCCGCCCCTCGCCACGATGACGTAGAGAACCAGCACCGGCAGCGAATACAGAATGGAGAATGCGGCCAGCTGGCCGTAGGCCACTGCACCATGCTGTCCGAAGAAGCTGAAGATGGACACCGCCGCGGGCTGCCGTGCCTCCGAGAGGAGCAGCACGAATGGGACGAAGAAGTTTCCCCAGGCCTGGATGAACACAAAAATGAACACCACCCCCAGCCCCTGCTTCATCAGCGGCAGGACAATGGTCCGCAGTGCCGTCATCCGCGATGCACCATCCACCCAGGCTGCTTCTTCCAGCGACACCGGCACGCCCTCCATGAAGTTCCGGGTCATCCAGATGGCCATGGGCAAGGTGGTGGTGGCCATAAAGAAGATGGTGGCAGTCATCGAGTCAAGCAGTTCAAGCTGGACGAAGAGCCCATACACGGGGACCATGATCGCCGTGATGGGCAGGCAGGTCCCAAAGAGGACGGTGTACATGAAGGGCCGGTTGAACCTGGACCGGTAGCGGGACAGCGGGTAGGCCGCCAGTACAGCGGCCACAACGGTGACCGTGGCCGTCCCCCCGGACAGCAGCACACTGTTCCATAAGGGCCGGAGCAGCAACTCCGGCGTCAGCACTGCGGCGAAGTTGCCCAGGCCGGCCCGGTCCGGAAGCTTCAGCTCATGCCCGGCTTCGGCGTCCAGCGAAGCCAGGATGAGCCAGAGCAGGGGCAGCAGAAAGCAGGCGCCGATCAGAAGCAGCACCAGGTCAGCCGGGGTGCTGCTGGCGTGGCGCCGTCTGGGCGCGGCGGGCCGGAGCGGAAGGCTGCCCAGCGTCCTGGCGGGGGCGGTCATGGCCGGGGCTCCCGGAGCAGCCGCACGTATGCCAGTCCAAAGACGGCGCCGATCAGGATCAGCACCGAAGCCACGGCTGTCCCGTACCCGATATCCCCGAACTTGAAGGCCTCCTGGTAGGCAAGGACAGGCAGGGTGGTGCTGGCGTTGGCGGGCCCGCCCGCCGTCATCACCCAGACGAGCGTAAAGACGGCGAGGGTCTGCAGCGTGATCAGCATCAGGTTGGTGGTGATGCTCCCCCGGATCATCGGCAACGTTATGAACGCGAACCGCTGCCAGCCGTGGGCTCCATCCATCTGGGCCGCCTCGGTCACCTCCGCCGGAACCTCATTCAATGCGGCCCGGTACACCAGCATGGAAAAGGCTGTCCCCCGCCACACGTTGGCGAGCATCACGGCCACCATGGGAAAGGCGTACAGCCACTCCTGCCGGACAAGTCCCAGGCCGCCCAGCAGCTGGTTCAGGGTCCCGTCCCCACTGAAGTACGCATAGGCGGCGAAGGCGGCCACGATTTCCGGCAGCACCCAGGCGGCCACTACGGTGGTGCCGACGACGGCGGACACCAGCGGCCGTGCCCGCCGCATCAGCACGGCCAGCGCGAGGCCCAGCAAGTTCTGCCCGAGCACCGCCGAACCCGCCACGAACACCACCGTGAGGAGGACGGAGAGCGGGAACACGGGATCCGTCAGCAGCCGCTGGTAGTTCTCCAGCCCCACCCATGAGGGATTGCGGGCACTGCGGCCGGTAAGGCCGGCGTCAGTCAGGGATGCGTGGAAGGCCCAGAGCACGGGGCCCGCCAGGAAGACAAGGAGGAGCAGGACAGCAGGAAGGACCGGAAGGTAACGGAGCAGTTGCCGTGCCGTGGCTGGAGACCGCACCCGCTACTTCCGGACGGTCTTGGCGGCACCCACGATGTCCGCCACGGCGGCGTCATAGTCCGCAGCCGCTTCCTGGGGCGACCTGGTGCCGGTGATGACCGCCTCGGTGGCTTCCTGGACAGCCGCGGAAATACGGGGGTAGTCGGCAGTTGCAGGGCGGTACTTCGTCACCGAAACGAGGGCGGAGACATCCAAGACGAACGGGTTGGCGTCAAGGTACCCGGGGTCGGCGGCCACGTCTTTCCGGACGGCGATCTGCGAGCTTTCCACGGTGAAGCTGAGGGAGTTCTGTTCGTTGAGCGCAGTTGTCAGGAAGCTGAACGCCAGCTCAGGCTCCTTGGTCTCCGCCCCGAGCGCCAGCGTCCAGCCGCCGGACATGCTCACAGCCCCCGGCGCCTGGCCGTCCTGGGTGGGGAAGGGGGCAACGCCCATCTCCTGTTCGTAGCCCGGCCACTCATAGCTTCCGCCATCCTGCCAGAACGACGGCGCGTAGGACCCTTCAACCGTGGCGCCCATCTTTGCGTTGGGGAGCCATTCCCCGAACACTTTCTTCCACACGTTGGCATCGAGGGCCTCGGCTGGAGAAACGGCCAGCTGTTCGTCATAAAGGGTCTTGAGGAAGGCCAGCGAGTCCTGGAAGCCGGCCGAGCCCACCACCCATTTCCCGGTCTCTTCGTCATAGAGCGAGGATCCCGTGCCGTACAGCAGCTCATAGAAGCTCTGCATGACGGTTCCCTCGCCTGTTCCCTTGCCCGCGTACATGTTGAACGGGACAACGGTGGGGTCGTTGGCCTTGATCTTCCTCGCCGTGTCCAGGATGTCCTGCCAGCTGCGCGGCTCCCAGGGAAGGGTGACCCCGGCAGCTTCCAGGACTTTCCGGTTGTACCAGATGGCGCGGGTGTCGGTGCCCAGGGGCACTGCGTACGTCCCGCCGTCGTCCGCACGCCCTGCCGCCTTGGCGCCGTCGTCGAACGTGTCCCATTCCTCCCAGCCCTCCAGGTAGCTGTCCAGCTTCAGCAGGTAGCCGGCGTCCACGTCGGAGCGGACTTTGAACGTGTCCTCGTAAAAAACGTCGGGCGCCGTGGATGGCGAGCGCAGGGCAAGGGCCAGTTTTGTCCCGTAGTCGTCGTCGTTGGCCTGGATGGGCTGCAGTTCAACGGTGACTCCCTGGTTCGCCGCCTCAAACTCCTGCTTGGCGGCCTGGAGCATGGTGTCCAGGGCGGTGAAGGAGTCCGTTTTCTGGTAGGCCACTTTCAGGGTTTTGGACGAAGCGCCGGGATCGCCCGGGCTGCAGGCGGCCAGGGCTACCGTTGCCGCGGCAATCAGGGACATGGTCTTCAGGGCCCGGCAACGCATGGCGCTCCATTCGGTCGATGGCGGCGGCCCTGTTTGGCGGGCCCCAATCCGCACAGTAAGCACATGCTAGATGGACGTCCTGCGGCAGGCAAGGCGCTGCGCACAGCCCGCCGGGTCAGCTCTCGAGGAGGAGCCGCTGCGCCCGCGGGGCCAGCGTATGTTCCAGGACGAGGGAAGCCGCCCCGATGGCGCCGACGTCGTCCCCCACCCCGGTGCCCACAACCTCGATGGGATGGATGAGCCGGGTGTCGCTGTGGGCGTCCAGCAGCGCCGGGATCTTCTCGAGGTAGCGGTCCGCCAGGCGGCTCCAGAACGGCCCGCCGAACACCACCCGTTCAACGTCCAGCGTGTTGGTCACCACGGCCACCGCCCGGGCAACGCGTACCGCGGACCGGTCGATGATGGCAAGGGCTTGTTCGTTACCCTGGTCCGCGAGGTCGCACAACCGGGAAAAGCTCTGCTGGATGTCCGCTCCGCTGTTGCCTGAACGGGAGCCGTCCAGGATGCCGGCGTCTTCCGCTTCGGATACCAGCACCTGCGGGATGCAGGTGGATTTTACGCAGCCGCGCAGGCCGCAATCACAGGGGGCGCCGTCAGGATCCACAATGATGTGGCCGATCTCGCCGGCATTTCCGGAGGTTCCCCGGATCACCTCGTCATTGAGGACAATGCCGCATCCTATGCCGGTGCCCATGTACATGAAGATGAAACTGCCGGAGCCGCTGGGGCCGCCCGCCCAGGTTTCCGCTACGGCCGCGCTGGTGACGTCCTTGTCCACCAGGACCGAGTATCCGGTGGCTTCGGAAAGGGCGCTGCGCAGTTCCACCCTGTCCCAGCCGGGCAGCAGCGGCGGATCCACCACAGTGCCGTTGTCCAGGTCGATGGGGCCCGGTGCGGCCACTCCCAGGCCGGCGATCCGCTCCCGGTCCACGCCGGAATCCTCCACCAACTGGTCGATCTCGGCCGCGATGGTGGTGATGACCGCCGAGGGGTCGTTGCCGCCGGGGGTTTTGATCCGGGAATGCCGCACCACCGATCCCACGAGGTCCAGGACCACGAACGTGGTCACCGCGGGATCGAGGTGGACGCCGAGGGCGTACACACCGCCAGGGTTGAGCCGGAGGATGGTGCGGGGCTTGCCCGGGCCGCTGCCTTCCTTGCCGGCTTCCACGATCAGGTTCTGGTCCAGGAGGCGCCGTGAGATGTTGGAGATGGTTTGCGGCGACAGGCCCACAATCTGGGCAAGTTCTACGCGGCTGAGGCCGCCGGAGGACCTGCGGATGGCGTCCAGGATCACCGTGAGGTTGAAGTCCCCCATTTTGGGCAGGTTGGTTCCGCGCCTCGGAGAGGATTGGCGGATCTCAGTCACAGCGTCCCCTAAACGTCTTCGGCCACGTACATATGGTGATGCTTGAATCGTACGTTACGCGTGGTCAGAGACCCATAGGACGGCACGACGGCGCGGCGCGGCCCCGGTGCGCGGGCCCGGTAGCGAAGGTGGGCTGCCCGGCAGGCTGCGGGCCACGGCTCAGGCCCCTGCCGGGTCCGCGCCGCGGCGGATGCTCAAGGTCACCGTGAACTTGGGGTTCCGGCCCTTCACCACGGTTGGCCCGACGTGCCGCTCAAGCGCTGGCAGGTAGGGCAGGTGGCGGTTGAAGACCGTCCACAGTTCTCCCTTCGGAGCGAGCACCCTGCCCGCGGCTTCAATCATTTTCAATCCTGCCCCGGCATGGACGCCCGCACCTACGTGGAACGGCGGGTTGAGCAGGACCAGGTCCACGCTGCGGTCCGGCATGGTGCTGAGCGCGTCGTCCTGCAGGACCGTAATGCGCTCAGCCAGGCCGTTGGCTTGCGCCGTGGCCTGGGCGGACGCCACGGCAGCGGCGGACTGGTCCGTGGCGGTCACCTGCGAACCGGGGTGCTGCCGGGCGTACATGGCGGCAAGGATTCCGGTGCCGCAGCCGAGGTCGACGGCGTGCCGGGCCGCCGTCATGGAGGGAAGGAACGTCAGCAGGAACCTGGTGCCAATGTCCAGTTTGGTGCCTGCGAAGACGGCACCGTGGGCGGCGACCTTGAGGTCGAGTTCGGCGAGGTGTTCGACGACGGGATAGCGCTCCTGCTCCCCGCTCCCCTGCGGCCCGCCCGCCAGGATCACGCGGGATTTCTGCCGGGCAAGCTGGGGCCGGACCGAGCGGAAGTGCCGTTCCAGCACGGAGTTCATGCCGAGGGACATGTGCTTGACCCGCCCGCCCGCGAGCAGCGTGACGTCAGGCGCGGCGTACCGGGCCACGGCGGCAGCAACTTCATCCAGTTCAGCCAGGGTCTTGGGCAACTGCAAAAGCACCGCCTGGGCGCCGGCAAGGAGCTCAGGCCCGAGCGGCAGCTGCGTGAAGCCGGGCTGGTCCGCGGCTCCGCCGCCGGACGTTCGTGCTGTGGCCTCCGGCACGTGGGCGGCGTTGCGACATGCGGCCGCGTTGAGCTGCAACGCGCGCTCTCCCGTAATCAGGTCCTGGTGCACGCGCACCGAAGCCGGGCTGAGCGTGGCCAGGGCACCGAGGGTCAGGGCACCGTACCGGTCCCCGATGACGGCAACCGTGCTTCCGCCAGGAACCAAGTCCGCAGCTGCTTCCAGCAGGAGCCGGTCCGTGGCGTCCCACGCCTGCAGGTTGGGCGCTTCCACATCCGGCCTCCGCCGAAGTGCGCTGAAGACGTCCCCAAGATTGTCTGATGCCACGTGTTCTGCCGCTTCCGTTGTGCGTGTGCTGTGTGCGTTTGCTGGGGTGCGTGGACCGGGCACGGGCCGTCAGCCCCAACTTACTGGTGTTGCCGCCGGACTGATCCCGGGGAGTTTGAGGATGGCCGCCACGGCGGCGCGTCCGGCTCTGTTGGCCCCGATCGTGGACGACGAGGGCCCGTAACCGACCAGGTGGACGCGGGGTTCCGAGGCTACCTGGGTTCCTTGCATCGCTATGCCGCCGCCGGGTCCCCGCAGGTGCAGCGGCGCGAGATGCTCCAGCTCCGCACGGAACCCGGTGGCCCACAGGATCGCATCTGCGGGCCGGAAACCTCCGTCAGCAAGCCTCACGCCGCCGGGCTCTATGGAGGTGAACATCGGCTGCCGGTCCAGGGCGCCCCTGGCCGCCGCCGCTTTGAGTGCCGGCGTCCGGATCAGGCCGGTCACCGACACCACGCTCTGCGGCGGCAGGCCCCTGCGGACCCGTTCCTCCACCAGGGCCACCGCGTCGTGTCCTGCCTTGGCGTCGAATTCCTCATCCCGCCACACCGGTTCCCGGCGGGTGAACCAGCTGGTGGTGGTGACGTGCGATATTTCGTCAAGGAGGCCTACAGCCGAGATGCCGCCGCCCACCACTATCACGTGCTGCCCCTTGAACTCCTCCGCGGAGACGTAGTCCGCCACGTGGAGCTGGCGTCCGCGGAAGGTGGACCGCCCGGGGTAGATGGGCCAGAACGGGCGGGTCCAGGTGCCGGTGGCGTTGATGACCGCCCTGGCTGTCCAGTCTCCGTCCGATGTGGCGATCCCGAGCAGGCCGGCAGGGTCCGCGTCCTCCCTGCTGACCGCGTGGACCTTCACGGGCCGCCGGACGGACAGCCCCAGTTCCTCCTCGTAGTCGCTGAAGTAGCGTGCCAGGAATTCCGAGCTGGGCTCGCGCGGATCCACGGCGGGCTTGGCTATACCGGGAAGATCACTGATGCCGTTGACCGTTTCCATCCGAAGGCTCTTCCACCGGTGCCGCCACGCACCGCCGGGACCATCCTCGGCGTCGAGGATTACCTGGTCAACGCCACGGCGCTGAAGGTGATAGGCAGCCGAGAGCCCGGCCTGGCCCGCGCCGATAACAACGACGTCGGCACGGGCAGAATTCACTCCCCCATGATAGTCGCGGGGCGTCTCCCGGCCTTAGTCTTGGCCCATGGAGACGGGAGGACCACCATGACCACAAGCAAAGGACACGCAGCGCGCCTGGCCCAGGCCCTGTCAGTTGTGCTGGACACCGAAGAGATACCGTTGCGCCTGCGGGCCTGGGACGGGTCAAAGGCAGGGCCTGAGGGGGCACCTGTCCTGGAGTTCCGTTCCCGCCGGGCCCTCCGCCGGATCCTGTGGTCCCCGGGCCAGCTCGGCCTGAGCCGTGCCTACGTGGCGGGCGACATCGATTCGCCCGGGGACATCTTCGCGGCGTTCACCGCGTTGAGTTCAGCCGGGAAGTTCGCGGAGCCCGGTCCGTTCCGGCGGCTCACGGCCCGGGAAATGTGGACGCTGCTCCACACGGCCGTCCGGCTGGGCGCGCTGGGCCCCAATCCGGCGCCGCCGCCGGAGGAGGCAAAAGTGGTGAAGAAGGGCCGGCTGCATTCGCGCCGGCGCGACTCGGCAGCCATCTCCCATCACTACGATGTGGGCAACGATTTCTACGCCCTGGTGCTGGGGCAGTCCATGGTCTATTCGTGCGCGGTCTGGCCGGACGGCAGCTACGGCACGGAATCCCCGGAGTCGGGCGACCGGCTTGCCGCCGGCCTGGATGAAGCCCAGGAGGCAAAACTGGACCTGGTGTGCCGGAAGCTGGGCCTGCAGCCGGGAATGCGGGTGCTGGACGTAGGCTGCGGCTGGGGAAGTTTCGCCCTCCATGCTGCCGGAAAGTACGGCGCAACAGTGGTGGGAATCACCCTTTCCACGGAGCAGGCAAACCTTGCACGGAAGCGGGCCGCCGAGGCCGGCCTGACGGAGCGGGTGGACATCCGGGTCCAGGACTACCGGGACGTCGGGGACGGCCGTTTCGACGCCATCAGCTCCATCGGGATGTCCGAACATGTGGGCAGGGAGCAGACGCCAGCCTACGCGGCCGCTTTGTTCAGCCTGCTCCGGCCCGGCGGGCGGCTGCTGAACCATGCAATTTCCTGGAACGCCGGGCCCACCAAGCCGGATCCTGATTCGTTCATTCCGCGCTACGTGTTTCCGGACGGGGAGATGATCAGCCTTGGCGAGATGGTGGCCGCCCTGGAGGGCGCCGGATTCGAGGTCCTGGATGTGGAGGCGCTGCGGCGGCACTATGCGTTGACCCTGCGTGCCTGGGTCAACAGGCTGGAGGCCAACTGGGAGCACGCCGTGCAGCTGGCCAGCCTGGGCAGGGCGCGGGTCTGGCGGTTGTATATGGCTTCCAGCGCGCTTGGCTTTGAGGGCGGCCTGACGGGCGTCAACCAGGTCCTGGTCCAGCGGCCCGGCGGTGATGAGCCCCCGCTGCGGCGGACAGCCTGGCTCTAAAGGAGAGAAAAATTAAAAGAGGAAGGGACGGTCCCGATGGGGACCGTCCCTTCCGATGCTCCTGCGCCTTCCGGCTTGATGCAGGATGTGTGCCGGTGGAGCTGAGGGGACTCGAACCCCTGACCCCCTGCATGCCATGCAGGTGCGCTACCAGCTGCGCCACAGCCCCGGACTTGCCGCTTTCGGAGTGAATCCCCGAAGCAACCTGTTCAGCTTAATGCACTTTCGCCCCGCACGCCAATCGTGGTGCAGTGTCCCGGGCTGCGGTCCGTCAGGGCCTGCCGGCGGGGTCCGCGGGACACGGCAACAAAAAATCCGCCGGAATCGCAGTGATTCCGGCGGATCAATTGGTGGAGCTGAGGGGACTCGAACCCCTGACCCCCTGCATGCCATGCAGGTGCGCTACCAGCTGCGCCACAGCCCCGAACTATTGCTGCTCTTTCGAGCTTTTTCGGCTTTCCCCGAAGCAACTCAAATATCTTAGAACAGCAATTCCGAAAATTCCAAATCGGGCATATTCCGCGCAATTCCGCGGAATTATTCGGTCTCGGACCCCGCGGTGGCTTTGGCCGACGCGTCGTCCCCGAGCTGCAGGTCCACCACGGGGCAGTCCTTCCAGAGGCGTTCCAGGGCGTAGAACACCCGGTCCTCCTCATGCTGGACGTGGATGACAATGTCCGAGTAATCGAGCAGCACCCAGCGGCCGCCGGAGCGGCCTTCACGCCGGACGGGCCGCAGGTCCTGCTTGGCGAGTTCTTCCTCAATTCCGTCAACGATGGCGTTGACCTGGCGTTCGCTGGGTGCCGAGGCGATGAGGAATACGTCGGCCAGGGCAAGCCGCTCGCTGACGTCCAGGGCAACAATATCCTGGGCAATCTTGTCCGCGGCTGCCCTGGCGGCTGCGCGGGCTATGGTGATGGACGATTCTGATGCAGTCACGTGACTCCTTGTTGGGTTAAATGTGCAGGGGCCGTCCGTTGCCGGCCGGCTGTTGGTGATCAACGGGACATGCCGTTGATGATCAGGATGACGCCTGAGACCAGGGCCACGATGCCCAATGCCAGGACCAGGAACTGCAGGACCCTGGTCCTGTTCGCCCGTGCAAGTCCCGCCGTGGCTGCGTCCAGGGGATCCAGGCCGTGGGCGGACGAAGCCGGGATCCGGGGCAGGTCCTCGAAGAGGTCGTCTCCCTGGGGCTCTTCAATAACCGCCGCCTGCGGGACCTCCGCGGCCCGGGCAGCAGCTTCAGCCCTGGCGATCACCTGCGAGCGGCCGGGTCCGGCATCAGCAGGGGCAGTGCGCTGGGAGCCCGGTGAGCGCCGCTTCTTGGTACCGGAAGGCGTCACCTTGCTTCCCGGGCGTGTGGTGACCGGTACGTGCGAGGTTGCGGGCGGCTTCATGACGGGCCGGTCGATGCCGGGGACCTGCACGAATTCCAGCGGCGTGACCATGGCCAGGTTGCTGGCAGTAGAGGGGGCGGGGCGCGGTCCGGCCGCCGGCTTCCCGGCCTGGTCCTTCGTGCCGGCGTCCCCGGGAAGCTTTCCGGTATCCCGCGAACGTCCCTGGAAGGGATCTTTCGGAGGGGTTGCCGGAGCCGGGGGAATTGTGGGAGCTCCGGCCTGCTCGGCCAGCTTTTGCTTGGCCATGGCCCGGCGGTTCATGACCGCCGCACGTTCCGCCAGGGCAATTTGCTCGGCGAGGATCTCCGGATCAACCGCTTCGGGATCCAGGGAAGCGATGTGCTCCATTTTGGCGATCTGGTTCTTGGCCTGCTCCGCGAGCAGGGACCGGGCCGCCAGCGCCTGTTCCACAGTCATGCCCTCGGGGCCCGGTGAACCGGCCTTAGCGCCAGGGGTGGTTGTACGGCCCTGACGGGCCTGCTCCCCCGCGCCGGCGTTTGTGGGGTCGGCGGACGGGTCACTGCCCTGGCTGCTGCCGCTGTGCCTGTCCTTGTGGCCGTTGTCCGTGTGGCTGACGCCATTCCGGGGCCCGTCCGCGGAACGCTGAGGAGTGGAAGCCGGCGGCACAACGGGGTTGGCCGCAGTCAGCGCCTGTTCCTTGAGCTGCTGGAGGCGGAGCTGCCGACGGGTGGGAGGACCACCGGCGGAGAGCTGGCCTTCCTTTTCCTCCAGTTCCTTGATGGCGCGAAGGGTTGCACGGTCCCGCGCCCGGATCTGGGATGACCGCTGGGTGCTGGCCTGCCCGGCGGCCGCTCCGGCGGCACCGGGTCCCGAGGGGGCCTCGGGTCCCGAGGGGGCAGCAGCACCCGGCGCACCAGCATCCGTCTTCAGGGCAGGCTGGAGCTGCTCCGTGCCCTTGGAAGCAGACTCCTGCTGGGCGTCCCTGGCCTTCCGGAGTTCCCGGCGGCTGCGGATGGGGGGCTGTTCCTGACTCATTGAGAACTCATTCAGTACTGGCTGGTTCACGTGCTAGGGACGGTGGGGTATCGGCTTCCGCGGCGGCTTCGTACAGGCCGTACTTGGCGATGTACTGCACGACGCCGTCCGGTACCAGGTACCAGACCGGATGGTTCGCGGCCACGCGCGCGCGGCAGTCCGTCGAGGAGATGGCCATGGCCGGGACCTCCAGGAGGCTGACGTCATCGCGTCCCATGCCGTCCAGGACATGCCCGGGCCTGGTGACCCCGACGAAATGGGCCAGCGACCACAGTTCGTCGATGTCCTTCCAGGAGAGGATCTGTGCCAGGGCGTCCGCCCCGGTGATGAAGAAGAGGTCGGCGTCGGGGCGCTGGGCCCGGAGGTCGCGAAGGGTATCGATGGTGTACGTGGGACCTGGCCGGTCGACGTCCACCCTGCTGACCGTAAAGCGCGGGTTGGACGCCGTGGCGATGACGGTCATCAGGTAGCGGTGCTCGGGTTCGCTGACGTGCTTGTGGGACTTCTGCCACGGCTGGCCGGTGGGGACGAAAACCACCTCGTCCAGGTCGAATTCCGCTGCCACCTCGCTGGCAGCCACCAGGTGGCCGTGGTGGATGGGATCGAACGTCCCGCCCATCACGCCCAGCCGCAGCCTGCCGTTGGCACCCGAGCGGTGCAAAACGCGGGAAATGTTAGTGGCCCTGCCCGTGGTCGTGCTTGTTCGGGTGCTGGCGGTGCGGATCCGCGTGCTCCTCGGTGGCCGTGTGGCGGTTGCCGAGGTTGGAGTAGGACAGGGTGATGAACATCATGACCAGCAGGATGGCGAAGATGACCACACCGAAGACCCACGGCTCAGCCCACAGCGGCGCGAGTTCGTGTTCTTCGCCTTCGGCGACGGACGTGGCAATCTGCTGGAACAGCATGTTCTCCCCTTGGGCTCAAACGATTGTGGCAGCGGAAAGCTCCGCCGTTTCTGGCTTCTGGTCTATGTTACCGTGCGCTACCCGCGCACCTGGCCCTCGCCCTGCACGATCCACTTCGTGGTGGTGAGTTCGGTCAGCCCCATGGGACCGCGGGCGTGCAGTTTCTGGGTGGAGATGCCCACCTCGGCGCCCAGCCCCAACTCCCCGCCGTCGGTAAACCGGGTGGACGCATTGACAATGACGGCCGCGGAATCCACCTCGGCAATGAAACGCTCGGCGTTGGACAGGTCATTGGTGAGGATGGCCTCGGTATGGCCGGTAGACCAGGTGCGGATGTGGCTGACTGCCTCGTCGAGGCTGTCCACCATGGCAACCGCAAGGTCAAGGTCCATGTATTCGGTGGCCCAGTCCTCGTCGGTGGCCGGTTCCGACTCGATGGAGGCAGGAAGGGCGGCGCGGGTGCGCTCATCGGTGTGCAGCCGGACGCCGGCCTTGCGCAGGGCGGCCGCCACGGCAGGAAGCACGCGTGAACCGGAGTGGACCAGGAGCGTCTCCACCGTGTTGCAGACGCTGGGCCGTTGTGTCTTGGCGTTCAGGAGGATCTCCACCGCCATGTCCTCGCTGGCCGACTCGTCGATGAAGATGTGCACGTTCCCCTCACCGGTTTCGATGACGGGGACGGCGGAGTTGGTGACGACGGTCTGGATCAGCTCGCGGCCGCCACGGGGAATCAGGACGTCCACCCTGCCACGGGCCTTCATCAGGACGTTGGCGCCGGCGCGGCCATACTGGTCGACCGTCTGGACCGCGTCGGCGGGCAGGCCCACGGATTCGAGCGCTTCGCGCAGTACCCGCACCAGCACCTCGTTGGTTGCCTGGGCGGCGCTGCCGCCGCGCAGGATCACGGCGTTGCCGCTCTTGAGTGCCAGTCCGGCAATGTCCACCGTGACATTCGGCCGTGCTTCGTAGATGGCGGCCACCACGCCCATGGGGACGTTGACCTGGCGGAGGCGCAGGCCGTTGGGGAGCGTCTGCCCGCGCACAACGTTGCCTACGGGATCGGGCAGGTTGGCCAGGTTTTCCAGGGCCGCCACCAGGCCCGCGATGCGGGTTTCCGTCAGGGTGAGGCGGTCCAGCATGGCAGCGGAGGTGCCGTTGGCCTTTCCTGCCGTCACGTCCATGGCGTTGGCGGTGAGGATGGATTCAGTGCTCTCCTGCAGGGCGGTGCCTACTGCGCGGAGGGCGCGGTCCTTCCATGCCCGGTTGGCCATGGCCATCCGCCGCGCCGCGTGGCGGGAACGGTCGGCGATGGCGTGCACTGCTGCCTCGACGTCGCCGGACGACAGCGCAATGTCAGCCGGGACCGGTGCTGCCGATGACTCAACGGGCTGCGTGGCGGCAGCGGTGTGTCCGGAATTTTCGGCAGTCTTGTGGATCAGGGCCTCAGTCATGTTCCAAGTTTAGGCGAGCCCGAAGCTCAGACCAGCACCAGGTCGTCAACATGAACAACTTCACGGTCATAGCCGCTGCCCAGCGCCTCACCGAGGTCCCTGGTGGACCGGCCCAACATCTGGGGCAGCTCCGCGGACGAGTAGTTCACCAGTCCGCGCGCAACCACCGTACCGTCGGCACCTGCTATCTCCACGGCGTCGCCCGCTTCAAAATCACCGTGGACGGCGGAAATGCCTGCAGGCAGCAGTGACGTGCGGTGGTGGCGGATGGCCTTCACGGCGCCGTCGTCCAGCACGAGCCGCCCCTGGACGGAGGCCACGTGCGCCAGCCAGAGAAGGCGCACAGGCTTCCGGGCGCCGTTGACCGTGAACCAGGTGCCCACGTCCTCGCCGTTAAGGGCCGCGGCGGCGTTGGGCGTGGAAGTGACCAGGGCATGGATGCCTGATCCCGCAGCCATGGACGCTGCCTCCACCTTGGTGAGCATGCCGCCTGTGCCGACGCCGGCCTTGCCGGTTTTGCCAATGGAGACGCCGTCGAGGTCGTGTGCCCCTTCCACAAGCGGGATCCGCTTCGCGCCAAGGGACGGCGGGCCGTCGTAGAGGGAGTCGACGTCGGACAGCAGCACCAGCGCGTCGGCGCGGACCAGGTGGGCCACGAGGGCAGCGAGCCGGTCGTTGTCGCCGAAGCGGATTTCATGCGTGGCTACGGTGTCGTTTTCGTTGACCACCGGGACCACGCCGAGGCTGAGCAGCCGGTTGAGTGCGCGGAACGCGTTGGTGTGCTGGCTGCGGCGCATCAGGTCTTCGGCGGTGAGGAGCACCTGGCTGACCGTCACGCCGTGGGCACCGAAGGCCTGGGTGTAGCGGGCCATCAGCAGGCCCTGGCCCACGCTGGCGGCCGCCTGCTGGGTGGCGAGGTCGCGGGGCCGCTTGGCGAGCCCCAGTGGTGCGAGGCCCGCTGCGATGGCACCGGAGGAAACCAGGATGATCTCTGTCCCGGTGTTGCGCTTGGTGGCCAGCGCGTCCGCGAGAGCGGTCAGCGATTCTTCCGAGATGCCGCCCTTGATGCTGGTCAGCGACGACGAGCCCACCTTGACCACGATCCGGTGCGCGTTGGCCAGCACGCTCCTGTCCACGGACCGCGCCAGCGGTTCCGCGGACGCAGCCCTAGATGTCATCGTCTGCGCCCAGTCCACTCTCCTTGAGCGGCTTGGCAACCCTGCGGCTGCTCACGGATTCGGTCCAGATGCCGGCCTTGCGCTCCGCTTCGAGTTCGGCGCGGGCAGCGGCCTTGGCGTCCTTGCGTTCCTGCTGCTCGTCACGTTTCTGCCCACGTGTGGGTCGGTCGCCGATGTCGGCGAAACGGACGTCCGTACCGCGGGGCGAGGCCAGCAGTTCGGCTCCTGCCATCATGGTGGGCTCCCAGTCGAACACGACGCCGTCGTCCTCGCCGATAACAACCGTATCGCCGGGCTTGGCGCCCTGCTTGAACAGTTCCGTTTCCACACCGAGCTTGGCCAGGCGGTCGGCCAGGTAGCCGATGGCTTCCTCGTTGGTGAAGTCGGTCTGCTTGACCCAGCGCACCGGCTTTTCGCCCAGCACGCGGAACAACGGCTCAAGGCCCTTCTCCTCCCGGCGAATCCGGAAGCCGGTTTCGTTGACGGCGCGGGGCTTGATGACCACGGGCTGGACCTTGGGCGGCGCGGCTGCCACCGCGTCCCGGGCTGCCTGCACGATTTCGGCCATCGCGAAGCCCAGCTGGCGCAGGCCCTCGTGGCTGGTTGCCGAGATTTCGAAGACCCGGTAGCCGCGGGACTCAAGTTCCGGCCGGACGAATTCTGCCATGTCCTTGCCGTCGGGCAGGTCCACCTTGTTCAGGGCCACGAGGCGGGGGCGGTGGTTCAGCGGAACCACTTCGCCGTCCTGGCCTGCGTAGCTCATGTCCACGGCGTACTTTTCCAGCTCGGCCTCAATGACGGCCAGGTCCGAGAGCGGATCGCGGTCTGCCTCGAGGGTGCCACAGTCCAGGACGTGGACCAGGGCCGCGCAGCGCTCCACGTGGCGCAGGAAGTGGTGGCCCAGGCCCTTGCCTTCGCTGGCGCCTTCAATCAGCCCGGGCACGTCGGCAATGGTGAAGCGGACGTCGCCGGCCTGCACAACGCCAAGGTTGGGGACCAGTGTGGTGAACGGATAGTCGGCGATCTTGGGGCGGGCCGCGGACATGGCCGCGATCAGGCTCGATTTTCCGGCGGACGGGAAACCCACCAGGGCGATGTCCGCAATGGACTTCAGTTCCAGGACGACGTCGCTGGATTCGCCTTCGATGCCGAGCAGGGCGAAGCCGGGCGCACGGCGCTTCTGGGAGGAGAGCGCGGCGTTGCCCAGGCCGCCGATGCCGCCGGCCGCCGCAACGTATTCAGTGCCTTCGCCCACGAGGTCCGCGAGGACGGTGCCGTCCTTGGACTTGACCACGGTGCCGTCCGGGACGGGAAGGATGAGCGTCTCGCCGTGCTTGCCGCCGCGCCAGTCGCCCATTCCGGGGCCGCCGTTGGTGGCATGGCGGTGGGGTGCGTGGTGGTAGTCGAGGAGCGTGGTGGTCTGGTGGTCCACGCGAAGGATCACGTCGCCGCCGTTGCCGCCGTTGCCGCCGTCGGGCCCGCCCAGCGGCTTGAACTTCTCGCGGTGGACGGAGACGCACCCGTGGCCGCCGGTACCGCCGGATACGTGCAGTACTACCCGGTCTACAAAGCTGGCCACGTGGATCTCCTCAGTGCTGTTTCCTGGACGCCCGGGGCGCCAAGATGATTGTAATGCGGTTAAAAGAACAGTGGAGCGGACCATATGGCCCGCTCCACCGCTTCAGATCTGGTTGTTACTCTGCGGCTGCAGCAGCAACGATGTTGACGACGCGACGACCGCGGCGGGTACCGAATTCAACGGCGCCCGGGGTCAGTGCGAACAGGGTGTCGTCGCCGCCACGGCCAACGCCGGCGCCCGGGTGGAAGTGGGTGCCACGCTGGCGGACGATGATCTCGCCGGCGGAAACTACCTGGCCGCCGAAGCGCTTGACGCCAAGGTACTGTGCGTTGGAGTCACGACCGTTGCGAGTGGAGCTCGCGCCCTTTTTATGTGCCATCTGAAATGCCTGCCTCTAAATTCTGGGGAATCTGCTGAAAAACCTGAACAGTAACGGAAGGTTACTTGATACCAGTGATCTTGACCTTGGTCAGTTCCTGGCGGTGACCCTGGCGCTTCTTGTAACCGGTCTTGTTCTTGAACTTCTGGATCACAATCTTAGGACCACGGAGGTCCTGGAGGATCTCAGCCGTAACAGTTACCTTGGCCAGGTCAGCAGCGGCGGAGGTGACCTTGTCACCGTCAACCAGGAGCAGTGCGGGCAGCTGAATGGTGCTGCCAGCTCCACCGGCGACGCGGTTCAGGGTAACGAAGTCTCCAACGGAAACCTTCTCTTGGCGGCCGCCTGCGCGGACAATCGCGTACACCACTTGGGAACTCACTTCTCTCGACGTTTATTACAAATTTGCGTGCGGAACCCGGTTCCATGATTGGGTGGGCTCTCGCTGTGCCTCAACGCCGTGGGGTCATAACCCAAGTGTTGGCGTAAGCACCGAAGATCTAGAATACGCTAGTTTTGGCTTCGGCCGCAAATGAGGCTGGTTCCGGCGGGTTGTCTGTGATAGGCACCACAGCCCAGGTCCACGCCCTTACCTGTGCCCCACCATAGTACCGGCGGGACGCGCCACCAGGTGTCAGGAATGAATGCGCGGCGCGTCGAAAAAGTCCACTTCGAGGCGGCAGGACTGCCTGAACGCCGTCACCATGGCATCCCGGTCCCCCGCGGAAGCAGCGCGGCCGGCCCCGTCCACCATGGCAACCGCCGTGCGGGTGGCGGCAACGAAGTCCTCGTCCGCGTATGTGCGCAGCCACTCGGCGTAGGGGTGGCCGCCTGGTTCCCCGGCAGCCACGAACTGGGCGTGGAGTGTTGTGCCCACCTCGGCATACAGCCAGAAGCAGGGCAGGACTGCTGCGGCCAGCACCGCGTAACTGCCCGACGCCGATGCCGCCGTCAGGTGGTCCACGTAGGACTTGGTCACGGGTCCCAGCTGCGGCTCAACGGTCCGTGTACTAAGCCAGGAGCGGTGCAGCTCAGACTCCACCTCCAGGCACTGTGCGGCGGAACGTGCCCAGAAGAGCTGCTCCTCTTCGGTGGGGGCCAGTGCACTTGTCCGCGCGAGCACCCGTGAGTAGCCGTTGAGGTAGATGGCGTCCTGGGCGAGGTAGTAGGCAAACTCCTTCTCCGGCAGGCTGCCGGAAACCAGGCCGCGGATGAAGTCCAGCGCGTAGATGTCCTCGAGGTCCTTTGCGGCGCCCGCCCAGAGCTGCGCCGCGAAGCTCCCCTTCCCGCGCACCGCGGGCACGTGATGGAAGTGGTGCACGGGCCCATTGCCAGTCCCCACCTCCAGGGTCTCCGAGGCCTCCAGCGCGCCGGCAAGCCAGGGCTTGACCTCGCGCAGGGCTGCCTCCCAGTCCCCCACCCGGGCCTGGACCGTGGCCATGGCCGCCGACAGGGAGCATCCGGTGCCGTGGCTGTTCACTGTTGCCACCCGCTGTCCGGGAACCACCACCACGTCCCTGGACAACAGGCCTGCGGTGTTAACGAGGGCGTCGGGGCATTCGGCCCCTACGAGGTGCCCGCCCTTGACCAGAACCGTGGCTCCCGTGGCGGCGGAAAGATTCCGGCCCTGTTCCAGGGCGCCTTCCCAGGTCTCCTGCACGTCGCCGCCCACAAGCATGGCGAGTTCAGCCAGGTTGGGCGTGATGAGGTGTGCCAGCGGCAGCAGGCCGCGAAGCGCGGCTTCGGCGGATTCCTGGAGGAGCCGGTCGCCGCTGGTGGCCACCATGACAGGGTCCAGGACCACGACGGCGGGACGCACCTTTTCGAGCCACGCACGGACGGCGTCGATCACCCCGGCATCGCCCAGCATTCCGATCTTCACGGCGTCGATACTGATGTCGTCGCTCAGGGCATCGAGCTGCTGGGTGAGGAAGTTGGCGGGGGGAACGTGGACGCCGCGCACGCCGCGGGTGTTCTGTGCTGTGAGGGCGGTGATGGCGGCCATTCCGTAACCGCCGTGGGCGGCGATGCTTTTCAGGTCCGCCTGGACGCCGGCCCCGCCGGAAGGATCGGATCCGGCAATGGAAAGCACCCGGGGCGTGTCGCGGTACTCGCGGGCGGGGGCTGCAGAGGCAGAAACAGCTGCGGGCCCGGGAGCAGGCGCGGGTGTGCCCTGGCTGGTGGCAGTGGGCAGTGCAAAGGTGGAAGACAAGAGACATCCCTTCGCCGGTACTAGCCGGACAGGTTCAACGGGTCTGGATCTCAGCCGGCTCTCTGCGCGGCACCCCGTGTCGGTTCCCCAGCCTAGCTTTTTTGCGGTCCACAGCGTGAAGGTGACACAGTGCGACCGGAGCGGGGTGGATCGCCGGTGTCCAATACCGGGTGTTCACGAGCGCTGCGGAACGCGCCTTAAATGACGGATGCCCGGCCGGCCACTGTCTGTGGCTGGCCGGGCATCCGGTTAATGCCCGCCCTGGGTTCGGGATTCCAGGAGCTCCGTTCCTGGCAGCTCCAATTCCTAGAGCTCTGAGGCAGGGACCCCGACGCCGAGGATAATCGGGGCGTCCGGCCGCTTGTCGCCGGCCGGCTTTGAGGCAGCCGCCTGGTCCGCTCCCGGTGCCTTGGCGGCGTGGGAATGCCCGGCCGCGGCGGCGGGAACGTTCTCGTGCTGCTGGACCGAGGTCTCGTTGGCTGCTCCCTGTGCGCGGCTGGCACTGCGATTGCGGCGTGCCCTGCGCGGGCGTGACTGCTCCAGGGTGTGGTCGGAGTAGTCCTTCTCCGCTGCGGCAGCCACCGGCCGCTGCTGCGGCTGGACGTTGGCCGGTTCCCGCTGCTCCGGGGCCTGCACCGGCTCGGGGGTCCGCTCCGGGGCAGGAGCCTGCTGGGGAGCCTCTTCAGCCCCACGCTGTACCGGCTGCCGCGCCGGCGTTTCGGCCGGCGTGCCGGCTGTCGGGGAGGGCTCGCCCAGGTGGGCGAAGGCTGCAGCCAGGCGGTCCAGGGTGAGCGCAGGCTTTGGCTGCTGCTCCTCTGCGTGCTCCACGAAGGGCAGGACGACTTTCTCCCCGCCAAAGGTCAGGACGGCAGCGGGCCTGGACGCATCGCCGTCGTGCTTCTCCGTTTCAGCCGGCACTGCGGGCTGGGCCTGCGTTGCCTGCCTGGCGGCGGCCAACTCGTCGTCATGCAGGTGGGCTGCATGGGCAGCCGCCGCGATGTTGGCAAGGGCCAGCCTGGTGGCCTCCGCTTTCGCATGCCGCTCGGCGTCCGTCGGATCAGGGTGGACCGTGTGGACGTGGACGGCAGCTGCCGGGGCTGCGTCCGGCTGCTGGCCGCCGCGGCCGCGGCGGCGCTTCCTGTCAGGACGGACACCCGGCTGGCTGCTGTCCGTGCGCTGAGCCTCGATGCGGTTGCCCTCGGCGCGTGCTTCCGGGCGGTGCTCGGAACGCTGCACGTGATGCTCGGCAGCCACAATGTTGGCGCGGCGGTGTTCCACCGGGTCATCGTGGGTGACCACGCCGCGGCCGGCGCAGGCTTCGCACTGCTCGCCGAACACCTCAAGGAGCCCCGTGCCCATGCGCTTACGGGTCATCTGCACCAGGCCCAGGGAGGTGACTTCCGCAACCTGGTGCTTGGTGCGGTCACGGCCCAGGCACTCCACCATGCGCCGCAGGACCAGGTCCCGGTTGGACTCAAGGACCATGTCGATGAAGTCGATGACAATGATGCCGCCGATGTCGCGGAGGCGGAGCTGGCGAACTACTTCCTCTGCAGCTTCCAGGTTGTTCTTGGTGACTGTTTCTTCCAGGTTGCCGCCGCTGCCGGTGAACTTGCCGGTGTTGACGTCCACCACGGTCATGGCTTCGGTACGGTCGATCACCAGCGAGCCGCCCGAGGGCAGGAAGACCTTCCGCTCCAGGGCCTTGTGGATCTGCTCATCGATCCGCCAGGCACTGAAGATGTCCTGGTCCTTGGTCCACTTCTCGAGGCGGCCCACCAGGTCCGGGGCGACGTAGGTGACGTACGCCTCGATGGTGTCCCAGGCTTCCTCGCCTGAAACGATCAGCTTGGAGAAGTCCTCGTTGAAGACGTCGCGGACCACCTTGATAGTGAGGTCCGGTTCGCCGTAGAGCAGCTCCGGGGCAAGGATCTTGGTGGACTTCGACTGGCTTTCGATGCCCTCCCACTGGGCACGCAGCCGGTTGATGTCGTGCGTCAGCTCTTCCTCGGAAGCGCCCTCCGCAGCCGTACGGACAATCACGCCGGCGTGCTCAGGAAGGCGGTCCTTGAGGATCCGCTTCAGGCGGTTGCGTTCGACGTCGGGCAGCTTCCGGGAGATGCCGGTCATGGAGCCGCCGGGAACGTACACCAGGTAGCGGCCGGGCAGGGAGATCTGGCTGGTCAGGCGCGCGCCCTTGTGGCCCACCGGGTCCTTGGTCACCTGGACCAGGACGGTGTCGCCGGACTTCAGCGCGTTCTCGATGCGGCGCTGCTTGCCCTCAAGGTTGACCGCCTCCCAGTTGACCTCGCCGGCGTACAGCACGGCGTTGCGGCCGCGGCCGATGTCCACGAAGGCAGCTTCCATGGACGGCAGGACGTTCTGGACCTTGCCCAGGTAGACGTTGCCGATCAGGGAGTCCTGCTGGGTCTTGGACACGAAGTGCTCGGCCAGGACGCCGTCTTCGAGGACAGCGATCTGGATTCTGTCGTCGCGCTGGCGGACGATCATCTGCCGGTCCACGGATTCCCGGCGTGCCAGGAACTCGGCTTCGGTAATGACGGTACGGCGGCGGCCGGTATCGCGTGATTCGCGGCGGCGCTGCTTCTTGGCTTCCAGGCGGGTGGAGCCCTTGACGCTGGTGACGCGGTTGTTCACGGCCGGCTCGCTGACGGCGCGCGGGGCGCGGACCCGGGTGACCGTGTTGGGCGGATCGTCGTCTTCCCCGCCCGTGAGTTCGAGGTCCTGGTCGCCACGGCGGCGGCGGCGGCGGCGACGGGAGGTCACGCCTTCTTCGGCCTGCCCGGCGGAGTCCTCATCAGCGTCCTCGGCGGCGTCGCTGTCTGCAGCAGCGGCGCTGTCGGCATCTTCACCGTCACGCTCGCCGGCCCTGCTGCGGCCGCGGCGGCCGCGCCCGCGGCGCCTCCGGCGGTTGCCGGCGTCGTCCGAATCGTCCTCGGCGTCGTCCTCCTCGGCTTCCTCAGCTGCTGCCGGTGCGGGCCGGACGACAGTGCTGAGGTCCGGAGCCTGGAAGAGTACCGACGTGGGAGAACCCGGTTCCATGAAAAGGGACCCGAACGGGCCGGCGGGGGCTGAAGACCCGGCAGCGCCGGCCTCGGTCCCGGCAGGAGAATTGGCGTCGCCTGTACCGGAAGGCTCGACGGCGGACGTGGGCTGTGCGGAATCGGTGGTGGCTTTGGCGGCGGGTGCCTGGGCTGCAGCCTCAGCTGCTGCTTCAGTGCCGGCGGACGCATCGGCGGCGGCCGGTGCAGTGCTGGCGGCCGCCGCAGCGGTGCCGGGCGCCGCGGGCTCAGCTGACGCGGTGTCAGCCGGTGCGGTCTCGGTGGGTGCGGTATCGGTGGGTGCGGTCTCGGCCGGCGCAGGCGTCCCTGCCGGCGTTTCCTCCGCGACGGCGACGGCGGGGGCGGACGTCTTGCGGGTGGCAACCCGGCGGCGGCGGACGGGCTTCGATTCTTCCGCGGCAACCTCTGCAGGCCCAGCGGCAAGCGCCTGCTGCGCGCCGTCGTCGGTGGCGCTGTTGGTGCCCCCGGCTTCAGCGCCGGCCTCCGCAGCAAAGACGGGAAGCGGCTCGGCGGTCTCGACTTTCTTCCGCGAACGGCTCCGGCGGGCGGGCGCCTTGGCTTCGTCTGCCGCAGCTTCTGCGGCCCCGGCCTCTGTGGTGACGGCGTCGGGGGCAGCCTCAGTGGCCACGGCCTCGCCGGTTTTTGGAGCGGCCTTCCGCCGGGTCCTGGGGGCCTTCTTGGGCGCGGAGTCGGCGTCCACGGACGCTGCTTCATCGTTAACGGCTAAAACTTGTTCATTATCCATATGTGGCAACACTCCTGCCCCTGACGTACCGCCACATCCGGCACCCATTGGGGCACATATTGTCAAAACCCGCAGGCGTTGACAGAAGTCAAGTGGATACCCCCAGGTTCGCACCGGCAGTGGGGTGCGGCAGCCCGTGGGGGCCGGCAGGATGTTCCAGAACCCGTTGTTCCACACGCCACAACCAGGTGCCGCCCCATGGAGTTGCGGAGTTCGGATCGAAGAATCCAAAGCCTGCGCTGCTCATCATGGGCGGTCTTGCGAACAAGCTGTCGGACTGGACTCCGAATGTGGATCGGGTTCCAGCCACGTTCATTCTCTCATACCCCGGCTATTCCACGGCGGAAGCAGCAGCACTTGTTCCCCTTCCTGGAAGGTCTTTCCAGCGTCCGGCGTTACAATCGGGCAAGGACCACCCGATGAAAAGGACGCCTTGCCAATGCCCAGCATCTCCCCCTTGAGCGGCACCCACGCGCCGGAACGGACTGTGGATCCGGACAGCAGTACAGCCGGAGCCCGCCCGCCGATGACCCGTGACCGGCCGCTCGGCTGGCTGATGGTCATTACCGGGATAATCGGCTGGCTGGCCTCCGGAACCCTGGTGCTGGAGAAACTGGAGGTCCTCAAGGACCCCAACCACACCACGGTGTGCGACGTGAACCCGTGGATCTCCTGCGGCCAGGTGATGCAGACGTGGCAGAGCTCGCTGTTTGGCTTCCCCAATATGTTTATCGGCATCGTGGCGTTCGCCATCACCATCACCGTGGGCATGTCACTGCTGGCCGGCGCCCAATTTGCGCGGTGGTACTGGCTGGGCCTGCAGGCCGGGGTCACGCTCGGTTTCGCGTTCGTGGTGTGGCTGTGGTCCCAGGCCCTCTACGTCATCCACATTCTGTGCCCGTTCTGCATGGTTGTCTGGGCGGCCATGATCCCGCTCTTTGTCTGGGTGACCATCCGGAACATCAGCGCCGGGGTCATCCCTGCCCCCGCCAACGCCGCCCGCATCCTGGGTGACTCCGGCTGGATCATCACCGCCCTGCTGTACGTGGCCGTCATCGCCACCATCTTCTTCGCCTTCATCCAGGTGTTCGCCGGAACCTCAGGATTCTAGGCCTGCTGACGGAAAAAGCCCCTGGTTCCGACGAACCAGGGGCTTTTTGCTGTCCCTGGGCTGTCAGCCCTGGAACCAGATCTTGATCTCACGCCCTGCGGATTCGGCGGAGTCGGAACCGTGGACCAGGTTCTGCTGGACCTTCAGGCCCCAGTCGCGGCCGAAGTCGCCGCGGATGGTGCCTGGGGCTGCCGTGGTGGGGTCGGTGGTGCCGGCCAGCGAACGGAACCCCTCGATGACACGGTGGCCCTCGAAGATGGCCGCCACCACGGGTCCGGAGAGCATGAACTCCACCAGGGGCTCGTAGAAGGGTTTGCCCACGTGCTCCTCATAGTGCTGCTCCAGGAGTTCGCGTGAGGCGTCAACCTTCTTCAGCTCAGCCAAGGTGTAGCCCTTGGCTTCGATCCGGGCCAGGATGGCGCCGGTAAGGTTGCGGGCGACGCCGTCGGGCTTGATCAGGACGAGGGTGCGCTCAGTAGTCACAACTGCTCCAATGCGTTGGTAAGGGGTTTCGGGTCAAGTCTACGGGGACTGCGGCTGCTGGCCGGGCCCGGCCCCGTCCGGATGGGCGGCTTCCCAGGCAGCCTGTTCGCGGGCCCGTTCCCCGGCTTCCCGATCCAGCCGGATTCCTGTGCGGATCCCGTACCACCACGCCGCCGCGAACAGGGTGCCCACCAGGAACATGGCCGGCTCGAAGATCCCGGTGAGGATCAGGACCAGCTGAAGGATCCAGCCCAAGCCGATGCCCCAGGGCTTGGTGAGGAAGGCGCACGCAACAATCATCACCACGCACAGCGCAATCCCCACCCCCAGGATGACCGCCGGCGGGAACTCCCCCCGCCGCAGGCCGAACACCGCCAGGGTGGCGAAGAACATCACGAAGGCTTCCAGCAGGAGGACCGTGGAAGCGAACATCACCTTGGTTGAGCGGCGCTTCTTGGGCATGCCCGGCCGCCACTCGCGCTGCGCTTTGGTTAACTTGGCCATGGAATCAGGCCTCCGTCTTTCCGAGCAGGATCCGCGCCTCGGCCACGAGCGTGATGGAGCCGGTGACCAGCACTCCCCCGGAGAGGTCGTCATTGGCTTCGGCGCGTTCCACCGCCCATTCAAGGGCATCGTCGAGCTTTTCGGCGATGTGCACGTTGTCCTCGCCGAAGCCAAGCTCAACCGCCAGTTCGGCCAGCTCAGCTGCCGGCACGGCCCGCGGGGAGTTCGACTGCGTGAAGCAGAACTCCTCCGCCATCCCGCCCAGGGATTCCTTGAGCTGGCGGAGGATCTCCTCGGCGTCCTTCTCCTTGAGCACTCCGACCACCGGGACAAGCCTGGTGAAGGTGAAGGCTTCCTGCAGGGCGGCTGCGGAGGCCTTGATGCCGTCCGGGTTGTGGGCAGCGTCCACCACGATGGTGGGAGCTGTCCGCACCACTTCTAGGCGGCCCGGCGACGTGACATTCGAGAAGCCTTCCTGGAGCACCTCGAAGTCGAGTTCCTTTTCTCCCCCGAAGAAGGCTTCCAGAGCCGCCACGGCCACCGCGGCGTTCTGTGCCTGGTGGGCGCCGTGCAGCGGGACCAGCAGTTCCGGGTAGCGGCCGGCGCTGCCCTGGATGCTCACCACCTGCCCGCCCACTGCCACGGTCCGGGATTCGACGCCGAATTCCACGCCCTCGAAGCGGAACGGCACCCCCACGTCCTTGGCCTTGTCCAGCAGGACCTGGGCAGCGTCCAGAGGCTGGGCGGCACTGATGAGGTAGCCGCCGGGCTTGATAATGCCGGCCTTTTCGTACGCGATGTCCTCCGTGGTCTCACCCAGCAGGTCCGTGTGGTCCAGCGAGATGGGGGTGATCACGGAAACCTGCCCGTCCCCAACGTTGGTGGCGTCCGTGATGCCGCCGAGGCCAACCTCGATCACGGCCACGTTGACCGGCTGGTCCGCGAAGATGGCGAAGCCCAGGATGGTGAGGCATTCGAAGTAGGTGAGCCGCGGTTCGCCTGCAGCCTCGAGCTCGGAGTCGACGATCTGCAGGTAGGGGCGGATTTCGTCCCAGATGCGCACGAAGGTCTCGTCGGGGACCGGGTGCCCGTCGATGCTGATCCGCTCCGTCACCTTGGACAGGTGCGGGCTGGTGTACCGTCCGGTGCTCAGGCCGTGGGCCCGCAGGACGGATTCGATCATGCGGGCGGTGGAGGTCTTGCCGTTGGTCCCGGTGACGTGGATGATCGGGAACGCCTTGTTCGGCTCGCCCAGCACATCCATCGCCCGGAACAGCGGGGCCAGCCGCGGCTCCATCTTGTTTTCCGGCGCCCGGCCCAGCAGTTCGGCGTAGACGCTCTCTACGGAAAATTCATCAGTCATGGATCAGGCCTCTACTTTTTCGACGGCAACGGCCGGCTCTGCGGCGTCCCCGGGTTCCGCCGTGAGTTCCACGGACAGGGTCTCGCCCTTCACCAGGCCGGCGTTGGCCAGCAGGGCGTCGACGACGTTCTGCTGCGCCGTGACGGTGGTCCGGATCCGGTCGCTGACATTGAGTCCGGCGTCCTTGCGCGCCTGCTGGATGGCACGGACCATGTCGCGGGCCAGGCCTTCCGCCTCGAGCTCAGGAGTGACCTCGGTGTTGAGGACCACGAACCCGCCGCCGGGCAGGACCGCCACCGCTTTGGTGGCAGCGGCAGCACCGCCGTCGGACTCTGCCACGACGGTTTCCAAGGTGTATTCCTGCGGCTCCAACTCCAGGCCGCCCGCGGTGACCACGCCTGCCTCGGACACAGACCAGTCGCCTGACTTGGAGCCCTTGATGGCTTGCTGGACGTTCTTTCCCAGGCGCGGGCCCGCGGCGCGGGCGTTGACCACGAGTTTCTGCTGGATCCCGAACTCTTCCGGCGAGGCCGTGGCAGCATCCAGCAGCCTGACGGAGCGGAGGTTCAGCTCATCTGCGACGACGGCGGCAAAACCTTGCAGCGCATCGGCGCCGGGTGCCACGACCGTCAGTTCCTGCAGCGGCAGGCGGACGCGAAGGTTCGCAGCCTTGCGGAGCGAGGAGCCCGCGGAGCAGATCTGCTGGACCTTGTCCATGGCCTGGACGAGGTCCGGGTTGGCGGGGAACAGCGCAGCGTCCGGCCAGTCTGCCAGGTGGACGGACCGTCCGCCGGTGAGTCCGCGCCAGATCTCTTCCGACACCAGCGGCAGCAGGGATGCCGCTGCGCGGGACACCGTTTCCAGTGCGGTGTAGAGCGCATCAAAGGCGTCCCGGTCCTCGTCGAAGAACCGCTGGCGGCTCCTGCGGACGTACCAGTTGGTGAGCATGTCCAGGTAGCTGCGCAGCGCGTCGCAGGCACCTGAGATGTCGTAGTCGTCCAGCCGTTCGGTCATGGTGCCGACCAGTTCGCCGGTGTTGGCCAGCAGGTACTGGTCCAGGGTGTCGGCGTAGCCGTCGTAGCGCAGCTTCGCATCGTAGCCTGAGCCGCCGGCCGCGGCGTTGGTGTAGAGCGTGAAGAAGCTGTACACGTTCCACAGCGGCAGGATGACCTGGCGGACGCCGTCGCGGATTCCCTGCTCGGTGACCACCAGGTTGCCGCCGCGCAGGATGGGGCTGGACATGAGGAACCAGCGCATGGCATCCGAGCCGTCGCGGTCCAGCACCTCGGAGACGTCCGGGTAGTTGCGCAGGCTCTTGGACATCTTCTGCCCGTCCGAGCCCAGCACGATGCCGTGGCTGATGACGTTCCGGAAGGCCGGCCGGTCGAACAGGGCCGTGGAGAGGATGTGCAGCATGTAGAACCAGCCGCGGGTCTGGCCGATGTACTCCACGATGAAGTCAGCCGGGTTGTGGGTGTCGAACCAGGCCTCGTTCTGGAACGGGTAGTGGACCTGGCCGTACGGCATGGAGCCGGAGTCGAACCAGACGTCCAGGACGTCCTCCACGCGGCGCATGACGGACTGGCCCTCTTCGGGCGTGCGGGGGTCGTCCGGGTTGGGCCGGGTGAGTTCGTCGATGAACGGGCGGTGCAGGTCCACCTGGCCGTCCTTGTTCAGCGGCAGGCGGCCGAAGTCCGCCTCGATCTCGGCGAGCGAGCCGTAGACGTCGGTGCGGGGATATTCGGGGTCGCTGGACTGCCACACCGGGATGGGGCTGCCCCAGTACCGGTTGCGGCTGATGGACCAGTCGCGGGCGTTTTCCAGCCACTTGCCGAACTGGCCGTCCTTGACGTTGCCGGGGATCCAGTTGATCTCCTGGTTCAGTTCGGACATCCGGTCCTTGAACTTGGTGACTTCCACGTACCAGGAGGAGACGGCGCGGTAGATCAGCGGGTTGCGGCAGCGCCAGCAGTGCGGGTAGCTGTGCTCGTAGCTGGCCTGCTTGACCAGCCGGCCCTGGGCGCGCAGCACCTGGGTGATGGGCTTGTTCGCCTCGAAGACCTGCAGGCCCACGATGTCATGCAGGTCGCCGTGCTTGAAGAGGGGGAGGAATTTGGCGCCCTCGTCCACGGACAGGACTACCGGGATGCCGGCTTCCTCACAGACTTTTTGGTCGTCCTCGCCGTAGGCCGGAGCCTGGTGCACGATGCCGGTACCGTCGGTGGTGGTGACGTAATCGGCAACCAGGAAGCGCCAGGCGTTCTCCATGCCGTACTTTTCGTTGTCCGCGAAATCGCTCCACAGCGGCTGGTACGCCAGGCCTTCCAGCTCGGCGCCGGTGTGGGTGGAAACAACAGCGGCCTGGGCGGCCTCGAAATCGTCGTAGCCCAGGTCCTTGGCGTAGTTGCCCACGAGGTCCGCGGCCAGCAGGAAGCTGCCCGAGACGGGCGCGTCCGCAGAGGCCGCCTTGATTCCGTTGGGTCCGGCCGGCAGCACGGCGTAGGTGATGGAAGGGCCGACGGCGAGCGCGGCGTTGGTGGGCAGCGTCCATGGCGTCGTGGTCCAGGCGAGGGCCTGGACGCCGGAGAGCTGCCGGGACAGGTCCGACTCCCCTGCCGTGATGGGGAAGGTTACCGTGACCGTCTGGTCCTGGCGGTTCTTGTAGACGTCGTCGTCCATGCGCAGCTCATGGTTGGACAGCGGCGTCTCGTCCTTCCAGCAGTACGGCAGCACGCGGTAGCCGTTGTAGGTCAGTCCCTTTTCGTGAAGCTGCTTGAACGCCCAGAGGACGGACTCCATGTACTCCACGTTGAGGGTCTTGTAGTCGTTGTCGAAGTCCACCCACCGCGCCTGGCGGGTCACGTAGTTCCGCCACTCGTCGGCGTACTTCATCACCGAGGCACGGCAGGCGTCGTTGAACTTGTCGATGCCCATGGCTTCGATCTGGGTTTTATCGGTCATCCCCAGCTGCTTCATGGCCTCCAGCTCGGCGGGCAGGCCGTGGGTGTCCCAGCCAAACCGGCGCTCAACGCGCTTCCCGCGCTGGGTCTGGTAGCGGCCCACCAGGTCCTTGGCGTAGCCGGTGAGGAGGTGCCCGTAGTGGGGCAGGCCGTTGGCGAAGGGCGGGCCGTCGTAGAAGACGAACTCGTTGCTGCCGGGCTCCCCGCCCGGCGCATCCGCGCTCCGCTGGTCGATACTGGCCTGGAAGGTGCCGTCCTGGTCCCAGTACTTCAGGATGCGCTCTTCGATCTCCGGAAACTTCACGGAGGCGGAAACGGCGGCACCGCCGCTGGACGAAGGGCCGGTGGAGGCTGACGCCTTGGGGTAATACGACATGTCGACATCCTGGGTTGAGCTTGGCGAACTGCCGGCTTGCGCCTTCTGTTCCGTTCAGGATGCGAGGACGGATCCTGTGGCGTCCGTCCGGACCCCACGCTCACCGCGGTACCACCTCACTTACCGGCGCTGCACGTTTCCCGGGGGGAACGTGTGCCGCGACGGCCACTCATTACTGCTGTGACGGGCTTACCCGTCCGGTTCTACTGGCGCGTGCCCCTGTTGTTCTGCCAGGGCGGTCCGCGTGTTCTTCCGGAAGCTCACCGGTGATTGCCGGGTCATAGCCTTTTGAGTCTACTATTTCCGGGCCCGGGCCACCAATAATGGAACCTATGCGAGAGTACGGGGCCGGGGTGCGCGGCGGCAGGCCTCGCCGGCCGTGGTCCCGGTGGTCGGCTGCCGCCGTCGTCCTGGCCATGCCGGGTGCTGCCCTGGTGTTCCTGCGCATGGTTCCGTGGGACGTCGGCACCCCCTGGGTCCAGCTTCTGGCCCTCTTTCCCGCGGGGCTGATCACAACGACGGCGGCACTTGCTGCCGCCGTCGTCCCCCTCTTCCGTAACACCGGACCCCGCAGGGCCGTGGCCGCTGCCCTCGTGGCGGCGCTGCTGGCCGTACAGCTCGGCTGGGTGCTGGACCGCCTAGTGCCGCCCGGCACGCTGGCCACGCCGCCGTCCGGAAACGTGCAGCCGGCAAACGTCAAGTTCCCTGCCCCGTCAACGGACCTGGCCCCGGGGCCCGTGCTGACAGTCATGGCGGTGAACGTGGGGTACACGGGTGTGGACCCCGGCGCCCTGCTGGCAGAGGTCAGGAACCGCAATGTGGACGTCCTGGCCCTGCCGGAGCTTGCGCCCGCCGGCCTGAAGGCACTGGATAAGGCAGGGCTGGGGACCCTGCTGCCGTCGCGCGCCACGGATGTGGACTGGGACAAGGTTGGAAGCGCCCTCTTCTCGCGGTTCCCCCTCGAGCAGGTGGAACGCGTGCCCGGCTCGGCCTTCCATCAAAGCCGCGCCGTGGCCGGCATTCCCACCGCCTCCGGCCCGGTGCACCTGACGGCGGTCCACGTGGACTCACCGCGCAGGGGGCACATCACGTCATGGCGGGAGGAGCTGCGGCAGCTGGGCGAACTGTGGCAGGCGCTGCCGGACAGCCGGCTTGCCATCCTGCTGGGCGACTTCAACGCGAGCGCGGACCACGGTGAGTTCAGGGATCTCCTGGCCACGGGGCTGTCCGACGCCGCGCAGGTGACCGGCAAGGGGCTAGCCCCCACGTGGCCCGTAAATTCACCGGCCCCGGCTTTCGTGGCCATCGACCATGTCCTGGTCAGCCCCGGCATCGAGGTGGTGGACTTTGACGTGGTCACGCTTCCGGGAACGGACCATGCCGCGGTGGTGGCGCGCCTGGTCCTGCCCTAGGCGCTAGGCCTTGCGGATGAGCTTGTAGTTGGAGGCCTGCGCCACCGGCCGGATGACGATCTGGTCCAGGTTGACGTGGTGCGGAGCGCTGACCGCATAGCGGACCACGTCGGCGACGTCGCCGGCCGTGAGCGGCTTCTCCACGCCCTGGTACACCTTGTCCGCTGCCTGCCGGTCACCAAACCGGTTCAGGGCGAACTCCTCGGTCTGGACCAGCCCGGGTGCCACTTCGATCACGCGGACGTTGTGCTCGGCTTCCTCCAGGCGCAGTGCCTCCGTCAGGGCACGCTGGGCGAACTTCGCCGCGTTGTAGCCGCCACCGCCCTCGTACGCCGCCAGCCCGGCAGTGGAGGTCAGGTTCAGTATTGTCCCTTCGCCGTTGGCCCGCAGCATGGGCAGGAACGCCTTGATGAGTTTCATGGTGCCCAGCACGTTCACCCGGTACATCCACTCCCAGTCCCCGGTGCTGGCGGAGCCGATGGTGTCCGCGCCCCTGGCGCCGCCGGCGATGTTGACCAGCGTGTCGATTCCCCCCGCCTCGGTCACCTGCGACACAAGCCGGGACACGTCGTCGTCCTCGGAAATGTCGGCGGGGAGCGCGACGGCGCCGGTCTCCTTCTCCAGTTCGGCCAGGCGGTCTGCGCGGCGCGCCACGGCAAACACCTTCCAGCCGTCCGCCGCCAGGGCGCGGACAGTGGCCTCTCCGATTCCGCTGCTCGCGCCGGTCACCAAAGCTGCCTTCTTCTGCGAAACGTCAGTCATGGCACCACCATAGCGGGACGGCACGAGGGACGACGCCGACTTTCCCGCCAGGGGGAACTCGCGCCCGGCGCCGCAGCGGGCGGGCGGACAGGCCCGGACATGAAACAATTGGCACATGGCTGAAGACACGCAGGGTACAGACACGCCCACCACCGCCCCCATCAACGTTCCGGACAAGCCGGCCCTCGAAGGCCTCGAAGCTGCCCTCACGCAGCGATGGCTGGCCGAGGGGACCTACAAGTTCGACCGGGAAACCACCCGGGACAAGGTCTACTCGATCGACACTCCCCCGCCCACGGCGTCCGGATCGCTCCACGTGGGGCACATGTTCTCCTACACCCAGACGGACGTGCTGGCACGCTACCAGCGGATGACGGGCAAGAACGTCTTCTATCCGATGGGCTGGGACGATAACGGCCTGCCCACCGAACGCCGGGTGCAGAACTTCTACGGCGTCCGCTGCGACCCTTCCATCCCGTACAACCCCGACTACCGGCCGCCGGCGCAGCCTGCGAAGAACCAGCGGGACTTCGACGTCGTCTCCCGCCGCAACTTCATCGAACTGTGTGAAGAGCTGGCCGTTGAGGACGAGAAGGTCTTCGAAAACCTTTTTCAGACCCTAGGCCTGTCCGTGGACTGGGAGCTCACTTACCGCACCATCGACGACAACTCGCGGGCAGTCTCCCAGCGCGCCTTCCTGGCCAACCTGGCCGCGGGCGACGCCTACATGGCAGAGGCACCCACGCTCTGGGACGTCACGTTCCGGACCGCCGTGGCGCAGGCGGAACTCGAGGACCGCGAGATGCCCGGCGCCTACTACCGCTACCCGTTCTTCACCGAGGACGGGGAGAAGATCTACATCGAGACCACCCGTCCGGAACTGCTGGCGGCCTGCGCCGCCCTGGTGGCGAATCCGGACGACGAACGGTACCAGCCGCTGTTCGGCAAGAAGGTCACATCCCCCCTGTTCGGCGTGGAGGTTGAGGTCAAAGCGCATCCGCTCGCGAAGGCGGACAAGGGCTCCGGCATCGCCATGGTGTGCACGTTCGGTGACCTCACCGACGTCACCTGGTGGCGCGAACTGCAACTGCCCACCCGGGCCATCGTGGGCCGCGACGGACGGATCGTCAGCGAGGCGCCTGAGTGGATCACCACCGACATCGGCCGCGAAGCCTTCGCCGCGATTGCGGGCAAGACCGTCTTCAGCGCCAAGGAAGAAGTGGTGAAGCTCCTGACCGCCGCCGAACTGCTCGAGGGCGAGCCCAAGAAGATCGTGCACCCCGTGAACTTCTATGAAAAAGGCGACAAGCCCCTTGAAGTGGTCACCTCCCGCCAGTGGTACATCCGCAACGGCGGCCGGGACGAGGACCGCCGCGAACGCCTGATCGCACGCGGGCACGAGATCGACTTCCACCCCGCCTTCATGCGCTCGCGCTACGAAAACTGGATTGCCGGCCTGAACGGCGACTGGCTGGTGTCCCGCCAGCGCTTCTTCGGCGTGCCCATCCCGGTCTGGTACCCGTTGGATGCCGACGGCAACCCGGACTACGACTCCCCCATCGTCCCGTCCGACGAGCAGTTGCCCGTGGATCCGGCTGCGGACGCAGCTCCCGGGTTCGACGAATCCCAGCGCGACGTTCCCGGCGGCTTCACGGGCGACGCGGACATCCTGGACACCTGGGCCACGTCCTCCCTCACGCCCAAGATCGTTGGCGGCTGGAAGCGCGACGAGGACCTCTTTGGCAAAGTCTTCCCCTTTGACGTCCGCCCGCAGGGCCACGACATCATCCGGACCTGGCTCTTCTCCTCCGTGGTCCGCGCGGACGCCCTGGAGAACAGCGCCCCCTGGAAGCACGCGGCCATCTCCGGCTGGATCCTGGACCCCGACCGCAAGAAGATGTCCAAGTCCAAGGGCAACGTGGTGGTACCCACCGACGTGCTGGAGGAGTACGGCTCCGATGCCGTCCGCTACTGGGCTGCCTCCGCAAAGCTCGGAGCCGACACGGCCTACGAGATTGCGCAGATGAAGATCGGCCGGCGCCTGGCCATCAAACTGCTGAACGCATCCAAGTTCGTCCTGAACCTGGGCGCCACGGAAGACTCCGTGCTGTCCACCGACCTTTCCGTCCTGGCCAATCCGCTGGACCGGGCGGTCCTGTCGCAGCTGTCGGAGGTAGTGGCCCAGGCCACCAGGGCCTTTGACAACTACGACTACGCACGGGCGCTGCAGATCACGGAAAGCTTCTTCTGGCAGTTCACGGATGACTACGTGGAGCTGATCAAGGACCGGGCCTACGGCGCCGCCGGTGAGGCCGAACAGGCTTCGGTGCTGGCAGCACTGGCCACCACCCTGGACACCCTGCTGCGGCTCTTCGCGCCTTTCTTGCCCTTCGCCACCGAAGAGGTGTGGAGCTGGTGGCGCAATGGCTCCGTCCACCGCGCCCAGTGGCCCGCACCGCTGGATGTCCCGGGCGGCGATACCGCCATGCTCGCAACAGTTGGGGTGGCCCTCAGCGGCGTCCGCAAAGCCAAGTCCGAAGCGAAGGTCAAGCAGCGCACCGAGGTCCTTACTGCGACCATCACGGCGCCGGAAGCACTGACCGCGCAGCTGCAGGCCGGCCTGGCTGACCTGAAGGCAGCCTCCAACGCCCGCGAGATCATCCTGGCGGTAGGCGAGGGCGAGCTGAGCGTCAGCGACGTGGCACTTGCTGCGACGGAAGAGCCGGCGAAAGCGTAGCGCACGTCCGGCCCTGTTTCAGGGCAAAGGGGAAGCCCCATCAGCGTTTTGCCGTTGGTGGGGCTTCGACTTTTCGGCCATCCGGTGACGTCTTGATGGTCTGGCAGGATCCTCTGAATCTCCAGGTCTTCCTACCACGTCACTGGTAGCTTGCATCTGGCTTTGCCGATGGCTGCGTCAGATGACATATCACTGAATCTTTGGTTCCTGCGTCCCTCTTCTTTCGAAGTGGGTAAGAACCATTGTTGTCCTGCCCACCGGCAAGCGCAAGAGCCCCGGTAGAACTACTTGGTTGTAGTTCTATCGGGGCTCTTGGAGCCCTGCCGTGCGGGCCGGGCGGACCAGGCCTAGGTGAACTCGGGCCGTTCGGTGCGGCTGCGCTTGAGCTCAAAGAAGTGCGGGTAGGCGGCAATGGCTGTGGTGGCGTCCCACAGCTTGCCGGCCTCCTCCCCGCGGGGAATCCTGGTGAGCACGGGACCGAAGAACGCGGTTCCGTTAAAGGCCACGACCGGAGTTCCGACGTCCTGGCCCACCAGCGAGATGCCCTCCTGGTGGCTCGCCCGGAGCTGGTCGTCGAAGGCGTCGGTGGAGGCGGCCGCGGCAAGGGTGGCGGGAAGCCCGCAGTCGGCAAGCGCTTTGGTGATGACCACGTCACGGTCCTGCTCGCCGGATTCGTGGATCAACGAGCCCATGGCATCGTAGAGCGCCTTGACTGTTGCATCTCCATGCTGCTGCTGCGCTGCAATGATCACACGGACCAGGCCCCAGGCGTTGTCCATGGATTTGCGGTAGTCAGGTTCAAGGTCGCGGCCCTCGTTGAGGACCGCCAGGCTCATGACGTGCCATTCCGTTTCGATGTCGCGGATGCCTTCCACTTCGCCGATCCAGCGGGAAGTGATCCAGGCGAAGGGGCACAGCGGATCGAACCAGAAATCGGCCTTGTTCTTCACGGAATTTGTCATGGGGCATTCCTTCGCTGGTTTCCGTGGCGCAGGGATGCCACGGTGTGTTCGGGGGTGGTGCGGGGTGTCGGCGCCGGGCCGGTACAGACCGTCCCGGGACTGGCTGGTCGGGGACTGGCTGTTCAGGGACTAGCCATACGGACGAATCAGGCGGACTTACGGCGTTTGGTGACGTGCGGAACGATGGTTGGTTCGGCACCCTTCAGGACAACGTCCTCCGTGATGACCACGCTGGCAACGTCTTCGCGGCTTGGGAGATCGAACATCACGGGCAGCAGTACTTCCTCCATGATGGCGCGCAGCCCGCGGGCACCCGTCCCGCGCTCCAGCGCCTGCTCGGCGATGGCGTCCAGGGCGGTGTCGTCAAACACCAGTTCAACGCCGTCTATCTGGAACATCTTCTGGTACTGCTTCACCAGGGCGTTCTTGGGTGTGGACAGGATCTGGATCAAGGCGTCGCGGTCCAGGTTGGACACGGTGGTGATGACGGGCAGCCGGCCGATGAATTCGGGAATGAGCCCGAACTTCAGCAGGTCTTCGGGCATCACCTCCCCGTAGGAGTCCACCTTCTTGCTTGCCTCGTTGAGGGGGGCTCCGAAGCCGATGCCCTTCCGCCCGGACCTGGATCCGATAATCTCCTCGAGGCCCGCGAAGGCGCCGGCAACAATGAACAGCACGTTGGTGGTGTCGATCTGGATGAATTCCTGGTGCGGGTGCTTCCTGCCACCCTGGGGAGGAACGGAAGCAACGGTTCCCTCAAGGATCTTCAGCAGCGCCTGCTGGACGCCCTCGCCCGAGACGTCCCGGGTGATGGAGGGGTTTTCGCTCTTGCGTGAAATTTTATCGATCTCATCGATGTAGATAATGCCCTGCTCGGCCTTCTTGACGTCGTAGTCAGCGGCCTGGATGAGCTTGAGCAGGATGTTCTCCACATCCTCGCCCACGTAGCCGGCCTCGGTCAGGGCCGTGGCATCGGCGACGGCAAACGGGACGTTCAGCCGCCGTGCCAGGGTTTGGGCCAGGTAGGTCTTGCCGCAGCCTGTAGGCCCGATCAGGAGGATGTTCGACTTGGCGATTTCGACGTCGTCGTGATGCCCGCCATCGGCAAGGCTCCCGGACTTGGGTGCGTGGCCGGCCTGGATGCGCTTGTAGTGGTTGTAGACCGCGACGGCGAGGGAACGCTTTGCGGGTTCCTGGCCGATGACGTATTCCTGCAGGAAATCAAAGATCTCGCGGGGCTTGGGGAGTTCGAAGCTCCCCAGATCGGCAACTTCCGCGAGTTCCTCTTCGATGATCTCGTTGCAGAGCTCAATGCATTCATCGCAGATGTAGACACCGGGCCCGGCAATGAGCTTGCGCACCTGCTTCTGGCTCTTTCCGCAGAAAGAGCACTTCAGCAGATCCGTGCTCTCGCCAATCCGAGCCATATGTGAACCCCTTAGTATCTTGCTGCCAGGCAGCCTCGCACCGTTGCTGGAATCTTCACCAGCCTGCATGGACCGGTTGTGACAACATCCACTCTAGGTCACATTAGCTTCCCAGGGTGGAAGGAAAAGGCCGGTGGGGCCAATTGATTGGCCCCACCGGCCCATTACTTTACCGCTACCTGGTGATTGCCTGCGGTTTGATCTTGCGGGAATCCAGGACCTGGTCGATCAGGCCGTACGTCTGGGCTTCCGCGGCCGTGAGGATCTTGTCGCGCTCGATGTCGTTGTTGACCTGCTCCGACGTCCGTCCGGAGTGGTGTGCCAGCGTGTCCTCGAGCCAGGAGCGCATGCGCATGACTTCGGCAGCCTGGATTTCGAGGTCCGAGGCCTGACCGCCCTGGCCGCCGGACAGGGCCGGCTGGTGGATCAGGACCCGGGCATTGGGCAGGGCAAGGCGCTTGCCGGGAGTACCTGCCGCCAGCAGGACCGCCGCGGCGCTTGCAGCCTGGCCCAGGCACACCGTCTGGATCTCCGGGCGGATGTACTGCATGGTGTCGTAGATGGCCGTCATGGCGGTGAAGGAACCGCCCGGGGAGTTGATGTACAGCGTGATGTCGCGGTCCGGGTCGGTGGACTCTAGGACCAGCAGCTGGGCCATGACGTCATCGGCGGAGGCATCATCCACCTGGACACCGAGGAAGATGATGCGGTCCTCGAAGAGCTTGGTGTAGGGATCCTGGCGCTTGAAGCCGTACGGTGTGCGCTCTTCGAACTGGGGCAGGACGTAGCGGCTGGTCGGGAGGTTGCCGGCAGTCGATCCGAAGTTGTAGGTCATTTTTTGGTGCTCCTGATCTAAGTGTTCTAAATGCCGGGTTACTTCTCGGATACTGACTCGCCGGATGTTCCGTTGGCAGTTCCGCCGCCACCGGACACCGAACCGGCGTGGGCGGCAATCTTGTCGAAGAAGCCGTACTCAAGCGCTTCGGTCGCCGTGAACCACTTGTCACGGTCATTGTCCTTGAGGATGGTCTCAACGGTCTGCCCAGTCTGCTCGGCAGTCAGTTCGGCCATGACCTTCTTCATGTGAAGGATGAGCTCGGCCTGGATCTTGATGTCAGAGGCCGTGCCGCCAATGCCGCCCGACGGCTGGTGCATCAGGACACGGGCATTCGGGGTGGCGTAGCGCTTGCCCTTGGTGCCGGACGAGAGCAGGAACTGCCCCATGGACGCAGCGAGGCCGGTGGCAACAGTCACGACGTCGTTCGGGATGAACTGCATGGTGTCGTAGATGGCCATGCCGGCGGTCACGGAGCCGCCCGGTGAGTTGATGTAAAGGTAGATGTCCTTTTCCGGGTTCTCCGCGGACAGGAGCAGCAGCTGCGAGCAGATGGCATTGGCGTTGTCGTCACGTACCTCTGAGCCGAGCCAGATGATCCGCTCCTTGAGGAGCCGGTTGTAGATGTAGTTGTCCTGGGCTGCAGGATCGACAGTCGCCATCCGGGGGGACTCTGGGTGCTGTGACATGTGTACTAACCTCTCGCTGGTGACGGTGACATCACTGAAAATCACTACTTGGACACTAACCGGTTTCACCGGCGTTTTGTTCGCGCAGCCGCGGCTGTTCGCTGACGGCGCACGATCGGCCGGGAAGGTCCGGCAGCGGCCGGATTTTAACGCGAAGGGCCCCCGGATCGTGTGATCCGGGGGCCCTTCGGCGGCGCGTCCTAAAGCCTAGGCCTTGGCCTCTGCCTTGTCTTCGTCAGCTGCGGTCTCTTCGGTTTCAGCTTCAACAGCCTCGGCTGCCGGGGCTTCCTCTTCGCCGCCGGGGCGCACGAAGTCGCTGAGGTCGACAGCCTTGCCCTCGGTGTCGGTGACCTCGGCCTGGCCGAGGACAACAGCCAGCGCCTTGCGGCGGCGGACCTCGGAGACCATCATGGGCACCTGGCCGCTCTGGTCGATGATCTGGGCGAACTGGTTCGGGTCCATACCGTACTGGCTTGCCGTGGTGACGATGTAGTCGATCAGCTCGTTCTGGCTGACGTTGACTTCTTCCTTCTCGGCAATGGCGTCGAGGATGATTTCGTTCTGGAAGGCACGGGCCGTGTTGGCGCGGACCTCTTCGCGGTGCTCCTCGGTGTCGTGCTCGCCTTCACCGTGTCCGTTGCCCTCCTTGAAGTGGGCCTCGAGCTGCTCCTCGACAACGGAATCCGGGACGGGAACCTCAACGAGCTCAACGAGCTTGTCCAGGACCTTGTCGCGGGCCTCGACGCCCTGCTCAACAACCTTGGAGTCAGCGGCCTGCTTGGCCAGGTCTTCACGGAGTTCGGCCAGGGTGTCGAACTCGGAAGCAAGCTGGGCGAAGTCGTCGTTTGCCTCGGGGAGTTCGCGCTCCTTGACGGCCTTCACAACAACCTTGACCTGTGCCTCTTCGCCGGCGTGGTCGCCGCCCACCAGGGTGGTGTTGAAGATGGCGTCCTCATCGGCGCTGAGGCCGGTGACGGCTTCGTCGAGTCCGTCGAGCATGGTGCCGGCACCAACCTGGTAGGACAGGCCCGCGGCGGAGTCAACCTCTTCGCCATCGATGGTGGCGGTGATGTCGATGGTGAGGAAGTCACCGTCGGCAGCGGGACGCTCGACCGACTTGAGCGTGCCGAAGCGGCCGCGCAGTTCGTCGAGGGCCTTGTCCACGTCTTCGTCGGACGACTCGGCGGCTGCAACCTCAACCTTGATGCCGGCGTAGTCCGGGAGTTCGATCTCGGGGCGGACATCCACCTCGGCAGCGAACTTCAGGCCGCCGTCGGTAGCCGACGGGTCCGGAACCTCGGTGATCTCAACCTCGGGACGGCTCAGGGGGCGGATGCCGGATTCCTGCACGGCAGCCTGGTACCAGCCGTTGAGGCCTTCGTTGATGGCAGTCTCCAGGACGTAGCCGCGGCCAACGCGCTGGTCGATAAGCTTTGCCGGTACCTTGCCCTTACGGAAGCCAGGGACCTGGATCTGCGAAGCAACGGTCTTGTAGGCCGAGTCGATGCTGGGCTTCAATTCCTCAAAGGGGACCTCAACATTGAGCTTGACCCGCGTGGGGGTGAGGTTCTCGACAGCGCTCTTCACGGTCTAAGTACTCCTGGGTTTGTGGGATGGGTTTCTGCAAACGCAATGTTCTGCCCAGGCCAACAGGTCCGGGCCGCAGAGTCGGGGTGACAGGATTTGAACCTGCGACTTCCTGCTCCCAAAGCAGGCGCTCTAGCCAAGCTGAGCTACACCCCGTAAGTGCACAGGCAAGTCTACGGTCATACGCGCCGAGTTTGCACATTTGACACGTAGGCCATGGATTAGGTTTAGTTGTATCCGGCTTGAACAGCCAGCCCGAAGTCGCAGGCCTGCTAATGTTGCAGATGCAGCTTCTTCCGGGGACGTAGCTTAATGGTAAAGCCTCAGTCTTCCAAACTGATTACGCGGGTTCGATTCCCGTCGTCCCCTCCAGCAATAAAGGCCCCTCAATTGAGGGGCCTTTTTCATGTTCGAAGGACGACGGCACCGGCAAGCCGTCGTGGGGCGTCCTGAGGGCTCAAGTGCCGCAATCCACGGAGGCGGACGGCGTGTCCGTGTCGAAGTGCCCCAGTAAGGTCCGCCCCCGAAACGCCGGCGCCGTGTTCAGGCCTGGCAGGACGGGCACCAGTACAGCTTGCGGCCCACCAGTTCTGCGGCCAGCACCGTGGTGCGGCAGACCCGGCAGGGCAATCCGTCACGCTTGTACACAAAATGCGCGTTGTCCCGGGCGGGAAAGGTGCCGCTTTTCAGTGCGGCGGCTTCGGCCGCGGGTTTGGCCGCCGTGCCGTTTCCCGTCCAGTAGCGGGGCGTCGTGGTGATGATCCTGCCGTCGGCGACGCCGTCGTTCATCACGGAGACGACGTCGCGCCACAGCTTCCGTGCCTCACTGTCCGCAAGGTTGCTGCCAGGCAGCCAGGGGTCCAGCCGCCGCCGGAACAGGACCTCCGCACGGTAGACGTTGCCCACGCCGGCAATGATCTTCTGGTCCATCAGGAGTGCGGCCACGGGTGCCTTGCGGGTGTGGAGGTTCGCGGCGAAACGCCCGGAATCGCCCCGGCGGTTGACCAGCGGATCCGGCCCCAGCCGGGCCCGCACCAGGTCGGTCTCGGCCAGGGTGATGGCTTCGCACGTGGTGGCACCCCGGAGATCGGCCCAGCCGTTCGAGGCGGCCAGCCTGACCCGCACGGCACCCACCGGCGCCGGCGGACCAGCGTAGGCACCGTCGTCGTTTCCGTCCGCGAAGGTCTCCTGCTCCCCCACGCGGCGCGGCGCTCCGATGCTGGACGATCCGGCGAAAGTGCTGTCGCCGCCGAAGCTCCAGGCCCCGTACAGCCCAAGGTGCACGTGCAGCACCAGGGCGTTGTCGAAGTGCAGGAAGAGGTGCTTGCCGTGCGCTTCGGCCGCGAGGAGCCTGTGCCCGTCCAGCAGCGCGGCACCTGCGCTGAACCTGCCCTGCGGACTGGACACATCGAGCCGCCGGCCGCCGAAGACGTCCCCGAACTGCCGCGCCAGCCTGCGGACGGAATGCCCTTCAGGCACTACTCGATAACCTCGCCGGTTGATTCGTAGGCGGCGATCTTGCCGATGCGGCGCACGTGCCGTTCGTCATTGCTGAATGGCTCGGTCAGGAAGGCCTCAATGAGCTCGGTGGCTTCCGCCACGGTGTGCTGGCGGCCGCCGACGGCAACAACATTGGCATCGTTGTGCTCGCGCGCCAGGACGGCGGTGGAGTGGTTCCAGGCCAGGGCGGCACGAACGCCTTTGACCTTGTTGGCGGCAATCTGCTCACCGTTGCCCGAGCCGCCGAGCACGATGCCGAGGGCGTGGACGCCTGCCTGCTGGTCCGCCACCACCGCAAGGGCGGCGTTGATGCAGAACGACGGGTAGTCATCCTGTGCGTCGTAGGCCTTGGGACCGTGGTCCACCACCTCGTATCCCTTGGCGGACAGGTGCTGCACCAGGTGGGCGCTGAGCTCCATGCCTGCGTGGTCGGTGGCGATATGGACCCGCGGGAAGGCAGGGGAAGAAGTCACGAGCAGAATCCGTTCGGTTGGGGCGCCGGCAGCCGGCCGGGACGGCGCAGGCCAGGGTCAGGACAACAGGGTCAAGGATACTAGGACTCCGGCTGGGCGGCTGGTGGCTGGCCGCCCCCTCCACGGCGTGCCCTTGCGGCAACACGGGTCAGGACTTCAGCCAGCCTGGCAGCGGACGCGGGGCTGCCGCCGCTCACCGCGAGGCGCTGGCCATCAGTTTTGCTGACGACGACGGCGGGGCCGCTGCTGACGAGCATGGCTGAGGTCCCGCCGTGGTGCCGGTAGCCCCACCCGCCATAGTCTGCCGCCTTCACATCCGCCGCGGTGGCGCCGGAGATGGCTCCCGCCGGCACGTTCATGACCGGCACGATGCCGGCCAGGAGGACCTTCAGGCCCCGCCGGTCGGCTTTGATCCGGGCGAACAGGAAAGCGGCGCCCACCACGGCGAGGAGCACCAGGAGCATCCCAAGCCAGGGCACGGCGACCGTGATCAGCGCGGAGGGAAACAGCGACGCTATGGCGATCATGATGAAGACCGAACTGCGGGCATGCACCCAGAGGCGGATGCTGTCCCGCGCCAGGTCCGGGTCCGCTTCCCTGGCGAGGGTGAGCTGGAGCGCGCGGTCATCGTCAAGAGACCACTGCTGGTCGGCCTTGAAAACAAAGGCGATGATGACGCCCAGCGCCACGGCCGCACCGCTTCCCAGCGCTAGGACCGTCATGTCCACATGGGATTCCCGGGCATCTGCCAGCCCTGCCTGCCCCACCAGGCCGGCAGCGACGACGCTGGTGACAAAAAGGCTGAGGAACAGTCCGGCACCCATCATGATCCGTCGCATGATGGCGGGCCTGTTGAGGCTCACAGCCTGGGAGAGGACCAGCCAGCCCGCCGCCACGATCGCCGCCGCCCCCACCCCCACATAGGTGCCGAACGGCGCGAAGGCCGCGGCGCCGCCGTCCGTCCACCTGACGGCGAGCGGCTCGGGAAGGTCCGGCCGGATCAGGAAGGCGCACACCACAAAACCGGCGGCAAGGACCACCGGAAACCCTGCGGCGAAGCGCAGCGCCCTGGCGTCCACCGAATCCATAAGCTTGCCCATGATCCAACGCTACTCCGGCTGCAGGCACCTGGCGTCCTGACTCTTTCCCGTCCGCTGTGAGCCGCGCTACGTTTCCGGGGGTGAAGGAATGCAAGAATGAGCAGTGCCGCCGCTGGGCACCGCCAGCTGCGCAGACGCAATCTTTCTGGAGGGCCCCGTGCCAGGTATGAATCTCACGCGAGTTGAAGCCAATGAACGTGCCAAACTGATTTCCGTCGAGTCCTACGAGGTCAGCCTGGACCTGACCCGGGGCGGAGACGTCTTCGGCAGCACCACCACCGTGAAGTTCAGCGCCAGCCCCGGGTCCTCCACCTTCATAGACGCCATCACCTCCGCCGTCCACAGCGTCACCTTGAACGGCAGAAGCCTTGATCCCGCCACCGTGGCCGACGGCGTCAGGATCCAGCTGCCGGACCTCGCGGAGCAGAACGAGCTCACCGTCGTGGCCGATGCACCCTACATGAACACCGGTGAGGGCCTGCACCGCTTCGTGGACCCGGTGGACAACGAGGTCTACCTGTACACCCAGTTCGAGGTTCCGGATTCGCGCCGGATGTTTGCCGTGTTCGAACAGCCCGACCTGAAGGCGGCCTTCACCTTCACGGTCACCGCGCCCTCGCACTGGGACGTCATCTCCAACTCCCCCACGCCCGCCCCCCTGGAGACCACGCCCGGGGACGACGGCGGCGCCCGTTCCGTCTGGTCCTTCTCCCCCACGCCGAGGCTGTCCTCCTACGTCACGGCGCTGATTGCCGGCCCCTACCAGTCCGTGCGCAGCGAAGTGGTGAGCTCCGACGGACGGACTATTCCACTGGGCGTCTTCGCCCGGAAGTCGCTGATGCAGTACCTGGACGCCGAGAACATCTTCGAGCTCACCCGCCAGGGCTTCGCATTCTTCGAGGCGCAGTTCGGCTGCCCCTACCCGTTCGAGAAGTACGACCAGCTGTTTGTTCCGGAGTTCAACGCCGGCGCCATGGAAAATGCCGGGGCGGTGACCATCCTGGAAGGCTACGTCTTCCGCAGCAAGGTCACGGAAGCGCAGATAGAACGCCGAGCCATCACAGTGCTCCACGAGCTCGCCCACATGTGGTTCGGGGACCTGGTAACCATGCGCTGGTGGAACGACCTGTGGCTCAACGAGTCCTTTGCCGAATACATGTCCCACCTCGCGGCGGTGGAGGCGACGTCCTTCACCAGCGCGTGGACCACCTTCGCCTCCGTGGAGAAGTCCTGGGCCTACCGCCAGGACCAGCTGCCCACCACGCACCCGATCTTTGCCGAGATCAACGACCTGCAGGACGTCGAGGTCAACTTCGACGGCATCACCTACGCCAAGGGAGCCTCCGTCCTCCGCCAGCTGGTGGCCTGGGTTGGCCCGGAACAGTTCATGGCCGGGGTGCGTGAGTACTTTGCCAAGCATTCCTGGCAGAACACCGAGCTGAGCGACCTCCTGGTGGAACTGGAGAAGGCGAGCGGCCGCGACCTTGACGACTGGGGCCGGCAGTGGCTGGAAACCGCCGGCGTGAACACCCTGAAGCCGGAGCTTGAAGTGGACGGCGGCGGCGTGCTGACGTCCTTCGCGATTGTGCAGTCTGCGGTGGAGGAGTGGCCCACGATCCGGCCGCACCGCCTGGCGGTGGGTTTCTACAACCTCAACGGGTCCGGCAAGCTTGAGCGGGTGCACCGCGAGGAGCTGGATGTCGACGGCGGACGCACCGAGGTGCCCGGGCTGGTGGGGCTTGCCCGGCCGGACCTGATCCTGGTCAACGATGACGATCTCGCCTACGCCAAGGTCCGGCTGGACGAAAAATCCCTGGCAACAGCCACGGCCCACCTGAAGGACTTCAGCCAGAGCCTGCCGCGGACGCTGGTCTGGAACTCGGCCTGGGACGCCGCCCGCGACGGCGAGACACCGGCACGGCGGTACGTTGACCTGGTCCTCGCCAATGTGGCGGCAGAGTCTGATTCCTCGGTGATCCTGGTCCAGCTCCGCCAACTGGCCACCACCCTGAACTTCTACGTTGCGGAGAAACACCGCGAGGCCACCGCGGTGGCAGCCGCGGACCGGCTGTGGGACCTGGCGTCCGGAGTGGCCGGCGGATCCGACGCACAGCTCCAGTTCGTCAAGTCCTTTGCACTGCTGGCCCGCAGCGGGTCCCAGCTGGACAGGGTGGCGGGGCTCCTGGACGGTTCGGCCACCCTGGAGGGACTGGCCGTGGACCAGGACCTGCGCTGGGAACTGGTGGCCTCGCTGGTGGCCGGCGGACGCCTCGGCCAGGACGGGATTGACGCCGAACTAAAGCGCGACAACACCTCCAGCGGCCAGAACGCCGCGGCCCTCGCCAAAGCTGCCATCCCCACCCCCGAAGCCAAGGCGCAGGCCTGGGACTCCATCGTGGTCAAGGGCGAACTCTCCAACGCGCTCCAGGGTTCAGCGGTCACGGGCTTCATGCGGGTCCTGGACCGCACCCTGCTGGAGCCGTACGCCGAGAAGTATTTCGAGGCCGTGCCGGGCATCGTCGGAACCCGCACCCACGCACTGGCCCAGCAGATCGTCGTCGGACTCTACCCGGCCCTGCTGACCACCCAGGCGACCGTTGACCGCACGGACGGCTTCCTGGCGGCGCTTCCGCCGGCGAGCGCCGCGCTGCGGCGGATGATGCTGGAAAACCGCGACGGCGTTGCCCGGGCCCTGCGCGCCCGCGCGGCTGATGTCCTCCCGGGCGAGGCGTAGGAGGCCGGGATGGGACTCAGTGAGCACCGGTATGGGCTGGCCGTCCAGTGGACGGGCAATTCGGGTGAGGGGACGTCCTCCTACCGGGGCTATTCCCGGGACCACGACATCCTTATTCCCGGGCTGCCGGTCCTGAAAGGCTCAGCGGACCCCACGTTCCACGGGGACAAGGAGCGCTACAACCCGGAGCAGCTGCTCCTGGCGGCCCTGTCCCAGTGCCATATGCTGTCCTACCTGCACGTGGCCGTAAAGCATGGTGTGGTGGTCACGGACTACCGCGACGAGGCGTCCGGGCTGCTGAAGCTGAACCGGGACGGCAGCGGCCAGTTTGCGAGTGTGACGCTGCGCCCGACAGTTACGGTGGCGGATCCGGCGCATGTGGAGCTGGCCGGCCGGCTGCACCATGAGGCGAACCAGGTGTGCTTCATTGCCCGCAGTGTGAACTTCCCGGTGGGACATGAACCGGTGACGCTAACGGCCTGATGGCGGACTCAAAGGCTCCGCGGCAGCAGCCCGGCCAGCCGCGCCTCCGTCTCCGGCGCCAGGCCCGCCTTCCGCGGCCGGTCGAGTCCCCGGGCGCGTTCGTCCGCCAACGTGTCAGTCAGCGTTTCCTGCCAGGGCCGGAGCTGCAGGCCCTGGGACAGGGCTGCGCTGTTGCTTCGGGCCATGAAGCCGCCGTGCCCGGGCGGGAGCCACAGCGGCAGCGAATCCGGGCCTGCCCAGTAGTTGACGCCGTGCTCCGCCAGCCACGTTTCCTCCGCCGGAAGGATCGTGCCGCGGTGGCCCGCAGCGTCCCGGGAAGCGGCAATGAATTTCCCGAAAGGTACCTGTTCTCCCAGGGCGTTCAGCGCCCCGGTCACGCTGTCCCCGGCTGCGCACAGGATCCAGGCTGCGAGGTCGCGGACGTCGATGACCTGGGTGGGGCTGGTGTCAATCGCGGGCACGATCACCGGCCGGTTGTCCCGTGCGAACCGGGCAGGCCAGTAGCCGTAGCGGTCTGAGCTGTCCCCCGGGCCGCCGATCAGGCCGGCACGGCACAGGTGGGCTTTCCCGCCCGCGGCCTGCATGGTTGCTTCCTCGATGGCCACCTTGGATTCACCGTACGTGTCCGGCGTGGACGGAGTCCCGGCCGCAAGCGCAGGCAGGAGGGGAGCGTCCTCGTCCGCGCCGGGAACCGAAGCAGCCGCATAGACCGAGCAACTGGAGACGAACGTCCAGTGTGCAGCGCGGCCTGCGAGGGCCTCAAGCGCCTCAGTGGCAGGGACAGGGTCGCGGGCGACGTCGACTACGGCGTCCCACTCCCCCGTCGCGTCGGCGTAGGCCTTCGCGCCCCGTGAACGGTCCGCCCTCAGCCAGGATGCACCCTGGGGCGGAACAGCCGCGGATCCGCGGGCCAGGCAGGTGACGTCATGCCCGGCCGCCACGGCGCTGCGGACGATTTCCGCGGAGAGGAAGGCCGTTCCGCCGAGGACGAGAATGCGCATGATGAGAGGCTACGGCGATAGTGTTGAAGGAGAACAGGGCCGTCCGCGCCGGGCGTAACCGGCAGCACGGCACTCCCTTCCCGGCACAGCCAAACAACAGCAGGAGTACTACCCCCTTATGGTCAGCACGTTGTCCATCCTTCCTTCCGCCGCCAGCGAGCCGGACGGCATCAGCGTCACGGGCATCGTGATCAGCCTCGGCGTCGGCGTTGCCATCTGGCTGGTGGCCACCTTCGTCATCTCCCGCATCACCCGGCGCGTGGCGGCAGGCAGCAACTTCTTCAAGAAACCCACCTTCAGGTGGGCCGCCCCTGCCTTCAGGGCCCTGGACCATGAACGGCGCGTACAGCGTGCGGAAACCATCGGTTCACTGCTCAACAGCATCGTGGGAGTACTGGTGGTGGTCATCACCGGCATGTACGTCCTGCAGAACCTGGACATCAACATCGCACCCCTGCTGACCAGCGTCGGCATCCTGGGTGTGGCCATCGGCTTCGGCGCCCAGCAGCTGATCCGCGACTTCCTGGCAGGTATTTTCATTACCATTGAAGACCAGTTCGGCATCGGCGACGTGATCGAAACCAGCGAGGTGGTGGGCGTGGTGGAATCCATGGGGCTGCGGATCACCCGCGTCCGGTCCGACGACGGCGCCATCTGGTACCTGCGCAACGGCGAGATCCTGCGGGTCGGCAACCGGTCCCAGGGTACGTACGTGCCCCTGCACGAGTCGCCGGACGGCACCACGGACCAGGGCTCGGACCACGGCGCCGAGAACACCAAGACCGAGCAGAAAGCCGGAGAATAGCTATGACGATTCCCATCGAGCCGCAGCGGCCGCAGCTGATGCAGAACGATCCGTTCAGCAAGCCCGGCTACACCGACAACTTCTATGATGCCGTGGGCGGGCACGACACCTTCGTGAAGCTGATCGACGTCTTCTACGACGGGGTGGCGACGGATCCCGTGCTGCGGCCGATGTACCCCGAGGAGGACCTTGCACCGGCGAAGCGCCGCTTCCTGATGTTCCTTGAGCAGTACTGGGGCGGGCCCACCACCTACGGCGAGGAACGGGGACACCCCCGGCTCCGCATGCGGCACATGCCGTTCAAGGTGACTCCTGAGGCCAAGGACCGCTGGCTGTTCCACATGCGCAAGGCTGTGGACGCCCTGGAACTTCCGCCGCTGTACGAGGGCACTTTGTGGGACTACATGGAGCGGGCTGCACTATCCATGGTTAACAGCCCCTCGGCGCCCTGACTGATGGCGCCGTAACAGGCGGTTACAGGAGTCCGCTTCCGGTCCGCGCCAGGACATGGCCGCGGCTGCCCGTGAGGCGGAACCAGCGGCCGGCCCGGTAGAGCTTCTGGTCGCCATCGGCAAGGAACCCGAGGGCCAGTGCTGCGAAAGCGGCGCCGGCGGGCAGCCCCGACGCATCGAGTTCCCGGCCCCACACCGCGGCGCGGGCGTTGTTGACGATCAGGGCACCGGGATTGTCCGGCACGATTCCGGCCACTTCGGCAATGCCTGCCTCGGCTGCCGCCCGCAGTTCCGCATCGGGCCGCGAGCCGATCAGCTCCCAACCGCTCCGCGGGGCGCCCACGCCCGTCCAGGACTCGGTGACGGTAGACGGCGGCACAGCAAGTTCGACGTCGTCCTGGCCGGCGCGGGCCAAACGGTCCAGGACCGCGGACAATGCCACGGTCACATCCGTCGCCGAGGGTTCTGCCAGGGCCATGGTGCGCAGCCCGAGGATCGTGGGGGTCGATTCGCCCAGGAGCCTCGGCCGGAGCACGCACACGTACGCGGCAAGGACGGAACCTGCCGCCTGAAGCCGGATGGCGCCGTCGTCAATGGCTTTTGCCCGCGTGGCGAAGGTCTTCAGATCGGCAAGATCCTGGGAGTCGGCAAAGCGGAAGGACGAGGTGAGGAGATCAGACACACCAAGAACACTACCGGCTGGGGCTTTGTTGAGCAGTGCCCGGGCGCCGTCTAGAGTCGAACCATGACTGAAGCCGACGCCGGACTGCTGGCGCTCCCCAGCGAAGATCCCACCTCATCGCTCATCTCCCTCCTTGACCTTGGTGAGCTGGAGGGGGCGCGGACGGACGAGGACATCTTCCTGGGACCTTCCCAGCAGCAGCCCCACCACCGGGTGTTCGGCGGCCAGGTGCTGGCCCAGTCGCTCATTGCATCCATCAGGACTGTGGCCCCTGACCGTTTTGTGCACTCCATGCACGGCTACTTCCTTCGGCCGGGCGACGCCAACAAGCCCATCACCTTCGGCGTCCAGCGGCTCCGCGACGGCCGGTCCTTTTCGGCACGCCGGGTCCATGCCTACCAGGAAGGCACGCCCATCCTGTCGATGATCGCCTCCTTCCAGGGGGAGGATGAGGGGATTGAGCACCAGTCCACGATGCCCGGCGGCATTCCGGATCCGGAGTCGCTGCCCAGTACCGCTGACCTGCTGGGAAAATTCGACCACCCCGTGGCGCGGCACTGGGCCTACGAGCGCCCCTTCGACATCAGGCATGTGGATCCTCCGCTGTACGTCTCCGCGAAGGGCAAGCGGGAGGCCCGCAATGCGGTGTGGATGAAGACTTTCGGGCCGATGCCGGACAACCCCAACCTGCACCGGGCGGCCCTGGCGTACGCCAGCGACTACACGCTCCTAGAGTCCATCCTGCGGCGCCACGGATTGAGCTGGATTACCCCCGGAATGAACGTGGCCAGCCTCGACCACGCGATGTGGTGGCACCGCCCCGCCCGCGTGGACGAGTGGCTCCTGTATGTCCAGGAATCACCCAGCGCGCAGGGCGCCCGCGGCCTGGCGACGGGCAAGATCTTCAACCAGGCGGGCCAGCACGTTGCGTCCGTAGCGCAGGAGGGCATGGTCCGGGTTCCCACGGACCTGAAGAACAAAGTAGTGGGTGCCTTCCAGTCCAAGGTGATGGAGCACCAGATCCGCAAAGCCGGGCGGGACTGACCGGAAATCGGGCGTCCGGAGTAGGACGCGGAACAGGCCGGCACCCAGTGGGTGCCGGCCTGTTCTGCGCTGTTGATGGAGCGTTGCCCCTTGTTATCCCGCCGCGGGTCAGTCGCGGGTGAGGCGGCGGTGCGTGACGCGGTGCGGCTTGGCGGCATCCGGGCCGAGGCGCTCCACCTTGTTCTCCTCGTAGGATTCGAAGTTGCCCTCGAACCAGTACCACTTGGAGGGGTTCTCCTCGTCGCCTTCGTAGGCCAGGATGTGCGTGGCCACCCGGTCCAGGAACCAGCGGTCGTGCGAAACCACCACGGCACAGCCGGGGAACTCGAGCAGGGCATTCTCCAGGCTGCTGAGGGTTTCGACGTCGAGGTCGTTGGTGGGCTCATCGAGGAGCAGCAGGTTGCCGCCCTGCTTGAGGGTCAGCGCCAGGTTCAGGCGGTTGCGCTCACCGCCGGAGAGCACGCCTGCCTTCTTCTGCTGGTCCGGGCCCTTGAAGCCGAAGGCGGCAACGTAGGCGCGGGACGGCATTTCCACCTGGCCCACCTGGATGAAGTCGAGTCCGTCGGAGACGACCTCCCAGAGGGTCTTGTTGGGGTCGATGCCCCCGCGGCTCTGGTCCGCGTACGAGATCTTGACCGAGTCGCCGATCTTGAGGTCTCCGCCGTCGAGCGGCTCCAGCCCCACGATGGTCTTGAAGAGCGTGGTCTTGCCGACGCCGTTGGGGCCGATGACGCCCACAATGCCGTTGCGGGGCAGGCTGAAGGACAGTCCGTCGATCAGGGTGCGGTCCTCGAAACCCTTCTGGAGGTTCTTGGCTTCCAGCACCAGGCCGCCCAGGCGGGGTCCCGGCGGGATCTGGATCTCTTCGAAGTCCAGCTTGCGGGTGCGGTCCGCCTCTGCGGCCATTTCCTCATAGCGGGCCAGGCGTGCCTTGGACTTGGTCTGGCGTCCCTTGGCGTTGGAACGGACCCATTCCAGTTCCTCGCTGAGGCGCTTGGCCTGCTTGGCGTCCTTCTTGCCCTGGACTTCCAGGCGGGCACGCTTCTTCTCCAGGTACGTGGAGTAGTTGCCCTCGTAGGGGTACAGGTGGCCGCGGTCCACTTCGGCGATCCATTCCGCCACGTGGTCCAGGAAGTACCGGTCGTGGGTGACGGCCAGGACGGCACCCGCGTAGGAGGACAGGTGCTGCTCGAGCCACAGCACGCTCTCTGCGTCGAGGTGGTTGGTGGGCTCGTCCAGCAGCAACAGGTCAGGCTTCTGCAGCAGCAGCTTGCACAGGGCAACACGGCGGCGCTCACCACCGGAGAGGTTGGTGACGTCGGCATCCGCCGGCGGGCAGCGGAGTGCATCCATCGCCTGCTCCAGCTGGGAGTCCAGGTCCCAGGCATCCGCGGCGTCGATGGCTTCCTGCAGCTGTCCCATTTCCTCGAGGAGGGTGTCGTAGTCAGCGTCGGGGCTGGCCATTTCCTCGGAGATTTCGTTGAACCGCTGGATCTTGCCGTAGATCTCGCCCACGCCTTCCTGGACGTTGCCCAGGACGGTTTTTTCTTCGTTGAGCGGGGGCTCCTGCAGCAGGATGCCCACGCTGTAGCCGGGGCTCAGCCGGGCCTCACCGTTGGAGGGGGTGTCCAGTCCAGCCATGATCTTGAGGATGGTGGACTTACCGGCACCGTTCGGGCCCACGACGCCGATCTTGGCGCCAGGGAAGAAGGACATGCTTACGTCGTCAAGAATAAGTTTTTCGCCAACGGCTTTGCGGGCCTTGGTCATTGTGTAGATAAATTCCGCCATGGTTCCAAATCTAGTGGGTTGGCAGGCATATCTCACATTCCGCGCGGCAGGCTCAGCTGCCTACAAAGCACTTGCCGCTGGCCAGGACAGGCAGGACGGTCACTGCCACGGCACCGTCGCGGACCTGGCCGATCACGCAGTCACGCCCTTGGAGCACTGCCGCCTCGATGGCATCCGCTTCCAGCCCTGTGGGTGTCCGGCTCTGCGACACTTCAAGGGCCCCCGGTGCAATGCCCGCTCCCGTCAGAGCATCGCTCACCTGGGCAGTGGCGGGTTTGGGTGTTCCCGCCGCAAGTCTGCCCAGCGCGTCAGTGAGGGTCTGCCGGACAGTTTCCGTGGCAGCAGCTTCAGCGGCTCCGTTCGAGGCGGTCCCGGAGGTATCCGCCAGGGGTCCGGCGTCCTGTGTCCCGGGAGTGCCGGCGCCTGTCTGATCTGCAGCCGCTGAGCCGGCAGCCTGTGACGGTGCAATTCCTGGCTCTGCAATTCCTGGCTCCGTAACTCCAGGCGCTGCTGAACCGGGTTCGTTGACAGACGGCGTCCCGCCGACACAGCCCGCCAGGGATCCGGCCAGGGCGGCGACGGACAGCGCAGCCAGCAGCCGGCGGATGGGGCGCTGCGGTGACAGCCGTGCAGGTTTCATTGAGCCGGTGCGGGCAACCTGCGGGTCCCCCGCCTTGACAATCTGCCGGGAGTCGAGGGTAAGCCGCATGGAGTCATTCTGCCACGTGGTGGTGAACCTCCTTCGCAACCTGGACGGGAACAACCTCGACGGGCAGGACACGGCCGGGGGGGTGCCGTGTCCTGCCCGCAAAGGCAGCCATGGAAGCGGCAGCAACAGCCCTCCTAGACTCCGGATTCGGCGAGCTCCCCCGTTTCCAGGTCCAGGGCAACGATGTCGCCGTTGGTGTCCTCGATGAAGACAGCGGCCGGATCCGCGCCGCCGGCTGGGTCGTCGTCGCTGTCTTCAGGTTCGTCGAACGGTCCGTCCGCGGCACGGTGTTCGCCCCCGGCGAGGGGAGGCTCCTGGTCCACGAGCGAGAGGATCGGCTTGGCAGAGGAACGGATGAAGTTGGCCGTGCCCCACGTGAGGTCGTGACCCACGGCGTCGGCATCAATGGTGTGTGAGTAGTAGACCCGGCCGTCCCTTTCCCAACTGCGGATTTTCAGCGTGCCGACTACTATGACGGGCTGCCCCTTCCTGATGCTGCAGCCGATGCTTCCCGCCAGGTGGCGGTAGCCCTGAACCAGGAACCAGTTGGTGTGGCCGTCCATCCAGGCGCCTGTTTCCTTGTCACGCCGCCGCGAGGTGGACCCAATCCGGAAAGAAGCGGTGGCCACTCCCCCTGGTGTTGTTCCGCTTTTGATCTCGGTGGCAACGAAACCCCGGATCGTTATGGTGTCGCTCATCTTTACGTCCTGTCTTCATGAGTGATGCCCTAGCAGGCAGGACCAGCATCGCCCGCGCCGCCGGCCGTGATCGATGGCGTGGCCTGCCTATGTGGACAACCCGGCTCAGTACCTGCCTGTGGAGGAAAAGTTTGCATGCCTGCGGCGGTTGACCATGCCGGCGCTCGGGGCAATGTAAACTTTTTGAGGCGCCGGAGATCAGCTCCGGAAGGCAATGCCTCAGTAGCTCAGGGGATAGAGCAGCGGCCTTCTAATCCGCCGGTCGGGGGTTCGATTCCCTCCTGGGGCACCAACCAGAAACACCCCGGTTCACGAACCGGGGTGTTTCGCTTTGTCACCACTGCCCCATCACTTCTGCTCCGCGGAGCATCGGCGGCAAAGCAGCGCCAAGGTTAAGGTCAACGGGTAGGCTTCAGGCCTGCAGCCGATGCGGCGCCTCCACCAACGCCCGGACCACGCTGCCCGCCGCCCCCAGCAGCGCCCCAGCATCCCCCACTGTGGATGTGATGACGTGTTCGGGGGGAAGCGCACCGGGCGCGTACTTCGCCAGGCTTTCCAGGAGCGGGCCGTGCAGCCACTGGTCAAGGACGGCGAAGTGCCCTCCGAGCACCACGGCGCGGACATTGACCACCCGGGACGCCGATGCCACGGCAACCCCCAGCGCCCTCCCCGCCCGCTGGACGGCCGTCAGCGCGGCGGGACTGCCGGCGGCCAGGGCGCCCAGCAGGTCCGCCATGCTTTCGGTCCTGGTCCGGCCCTGGACGGTGATTCCGGCAGCAGAAAATATCGCGTCCTGGCCCGCGACAGTCTCAAGGCAGCCCGTCCCGCCGCAGGAACAGGGTGCGCCGTCGGGGTCCACCACGATGTGCCCCACCTCCCCGGCATTGCCTTCAGGGCCAGTGAAAAGCTCCGAATTCAGGACCAGCCCGCCGCCGACGCCCACTTCGCCCGAGATGAACAGGAAATCCCGCCTGTGCGGACTGTGGGCAAGCTCTGCGAGGGCGGCGGCATTGGCCTCGTTGAAGAGGGAAACCCCCAGTGGTACGCCGGGAAGCAACCGGGCCACATCCAGCTTCGTGTCCACCCAGCCCAGGTTTGGGGCCACAGTGACAGTCGAACTACCGGCCTCAACAAGGCCGGGAACGGCAAGTCCTCCCCCCAGGACGTCGACCCCCAGGGCAGACGCCGCCAGCCGCACCCCCGAGGCCAGCTCGGCGAGGGCGGACATCACGGCGCCGCTCGCACTGTCCCGGTTGTCCCTTTCCCGGACCTCTTTCACCACGAGATCCCCGGAGAGGCTCGTCACGCCCGCCGCAATGTAATCGACGTTGATCTCCATACCCATGACGCCCCGTGACGGATTCAGCTCCAGCCCCACCCCCGGCCGGCCCCGCTCCCCCTGCCTGCTCAGGCCGACTTCGCGGAGGATGCCGGCGTCCAGGAGATCCAGCACGATGCTCGACACGGATGCTTTTGTCAGCCCTGTGGCCGCAGCCAGCTGGGCCCGGGTCAGGTGGAATCCGGCGGGTGACTGCACCACCCTGCCCAGGACCAGGGCGAGGTTGTTCCGCCGCACGTCCGCCATGTTGCCCGGCGCCCCGGCATCGGACGGTGCAGTAGCAGGCGCGGTGCTCGCCATGGCCGCTCTCCTTGGGTTCGGTCCGGAACCGTTCCTTCGGCCCCTATTGACCCTAGCGTAGTCACGCTTATATAGTTCAAGCGATAAACTAACTTGCCCAACCGGCGGCAAACTGACTGCAAGGATGCATCATGACTCTCTCCCCGACTCCCGCTGACAAGTTCACCTTTGGCCTCTGGACCGTTGGCTGGACCGGTGCCGATCCGTTCGGTGTTGCCACCCGCGCGGACCTGGATCCCGTGGAGGCCGTGCACCGGCTGGCCGAACTCGGCGCCTACGGCATCACGTTCCATGACAATGACCTGGTGCCCTTCGATGCGACAGTCTCGGAGCGGGAGCTGATCCTGAAGAACTTCAAGGCAGCCCTGGCCGAGACGGGCCTGAAGGTCCCGATGGTGACCACCAACCTGTTCAGCCACCCGGTGTTCAAGGACGGCGGCTTTACCTCCAACGACCGCTCCATCCGCCGCTTCGCCCTGTCCAAGGTGCTGCGCAACATCGACTCCGCTGCCGAGTTCGGCGCCGAGACCTTCGTGATGTGGGGCGGGCGTGAAGGCAGCGAATACGACGGGTCCAAGGACCTCTCCGCAGCCCTGGACCGGATGAAGGAAGGCGTGGACACCGCCGCCGCCTACATCAAGGACAAGGGCTACAACCTGCGCATCGCCCTCGAACCCAAGCCCAACGAACCCCGCGGGGACATCTTCCTGCCCACCGTCGGGCACGGCCTGGCATTCATCGCCCAGCTCGAACACGGCGACATCGTGGGCCTGAACCCCGAAACCGGGCACGAGCAGATGGCCGGACTGAACTTCACCCACGGCATCGCCCAGGCATTGTGGGCCGGCAAGCTCTTCCACATCGACCTCAACGGCCAGCGCGGCATCAAGTACGACCAGGACCTCGTGTTCGGCCACGGCGACCTCACCAGCGCCTTCTTCACCGTTGACCTGCTCGAGAACGGCTTCCCGGGCGGCGGACCCCGCTACGACGGCCCCCGCCACTTCGACTACAAGCCCTCCCGCACCGACGGCTACGACGGCGTCTGGGAATCCGCGAAATCCAACATGTCCATGTACCTCCTGCTCAAGGAACGCGCCCTGGCCTTCCGCGCCGACCCCCAGGTCCAGGAAGCCCTCACCACCTCCGGCGTCTTCGAGCTCGGCGAACCCACCCTCACCGCCGGCGAAACCACCGCCGACCTGCTCGCCGACACCACCGCCTTCGAAGACTTCAACGCCGATAAAGCCGCCGAACGCTCCTTCGCATTCGTCCGCCTCAACCAGCTCGCCATCGAACACCTCCTCAACGCACGCTAGGGATATGGCACTCGTAGCAGGCATCGACAGCTCCACCCAGTCCTGCAAAGTGGTGATCCGTGACGCGGACACCGGAGCACTTGTCCGCCAGGGCCGTGCCAGCCACCCTGAGGGCACAGAAGTCCACCCCGACCACTGGTGGACGGCCCTTCAGGAGGCAGTGGAAGCGGCCGGTGGCTTAGAGGACGTGGCAGCAGTCTCCATTGGGGGCCAGCAGCACGGCATGGTCTGCCTGGACAACGACGGCGGGGTGGTCAGGCCTGCGCTCCTGTGGAACGACACGCGGAGCGCCGGCGCGGCGCTGGAACTGATCACCACCGCCGGCGGCGGCGACGCTGCCGCCGGCGCCCGCTACTGGGCCGGCGCCACGGGCACCGTCCCGGTAGCGTCGCTGACGCTGACCAAACTGCATTGGCTGGCAGTGAATGAGCCGGACAACGCGGCGAAGACAGCGGCGGTCTGCCTGCCCCACGACTGGCTGACCTGGCGGCTGCTGGGCCACGGCCCCGGCAGCGGTCCCGGGAACCTTGAGGCGCTGGCCACGGACCGGTCGGACGCCTCCGGGACGGGCTACTACTCGACAGCGACGGGCGCGTACCTGCCGGAGGTCCTGAAGTCGTCGCTGGGGCATGTTCCGCACCTTCCCGACGTCCTGGATCCCCTGAACGTGGCCGGCAAGACCTCCAGCGGTGCACTTGTAGCCGCGGGCGCCGGGGACAACGCCGCGGCAGCGCTCGGTGTGGGCGCCGGCGTGGGCGATGTGGTGATGTCGCTGGGCACTTCCGGCACGGTCTTTGCCGTGTCCGGCACGCCGGCCGCCGATCCGTCCGGGTTGGTGGCCGGGTTCGCCGACGCCGCAGGGCACTACCTCCCGCTGGTGTGCACGCTGAACGCCACCCGCGTTTTTGATGCCACGGCTGCACTGCTGGACGTGAGCATTGGGGAGTTCAACGAGCTGGCGCTGTCGGCCGAAAATGGCGCCGGCGGCCTGACCCTTGTGCCTTATTTCGACGGCGAGCGCACCCCCAATTTGCCGGATGCCACCGGCTCGCTGCACGGCATTACCCGCGGAAACTACACGCCTGCCAACCTGGCGCGTGCCGCCGTCGAAGGCGTTGTCTGTTCGCTGGCGGACGGGCTGGCAGCCCTCCAGGACCAAGGGGTGGAGGCCCGGCGGATCATCCTGGTGGGCGGCGGCGCCCAGTCAACGGCCGTTCAGCAGGCGGCGGCACAGCTGCTGGGCATCAACATCACCGTGCCGCGCCCCGGCGAGTACGTGGCCGACGGCGCCGCCCGCCAGGCCGCCGGGGCACTCACCGGACATTTCCCGCAGTGGGCGCTTGACGCCGTCGACCTCCCAGCAGGGAGGGACGACGGCGGCGTGCTGGCCCGCTACCGCCGGTACGCCTCGATGCACTCCTAAGGACCCGCGCATGGAAAAGACCCGGACCGCACAGCGGTCCGGGTCTTTTTGGTGGGGCGCAGGCTCCTGCCGTGACGTTAGCAGGAGCCCGCGGTCTGGATCAGGTCAGGCGTACGGCAGGACAAGGTCCGCGTAGCGCTCCTTCACTGTGGACAGGACTGTGTTGCCGTCCGTGTCCCAGATCTCCTGATTGAAAATTTCCACTTCAATGTCCCCGGTGTAGCCGGCGTCGCGCACCCAGGTGCCGATGGTGGCGAAGTCCACCACGCCGTCACCCATGTATCCGCGGGACAGCAGCGGATCGGCGGCGATGGGCATGTTGAAGTCGCACACCTGGTAGGAGGCGATGCGGTCCTCGCGGCCGGCGCGTTCGATCTGCGCCTTGAGTTCGGGATCCCACCAGACGTGGAAAGTGTCGACGGCGACGCCCACCGTGGAGGCGTCGAACGGCGCCGCAAGGTCCAGCGCCTGCCCCAGGGTGGAGATCAGGGCGCGGTCCGCGGCGTACATCGGGTGCAGCGGCTCCAGCACCAGGCGGACCCCGTTCTCCTCTGCGAAGGGAACCAGGTCTGCCAGGCGGTCCGAGACCCGCCGGCGTGCAGCCACCACGTCCCTCTCCCCCGGAGCCAGCCCGCCGACCACCAGGAACAGTTCCCGGGTGTCCAGCGCGACGGCTTCCAGGATGGCCGCCCGGTTGTCCGCGAGTGCCGCGGCCTGCCCCTCCGCGTCCGGCGCGGTGAGGAATCCGCCCCGGCACAGGGAGGAAACGCGAAGGCCGGCGTCCTTGATCAGGCGGGCCGCCTTGTCCAGGCCGGCTTCCTCCACACGGTCCCGCCAGGGACCGATGGCGGGAATCCCGGCGTTGACGCAGCCGTCAACCACCTGGGCGAGGGTCCACTTCTTGGTGGTGGCGCTGTTGATGGACAGGCGCGCAAAGTTTTCCATCCCTGACGTGCTGGTCACACGCCCACCCCGTTGATCCGCAGGTAGTCGGACATCCGGAACGCAGCCAGTGCGGGGTCCCGCAGCAGGCCGGCCTGGTCCGCCAGTTCGAAGGTCCTGGCGAGGTGGCACACGGACCGGCCGGAGTGCAGGCCGCCCACCATCTGGAAGCCGGGCTGCCTGCCGTTGAGCCAGGACATGAACGCGATGCCGGTCTTGTAGTAGAACGTGGGGGCACTGAAGATGTGCTTGCCCAGTTCCCGCGTGGAGTCCAGGATTTCGCGCGCCCTGACGGCGTCGCCGGCGTCATAGTTCTGCAGTGCCACTGAGGCGGCCGGGTAGATCGCTGCGAAGATGCCCAGGAGGGCGTCCGAGTGGTGGGTGCCGTCACCGTCGATCAGTTCGGGGTAGTTGAAGTCATCGCCGGTGTAGAGGCGGACGCCTTCGGGGAGGGCCGCGCGGAGGGCAACCTCATGGCTAGCATCCAGCAGGGAGACCTTGACGCCGTCCACCTTGTCCGCATGGTCCTTGATGAGGCCCAGGAATGTCCCGGTGGCGGTTGCGACATCGTCCGAGCCCCAGTAGCCGGCCAGGGCGGGATCAAACATGGTTCCCAGCCAGTGGAGGATCACCGGCTGGTCCACTTCCTGCAGCAGTGTGGAGTAGACCTTCAGGTAGTCGTCAGGGCCGTCGGCAACCTTGGCCAGGGCACGCGAGGCCATCAGGATGACCTTGGGGCCGGCTTCGGTGATCACGGCGATCTGTTCGCGGTAGGCCTCAAGCACGGCCTTGATGCCGGCTTCGCCGGCCGGCAGGGAGTCGATGTCCAGCTGGTCCGTGCCGGCGCCGCAGGACACCAGGTCCCGGACCGACTTCCCGGCTGTCGCCGCGTTTCCGGCTGAGACCACCGAGGCCGCCTCGACACCTGTCCGCTTGATGAGCTGCTGGGTGGCTGCCCAGTCGAGGCCCATGCCCCGCTGGGCGGTGTCCATGGCATCTGCCACGCCGAGGCCGTAGGACCACAGCTCATGGCGGTAAGCCATGGTTGCGTCCCAGTCGAGCCGGGCCGGGGCGCCGGGGGTGTTGTCAGCGAGGACTTCGGGGATGACGTGCGCGGCAGCGTAAGCCCGCCGGGCAGTCAGCGGGGCGGTGGGGCGGGCCCAGGAGGTGCCGCCCTGCAGCCGGTATTCGCGGGTGCCGCCGTCGTGGGAGGGAAGGATGAGCGAGGTCATTAGAGGGTGATCTCCGGGATGTCGAGGGTGCGGCGTTCATCGTTGGACTTCAGGCCGAGCTCGGCCAGCTGGACGCCGCGGGCGGCGGACAGCAGCCCGAAGCGGTGCTCGCGGCCGGCCACGACATCGCGGAGGAACTCTTCCCACTGCAGCTTGAACCCGTTGTCCAGCTCGGCATTGGCCGGGACTTCCTGCCACTGGTCGCGGAAGGACTCGGTGACGGGCAGGTCCGGGTTCCAGACCGGCTTGGGGGTGTGGGCGCGCTGCTGGGCGACGCACTTGTTCAGGCCTGCGACGGCGGAGCCGTGGGTCCCGTCAACCTGGAACTCCACCAGTTCATCGCGGTAGACACGCACTGCCCAGGACGAGTTGATCTGGCCGATGACTTCGTCGCCGCCCGGGGTCTCGAGCTCGAAGATGCCGTAGGAAGCATCATCCGCCGTGGCCTTGTATTCCTTGCCGGCTTCGTCCCAGCGCGCCGGGATGTGGGTGGCGGTCTTGGCGCTGACGCTCTTGACCTTGCCGATGATGCCCTCGAGGACGTAGTTCCAGTGGCAGAACATGTCCGTGGTCATTCCACCGCCGTCTTCCTTGCGGTAGTTCCAGGACGGGCGCTGGGCCGCCTGGATGTCGCCTTCGAAGACCCAGTAGCCGAACTCGCCGCGGATGGAGAGGATGCGGCCGAAGAAGCCTTCGTCCACCAGGCGGCGGAGCTTGACCAGGCCGGGCAGGTAGAGCTTGTCGTGCACGACGCCGGCCGTGACGCCGGCTTCCTTGCCGATGCGGGCAAGTTCGATGGCCTCTTCGAGGGTTTCCGCCGTGGGCTTCTCGGTGAAGATGTGCTTTCCGGCGAGCATTGCCTTCTTCAGCGTGGCTGCGCGGAGGCTGGTCATGGAGGCGTCGAAGATGACGTCCACGGTGGGATCGTTGATGACCGATTCCAGGTCCGTGGTCCATTCAGCGACCTTGTGCTTTTCGGCGAGTTCGCGGATCTTGGCTTCGTTCCGGCCCACGAGGATGGGTTCGACCTGGATGCGGGTGCCGTCTTCCAGGGTGAATCCGCCTGCGTCGCGGATGGGGAGGATGGACCGCAGCAGGTGCTGGCGGTAGCCCATCCGTCCGGTGATGCCGTTCATGGCGATGCGGATGGTTTTTGTTTCGAAGCCCATGTGTCCTCCACGGTGAGTGAGCAGTTGTACTCAAGCTGATCTGGGAAAGCGCATTCCCACTACGTCAATGATGCACCGAGGGGGTAACGGTTGGCAAGCGCTTTCCGGAAGAACTTCAAACTGCCATAATGTGGTGACCCCTTATTGGCCCCCGTTATCCAGGAGATCCTGTGGCTGCAAGTACCCTTACCGAGGTGGCCCGGCTGGCCGGGGTCTCCCCCGCCACCGCGTCCCGGGTGTTGAACGGCTCGGCACGCAAGCCGGGCAAGGACATCGCGGACCGGGTGCGCCAGGCGGCCGAATCCCTGGGGTACATTCCCAACGCGCAGGCCCAGGGGCTTGCGAAGTCCAGCTCAGGCCTCATCGGCCTGATCGTCCACGACATCGCCGACCCCTATTTCGCAGCCATAGCCAGGGGCGTCCAGGCTGCCGCCCGGGAGCAGCGCAAGATGGTGCTCCTGGCCACCACCGGCGGGGCCCCCGGCGAGGAGCGCGAAGCCGTTGCAGCCTTCGCCGCCCGGCGTGCCGACTCGATCGTCATTGCGGGATCCCGCTCGTGCCGGACCGAGGACCAGGACGACAACACTGAACTCGCGGCGGAGCTTGACCGGTACTGCCGCAACGGCGGCAGGGTAGCCGTCGTGGGCCACGCTGTGGTCGGTGCCACCGCCGCCGAGGGCTATCACGTAGTGGCTGTGCCCAACCAGGAGCTCGCGGGGGCCCTGGCAGGTGAACTCGCTGCCGGCCGGGACAGAGATTTCGTCATTATCGGCGGCCCGGAAGGCCTCCTCACGTCCGACGACCGGATCCGTGGCTTCCAGGAAGGCCTGGCCCGGGCAGGCCGCGCACCCGCCGAGATCCTGCGCACGGCCTTCAACCGCGCGGGCGGCTATGAAGCCGGCCTCCAGCTGGCGGCCAGGATCAAGGCCGGCGCGTCCGGGGGCGGGGAGGCTGCGGCCCCCAAACTGTGCATCTTCGCCGTCAATGACGTCATGGCCATCGGAGCCTCGGCGGCACTGCGCGCTGAAGGGCTGCGGATACCCAGGGACGCCACCATCGCCGGCTTCGACGACATCGAAACGCTGCGGGACTTCCGCCCGGCACTCTCCACCGTACGGCTGCCGCTGGAGGAAATCGGCCGGCTTGCAACCCGGGCTACGGCCCGCCTTTCCGGCGGCAGCGATGCAGACGAGGACGAAGAACAGCCGACCGTCACCGGTGAAGTGACGCTTCGGCGCAGCACCGAGGCGGTGACCTAGGAATGAAGTCCGCACTGACGAGCATCCCTGCGCATCACCCGGCCGGAAGCCGGGGTGCGGGAGGGACCAGTCCGGCCATCCTGGTCCTGCCCGGCGGCGGCTATGCCCGCCAGGCCGACCACGAAGCCGAGCCTGTGGGCGAGTGGCTCGCCGCCCTGGGTATCCACGCGTTCGTGCTGAGGTACCGCGTGGCACCTGACCGGCACCCGGCACCCCTGGAGGACGCCAAGGAGGCCATGCTGCACATCCGCAACGGATCCCACGGCCTCGCAGTGGATCCGGCCCGCGTGGGCGTCCTCGGCTTTTCCGCCGGCGGGCACCTTGCCGCCACGCTGTCCACGTCCACGTCAACCGGAAGCGCCCGCCTGGACGTGCCGGAAGCCGTCCCGGACCTGACCGTGCTGTGCTACCCCGTAGTGTCCTATACGCAGTCCGTGCACCAGGGGTCGGTGGACAACCTCCTTGGCAGCGCGCCGTCGTCGGACCTTCTTGATGAACTCTCCGCAGAACGGAACGTGACGGCGGCAACCCCTCCGGCGTTCGTCTGGCACACTGCGGATGACGCGGCCGTCCCGGCCAGCCACAGCCTGGACTACGCGGGGGCGCTCATGCGGGCCGGCGTTCCTGCTGAACTGCACGTCTTTCCCCGCGGGCGCCATGGCCTTGGCCTCGCGGCGGAGGAACCGGGGCCGGACCAGTGGACGCGGCTGTGCGCCGCCTGGCTGGACCGAGCGGGCTGGGCCTCCCCGCCTTCCGCGGCAGTCAGCCGGGACTAGCCGAGTGCCCGGATGGTCCAGGACGCCGCGTGCGACTCCCCGGGCTTGAGGTGGAGCAGGTCAGTGCCTGAGTTGAAGGCGTCCGGCGGGCAGGTCATGGGCTCGACGGCCAGTCCCAGGCGGTCCGGACCCACGGGTTTGTCGGCGGTGTGGATTTGCACCCATGGCCACTCGACACCCCATTCCAGTTCCACGCCCGTTCCCGCCGGGTCCTGTACCCGGACGCGGGCCATCCCCTGTTTGTCCCGGGAGATCCCGGTGAAGGCGTGGTCGATCTTCAGGGAACCAAGCCGGCGGGGGCTGCGGAAGTCAAATTCGTGCCGTTCCACGCTCTTCATGCCCGTCGGGAGGAGACGGTCGGGCGTCACCTCCAGGAATTCGCGTGCCGGCAGCTCAAGGGTCCAGTCATCCAGTTTCCCTTGCCCTGCCACCAGGTACGGATGCGGGCACACTCCGTAAGGGGCCGTGGCCTGTCCAACATTCACCGTGCTCACCGTGCTGCGCAGCCCGCCAGGACCCAGCGAATAGGTCACGGAGACCTCCAGGTCGGACGGGTAGTGCTGGCCGGCGCCGACCCTGCAGGCCAGCACCACCGAGTCCACGGCTGCCTGCCGCAGCTCCCAGTCCTGCCCGGTGGCGAGCCCGTGCAGTGCGGAGCCGCGCTCGGGCTCGTTGATCACGGCTTCGAAGTCCTTGCCGGCGTAGGTGTACCTGCCGTCCGCCAGCCGGTTGGGCCACGGGACGCAGATGACTCCGCGGTAGTCGGGGATGCGCCCCTCCGGACCAAAACCCACCACGAGATCCCGTCCCTGGTACCGCAACTCCCGCAGCGCGCCCCCGCGGGTTGTGACGAGCGCAGTGTAGGGGCCGCTCGCGATGCTGTGTTCCGTCGATGGCATGGAATTCCTCTGGGCAGGGACGATATTGTTAGCGCTAACCAGACTAGCGCACCTGCGCAGATCTCCTCCAGCAGCAACGCCGCGCCTGCTCTGCCGCTCCCCGTGCTGGCTAAAGTTGCACCATGAACCATAGGGACGCGGTGAATGTCCGGGTGCTCTCTGCCATCCGCACGGCGCTGCAGGCACGGTCCGATCCCGTGCGGGGAGCCGGTGCGAGGGCCTACATGAAGTCCACGATGCCCTGCCTCGGAGTGCGCGTGCCCGAGGTGCGCCGAATCGCGTCAACTGCGGCCGCCGGGGCCCCCTTCGAGTCGCCGGGCCAGCTCCGTGCCACTGCCCTGGAGCTGTGGCGCGGCGCAACTGCGCGGGAGGAACGGTATGCAGCAATTGACCTGACCGCCAACCGACTGGCTGCCGGGGACATGGGCATGCTGCCGGTCTACGAGGAATTCATCCGCAGTGGCGCCTGGTGGGATTTTGTGGACGGCACGGCTGGACGGCTGTGCGGGCTTCTCCAGGCCAACCGGGCGGAGATGACGGGCGTGCTGCTCCGCTGGAGCACCGATCCGGACTTCTGGATCCGGCGGGCCGCCATCCTGTCGCAGCTCAAGGCGAAGGCCGCAACTGATCCCGTGCTGCTGGCGCTCGTTGTGGAAGCGAACCTGGCGGACCCGGAGTTCTTCATCCGGAAGGCCATAGGCTGGGCACTGCGCGAGTACGGCAAGACGGACCCTGGGTGGGTGGCCGCCTTTGTGGCTGGGCACGCCGCAGCCATGAGTCCCCTGAGCCGACGGGAGGCGGTCCGCCACCTGGCGCCGGCTATATAACGGGGCGTTCGACGACGTTCCCGTGGGTCTTGCGGAACAGCCGGCGGGTGCGCGGATCCCAGAAAATCAGGTACAGGCCGAAGAGCAGGCCGGTCACGGCCGCGGCCACGCGGGCCAGGGCGAGCGCAAATCCCAGGTCCTCGGTCTGCAGGTAGGGAAAGACTTCGAGCTGGTCCGAAATGGCATAGATCATGAAGAAGGAGACAACAAAGTAGAGCGCTTTGACCTGCCAGTCGTTCCTGATGCCGGTCACGGCGAAGAGCGGTATCAGCCAGACGACGTACCAGGACTGGATCATGGGAGCCAGCAGGACCACGGCGGCAAAGGCAAGGGTGAGGCGGCGGATCAGCCGGTCATGGTCCCCGCGGAAGATCTGCCAGGCGATGACACCCACGGCAAGCAGCTTTCCGGCGTCGGACACAAAACCTGCCAGGGTGGCACCGTCGAGTCCGAACGAGTTGGCCAGCGAGGCGACCACCATGCCGATCAGCCCCACAGGCGCGTACCAGATGGAGATGCTCCCCGGGGCTGAGAGGCCATTGATCCAGCCGAAGCCGAATCCGTTGACCAGGCTCATCAAGGCCAGGATGCCCAGGCTTAGCGCTGCCGTCAGGCCCCAGAACCCGAACTTCCGGAGCCAGCCCGCGTCCTTGCCCGCCCACAGGAGCCCAATGAACGGCAGGAACACAATGGTGATGGGCTTAACTGCGATGGAGAGGGTCACCAGGACAACACCGCGGACAACCCTGTGCGTGGCGGAGTAGTAGAGGCCGGCCAGTGCCAGTCCGATCATCAGTGCGTCATTGTGGACGCTGGCGATGAAGTTCGTCAGGAACAGCGGGTTCGCGGCCGTGAGCCACAGGGCGCGGTGCGGGTTGACCCCGTGCAGCTCCGCGAGTTTGGGTACATAGATAACGCACAGGACCACGCCCGCCAGCGCCACCAGCCGGAACAGCATCACGCTGGCCTCGGGCTGGACGTTGGTGGACCAGACGACGAACTGCTCAATCCACAGGAACAACTGGCCGTACGGAACGGGGGCTTCGGTCCACATCTTGTCCGCGCCCAGCTGGAAGTAGTTGGACAGTGCCGAGATGCCGTTCTCGTAGGGGTTGAAGCCCTCCACCATGAGCCTGCCCTGCCCGATGTAGGCGTAGACGTCCCGGCTGAAGAGGGGCACGCTGAACATCATGGGCAACCCCCATGCCACGACAGCCATCAGGGTGGCTTTGCGTGCCTCGGCGCCCCACACACGCACCCTCTGACCGAGCCTGAGCCAGGCGCGCACCAGGAGCATGCCGCCGACAGCCAGCAGGATGATGGAAAGGGCCACGCCGGCAGCTTCAGCACGCATCCAGATGAACAGCGGCATCCGGCGGAGTTCCGAAACCGGAGCCAGCCAGCCCACGCCCAGGGATCCGATCAGCATGAACATGGAGCCCACGAATCCGGCAAGGAGCGGGGAACGGGGATTATCCACTTCCGCACCGCCCGCTGCGGCAGTAGCGGCGGCCGCCATCTCCCTCGTCGCAGGCACAGGCGCCGTCATCTCAGGAACGTCCAATCTTTCTCGTTTGCGGTTCCGCCTGGCGGGATGGAACCGGCCGGGGCGCGTCACCACGGGAGCGGCACGACCCGCCGCGTCTCCGAAATCCTAGCACCGGCCGGTGGCCGGGAGGTGAAACGGTAGGCTGGTCCGGTGCCTATATCTAACGAACGAATCGTCTGGATCGACTGTGAAATGACCGGTCTGGACATCAAGAACGATGCCCTGATCGAGGTGGCGGCCCTGGTCACCGATTCGGAACTGAACATCCTTGGCGACGGCGTCGATGTGGTCATCAAACCCGATGATGCCGCGCTGGCCCAGATGAACGACTTTGTCCGGGACATGCACACGAAGTCCGGGCTCCTTAAGGAACTCCCCCACGGCAAGACAATGGCCGAGGCCGAGGCCGCGGTCATGGAATACATCTCCAAGTGGGTTCCGGACCCCCGCAAGGCACCGCTGGGCGGCAACTCCGTGGGGACCGACCGGGTGTTCCTGTCCCGCGACATGCCCGCAGTAGTGGAGCACCTGCACTACAGGGTGATTGACGTCAGCACCATCAAGGAGCTCTCGCGCCGCTGGTTCGCCCGAGCCTACTTCCAGTCGCCGGCGAAGAAGGGCGGGCACCGCGCCCTGGGGGACATCAAGGACTCCATTGACGAGCTCCGCTACTACCGCGAGGCTGTGTTCGTGCCCTCCCCGGGACCGGACAGCGCCACAGCGCAGCGGATCGCCAAGCGCATCACGGCGGCCGGAGACGGGCAGCCGGAAACGTAATCTGCGCCACCTTTCGCGGTTTTTTCCGTGAAAACGGCAAAAGTGGACAAAGCACCCCTGAAGAGCAGGTAAGCTATATGAGTTGCCTTTCCAGAGGGCCGGTCCGCCGGTAAATCTGCAGGTACATGGTGGGCTTAGCTCAGTTGGCAGAGCGCCTGGTTGTGGTCCAGGAGGTCGCGGGTTCAACCCCCGTAGCTCACCCTCACGGGACGGTATGTGCAGCCGTCCTCCAAGGAGGCCGCACCGGATATCCGGTGCGGCCTCCTTATTTTTTTGACTGCTGTGCACACTCTCTCTTGCACGAAACACCGCCGAAGGACCACCTGAAGATGACCGTTCTGCCAATCACCATCTGGGGAGAACCCGTACTGCACCGCCGGGCTTCCGAGGTGGAAGTATTCGACGACGAACTGCGCACCCTGATAGCGGACATGTTCGAAACGAATGACGCCGCCAACGGCGTGGGCCTGGCGGCGCCCCAGGTAGGGGTTGGCAAACGAATCTTCGTGTACAAGTACGCCAACGACGACGACGCTCCTCCCAGCGGCGTGGTGGTCAACCCCGTCCTGACGCTGTCAAAGATTTCCGGCGCTGTCCCGGATCCTGACGAGGAAGAAGAAGGGTGCCTGTCCTTTCCCAGCGGACAATACCCGCTCAAGCGCGCCGAATGGGCGCGTGTTGAAGGTTTCGACGGGTTCGGGCAGCCGGTCAAGTTCGAGGCTACGGGCTGGTTTGCCCGCGTGATCCAGCACGAATATGACCACCTGGACGGCAAGCTGTATGTGAACCGGCTCATGGACCGTTACAAGCGCAAGGCCATGAAGCTGGCGAAGAAGAACGGCTGGGGTGTTCCCGGCCTGACGTGGATGCCCGGCGTGGATCCGGACCCGTTCGGCCACTAGGTGTAATGACCGGACACGTTTGCATCGGCTGGCCTGCCCGGTATCGCCCGACCCATCATTGACCGTGGGCCACGAGAACTGGTCCCTTGGAGACGGAAAGGGGCCAGCCGGCTGACTCCTCCAGGCTGTATGTGCAGTTCAGTTGGTTCGGGAAGCCGCTGACTGAATGGCCTTGGCGAGGTCGCGGGGACGGCTCCACATAGGCCAATGCCCCGTCGGGAGGTCAATGACGTCGAGGTGCTCGATGTTCGCGACTTCGGCAAACATGGCATGGCCTGCGCGGGCCAGCTCCAGCACCTGCGCGCTCGGGATCGAGCAGCACACGAGTGTGGTCCGGACCTTGCGGCGGGCATCGTTCGTGAGCACGACGGGCTGACGAAGCACGGGGCCGGGCTCAGGGACGGCCCGGGCCCGAAAACGCTCGAGGACCTCTGCGCTCAGGCCCTCGAGGCTCGCCTGCTGTGCGAGGACGTCGAGGGGCGGCAGCGGAAGCTCCTCCAACCCCTCCGGGATGCCCCGACCGAAGGCGCTTCCCGCCACCACAGGGCCGGAGTCCACCCACACCACTCGATGGACTAGCTCAGGGTGTCGGTCAAGGACGAGGCTGACGGGCGCGTTCGCCCCGCTGTGAGCGACGAGGGTTGCGGGCTGATCCTCGGAGGCCCCGAGTTGAGTGATGACGTCCAGGACTGCTGCGGCTTGATCGTCGAGAGTCCTCGCCGCACGCTCGGGATCGTCCACGTCGAGACCGGGCAGTGTCATCGCGGTTGCACGGGAGTGGTCGGTTGCCAGGTGTTCAAGCACTTCGTCCCATGCCCAAGCGCCCAGCCAGTGGCCGGCAATGAGAACAATGATCGGACTGCTTGCAGTAGTTGTCATGGCAATACCCTCGCAGGCGTCACGGACAAGGGTATGTCACTATTTATGTCATGAATTCGCCGGGGCTTGAACTGTGAAGCGAGTCGAAAGGCTCCATGCCCTATCCGAGATGTTGCGCCGCAGCGGCACGCGCGGGGTTTCCGCCGAACGGTTGGCGGGAGAATTTGAGGTATCCGTGCGCACAATCAAGAGAGACCTCGATGCGTTGGAGAACAGCGGTGCGCCTATATGGTCCCGCCCAGGTCCGGGCGGTGGCTACGGATTGGCCACAGGCGCATCCCTGCCGCCTGTCAGCCTGTCCCCGGCGCAGGCTGTGGCGCTCATGGCAGCCGTGGCCGCTGCACCCGATGCCCCCTACGCCGATCTGGCAGCAGCAGGTGTCAAGAAGATCCTGGATGTCCTCGATCCCAAAACCCGGGCACGGGCCGACGAGCTGGCCCACCGCGTCTGGGTCAACGCGCTTCCCTCCTCTTCGCGCGCAATTAAGTCGGCACTGGATGAGGCGATGGCCGAGCAGCGCGTGATCCGCATTCGCTACACATCGAGAGACGGGACCACGACCACCCGCGACGTTGAGCCGGTGCTGTTCGCCTCCACCAACGGCCAGTGGTACCTGGTTGGGTGGTGCCGACTGCGCAACGCCATGCGATGGTTCACCGTCTCGGGCATCGAGCGGGCCAGCGTCACCAGGACGGCTTGCGGCGGCCACGCCATCCACGAGGTCGGAGAACCCCCAGCAAACGCCAGGCCGGTGCACGGTCGGGGCGAATGAGTAGCTCAAGCACCTCGTCAGTACAACCAGGCCCGACGGCGCGCGCCGCCTGATTGCCTGTGCCCGGCGGCAGCAACGGGTGAGGTCGGACGCGGTACAGCCGGGTTCCGGCTCAGCGGGCCACAACCGTCTGCTGGCCGGGGCAGGAACCCAGGACGCGCTTCATGGCGTCCTTCTCCGCTTCTGTGACCCACAGGCCGTAGGCGGCCTTTACTGAAACCTGGCGGGCCACATAGTGGCAGCGGATCGACGTGTTTTTGGGAAGCCAGGTGGCGGCGTCACCGGCGCCCTTCTTCTGGTTGGCAGGACCGTCTGCGGCAATGAGGTTCAGTGGATCGTTGGCAAGGTTCTGGCGCTCCCCCGCCGTCAGCGACTGTGCGCCCTTCTGCCAGGCGTCGCCGAGGGCAACCACATGGTCTATCTGGACCGCCCGGCTGCTGTTTGAGCCGCGGCGGAAGTCCACGAACTGCCCGGTGTAGGGCTCATGGAACGTACCGGCTGCCACCCGGCATCCGGAGCCGTCCGTCAGCACTACGTCGGTGAGGTCGCGGCGCAGGATGTCGTTGCGGGTATCGCAGCCGTTCCGGTCCACGTCCTGCCAGGCCTGGCCAAAGGCGTCCCGGCTGTAGTCCGACGCGGCGGCGCGTCCCTTGACGGCCAGCCCGTCCAGTGCGGCGAGGGCAGAACCTGCGGGCACCGGGTGCACAGGCTTAACAGCTTTCATCCACGCGGGATCAAAGACAGGAGCTTCAGTGGGGCCGGAAACCGCAGGCTCCGCTGCGGCAAACTGTCCGGCGGTGAAGAACCAGGACAGGGCCACCATGGCCGCTATTGCAGCTGCCGCCAGGATTCCCCACGCCTGGCGTGAACGCCGTCTCGCCCGCCGATAGGAGGACCAGCTCACGGTCATGGGGTTCCTGGCCTTGCGGTACTCTCATGCACCAGACGAGCCTAGGACACCCGTCCGGCACCCCCGCTGATATCCACAGTGTGGAGGGAGAGTGGAAGGTTACACCGGCGGGGTTACTGCTCCCGCATCACTCTTCGGAGGTCTTCCTCGGCGATAGCCAGCAGCCCTTCGAGCTGGCGCACCCGGTCCTCTCCGACGTCGCCCGTTTTGTGGGCGGCGCGGGCGCCCTCAAGGAGCCGGACAGCCTCCTTGTGGTTGGCTTTGGCGATGTCGAGGGCGTGCTCAAGGGTTGTTTCGTGCTGGAGCGTCGAATCATTTTCCATTCCACCAGTGTGGTCCCGTTTCCCGGCTGATTCCAGCATCATCAGCCGGGAAATCGTGAGACCCTGGCCGGAAGCCTACACGGCGATGGCTGCGAGGGCGGCTGCAGTTTCCTTTGCCGGGAACGACGGCGGGTTCACGCCGGCCATCTCCTCCATGACGCGGACCACCTGGCAGCTGTAACCGAACTCGTTGTCGTACCAGACGTAGAGCACCAGATTCTTCTCGTTGGAGATCGTGGCCAGGCCGTCAACGATGCCCGCGCGGCGGGACCCGACGAAGTCGGTGGACACCACTTCGGGTGAGTCGATGTAGTCGATCTGCTTGCGCAGGTCCGAGTGCAGGGACATCTCCCGCAGGTAGTTGTTGACCTCGTCCTTGGTGGTCCCGTTCTCCAGGCTCAGGTTCAGGATGGCCAGGGACACGTCCGGGGTGGGGACGCGGATGGAGCTGCCGGTCAGCTTGCCAAGCAGTTCGGGGAGGGCCTTGGCGACGGCCTTGGCGGCGCCGGTCTCCGTGATCACCATGTTCAGTGCCGCCGACCGGCCGCGGCGGTCGCCCTTGTGGAAGTTGTCGATCAGGTTCTGGTCATTGGTGAAGGAGTGGACGGTCTCCACGTGCCCGTGGACCACGCCGAATTTGTCGTTGATGGCCTTGAGCACCGGCGTGATGGCGTTGGTGGTGCAGGACGCTGCGGACACAATCTTGTCCGTATCCTCGATGGTGCCCTGGTTGATGCCGTGCACGATGTTCTTCAGGTCGCCCTTGCCGGGGGCAGTCAGGAGCACCCGCGCAACGCCCTTGCTCTGCAGGTGCTGGGAGAGGCCTTCCGCGTCACGCCAGCGTCCGGTGTTGTCCACCACCAGGGCGTTGCTGATGCCGTAGGCGGTGTAGTCGATGGTGGCCGGGTTGTCCGAGTAGATGACCTGCACCTGGACGCCGTTTGCCGTGATGGTGTTGGCTTCCTCGTCAATCCGGATGGTGCCTTCAAAGGAACCGTGCACGGAGTCGCGGCGCAGCAGGCTGGCCCGCTTGGAGAGATCGTTGTCCGAGCCCTTGCGCACAACGATGGCGCGAAGCCGGAGGCCGTGTCCGCCGCCGGCCTTTTCGATCAGGAGGCGGGCCAGGAGCCGGCCGATCCGGCCGAAGCCGTAAAGCACCACATCGGTGCTGGTGCGGTCATCGCCGCCGCGTTTGCCGACGACGTCGGCCAGTTCCGCGCGGAGGAATTCTTCAAGGGTGGCGCCGTTGCCCTCTTCCTTGAACTTCTGGTTCAGCCGTGCAATGTCGATCGCGGCCGCGCCGAGCTCCAGGTTGGCCAGGGTGTTCAGGAGCGGAGCGGTCTCCTCCAGCAGCAGTTCGTCCTTGCTCATGCGGCGCGCAAAGCGGTGCGCCTTGAGGATGTTCATGGTGGACTTGTTGATCAAACTCCGGCCGTGGATGCTGGTGACCACGTTGTTTTCGCGGTACAACCGGCCGATCACCGGGATCATGGCCTCGGCGAGGGCCTCGCGGCCCATCCACGTATCAAGACAAGAATCTGACGTCTGGCTCACAGAAATACCTTCCTCGGTTCAGCCGTGTACGTCCTCGTACACGGTTGTCGGCCACCACATGTCGTGCAGGGGCGCCTGCGCCCGCGGGGGTCGGCCCCCGGGCGCCTGGATCAATCACACGCAAAGAAAAACCGCCGGCTGCGAACGCAACTCCGGCGGAAGAACTCCTGCGTCCGCATCCATTCTAAATTGGCTGGCGTCCGTAATTCGGCCCGGATGGAGTGAAATCACTCACAAGGAAGGCCGTTGCGCCAGACGATCAGTTGTGGATGGCCGAATAGAGATTGAGGCTGGAGGAGAAAACCACCCAGGACAGGTAGGGAAGCATCAACAGGCCTGCTGCGGGGCTTACCGGACCGAAGCGCAGGATGAGGAAGGCAACCGAGGCTCCAAGGGCCGCGATCACCAGGAAAGCCGCCCAGAGGGACGCACCGCCAAACACGGGAAAGAGTCCGAAAAAGGCCAGCGGCCATGCGGCGTTGAGCACCAACTGGGTGAGGTAGCCCGCCAGCGTGCCTCCGGTAAGGGCTCCCTTGCGCCAGACCAGCCAGGCGGCCACCGCAACCGCGGCGTACAGCAGCATCCACATGCTCCTGAACATCCAGCCGGGCGGCATCCAGGGGGCCTTGGCCGACACCGCGAACCAGCCGCTGGAATGCAGGATGATGGGGACCGACGCCGCGGCCCATGCGGCCAGGGAGAGCGAAAAGAAGCCGGCCAGGGCAACAGCCTGTTGGCTGCGTCCGGGGACTTGCTGCGGAAGAGCAGCGCCGGGGCTGTCTTGCGGGTCATGATTTGCGGGCACGGTTCAGGATCCCCAACACATCGTCCAAGGTCAAACCAGTGTGGATGGATGGGTTGACCGATACGCCGGGTTCTGTGCTCCCGTTCCGTTGCCGGCACGGGAGTAGCGGCCATCCATCTACGAACGCCGTTGCCGGCGCCCTCCAGCGGCCTACCCGGACACTCGGGCGGGCAGCCCTCAAACGTGTCCTGTCTGGCCTTGCTCCGGGTGGGGTTTACCTAGCCTTCCCGGTCACCCGGGAAGCTGGTGGTCTCTTACACCACCGTTTCACCCTTACCTGGTTCGTGCCGCTTTCAAACCGGCGCGACCCAGGCGGTCTGTTCTCTGTGGCACTGGCCTGCGGGTTACCCCGAGTGGGCGTTACCCACCACCCTGCCCTGCGGAGCCCGGACGTTCCTCGAGCCACTTGCGTGACGCGCGGCCGCCTGGTCAACCCATCCAAACCCCAGTCTACCGGTGGGCTTGCCCTTTCCCGCCGCCGGTAGGATCGGACGGTGCTGATTCTGCTTCCCCCTTCCGAAGGCAAGACACCCGCCGTCCGCGGATCCGCCGTCGAATGGACTTCCCTGAGCTTCCCCGAATTGAACGCCTGCCGCGCCAAAGTGCTGGATGCGCTGGGAACGGTGAGCGCGCACGAGGACGCCCTCTCGCTGCTGGGTGTGGGCGCATCGCTCCAGGACGACGTCGACCGCAACACGCGGCTTCATGCCGAACCGGCGGCGCCCGCCCACCGGATCTATTCGGGGGTGCTTTATGACGCCCTGGGCTACAAAACCCTCACGGCTGCGCAGCGCCGCAAGGCGGACGCGTCCGTCCTGGTGGTTTCCGCGCTCTGGGGCGTGATCCGTTTTGGTGACAGCGTGCCTGCCTACCGGCTGTCCATGGGTACTGCACTGCCCGACGTCGGCCGCCTCGCCTCGTTCTGGAAGCCACAGCTCACCGATGCCCTTGCCGGAGCGGTGGAGGGGCAATTGCTGGTGGACTGCCGCTCAAGCACCTACGCGGCGGCGTGGGCGCCGCCCGCTGCCCAGACCGTGTCCGTCAACGTTTTCACCGAGGTGAACGGGGTCCGCAAGGTGGTGAGCCACTTCGCCAAGCACACCCGCGGCGAACTGGCCCGGCACCTGCTGGTCCGGCGAGGGAAGGCCCCGGCAGCGCCGTCGGAACTCTTGAAGGCAACGCGGGAAGTGTGGGCCGCGGAACTGGTTGAAGGTTCAGCCCGGAAGCCGCACGCCCTGAACATCATCCTGCCGGGCTGAGGGTCAGGCCCACTCCTCCGAGCGGACCAGGATGGCGCCGGAGTCCGGGCAGAAGACGATGTCGTCGGCAGCTGCGGCCTTGACCTCGGCAAGGTCGCCGGGGCTCAGCTTCATGCCGGACGCCTCGGAGGTGCCATGGAACAGCCTGGCGGCGCCCACTCCGCGCCTGGCCAGCGTCTTTTCGTAGACGGCCAGCAGGCCGGCATCCAGGCCCGCAGCGAATTCGGAGCGCTGTGCGCGGAGGCCGCCCGCTTCCGCTTCCACGGCGGCCAGTTCCGCGTCCAGCTCGGCGCGGATGGTGCCGAACGACCCCTGGATGTCATCCACAATCCCCTGTTGCCGGGCCTGGGTGGCCCGCAGGGAATCAAGGCGCTCCATCACCTCGAGTTCAATGTCCTCCAGGTCCGAGCGCCGCTTATTGAGCGAGGCGATGTCCTTCTGGAGGGCCACCAGGTCCTTGGACAGGCCGGTGCCGCTGTTCAGCCGTGCCTCGTCCCGCTGGATACGGGAGGCTACCTGTTCCACGTCCGCCTCGGCGCGCCTGAGTTCGGCTTGGGCGTCGTGGACAGCCACTTTCGCGGCGCCCAGCTCACCGTTGGCGACGGAAAGGGCGGCTTCGAGGTCCTTGATGCGCGGATCGGTTTCCAGCGCGCGGCGGCGGTTGGCAAGCGACTTCAGCTTGGCATCCAGCCCCTGCAGTCCAAGCAACTTCAACTGTTCCGCCGGTGCTGCCTTCGCCACTGTTACCTCCGCTTGATTCCTTCCGGCCGGTGCCGGGCGCCTGGACGGCGCTTCCTAGACTCTAGCGCCTGCCCTGCTCCCCAGCTCCCCTGCCCCGCTGTGTCTCCACCGGCTCCGGGCTTAACCCGGGGTGAGGATGAAGTCCCAGGGATCGCTGTTGGTGGTGCTGACCTGGATTTCGACGTCATGGCCCTGGTCGGCGAGGACATTGCCCAGCGCGGCTGCCGCGGCCGGCAGCCACAGCCACTCACTGGCGAAGTGGGAAACGTCAATCAGGTAGGGCCGGCCGTTGTGGGCAGCTTCCCTTGCCTCCGACGCCGGATGGTGGCGGAGGTCCGCCGTGACGTAGACGTCGGCGTTGCTGGCCCTGACCTCGTTGAAGAGCGAGTCACCCGCGCCGCCGCAGACGGCAATGCGCCGTACCAGGCCGTCCTTGTCGCCGGACACCCGCACTCCCCCTGCCACGGAGGGCAGGATGCCAAACACCCGGGCAGCAAAGTCTCCCAGGCTCATGGCCTCCGGCAGGTCCCCTACCCGCCCGATTCCCTCTTCCGGCAGTCCGTTTGCCGCCACGGTGAGCGGGGCCGCGTCCTGCAGGCCCAGGGCGTCGGCCAGGACATCGGAAACGCCCCCGACGGCGGAATCGCCGTTGGTGTGGACGGTCAGCAGGGCTGTGCCGGACTCGATCAACCGGTGGACGGCCCGGCCCTTGGGCGTGGTGGCCGCGACCGAGGTGACACCCCTCAGCAGCAGCGGATGGTGGGTGATCAGGAGCTCGGCACCCCACTCCACTGCTTCTTCAATGACTTCCAGGGTGGGGTCCACGGCAAACATGACCCTCGTGACTGGAGCCGAGGGGTGTCCCGCCACCAGCCCCACCTCGTCCCAGTTCTCCGCCAGGGACTCGGGCCACAGTTCCTCGACGGCCAGGAGCATCTCGCCCAAAGTGGGGACCTGCGTCTGCCCCGCCGCCGCGTCATTGCCGGACGCGTCTTTCCCGGAAGGGGCCTCGCCGCCGCGAGGCCCGCCGTCGTGATTTTCGGGGCCGGTAACGTCGGTGTCCACAGGTTCCATAGTCTTAGTTTTACCCCATCGCGTCCTCCGCGCCGCACGGCGACGGGCGGCGCCCGCGGCGCCCAGGGAATCATCCGGCGCCCCCAACCATTGAAGAGGTCATGAAAACTTTTGTTTTAGGCGGAGGCTGCTTCTGGTGCCTCGACGCTGTCTACCAGAAGACCAAGGGTGTCAGCGCTGTGGTGTCCGGCTACACGGGCGGCCACGATCCCAACCCCGACTATTACTCCGTGTGCAACGGCACCACCGGGCACGCCGAGGTGGTGGCTGTGACGTTCGACGAGGAGATCATCCCGGAAGAGGTGGTCCTTGACATGTTTTTCGCCCTGCACGATCCCACAACGCTGAACCGCCAGGGCTATGACGTGGGAACCCAGTACCGTTCCTCGATGTTCTATGAGACCACCGAGGAGAAGATTCTTTTCGAGGAAGCGATAGACCGCAACCAGTCGCTGTGGGCCCATCCAATCGTCACGGAGGTCAGCCGGCTGCCGCGCTTCCACGTGGCGGAGGACTTCCACCAGGACTACTACGCCAAACATCCCGAGCAGGGGTACTGCCAGGTGATCATCAACCCCAAGCTCGCGAAGGCGCGGAAATATTACTCTGCATGGCTTAACGCTTAGCCACGGTTACGCGGCCTCGTTAGGCTGACCTCAGTATTCACCCCTCAGAGATAGGCGTATGTACATGGCACGGATCTATGACGATGTGACCCAGCTGGTCGGCGGCACCCCGCTGGTCAAGCTCAACCGGCTCAGCGAGGGGCTGGATGCCACCGTCGCCGTCAAGCTTGAGTTCTACAACCCGGCCAACAGCGTCAAGGACCGTATCGGTGTGGCAATCGTCGACGCCGCGGAGAAGTCCGGTGCACTGAAGCCGGGCGGGACCATCGTTGAAGGCACCTCCGGAAACACCGGCATCGCCCTGGCCATGGTGGGCGCGGCCCGCGGCTACAAGGTCATCCTGACCATGCCGGAGACCATGTCCACCGAGCGCCGCGTCATGCTGCGCGCCTTCGGCGCCGAGATCGTCCTGACCCCCGGCTCAGAGGGAATGCGCGGCGCCGTGGAGAAGGCCCAGGAAATTGTGGCCAACACGGAAAACTCCATCTGGGCCCAACAGTTCGCCAACGAAGCCAACCCTGAAATCCACCGCAACACCACGGCGGAGGAAATCTGGGCTGACACCGACGGCGCCGTGGACATCTTCGTTGCCGGCGTGGGCACCGGCGGAACCGTCACCGGCGTTGGCCAGGTCCTGAAGGAGCGCAAGCCCGGCGTCCAGATCGTGGCGATCGAACCCAAGGACTCCGCAATCCTCAATGGCGGCGCCCCCGGCCCGCATAAGATCCAGGGCATCGGGGCCAACTTCGTGCCCGAAATCCTGGACACCAACATCTATGACGAGGTCCTGGACGCCACCCTCGAGGACTCCGTCCGCGTGGCCCGCGAGCTCGGCGTCAAGGAAGGCATCCTCGGCGGTATCTCCTCCGGAGCGATCGTCTGGGGTGCACTGGAGCTGGCGAAGCGCCCCGAAAACGCGGGCAAGCTGATCGTCGCCATTGTCTGCGACTTCGGTGAGCGTTACATCTCCACCGTGCTCTATGACGACATCCGCGGCTGACCCGGCCGCTCTTCGCCCGTTTCCTGTAGAAAGAACTCTGTGGGCTTTTTCGCAAGACTAAAGGAAGACCTCGACGCCGCCCGGTCCCACGACCCGGCGGCTCGAGGTTCTTTCGAGAACTTTTTCGCATATTCCGGGCTGCATGCCATCTGGATCCACAGGCTGACGCACCGGCTGTGGCAGAATCCGGCCCTGCGTTTCCCGGCGCGGCTGCTCTCGCAGCTGGGCCGCTTCCTGACCGGGATCGAGATCCATCCGGGGGCCACCATCGGCCGCCGCTTCTTCATCGATCACGGCATGGGCGTGGTCATCGGCGAAACCGCGGACATCGGTGAGGACGTGATGATCTACCACGGGGTCACCCTGGGCGGCCGGTCACTCGCACGGATCAAGCGCCACCCCACCATCGGCGACCGCGTGACCATTGGCGCCGGTGCAAAGATCCTGGGGCCCATCACCATTGGCAGGGACAGCGCCGTCGGCGCCAACGCCGTGGTGGTCAAGGACGCCCCTCCCGAATCGATCGTCACCGGCGTTCCCGCGAAGTGGCGCCACCGTGACGCCCAGCGCGAAACCAAGCCGGCGGTTGACCCGGCGGAATACGACATCGAATACCGCATCTGACGGGGCCGGCCCTTGGGCTGCCCAGCAAAACAAGAGCAAGAAGAAAAGGCGGGCAGTTTCCGGATCACCGGAAACTGCCCGCCTTTTGTGCCCTGAGGCGAAACCTAGTGGGTGTCCACCGCTTCGATTTCGGACTTGTCCTCGCCCCACAGGGTGTGGAACGTGCCTTCCGCATCGACGCGGCCGTAGGTGTGGGCGCCGAAGAGGTCGCGCTGGCCCTGGATGAGGGCTGCGGCGACGCGCTTGCGGCGCAGGCCGTCGTAGTAGGCCAGTGAGGAGGAGAAGACCGGAACCGGGATTCCCAGCTGGACAGCCGTGGCCACCACGCGGCGCCAGGCGGGAAGGGCGCCGGCGATCGCTTCCGTGAACGCCGGAGCGAACAGCAGGTTGGCGGGCTTCTCTTCAGCGGCGTAGGCCTTGGTGATGTCCTTGAGCAGTTCTGCGCGGATGATGCAGCCGGCCCGCCACAGCGAGGCGATCTCGTCCAGCTTCAGGTCCCAGTTGTATTCCTTGGCTGCCGAGGTGAGCATGTCCAGGCCCTGGGCGTAGGAAACCAGCTTGGAGGCGTAGAGCGCCTGGCGGACGTCCTCAACGAAGGTCTCCGGGATTTCGACGTCGGCCTCGTGGCCTGCCAGCAGTTCCTGGCCAAGCTTGCGCTGGCCGGCCTGGGAGGACAGTGCACGGGCGAACACGGATTCGGCGATGCCGGAGACCGGGGAACCCAGTTCCAGGGCAGAGATAACGGTCCAGCGGCCGGTGCCCTTCTGGCCTGCTGCGTCCACCACGACGTCCACGAACGGCTTGCCGGTCCTGGCGTCCACGTGGCCCAGGACCTCGGCGGAGATTTCGATCAGGAAGGAGGACAGCTCGCCCTTGTTCCAGTCGGTGAAGATCTTGGCCTGCTCCGCGGGCTCGATTCCGGCACCGGAACGGAGCAGGTCGAAGGCTTCGCCGATGACCTGCATGTCGGCGTATTCGATGCCGTTGTGGACCATCTTGACGAAGTGGCCGGCGCCGTCGGTGCCCACCCAGGCGCAGCAGGGCTCGCCGTCGACCTTTGCGGAGATCTTCTCGAGCAGCGGGCCGAGGGCCTTGTAGGACTCCTTGGAACCGCCGGGCATGATGGAGGGTCCGTTCAGGGCACCTTCCTCGCCGCCGGAAACACCGACGCCCACGAAGTGCAGGTCCTTCTTGGCGAGGGCGGCCTCACGGCGGCGGGTGTCCTCGTAGTGGGAGTTTCCGGCGTCGATGATGATGTCGCCGGGTTCCAGCAGGGGCTCAAGCTGTTCGATCACGGAGTCAACCGGCTTGCCGGCCTTCACCATGATGAGGACCCGGCGCGGCTTCTCGAGGGAGTCCACCAGCTCCTGCAGGGTTTCGGTGCGGATGAAGTCGCCATCCGTACCGTGCTTTGCCAGCAGGGCGTCCGTCTTTTCGACTGAGCGGTTGTGCAGGGCGACCGTGAAGCCGTTGCGGGCCAGGTTGCGGGCCAGGTTGGCGCCCATCACCGCGAGGCCGGTGACACCGATGTGTGCAGACATCAAAACTCCAATTCGTACTGTGCGATGGATGTGCAGTGGCTCCCGGTGCTCGGAAGACCGTTGCAGACCAAGGGTCTGAATAAAGCATATATATTCATGAAGTCACAGGAAAGTAACGCCCACGTAATGGAACAGTTTGTGTCGCTGACAGTCAAGGACGGCTGCTTCCCGGCCGACCTGTTCCCACTAGGCTTAGCTGCATGACCAGCAGCCTGCACCACCGTGCCATTGAGAACCTGGGCACGCGCATCATCTCGGGCGAGCTTCCTGCCGGCCACATCATGCTTGCCGAAAAACTTGAGGATGAGCTCAAGGTTTCGCGTTCGGTGATCCGCGAGGCCGTCCGTGTGCTGCAATCCCTTGGGCTGGTGGAAACCACCAAGCGGGTGGGAATCCGGGTCCTGCCGCCGAGCCGCTGGAACCCCTTTGACCCGCAGGTCATCCGCTGGCGGCTCGCCAGCAAGGCGCGCGGTGCCCAGCTGCGGTCCCTGGCCGAGCTGAGGTCGGCCGTGGAACCGGCAGCTGCCGAACTTGCCGCGCAGAACGCCCCCGCGCCGCTGCGGCTGGAGCTGGTGGATGTTGCCCATGCAATGCGCGACGCCGGCCACAGGGGGGAAGTGCCACGCTTCCTTGAGCTGGACATCCAGTTCCATTCGCTGCTGCTCTCCGGATCCGGGAACGAGATGTTTGCGAACCTCATGGGCCAGGTGGCCGAAACCCTGACGGGCCGGACCGTGCATGGGCTGATGCCCGACCATCCGCACGAGGCAGCACTGCAGTGGCACGTGGATGTGGCGGAGGCAATTGCCCGGGGCGACGCCGGCGCTGCCCGCGAGGCCTCCGACAAGATCATGAGGCGGACCATGTCGCAGATGTCAGACACCTGGACGGAACAGCCCCGGGTTTTTATCCCCGTGCACCGCTGACCCCGGCCCGCGGTTCACGGTCCGCGGCCGGAGCATCGAACCGCTGCGGCATTCCAGGCGCACGGCAGTTGGTGCATGACACAGCAGGAAACGGCTTTTTGTTTCCGTAAGTTCACGGTATATTCAATTCAGGCCCTCCACCGCGGCATCCCCCAATAGTCGCGGTGGAGGGTTTTCCATTGTCCTGAAAGGCCTGTTCCGGCCGTCGGGCCTCCCCTAGGCGGCATCTGCAACCGCCTCCCGCAGCCGCCAGCCCCCGCCCAGCCCGTCCCTTTCCAGGAGCATGGTGGTGAGGGCTGACCCCGTGTTCCTGCCCAGCCGGACCTGGAGCTGAAGGACCTCGACGTCCACCCTGCTGAGCCCCTTGGGCATCCGGCGGCGCGTCTCCCACCAGTTGACCCGTTCGAACCACCTCACCGGCTCGGCACCCACGGCCCATTCCCTGCCACCGCTGAGCACCGCCGTCGGCCTGCCGTCGGTGCCTGTCCTCACAATCACGTGTTCCATGCCTGCAAGCTATGGCAGGGGGCCGACATTCACGCCGGGCCGGAACACCAGGCGGGCAACTTCTGCAGTAACAAGGGGGCAGTAGTAAAGAGGCAACAAAAAAGCCCCGCAGTTTCCGCCTTAAGGCGGAAACTGCGGGGCTTGTCGGTGGGTCCTACCGGGATCGAACCGATGACATCCACGGTGTAAACGTGGCGCTCTACCAGCTGAGCTAAAGACCCATGGTTGCCGGATCAGGCGCTGCTGCGCCCTGACCAACGAACATAGACTCTACCCGACGCCGGGCATAAAGTGCGAATCGGCGCACCCGCCCTGCCCATTCCGCCGCCCGGCTATACCGGCGGAAGCTCAGCGGCGAGCCAGGTCAACGATTCGCTGACACCGGCTTCAAGCTTGACGGTCGCCTTGTCGTCCCCGCGCGTGGCCCCACGGTTGATGATGACCACCGGTTTGCCGTCCTTCGCCGCGTGCCTGACAAACCGGAGGCCGCTCATCACCGTGAGGGAGGAGCCCGCAACCACCAGCGCCGCGGCGTCGTCAACCATCCGGTACGACGTTTCAACCCTGTCCTTGGGCACGTTCTCCCCGAAGTACACGAAATCCGGTTTCAGTGTTCCTCCACAGGCGGGGCACACAGCAACAACAAAGCTGCTGATCAGGGTCTGGTCCTCCACTGTTGAATCGGCATCCGGAGCCATTTCCACCAGGCCTGATTCCTTCGCCCGGTCAAGGAAGCCGGGATTCAATTCCTCCAGCATTCCTGCCAGCAGGCGGCGGGAGTAGGTCCGGCGGCAGTCCAGGCACACTATCTGGTCATACCGGCCATGGAGGTCCACAACATTCACGCTGCCGGCGTCCTGGTGGAGCCGGTCCACGTTCTGCGTAATGAGGCCCGTCAGGTGTCCACGGCGTTCCAGTTCGGCAGCGGCACGGTGGCCCTGGTTGGGATCAGCGTGGCGGAGGTGTGACCATCCGATGTGGTTTCTAGCCCAGTAGCGCTGGCGGTTCGCGGCCGCCTTGACGAACTCCTGGTAGGTCATGGGTGTCCGCGGCGGCGACCCCGGCCCACGGTAGTCGGGAATACCCGAGTCGGTGCTGAGGCCGGCACCGGTAAGGAGGGCGAACCGGCCCCCTGCCAGCAGGTCCCTGATGCGGACCAGGACCTCGAGCTCATCGGCGGAAGGCATGGCGGGAGGAACCGGCGGCATGCTGGCAAAGCCCGTGAGGCCCACACCATGCCGCTGCTCAGCCATAATCCGTCAGGCCTTATCCAGCCCGGCCAGCGCCTTGCGGTATTCGCCGAGGTCCCGGGCCCGTCCGCGCGGGTTCACCACGGTGTAGCGAATGGCGCCCCCGGCATCGATGATGAACGTGCCCCGCAGCGCCATTCCGCTCTCGGGGTCGAAGACACCATAGAGGCTTGCCGCAGCACCGTGGGGCCAGAAGTCCGCCAGCAAATCGAAGGTATACCCCTCCTGCTGGGCGTAGGCCCGCAAGGTGAACTTACTGTCAACGGAAACCGCTAGGACAACGGCATTCCCCTCTTCGAACAGGGCCAGATTGTCCCTGATTTCGCAGAGCTCGCCGGTGCAGATGCCGGAGAAGGCAAACGGATAGAACACCAGCACCACGTTCTGGCCGCGGAAGGCAGACAACCTGACCGGTTCGCCGTACTGATTGTCGAGTTCAAAGTCGGGTGCCGGAGCGCCAACGGCGGGGACGGCAACGGAGGCAGCGGCAAGCGCTGCCGTCACTTGTTCTTCCTGCTCACCAGCCGCGTTGCGCTCCAGTCCTTGGACACGCCTGCCGACGTCGTCACGTGCAGTCCGGCGGTCGGCGCCGCTTCCTGGATGTCCGCCGGGGAGACGTATCCAGTCCTTCCGGACTTGGGTGTCAGGACCCAGACGACGCCGTTTTCGCTCAGCGTGGTCAGCGAATCCATGAGGCTGTCCACCAGGTCCCCGTCGCCGTCGCGCCACCAGAAAACGACGGCGTCCGCCACTTCATGGTCGTCCTCGTCCAGCAGCTCGGAACCCGTCAGGTCCTCAATATCGTCACGCAAGTCGAAATCGACGTCGTCGTCGTAACCGAACTCCTGAATCAGATCCCCATTCTTGAAACCCAATTTTTCCGCCACATTTACCGAAGTGGCGGCGTCGGCCTCGCTCACGTGTACCTCCAATGCCTTATATGCGCGGTGCGCATAGTGATTTCCATTACTCCCAGCCAACACCCTTTGTGCCTGAGCTTCAAGCTGCCGCCCCCGTGATGTGGCATATTCTGCGTCACACCAGGTTCCGCCAACCCGCAGCACAGCGGCTTTTCGTCACACAACCAGTATGACGGCGAAATACAACCGGGCCGCCCAAGCCGCGGCTACGCATCGCGTTGGGGACAGAGTTAGAGTGGCAGGTGACAACTATGCCTGCGGGGCAACAACCCTGTAACTCCAATGCAGACGTAGGAATGCTAGGACCCTGCCCGGCACACATGACCGGGCTGTTGTAACCGATACGTCGCACACGGCGTATGTACGCCGGGCGGTCACCCTGCCCGGCCTGAGTGCGCCATCAATGCGCGCAAAGAGAGGTTGGA
>NZ_JCAXEF010000020.1:0-51901 GCF_059758765.1 Pseudarthrobacter sp. GQ63
GGTGGGCGACCCGGCAGCGTCTTCGAGCGGAGGAACTGATAGGGGATGGTGCATTGACGACGTGAGAAGGGCCCACCGTAATCGGTTTTTGTGAGTGGTTCCGAAGGACTGGGGCCGGTGTGGTGACTAACTAACTAACCTGGCCCCTGAGAGCGTATTCTTGATCACGAAGTTGAAGTATGCTCAAGAAGCGCTCTCCAGCTTCGACGCCCACTAACGGCCACTTGACCGGATTCCACCAAGCGCATGGATCGACAATCGTGAATATGGAAGAGTTTCCTTTCATTCAGTTCGTCCCTCAGCCAAATGATGAGTCCATCGTTGGTAGTGCACTCGACTGTTCCGATATAACCACGAGCCGTTGGCACTTCCAGTATCACAATGTCGCCTGGGATAAGACCCTCCCACGTTTGCGGATCACATATCTCTGCCTCATTAGGTGGGAAGTCTTGCATTCGACTTCCCATTAGAGTGACTTGGCGTGTTGATGGTGGTTGTCCCTCCTCCTCGGTGCAGCACTTTTTAGCACTACTCCTTCTTCCATTCGAAGATCGGGGCGGCGTTTGCGCGGCTTCCCGACATTAGCTGCTGATATACCCGGGGGGCTTCCTCGGGTGACTTTGGTGTGGACAAAAGATCCTTCACACTGATGGCGCCGCTGGACGCAAGTCGCAGGAATGTCTCGATATCCCCAGGCGCGCGCTCAAGACGTGCGTTGACGAAGGCGCCTACCAGTTGAAGACCCTTCACGAAAGCGGCACCATAGTCGATTTCGAGCCGGCCTGCGTACCCGGTTGATAAGATAACAGTCCCTAGCGGCGCGGCAATTTGGATAGCCGTGTTGAGTCCGTTTTTGCTCGCGGACAGATCTATGACTTTCCCGATCCCGCCAGTGCTTTGAACAAACCGGGTGAGGTCTTCTTCCGCAGTTGGGTTGAGAGAATCAGTTGCTCCTGCGCGCAGGGCTTCATTCAGCCGGGACGGAAGTAAGTCGAGAGCAACAATTCTTGCAGCACCGGCGGCTTTAGCGACCTGCACAGCGAGGTTTCCAATGGGCCCTTGGCCGACGATTGCGACATCATCTGACAATCGAAGTCCGCACAGTTGAACGACGTGGACTGCGGTTTGTCCTAGGTTGAAAAAAGCAGCCTCTTGGAGCGGAAGGTTGTCGGGAACGCGGTTCAGATTTTTGGCCAGTGAGAGCATGTGTGTTGCATGAGTTCCGTAGGGCCGGCCCAGATTGTTATAGCCCGTGATGACTCGATCGCCCTCATGCCAGCCTTCGACGTCGCGGCCAACGGCCACAATTCTTCCCGCAGCCGCGTAGCCGGGGCGGAAAGGAAACGTGGTGCCGAAGATGAAGTGCGCTTCGTCGCTGCTCAGCCACTCGATTTCGGTACCGGGACTAACCAGTGAGTAGTAGTTTTCAATCAGGACTTCGCCTGCCGCCGGATCCTCTACTTCGAAATCTTCAAGGGTCACTTGGCCGGGGCCAGTCCATAAGACACCGTTTGCTTTCACTTGACTCACTTCTCCATCTGCGTAGTTGATGTTATTGGGTTTGTTCAGAAGCTCTCTGCATCTGAGGCTCTGGAATCACGCCCGATGCTGAGGCAAGAAAATACTGGGTGACTTATGGCAGCGATTCTTGAAGGTCAATTCGCCGAAGCCTGTCATCTGCATAAGGAGCCGCTGCTACTCGCGCCCTAATGCGCTTCTGGCGACCGCCCGGCTCCCCCCAGATGATTTCAACTTCCGTTCCCGGTTCACTTTGACCAACGTCCATGACAGCCAACGACAGCATTTCCCGGAAGTAGTAGCTGTACCCTCGCGATGTGGCCACACCTACTACCTGATTGCCCTGGACGACTTTGTCGTTCCACGCGAACCCGCGCTGGTCCCGGGGCATGTCCATGAAGCGGTACGGTTCTACTTCCCTATTGAAATGGGATTCATACACATCCGCTACATCCCTGGCATCCCACACCAAAGTGCGTATGGTTCGGCGGGGGGATGCCTTCTCCCGCTCGAGCGCGGCGCGTCCGACGAAGTCATGATCAAAATTAACTGTGCGGCCCCAACCCAGTTCAATCGGGCTCCTGTAGTAGTCGGCGATATCGGCGCTCTCGAAACTGCCAGTGAGGTTGAATGTTCGGGAGGCCGGCGGAAGTGATGCCAAGAACGCCTCGCGATACTCTGCCATGTCGTCGCCGAAGATAGCTGGCAAGTAGTCGACAATGATGGTCGGGAAACACGCCTCGAGGTGGTTGATAAAGACCGCACGCCCGCCAAGCTCACGAATGCCAAATTCGTTACCCGCATCCAGCAGCGCTCGACGCACCTCGTGAATATGCTCCCTGGGTCCCTGAAACTCGAAACCAATTGTGCCCGCCATGCCCTGCCGCAGGACACGCACTTCGTGGCCTGCCACCCGGGCGGGAACCGAGTGCATGAACCTAATTTCGCGGAGGCTTTGGCCTGTTGCCCTTTCGGCTGTCTCCAACGCGGTGGGGCCTGACACCTGGAGGACAAAGAGATCCAGCACCTCGGACCGAACATCCATCGAGTTGTCCTTGCTGAGGTAGTGGTCCATAAGAAAGCAGCCACGCCCGAACAACACGAACTCATCCTCGCTGATACGGAGGAGGATGCCCTCGTGAATGACCTTGCCGTCAACATTTGTATGGATTGCGTGCTTAGCCTGGCCGATACTGAATCGTTCGAATGAATTCACTGTGTACTTGGCAAAGAAATCGAGGACATCCTTGCCTGTGTATTTTCGTTCCCACATAAACGACCAATCGCCGATATAGCAGGACTCTTTCCAGGACATGCTTTCGTCAAGCCAGTCGGTATATTCCGGCTCGCCCCACCGCGAGGTGAAGTACCCGATCGGGGTTGTGCGCATGGATGAAACCTGCAAGAGAATCTCCTTCAAGGTGTTCTCACGCATGCCGACAGGGCATGCGCTGGTACGGATATCGCGCCGTCAGAGGCGGCGCAGCTTGAAAACAGTGGAGCCTCTAGATGCTCAGGCTCGGGTCCGTGTTACCGGCCAGAGGGATGTGCCACTCATCCGCCTGGCGCTCGCTGGAGACAACGCGTGATTCAAACGAATCGGGGTCAAAAATGGCCGGCTGCGGACCTGGAATGGTTCGGTCCCACACGATCCGCTCCACCAGAGGCATCGAGAAGCTGGTAGAAGTATCGACGATGCGGCGCAGTGCGGCGTGGGCACCGGCAAACTCATGGCTCGCAAACCGCCTGGCGTCCGCCAAGTTATCGAACCACATCTCCTCAACGCCTGCGTACTGCCCGCAGCCGCCAAGCTCGAACAGGGTTCCACGGAACAGTTCAGGGTTTATGGGTAGTCGAGTGTTCAGCACATACTTCTTGATAATGCCGTCCCCGTCCTCAGCGAGGGTGCGGGCGGCGACCTCGCCGTGCCACTCGCGGACAAATTCGTCGAAGTCCAAGCCGGGCTTTGCTTTGAGGAAACTGACGACCTTAATTCCCCTTTGCAGGTCCGGAGCGTCCTTGGCCACATGCCCTTCCACCAGTTCGATTACGAATTGGGAGTCTCCAAAACTGTGTGGATGCATCCGGCGCATATATTCGGCACTAAACACATCGTTCAAACTCTCGAAGTTCTCAATCCAATGGTCCGACATGCACGACCAGCCCTGGGGCGCGGTGGGGATCCTTAGGTCTTCGTCGGAAGCGCCCGCCAAACTCCGATGTTGGGCGTAGCGATGGAAGGTCCGAACGACCGACTCCGTTGTCAACATGAGTGCAGGGTGTATCACGCCCCACTCGTAGTCGAACATCGCCGGATCCCCGCCCGGCTTCGGTCGGGTCGTGAGCATGAACTTGATCATTTGCGTCTCCTCATTGAGTCGTTCGATGTTTGCGGTAAAGCTGATATCAGTGGGGGGCGGATCGCTGATGCGTTGGGCGGATCAACTGCAGCCGACGTTTGGCGGTCCCTGTCATGTGGGCGGGTGTCCATTCGAACCCGTGATCTGCTGTGCACCTGACGTCATTCACGTCGGGGAGTTGTTGAAGAGCCTCCTGAACCGCCTGCATCATTGGAGCAGCGTTCCAGCAGATTGGTGACGTCAGTCGAAGCTCAACTTCCACAACTCCTGCCCCGGTTCGCTCGGCGCGACGGACCAATCCCATGTGCACCAAACTCAAGGGGGCGCCTGTGGCTGCACTGCAGGGATCGATCACCGTGGAAAGGGCTGCCGCAATGTCAGGCTCGAGGGTAGGGCGGTCGAGATCTTCTCCGTGCCATCGATCGAGGCTATTCATTGTGGCCGGCCGACTGCGTGGTTGAATAAGGCTGGGCCAGGTTGGCCCCCTTCAGTAGGGCGAACTCATCATTTTTGATCCGTTCCATGCGCGTTTCCAGGTCGATTCCAAGCAATCGCGCGTAGTTAAGGCTGAGCACTTTCGCCTTCATCTCCCGCGAGAACTCAGGCAGGCCATAGCGTTCCATGACATCCTGGTCGAACTGGAAGTCCCAGAACCCTTCCAAAAGGGGTTGAGGATGAAATGCCATTGCCCCGGTTCCCCATACAATTTTTTCCACGGCCATGGGTCCACCAACCTGCAGGAGTCCTGCCATAGCGTACTGGAACGCCTTCGGCTTGGAATAGGCCAGAGCGCCGGTGATCTCGAGGTTGACGAACACATTTTGGAATCGGGCAATTTGCCAAGCTGTCTCTTCCAGGAAGGCGGAACCGCCGTGAACGATCTCGAATTGCAGGCCAGGGAATGCGATCGCCGCCCTGTCGATATCGTCAACGCGGTAGGTGTCCAGTGGGTAGGGTCCCAACGGTACCGCCTTGTGGATCGCGACAACTTTCGTGCCGCGCTTAAGAGCGTGTTCAAAGAGGGGAAAGGCGATCTCGGGATCATCCATTTTCCACCCCAGCACTTCCTCGTCCCGCCAGCTGTTCGGATACAGCTTCAAACCCGGCGGGCCATCGAGCATTTCGAACTGACGATCAAACTCATCAATGGCAGCCTGTCCCGCCATGGGGTCGACGCCGCTGTAGACAAGGAACCGATCGGGCCACCTGTCGAGGGCCTCTTTGGTTTTCTCCAGCGATGCCATGCCGTCCTTAAAGGCAGCAACGGGCAGTACATGGTGCGTGGCCAAATCAGTGTCGCTCTCGGCGAACACCATGTTCGCCGTTTCTTCCATGGACCAGTCCCGGATGTACTGCTCGCGTGGCAGGCGGTAGCCCGGTTTTGATCCGAAATAGCAGGCTCCGGTTACCAGTTCCGTCGACGGGCTTCCCCACTGATTGGCATAATTGCTGGGATCCAAGTTGTAAGCGTGGACCACCGCGTCGATAACGGGAATATTGTCAATCATCTTCTTCTCCTGAACGATCGGACGGTTACTCTTAACTGAGTATCCGCGGCCCACGTGATGGATGTCGACGTCGATTCCTGTTCCAATTGTTAACGTCCCATTAACGGTCGAAGGAGACCCATGGAACCAACCCTCAGTGCGTTGAAGGCATTCGTCGCAGTGGCGGAACGACAGCACTTCGCCCGGGCAGCAAGGGACTTATTCCTCACACCGCCGGCGTTGAGCCAACAGATTGCCCGGCTGGAAAAACAATTAGGGACGCTTCTCTTCGACCGGTCGTCCCGAAACGTCGAACTGACCCCCGCCGGTATCAGCCTGCTGCCGCTGGCACGGGACGTTGTAAACTCCAACCTGCGCCTGACAAATTGGAGACGGAAGCTCAGCTCCCCCCATATCCGACTTGGCTTCTCCAACATCGGGCCGCCCGACTTCACCGCCGCGCTCCTGGACACGGTAGCGGAACAGTGCCCGGACCTTTCCGTGGACTTCCAATATGCCCATCGTGACGAAATTACTGAGATGCTGGCTTCGGGCACTCTCGACGTGGGCTTCTTTTGGGGTCCGGTCGCCGTTCCCGGCCTGGAAACCCGCACGCTTGTGTCTGAGCCCCGGGTGCTGGTGCTAAACGAGCGTAGCGCTCTTGCCCTGGACGAAGAGGTGGACATCATGCAACTCTCAGAGCTTGTGATGGTTGCCCCTCGATCAGAGGACCGTGCCTTCGTTGCTTGGTCGCTTGAAGACCCAAGACCCGACGGCACACGGCCACGAGTCGGCTCAAGTGCCGAGAATCTTGAAGAGACCCTTGCCCTGGTCGCCGCAACTGAGGCTGGCGCATTCCTGCCTCTCAGCGTTGCGATGGGCTTTCATCACAGGAGGGTCGCACGCCGCCAGGTTCGCAATTTGAGTCGTAGTCAGTTCAGCATCGGCTATGCCGCCAGTGGTCTCCATGAACCGGCTGCAGGGTTCGTCGAGATTGCCGTTGCGACAGCTTTGGATCACGGCCTCCCCACGTCGGACGCTTAGTCACCAACCCGCCGTTAATCAGCTCTCGCAGCGGCCAACTGACTGACGGACGACGTGCTTCAGGGTTATTTGCCGGTTTCGTAACCGAACGAAATGAGCCTAAAAGACGACGGTGTGATTGCCGTGGGTGATGACGCGGTCTTCCGCATGCCATTGCACAGCCCTGGCAAGAACGGCTCGCTCAACGTCGGCACCCCGTCGCTGGAGATCAGCGGCTGTCATCGCGTGTGTAACCCGCGTGACGTCTTGCTCGATAATTGGCCCCTCGTCGAGGTCCTTAGTGACGTAGTGGGAAGTCGCGCCAATGAGCTTGACACCGCGTTCCTTGGCCTTTCGGTAGGGTGCTGCACCAATGAATGCCGGTAGGAATGAGTGGTGGATATTAATGACGGGCACGCCGATAATGTCCAAGAAATCGCTGGAAAGGATCTGCATGTAGCGGGCAAGGACGACGAAGTCCGCGTTTCCCGCCAGCAGTTCTGCGATTTTAGCCTCTGCTGCGGATTTGTTTGCCCCGAGAGAAGGCACATGGAAAAATGGGATGCCGAAGGAGCGGACGTCTTCGGCGGAATTCGTGTGGTTGGAAATCACCATAGAGATCGTGACGGGCAACTCGCCCCTGCGGTGCCGCCATAGAAGTTCCAGGAGGCAGTGATCCGACTTAGAGGCGAGTATCACCATGCGTTTCGGAGTCGATTGGTCAGTCAGGCGCCACTGCATCCGGAAAGGCGCCAGAGTATCCTCCAAGTCCGACTCGATCTCAGGGATCGCACCTTGGAGATCTGGACGGTGGAACACCACCCGCTGGAAGTATGCCCCTCCTTCGGGGTTATCTGAATATTGGTCGAGGGTTACAATATTTCCCTTGTTGCGGGTGACAAGGGCGGTCACAGCCGCTACGAGTCCATACTGGTCGGGGCCGTGGACAATCAGGCAGGCGTGATCGCGCAGCGCTTCGGTTCGTGTAGTCACAACTCATCTCCTTCACTTGTTATTTCCCGTATGTAGGGGACTCTGCAAGTCGAGCCCCGACGAGATTTCAGTGGACGCCTTTGTCGCGGGCATCAAAGAGACGCACGCGATAACTGACTGACGCGGCCGCTAGGCGGACGCTTGACCACTAGGCGGACATAACTAAGATAATGTCCCGATGATCAGAATCAAAGCCCCTGCTCCGTCTCAACACCGGCGCAATCGGCTCCCTCAATGCCTTGCGAATCCGGGTCGGGTGGTCGGGCGGAACAACTGTAGTTGCATTTGCGGACAGTTTTCCGCCTGGCGGACACCTGTTAGACTCGCCAAATCCGGTAGCTTAGGGCGCCGGTTGCACCCCGAGAGGGAGAGGAATGGGTAAGATTTTCACCTCGAATCAGCCGGCAGGCGAGTTCCCAGTGGGACGGCCCCACGTCGTCGAGATAAAGGAAGTCATTGAGAGTTGGGCGTTGGCGCGAGATACCGGGGACTGGAAACGGCTTCTCTCGGCTTGGCATGAGGGCGGCACCATCGTCACTACATGGTTCGAAGGATCAGCGCAGGACTTTGTCGCCGCGTCGCAACGTTCCTGGGAGTCCGGTGCACGCGCGTTCCATTCACTCGGAGGGTGCACTGTCGACATTAGTGGTGACCGGGCTCTAGCGCAGACACGGATGAGCATAAACGTCCGCGGATATGTCGGGGAGGACGAAGTTGACGTCACCAGCGCTGGCCGCTTTTATGATTTTTTTGAACGTCGAAACAACCTTTGGCTAATTGTGCATCGCCGGGCGTTCTACGACCGCGATCGCCTTGACCCGGTAGTTCCGGGCACAGTTGTCCAACTCGACGCCGAGGTCCTTGCCCAGTGGCCGGAGGGCTACCGCCACCTTGCGTATATCCAATCCGCAGCAGGTGCACAACCGCCCGCAGACCTTCCTGGCCTGCGCGGCCCCGCGGCTCGACGGCTCCTGGAAGAGGGGACCCGGTGGCTCCAGGGCTAGTCGCGTCTTGCCATAAAACATTTAAGTGAAGGACAGAACGAACTATGAACACAGAAATCCGCAGCCGATACGTCATGGTCGACGGGATCAAAACACATTTCCTGGAAGCGGGCGACGGCGAGGAAGTCGTTGTCCTGCTTCATGGCGGGGCCTTCGGCGAGGATGCGAGAGCGAGCTGGGAGCCGAACATCCCTGCGCTTGCGCAGAACTACAGGGTAATTGCTCCTGATTGGCTTGGATTTGGCGGAACTGACAAAATCAGAGACTTCGTCTCGGGATCGGGCCGGATGTTGTCACATATGACTCGATTTCTAGAAATTATGTGTATTGAGTCTGCGCACTTCGGCGGAATGTCCATGGGGGGCACGATGTTGCTGCGGGCCATTGCCACCGGGCGCCCCCAGTGGCCCGCGCGATCCGTGTTTGTAGCGTCCGGAGGGGGCTTTGTTCCCGCGAACGCCGCCCGAGAGGTACTCGTCAACTACGACCAAACCCTTGAGGGCATGCGCCGCCTGGTTGCGACCGCCTACGCAGATCCGTCGTGGGCAGCTGACGATAAATTTGTGCGAACACGTTGGGAGAACTCACTGCGGCCGGGCGCCTGGGAAACGATCGCCGCAGCACGGTTCAAGGCTCCTCATGTTCCGGAACGTTCGGATTTTGGCAACGCCGACGAAACCCCGTATGAACGGATCGAAGTTCCGGTGCTGTACACGGCTGGGGCTCTTGATCCGCTGCGTGAACGCGGCTATACGCTTGAACTCGCTCGGCGAACTCCGAATGGAAAGACCGTGGAGTTCGAGAACTGTGGTCATGTCGTCAACGTGGAGGCCCCAATGCAGTGGAACGCGTTAGTGTTAGATTTCTTGAATTCGATTTAGCATCGCCTACAACCACTGCATGGCCGTATACGGCGCGTTCAGGGTTTCAGTGACTCCGTGGGACGGGACTGCCAGAGGGCCCAGTCCCTACTCGTTGCGTCGGCGGCGGTTTGGAGCATAGGCAGGTACTCACCAGTCAGCTTCTCGATGCTTGTTTCCTGCGCGTGGACGGTTACATTCATGGAAGCTCTGGTGATGCCTTCATGGTCCCGGACGCCCACCGAGATGGATCGCACCCCAGGGGCAAGCTCCTCGTCGGCGAGCGCCCAACCCTGCTCGCGCACGCCTCGGAGAACTTCGTGAAGATGTTCGGCAGAAAAGCCCGTTGGGGCAGCTACGTCCGAGCGCGTCGGCTGGGCGAGCCTGGAAACGACGTCGTTCTCAGGCAGCTCAGCCAGAAGGACTTTGCCCTGCGAAGTGAGCATCGCGGGGAATCGCGTGCCGACATCCACGCGCAGGGCAATCAGCTTCGGAACAGCCACCCTGGCGACGTAGATAATGTCTGAGCCTTCAAGCTGTGCCATCGAAGAAGACTCACCAGTTTGCCGCACCAGACGTTCCATATGCGGCCGGGCCATTTCCCACAGCCCCAAGGCCCCGACGTAAGCCATTCCCAAATCCAGCACCTTAGGCATCAAGGTGTATGACCCTTCGGTAGCGCGGACATATCCAAGCTCCTCCAAGGTCAGCAGGATTCTACGAGCCGTAGGACGAGCCAAGTCTGCAGCTTGGGCAACCTGGCTCAGGCTCATAGCGGGCTGTCCAGCCGAGAAGCTGCGCAGGACGTCCAGACCCCTCGCCAGCGCCTCGATGAAATCGGGGCCCTTTCCCCGTTGCGTCATGCGTTCCTCTATCTCTCGGTTGAAGATCTTGACACGTGCGCTCAAGAGTCCCATTCTATAAGTACACCCACCCTTTCGGACAACTGTCCGCCCCACGGACACGCGCTCGAGACTGAAAGGAAACTCTTGACTCAATCTGCACCGAATGAAAATGCCTGTCGGAAGCTCCCGCTCGACGGCGTCGTCATCGCCGATTTCTCCCGGGTTCTCGCGGGACCCTATGCCACGATGCTGCTGGGCGATATGGGGGCCGAGGTCATCAAGGTCGAGAGTCCTGCTGGGGATGACACCCGTTCCTGGGTCCCTCCGGTCCGTCCCGATGGCGTCTCGACTTACTATGCGGCTATCAATCGCAACAAGAAGTCCATCGTCCTCGACTTTAAGAACGTAGAAAACCTGACGGTGGCGCAAGCCCTCGCTGCACGGGCGGATGTGGTCATTGAAAACTTCAAGCCTGGAGGGTTGGAGCGCTTCAAACTTGACTACGGCAGTGTGAAGGAGAACAACGAGACCGTCATTTATTGCTCGATCAGCGGTTTCGGCACAGCCGAGGGTTCCACGCTGCCCGGTTACGACCTGATCGTCCAGGCGATGTCCGGCCTGATGAGCCTTACTGGCGGCCCTGAGGGTTCCCCATACCGGGCAGGACTCAGCGTGTTCGATGTCATGGCAGGACTGCACTCAGCCATCGGTATCCTCGCCGCGCTTCGGCACCGTGACTTGACGGGCGAAGGGCAAAGCATCGAAACGTCCCTGATGGCCTCGGCCATGTCCGGGCTGGTGAATCAAACTTCGGCTTACGTTGCAGGCGGCGTGACCCCACACCGGATGGGTAACGCCCACCCAAGTCTTTTTCCTTATGAGCCCTTGCCCACTTCCGACGACGATCTTATAGTTGCCGCCGGCAACAACGCCCAGTTCCGCAAATTGTGCGCGGTGCTGGGCGTCCCGGAACTGGCTGACGATCCCCGGTTCGCGGAAAACAAGAACCGCACCGAACGTCGCGAAGAGCTTCGTCCGCTGCTCGCCGACCGGCTCAGTACCCGGTCGGCGGGGTACTGGTTCGACAAGCTCAATGAGGCCGGTGTCCCCAATGGTCCCATCAACAGCATCAAGCAAGGTGTCGAGTACGCCGAGAAGCTTGGCCTGGAACCCGTTGTCCAGGTAGGGCGAGCCGGCCGCACCGTACCCGGGGTGCGAAACCCCATCACGTTCTCCTCGACCCCGCTCCGATACGATCTCGCACCGCCGATGCTGGGTGAACACTCGGATGAAGTCCGCGCCTGGCTCGCTGCACCCGCCCAGTCGTCACAGCACTGAAAGAACGGTCATGAACATCCCGCCCGAAATCGAAACCACCACTTTCCCCACATCCCTTGGCACATCTTCCGCGACCGAGATCCGGCTTCTGGGCCAGGACCTGGCCCAGGACCTGATGGGTAAGGTCAGCTTTGGGGAGCTCTCGTTCTGGCTCGTAGCCATGCGCCGTCCCACCGCAGCGGAGCTGCGGGTCTTTGAATCAGTCCTCGTTGCATTGGCCGACCACGGTTTTACTCCCACTGCCATTGCCGCCCGGCTGACCTACCTCAGCGCCCCGGACTCACTCCAAGGGGCAATGGCTGCCGGTCTGCTCGGCGGGGGCTCCCGCTTTCTGGGTGTCACAGAGGACTGCGCCCAGTTCCTCGCCAGTGTCCTTGCAGCACACGATGGAGAGCTTCCCGCCACGGAGACCGGCTGGGACCAGGTGGCGCTGGAAGCCATTCGGACGCAACGGGCCGCCGGGAAGTTTGTGCCTGGCCTTGGCCATCCGAACCACAAAGACGGCGACCCGCGCACCCCGGTTTTGATCGGCATCGCTGAACAAGAAGGACTGCGCGGGCCCCACCTGCGGCTCTTCGAAGCGGTCGGAAGAATGAGCGAAGAGGCACTGGGGCGAAAGCTTCCTCTGAACGGTGCCGGCGTCTGCGGCGCCGCATTGGCGGACCTCGGCCTTCCCCCGGAGCTACTGCGCGGATTTGCGCTGCTCGCCCGGGCAGCGGGATTGCTCGGCCAGATCGCCGAGGAACGCCGAAACCCGGTCGCTAACGACGTCTACATGACGGTGGACCGCAATGCGGTCTACAAAAGCCCCGACCAAGAGTAACCATAATGCACAATCCGCTGCCAGCGACGGCAGAAGACTTCTAGGAGAGCACCATGGCGGAACTGACAGCCGTTTTGGCCAGCACGCACCACCCGTTCTATCTGAAAGCAACCACCGCACCGCCCCAGGAGCGGATGCCACAGGCGGACGAGTGGAAACGGAAAGTCGAGGCCTACCGCGCGACACTCACAGCTGCTGAGCCGGACATTCTGGTCATGGTCGGCGCCGACCACTTCCACCAGTTCTTTCTGGACAACTACCCCACCTTCCTGATCGGCAAGCAGGAAAAATACGATGCGACGTTCTACAACGAAGAGCGCGAATTCGGGATCCCGAAGTACGTCCTCGACGGCGACGTCAAGCTCGCAAACTTCATGCACCAAAGCCTCCTAGACGAGGGCTTCGATTTCTCCTTCAGCCATGAACTGAAGATTGATCACTCCATCATCTGCCCCATCATCACCGTCCGGCCGGACGCCGACCTGCCGATAGTGCCCATCTACACGAACATCTTTGCCCCGCCGCTGCCGTCGCCCAAACGGTTTTGGGATCTAGGCCGTGCCATTCGCAAGATCATCGAGGCATACCCGTCCGATAAAAAGATTGCGGCCATCGGAACCGGCCACCTGTCCCTGGAGTTGGGCGGGCCGCGGATGTTCGGCGAGCACGGCCCCGATCCTGAGTTCGACGCCCAGGCCATCGAGTGGCTCTCCACCGGCAACATCGAAGCCATCCTGGACAACGTCACCCACGAATCGATGTCCGGTTCGGGCAACGCCACCCACGGCTTCATGGACCTTATCCTCATGATGGGCATCGCCGGCCCCGAGTCAGCCGACTACGTCGACCAACTTGACCTTTACCACACGCGCGAAATGTTCATGACTTGGTATCCCAACAAGAACGAAAAAATGGCCGAGACGGCAACCCGCTCAGCGGCAGAAGCTGGAGCTGTCACCGGACCGGTGTACGCGGACAAGGCAGGAGCAACAGCATGAGCAAGTACTACGTGAACAAGTTCCTCTACACCGTCGACCGCGACCCCGAATGGGTCTCACGCTACAAGCTAGACCCCCAAGGAACCCTCGACCGGTGGGAACAGGAAGTCGGAGGGTGGCTCAACTCTGCGGAAAAAACCTCCTGGCTCTCCTTCACGGAAGAAGAACGCCAGGCTCTGATCTGTTACGACTACGAATGGCTCTTTGCTAGCGGGGCGCACTTCTTCCTGTATCTGACCCTGTTTATTGGCGTCTTCGAGGAAGACTGGACAAAGGAAAAGGGCCCCCTGTCCTACCAGCTCGAATGGGCCCGCCGCCTTGAACCCTGGACAGGCAAGAAATACCCAACCGTCGCCCTTTAGTTTGCCCGTGGGGGTGGAGTAGCTGAAAAGAGTGTGTCTCCTTTCAGCGTTCGTGGCGTTTTTCCGGCTTCCAGAATTCAGAATTGCTCAACCGGCCGGTACCAAGCTACAAAGTCGAAGTTCGCTTGGCGGTCCGGCTCTAATGTGCCAGCTTCGTCGACTGGGCGTGACGGATGGTCATGAGATTGCGGTTCTTCATGAGAACTACGAAACGTGTGCGGACGCCAACCATGCTAACTGTTGAGGTTGGCGAGGCGCTCGGGGCTGAGGAGTTCCTGGAGCTGTGTGTTGGTGAGGAGTCCGTGTTCCAGGACGAGTTCGGCCACGCCCTTGCCGGTTGCCAGTGCTTCCTTGGCGATGGCGGTGGCGGTGGCGTAGCCCAGATGGGGATTGAGGGCTGTGACCAGGCCGATTGACTGCTCCACTGTGCGGCGCAGGTGCTCGGTGTTCGCGGTGATGCCCCGGATGCAGCGCGCCGTCAGGGTGCGGCAGGCGGCTTCCAGGTGGGAGATGCTCTTGTGGAGGCTGTGGACGATGACCGGCTCGAACGCGTTCAGCTGGAGCTGCCCGGCTTCGGCCGCCATAGTGATGGTGACGTCGTTGCCGATGACCTCGTAGGCCACCTGGCTGACCACTTCCGGGATCACCGGGTTGATCTTGCCGGGCATGATGGACGAGCCGGACTGGACAGCCGGCAGGTTGATTTCGCCGAAGCCGGCGCGCGGTCCGGAGGAGAGCAGGCGCAGGTCGTTGCAGATCTTGGAGAGCTTCACGGCCACCCGCTTGAGCACGCCGGACAGGTGCACGAAGGCGCCAACGTCCTGGGTCGCTTCGATCAGGTCCGGCGCGGTCACCAGCGGCAGGCCGGTCACTTCGGCGAGGTGCCGGCAGGCAGCTTCCGCATAGCCCGCGGGTGCATTCAGGCCGGTGCCGATGGCGGTGGCGCCCAGGTTGATCTCGTGGATGAGCAGATCTGCTTCAGCCAGGCGGAGCCGGTCCTCGCCGATGGTGATGGCGTAGCTGCCGAACTCCTGCCCCAGCGTCATGGGCACCGCGTCCTGCAGCTGCGTGCGGCCCATCTTCACCACCGTGCGGAATTCCAGCGCCTTAGCTGCGCAGGCCTCTTCCAGTTCAGCCAGGGCATCCAGCAGTTCCCGCGCGGCGAAGATGGTGCCCAGCTTCACCGCGGTGGGGTAGACATCGTTGGTGGACTGGCTGAGGTTCACATGGTCGTTGGGGTGCAGGCGGGCGTAGTCGCCCTTGGGGTGGCCAAGGATTTCGAGGGCGCGGTTGGCAATGACCTCGTTGGCGTTCATGTTCGACGACGTCCCGGCACCGCCCTGGATGACGTCCACCACGAACTGGTCGGCGAGTTTGCCGTCGAGCACGTCCTGGCAGGCCTGCTCGATGGCGTCCGAGCGCTCGGCATCCAGCAGGCCCAGTTCCCGGTTGGTGCGGGCGGCGGCCAGCTTGACCGCAGCGAGGCCGCGGACCAGGTGCATGTTGGATGACAGCTTCTGGCCGGTGATGGGGAAGTTCTCCACGGCCCGGAGCGTGTGCACACCCCAGTAGGCCTCGGCGGGGATATCGCGGTCGCCGAGCAGGTCGTGCTCGGACCGGACGTTGGGCATAGTGGGGGCAGAGGTGATCACGGGTGCCTTTAGTCGGCTATCGGTTCGGGTTGCAGCTCCGCCGGGCCCTTTGATTCGCCGGTGGTTGCGAGGTCGCGGAGGAGAAAACTGATGTCCACTGCGGGTTCCTCTCCCAACGCGAGGTCCGCGGCGACCTCACCCAATACCGGGGCAAACTTGAACCCGTTGCCTGAAAACCCCAGCGCCAGCGTCACGCGGTCGGATGTGCGCTGCATGATGAAACGGGCGTCATCGGTGTAGCCCTCAAAGTATGCGTTGACACGGACCGGTTCCGGGTGGAGGCCGGGAAAGTATGTCTCCACGATATCGGTGAAGTGTTCAAGCTCCTGAGCAGTGACAAAGTAATCGGAGGGCTGGGGGTAAGTCGGGATGGCGGTCTGACGTGTGCCGGCGTACCCCAACTTCACCATTCGGTGGTCTGCGTTGGGTATGCCGTAGAACTGGCAGGGCGCTGAGCGGCCGAAAACCGGACCCGGTCCAAAGAGACCGCCATCATCTTTGGGTACAAACCATCCTGACACTGGCTTGTGGACGTGGACGGTCGAGGCCACGTCCGGTACGAGCTGATGGGCCCAGGCCCCGGTGGTGATGATGATCTGGTCAAACTCGTACACGGCTTCGTCGGTTGTGATGGATACTCCGCCCGCGTTCTCCGATATCCCGAGCACTTCTTCCCGGGAATGAATGTGAGCGCCAAGACCGGCGGCCGCCCGGGCAGCGAGGAGGTTTGCAAGTTCTGATCGAATGACACCACCGTCCCGGTCCAGCAGTCCGAGGTCGTCGTCATGAAAGTGCTGTAGAGGATAGAGCCGGCGTAGCGCCTCGGGGCTGAGCGATTCCAGTCCCAATCCAGCAGTGGAAGCTTCGGACAGCATCCTTTCCGCGTAGGTCGAGTCGCGGGGGGTGATAGTCAGGGAACCTGTGAACATTCTAATTCTGCGGCCGGCAACCTGCTCCAGCTTGTCCCAGAGATTGGAAGCCCGGTCTATAAGCGGGCGGTATCCGTCCAGTCCGCCGAGAACCCGACGGAAGATGCGCCCTTCTCCCCCGGCCGCCCCGTTGGCATGGCCCGGACTGTACTTTTCGAATCCGTGCACTTCAATATCCTGGCGGCCCGCCAGGGAATACAGGGCCTGCACGCCAACGGTACCTACGCCGATAATCGCGACTTTTCTCCGGGCCATGAATATCTACTTCCTTCAGCGTCAGCGCTCAATTGTGATGTGAATTCCATGGAGCCTAGCAGTCGGATGCCGAAATTGGAACAGCATGCTACAATGTGGCATGACCATGAAGGATTTGATGGGTCTCCGAGGACCAAGGCCTTCCCTGGATGAAAGCCCAGGTAGGGCGTCCGAACGTTGAACCTCGCTTAGGGTTGTTACGTGTTCTTGCTCGCCGATGGGTAAGAACGCATTGAGCCCAAGTGTGCGTCGACTGCGGTCCTTTACCTCACGTCTACCGATCGATTACGTACTTTTGCAGGAGCGAAAATGAAAAGTGTCCTTCGCACACTTGAGATCGTGAAGTTGGTTTCTGACCATCAGCCGATTGCCCTCAACGAGTTGACGCGAATGCTCGACATACCCAAGTCAACGATTCAGCGGACATTGATGACGTTGAAGGAGGCGGGCTGGCTGCAGAACTCCAGTCCTACCTCGACCAAGTGGGAAATCAGTCACCGGATTTTGGAGATTCGTCCGCTCGCTCTTCGGGGCGGACGGCTGTATGCGGCAGCTCAACAGCCGATGACGGAGCTCCGGGACGCGACTAACGAGACCATCCACCTTTGCGTGCCCAGTGGTGATGAAGGTGCCGTCCTCATCGCCCGGGTCGATTGTGATCAACCCGTTCGCACCTATAACCCCTTGGGTGAAGTGTCGCCCTACGCCACTACGGCAACGGGCAAGTCCCTTATGGCGCATTTCCCGGCGGCAAGGGTTCAGCAAATCCTTGATGCGACTCCGGAAGACCAGTTTGAGCGGGCGCATACTGACAAGGCGCAGGTCCTGAGCCAGTTGGAACAGGTAAGGGAGCAAGGATACGCGTTGAACATGCGGGAGTACCGGCCTGGCGTGTGCGCCGTGGCTGCTCCTGTTCTTGACGAGAACGGCCAGGCTATTGCGAGTATTTGTATCTCCATGCCCGAGGTCCGGTTCGACGAAACAAGGGTCCAGGAATGGTCAAAGCTGGCAAAGTACGCAGCATCGCTCATTGGGCGGTGACTCAGGTCCGCCTGGAACCCGTGGATAGGGTGCGGTGCGTAAGTGCTCTGGAACCGCTGAAATTCCTTTAGGCCTCGGCACCTGCCGCGCCAACTCGACGGGGCACTGGGGGATTCTGGATTGACGCAGTTTGTTGAAACGCCGCTTTCATAGCCCGCAAAAGGGGGCCTTCGCAAATGGGGGGGCAGGGAACCACTGTTACCGTGGTTCCCTGCCCCCCTTTCTCAGTTAATAAGTGAGGTTGGGAAGGGGCTTCGGTGAGACACCGAGCAGCGCAGGGAGCTCCCTTAGGTTGGGGAGCTCATCGTAGGGCTGGAAAGCGGAGCTTCCGGGGAGTCCCGTCCGGTTAATCCAGACTCGGCGGGCGATATCCAGGTGGTACGTGGGAAGCATGTCGTACTCCCAGCCTTGCGCAACGTGTATCACCTCGTGTGGCTCGTAGCCCATCAGGTCCCATGCCTGGGTGAACGCTTCGAGCTTGGGCTTAAAGGCTCCAACCTGTTCGGCACTGACGACAAAGTCAAATTCGACGCCGATCAGGTCGACGTTGTGCTTAAGGATGTCATCATCGGAGTTGGAGATAATCCCGATGCGGTATTTCTCCTTGAGGCTGTTGAGGGCTGCAGGCACTTCAGGGAAGGGGCCGAATGTTTTTACGGCCTCCACGAGGGCTTCGCCATCGCTGGCCCGGTACGGGAGGCCATGCAGTGTCATGGAGTGCTCAAGGGTGGTTGGCAGCATCGTGGAGTACCGCATGTAAGGCTCGAGGCAGGCCTGGTAGCGCATGACGCGGAAGTCGTTGAAGAAGGCCTCTATGTCCAGTTTGTCCTGGGTCAGACGGTCGCTGAGGACTCGCTCCACGGTTGGCCGGAGATTGAAGTCCACGAGCGTTGCGTAGCAGTCGAAGGTCACAAGCTTTGGCATTTGTTTTCCTTGGGTAGGGCAACAGGTTGTTGCTTACTGGGACGGTGTTACTTGGTGGTCTTGATTTGGCTGGCCATGACGAGGCCGGCCACGTCACGGGTCATGTTTGAGACGTTCGGTCCCCAGAAGGGTGTGAAGTTCTGCTCCCACAGTGGAATCAGCAGAGCTTCTTCAGCGATGTAGTCAGTGAAGTCTGCGACGATCGCGGATCGCGGTTCAAAGTCGGTGACGGATGCCTGCTGGAGGACGTATTCCTGGACTTTGGGGTCTTTGGAAGGCTGCAGCACGTTGGCAATTACTGTGGGCTCCGGGCCGGTGAACCAGCTGACCCGCATGTCGAAGTTTCCTTCGGCCATCCTTGCCGTTTCGTCGTTGGCCGTCACTGGCGTAAGGGTCAGCTCGAGGCCGATCTCTTTCAGTTGCTGCTTTGCCAATTCCATGACGGGCTGGGCCCCGGGGGTGTAGAAGATGGTATCCACCGAAAGGCGTTCGCCGTTCCGGCTGCGAATACCATCGGCACCAATCTCGGTCCATCCATCCTGTTCCAACAGTTCTACTGCCTTTTGCTGGTCAAAGGTGACCTTCTCTGACTGGTCCCTGTAGAACGGGTGGGCGCTGTTGAGGATGCCGGTAGCCGGCTGCTGCGTCTCGGGCCGGGTCGACAGGAGGTACTTGCGGTCCACGCCAAGCATTAGCGCCTGACGAATGGCCGCCTCTTTACCTACCAGGCTGTCCCAGTTCACAATCCAGCCAGCTGAAAGTGCCGGCTCGGGTTTCTCGGCGTTTTGCCACCCTGCGGACTCCAAAGTGGCGATTCCTTGTTCCTCGATCCCCCAGGCGATGTCGAGTTCACCGCCGGCAGCTGCGCCGACAGCAGTCGCAGAGTCGGGAATGATGTTGAATATCACCGTTTTGAGGTATGGGGCGCCCTTATTTTCCAGTGCTTCCGGGCCCCATGCGTAATCGTCATTTCGGTTCAAGGTGATGTGTTCGTTGGGAACGTATTCGCCGACAGTGAAGGGGCCGCTGGCTGCGAACTTCCCTGCGCACAGTTCCTTTGCATCCAGGCTGGCTGTCTCCGCGGAGTAGATTCCCAGGTTGGGTGTTGAGAGCCCATAGAGGAACTGGGCGTTCGGTTCGCTGAATTTGATGATCGCTGTGGTTGGATCGACAACATCAGTTTCAACGTATTTGGCGAGGTAGCTGGAGGCGACAGCCGCAGTGCTGCCAGCGGCTTTCAGCGCGTCCATGTTCGCTTTTACTGCTTCAGCATTAAGAGCGGAGCCGTCGGTGAAGGTGACATTGTCCCGGAGCTTGAAGGTGAACTCAGTTGCGGTGTCATTGACACTCCAGGAACTGGCGAGCCACGGGGAAAAGGTTCCGTCCTCAGTTTCGTAAACCAGGGAGTCGACAATCTGCCGCCCCCATTGAAGGGCCTGCCGTAGGGAGAACTGGTGCGGGTCCAGGCACCCGGGGTCCACTTGGATGGAGGCCCTGAGGTTACCGTCAACCACGGGCTCCCCCGATCCCTCGGATGGATTGGAGCTGCAGGAAACCACACCCACCATTGCGGTGCTGATGACTGCGGCTGCCCCAACGGCACGCCGCAGGCGCCTTGAAAAATAAGTCACTTGTCTGCCCTTTGTTTGAACGAATGTGAAAAATGAAGACTAGAGATTGAAAGCTGAGTCGAGGAGAATCTTTGTGTATTCTTCCTTCGGCTGTGAAAAAACGTCTTTAGTGCTGCCGGATTCGACCATTTCGCCTCGATTCATGATTCCGACGTAATCGGCGAAGTGGTTCACGATTCCCAGGTCATGGGAAATAAAAAGGTAAGCCACACCAAGATCGGCCTGGAGCTGCAGCAGCAGCTCCAGAACCTGGGTCTGCACCAGTACGTCCAGTGCCGAGACCGGTTCGTCACAGACGACGAGCTCCGGGGACAGGGCAAGTGCCCGCGCGATCGCGACGCGCTGCCGCTGCCCCCCGGACAGCTCCACCGGCCGGCGTTTGATGTAGGTATCGGGGAGACCTACGGCGTCCATGAGTTCCCGGACTTTCCGGTGACGCTCATTTTTGGTGCCGACCTTGAACGCCCGAAGGGGTTCTTCGATGATCTCCCCGAGCCGCATTTTTGGATCGAGCGATGCAAAGGGGCTCTGATAGATGACCTGCATTTTCCTGCGCAGCTGGCGAAGCTCTTCGCCACGGAGGGACGTGATGTCCCTGCCCATGAAATGGACTGAACCGGACGTGGCTTCCTCAAGCCGAAGGATCATTCGTGCTGTCGTGGATTTACCCGATCCCGATTCGCCCACGATTGCCATTGTCTTTCCGCGCGGAATGGCGAATGAAACGTCATTGACAGCCACGTGCTTGTACGGAATGCGGCTCCCGAAGTGGAAGTCTTTGACAAGGTGTGAAACCCGGAGAATGGCGTTCTCGTTCGAGACGTCGAACTCCCACGCATCAGTTCTGGGCCTGCCAACAGGATGGCTTGATTCGACGCTGGAGTACCCCGTCTGCCCGGCAGGATGGAAAAGGTGCGGCGCACTGGCTACGAGCTCCTGGGTGTATTCGTGCTTCGGCGCCCTGAGTACCTCGTTGGCTAAGCCAACTTCAACGACCTCCCCGGATTTCATCACGACGATCCGGTCGGCTCTGTGTACTGCCAGAGCCAGGTCATGCGTGATGATGATGAGAGCGGTGTTCGTCTCCTGAACCAGTTTCTGCAGATGATCCATGACGCGCTTCGCGACCGTCATGTCCAGGGCGCTGGTCGGCTCATCGGCGATGATCAGCTCAGGCTCTGCCGCAAAGGCCATAGCTATGAGTACACGCTGCTTCATGCCGCCGGACAGCTCGTGCGGATAGGAATTGACGACGGTTTCGGGGTCCAGCAAGCCGGCGTCCCGGAGGAGGGAAAGGACTCTGGCCTTTGACTCCTCTTTTGAGGTAACACCATGCAGGAGCAGGGGCTCCTGCACCTGGACACCAATTTTCTTGGTCGGGTTCAGCGACGACATCGGGTCTTGAGGGATGATGCCGATCCTCTTGCCGCGGATCCTGCGGATCTGGGAATCCCGCAGGCTGCCGATGTCTATGGTGTCGAATTTCAGCGAGCCCGATGTGACGGTGGAGTTTTCCGGCAGCATGGCTGCAACGGCGTTGGCCAGTGTCGACTTTCCCGAACCGGATTCGCCGACGATGGCTATGACTTCACGTGCCGCGACGGCGAGGCTTACTTCACGAAGTGCCTGTGCACGTTTGCGTCCTATTTGGTAGGTGACGGATACATTCTGCACATCAACGAGTGGTGCCGTGCTTAGGGTAGGCATTATTTGCTCCCGCCTTGGCCGATTACCCGGGAAATTCGATTCACTGCAAGGACGACGACGACGAACACGACGCCGGGAAGAACCCCAAGCCACCATGCGTTCCGGACAAACTTCTGTCCGTCTGCAATGAGAGCTCCCCACTCCGCGTTGGGCGGTTCGGCACCGAAGCCCAGATAGCCCATGGCGCCGATGGTGAGCATGGCTACGCCGAATTCGAGTGCAGCCAGGGAGATGAGAGGGGTGATGGAGTTGGGGACGATGTGCCGGGCCACCACGCCTAAGGGCTTGACGCCGAGGGCCCCCGCAGCTTCGACGAAGGTCGAAGCCCGAACACTCATGACTTCGGCTCTCATTACCCGGCCAAAGGACACCGACCCGGCAATTCCGATGGCAAGGGCGATGTTCATCACCCCGTTGCCCAGGATGGTCAGGAACGCGAAAACCATCAGCAGGCCCGGGATAGCCAGGACGGCGTCAAATATCCGCATTATCAGGGCATCGATCCATCCTTTGGATACGCCGGCGATAACGCCAAGAAGCGTGCCAATCGCAAAAGACAGCAGGACAGCGAAGGCTGCCGCTCCCAAGGAGATCTGGGCTCCGTAGACCACCCGGGCGAAAAGGTCCCGTCCGAGTTCATCGGTGCCGAACCAGAACGAGGTGTCCGGGGCGCGAAGGGAAACTGTTGGATCCGCCTTCAGCGGGTCCTTACCGGTGAACAGTGAAGGGCGGATGGACATCACGATCAGCACTGCAACTACGAGCAATGAGAGGAATAAATCCAGCCTGCGGAACACAAATGACAGTGTGGCCCGCCGGGCGAGAGCCTTCTCAGTGGGGGTCTGAGGTGTGTCTGCTTTCTCCACCGACGGCGCCTTGCTGGTCAATGTACTAGCCAATTGCCTTGCTCCTTCGTATTCTCGGGTCAATCAATGGGTAGGCCAGGTCAACCAGCAGGTTCACCACAACAAAGACGACGGCGCCGATCAGAACGACACCCTGGACCACCGTCAGGTCCACGGTCTGCACGCCTTCCAAAATGACCCGTCCAAGACCTGCCCTGGAGAAAACAGTCTCGGTTACCACGGCCCCGGTCAGTAGGCCGCCGGTGAGCAGCCCCGTAAGGGTCAGCGTTGAGATGGACGCGTTGCGAAGGCAGTGAACGACAATGACACGGAGACGGCTGGCACCCTTTGCATACGCGGTGTAGGCGTACTGGGCTGTCCTGGCACTCTCCAGTGAACCGGCAAGTACCTGCGCGATCATGGATGAAGGAACAACGGCGAGAGTAATCACTGGCAGAACAAGAGCGGCCGGCCCCGAGGATGTTCCGAACGAGGGAAACCAGCCAAGGCCGAACGCAAACACCGAAAGCAGAATCAGGCCTACCCAAAAGGTCGGCACAGATACTCCCACCGCGGGAATCGCGAGGAGCAGCGACCGGAGCCAGTACATCCGCGTGTAGACAGCAGCTACAGCAATTGCAAAGCCGACGACGACGGACACAACCAAAGCCAGCGAGGCTATGACCAGCGTAGGTGGAATCGCAGCTCCCAGCATCTCGGCGACCGGGCGTCCCGTTCGCAGGGACGTTCCCAGATCGCCCCGCAGGACTCCAAAGAGAGCGTCAAAGTACTGGACATAAAGCGGGCGGTTCAAACCCATCGATGTCCGCAGATCGTCAATCTGCGCCGGAGTCAATGAAGCCTCCGTCCCCATCCGAGCCAACGCCGCATCACCGGGGATGATGAAAAGCAGGAAAAAAGTAACGGTAAAAGCCAGCCACAGAACAAGGACTGACTGAAGTACGCGCCTGAAGATAAAAGATCCCATTGTGACCTCACGGGTTGAATAGGGTGGTCCACCAAAAGAGCCCAGCATCCGCAAATCGCGCTACTGAGGGACGAAAACCTTGCGTGCCACATCGTGGGCCGCCGTACCAATTTTTACCATCGTACTGTAACCCACGTCATACGGCAATGAACGATGTCGCCGCCTGCAGTGAGCGCCATCTGCGCAGCCCGCCCGTCGGCACCCCAGGGAGACCAGCCCCCAGAGGGCCCCGCGGCCGACCCTGGGGCACGTTGCGGAGGTGGGAACCAATTCATCTTTTCGCCACCCAGCGCGCCCCCACGCGCGAAGGTCTCAGAAAAAACCTCCCGCCACTCGGGCTGGTGTGCTACCTTTGCTATTAATTGGCACGGCATGCCAGATTGTGGCACACGACAACCGTAGGGTTTGCAATGGAACGAATACGCGTAGCAGTTATTGGCCTTGGAACGATGGGTTCACAGGTCCTTAAGACACTGGCTGAAGAAGCCGGCGTGGAAGTGGTGGGCTTCGAGCAGTTCTCCCCTGGCCATGACCGCGGAGCGGCCGGTGGTGAAAGCAGGATTTTTCGCAGCGCCCAGTTCGAAGATCCCCGCTACGTCCCCATCCTTCAACGGGCCGATGAGCTGTGGGGAAAGCTTGAAGCCCAGACCCAGAGGGAACTGCGGAGCATGACCGGGTGTGTCCTCATGGGACCGCCCAGTCATCAGCACATTAGGAATGCCCTCGCTTCAGTCACGGAGTACGGTCTCGACTATGACCTTCTCGACCGTGAGCAAATGAAGCGGAAACTGCCCCAGTTCACCATGGACGTGGACGACATGGCCATCGTGGACCACCGGGCGGGAATGATTCGTCCGGAGCTGACCATCCTCTCAACGGTTCTTCTGGCGGAGTCCCTGGGTGCTGAAGTGCGCCGGAATACCCAGGTACTGGACATCGTGGACAACGGCGCAGGGGTCACAGTCGTCACGGACGCAGGCGCTCTGGAGTTCGACCGGGTTGTCGTTTCAGCGGGACCCTGGGTGACCAAATTGCTGCCTGGCCTGGGACAGAGCATCAGCATCCGGAGGCCTATCTCTGTCTGGTACGCATCACGTCCGGGCGCAGAAATGCCGTCGGGGCCGGCATTCATCCGGCTGGGCCCGCGCCACTTCTACGGGGTCCCCTCCCCTGATGGCATCAGCGTAAAAGTCGGGCTGTCCGTCGTGGATCACCTTGTTGTGAATGAACCCAACGACGAGGCTCGCAGCGTCAGTCCCGGGGATTTGGCCCCTTTTGATGAGATCCTCGCGGGATACCTCCCCACACTTCAGCCTGATCCGATCAGGGTCACTACCTACTTCGAAGGCTACATGGACGATGCCCGGCCCATCGTTCAGCCAGCGCCCGGATCCGAAAACGTCATCCTACTGGCAGGATTTTCCGGCCACGGCTTCAAGATCGCACCGGCCATCGGTGAGATCGGTGCCTTGTTGGCCCTCGGCAAGCCCACGCCAATGAACCTCGATTTCCTCCACCGCGATTTCGCGGCCACCCCTTAAGCACACCCTCCTTTAGCCCTAATGAAAGGCAGCACGATGTCAACACTGACCATGCTCAAAGCTCCCCGCACGGGAGAATCCTCAACTGACAGCTACTCCATCGGAACAGTCACCCTGGACCCGGGAACCCGCGGAACAGGCGCTATCCCGGTAGCTGTCGGCGCGAACGGCGAAGAGATCAATATCCCGCTCTCGGTCGTCCACGGGAAATACCCCGGTCCTGTCCTCGCGGTTGGAGCAGGAATCCACGGAGACGAATATGACAGCATGCAAGCCGTCAGGGACGCCATTGAGGCTATCGATCCCGAAACGCTGCACGGCACTTTCGTGGGCATGCCGTGCATTAACACTGCAGCCTTCGCCGCCGCTACACGAATCAGCGGCCTGGATTACTTGAACTTCAACCGGATCTTTCCGGGTGACTCCGACGGGTCCATCTCGATGCGCCTGGCCGCGACGTTCATCACGGATGTTGTTCCCTACGTGGACGCTTTCATCGACCTGCACACCGGCGGAACCTTCGGCGAGATTACGCCTCTGGTCGTTGTCCAGCGCGGCTATGAAGACATCGCCACCGAACTCGGCATGGCTTCGGGAAATCCCGTTATCTGGAAGGGCGGCAATTGGGGTGGAACGGCACGTTCATCCTTCCTTGCGGTCGGAAAACCGGCGGTCACCCTGGAAGCCGGCGGCGGCACCTACAAGGGCTCCGTCGTAAAGCACCACTTCGACAGCATCATGAACATCGTCCGACACCTCGACATGATCGATGGTGACAGCAAGCTGGGCGAGAGCTACGCAGCAGTCAACGCAACATTTGCCAGGGCCAGTGTGGGAGGGTTCTACATTGAAAAGGTCGAACCCGGCGATCACTGCAAGGAAGGCGACGTCATCGCAGTCATCGTCGATCACCTCGGCGTTGTCCGTGAAACGGTGACCGCACCAGAAGACGGAATCGTTCTCTGGATCCGCCGGCTTCGGACCGTGAACCCGGGCGAAGAAACCATGATTTTCGGACCAATCGAGGAGACACTGGTACCGTGACGCCCAGCGAGCAGGAAACTTCAGTTCTCGGCCTGGATGTTGAACAGCTGCTCTTCATCGACGGGGCCTTCGTCCCTGCCCGTGACCGTTCAACGTTCACCGCCTTCAACCCCGCCACCGGAAAGCCGCTGGCCACTCTTGCCAACGGTGGGGCCGAAGATATTGCCGACGCAGTTCGTGCGGCACGGCGGGCGTTCGAAACAGGGCCCTGGCCCCGCCTGAGGGCATCGGAGCGCGGCCAGGTACTGAACAAGATTGCCCTTTCCATCCGCGCCAACGCAGATGAACTGGCTCGGCTGGAGTGCTATGACGTGGGCAAACCCCTCAAACAGGCCTACGGGGATGTCGAAGCAGCCGCACGGTATTTTGAGTTTTACGGCGGACTGGCGGACAAAATAGCAGGCTCAACAGTGCCTGTTGCTGACCACATACTTGACGTGGTTGTCCGTGAGCCGATAGGCGTGTCCGGCCAGATTCTCCCCTTCAACTACCCTCTGCAGAACACCGGGCGGAGCGCGGCCCCCGCCCTCGCTGCCGGTTGCACGGTGGTCCTGAAACCCTCGGAAGAAGCATCGCTGACACCATTGCGGATTGCCCGGATAGCCCAGGAGTGCGGTCTGCCCGACGGCGCCCTGAACGTCGTTACCGGTGGTGGCAAAGCGGGTTCTGCGCTCTCATCCCACCCTGATATCGACCAGGTCACGTTCACCGGCTCTGTTTCAACCGGAATCAAGGTAGCTACGGCGGCGGCGGAGAACATTGTTCCATCCGTTTTGGAACTGGGTGGAAAGTCCCCGTCGGTGGTGTTCGGCGACGCGGACTTCGAGAAGGCTTTACCGGCCGTTATGGCGTCGATCTTCCTCAATAACGCTGGCCAGACCTGCTCGGCAGGGAGCAGGCTTCTGCTCCAGCGGGGCGCCGGGGGTGACGCCTTCCTCAACTCACTCATCGCCCGTGTGAAGGCGCTGCGGATGGGGCCCGGGATCGATGATCCTGACATTGGTCCCGTCGTCTCCCAAACGCAGCAGGACAAAATTGTCGCCGTCCTCCAGGACGCGCGAAATGACGGAGTGAAAATCCACACCGGCGGCCAGGCTGCTGCAACCAGCGAACTCATCGACGGCTACTTCATTGAACCTACGATCATCGAAGTGACGAGTAACAGCGAGCGGATGGCTCAGGAGGAGGTCTTCGGGCCGGTCCTCACACTCGTCCGCTTTGACACTGTCGAGGAGGCCCTTGCCATTGCCAACGACACTCCGTTCGGCCTGTCGGCTTATGTCTGGAGCCGCAACATCGACCAGGCGCTCTACCTGGCAAAGCGGATCCGGTCCGGCCAGGTCAACGTCAACAGCTATGACGCCGGTACGGGAATCGAAATGCCGTTCGGCGGCTTCAAGAAAAGCGGCTGGGGCCGGGAGAAGGGCATTGAGGGCATCAATAGCTACCTGGCCGTGAAAAACATTTGCATTGGCATCTCACATGATCTGGATGCCACCTAAGCAGGACAAAGATCCTCACCACGGCTTCCCCGGCCATGAGGAAAAGCGGTGGCACTGCCGTGACGGGCTCCCCCCACGCCACGGCAGTGACCGCCCCGCTGGCCGCGGTTGCGGCTGTCATCGGGCCTGAGGTGCCCCTCACCTTCGGCTCACCAGATCCGTTTCACGATGATCTCCACCGGGCTGTGCCGCAGCCACATACACACCAGATCGGGACAACATCCAATGACCTCTCTTAGCCCCCTCCTCAAACAAGCAACACCCCTTGTTGTGGACCATGCCCTCGGCAGCTGGATTCACGCCACTGACGGCAATGCCTACCTCGACTTCACCACAGGAATTGGCGTAACCAGCACGGGCCACTGCCACCCGCGCGTCGTGGAGGCAGCCCGGGAGCAGGTGGGCAAGATCATCCACGCCCAGTACACCACCGTGATGCACAAGCCGCTGCTGGCGCTGACCGAGAAGCTCGGCGAAGTCCTCCCCGAAGGCCTGGACTCCGTCTTCTACGCCAACTCCGGGTCCGAAGCCGTCGAAGCCGCGATCCGGCTGGCCCGCATGGCCACCGGCCGGCCGAACATCGTCGTTTTCCAGGGAGGATTCCACGGCCGCACCGTTGCCGCGGCCTCACTGACCACAGCGGGAACGCGTTTTTCGGCCGGGTTCTCCCCGTTGATGTCCGGCGTGCACATGTCCGCGTTCCCTTACGCCTACCGGTACGGCTGGGACGAGGCCAGCACGGTCGCCTTTGCCTTGAAAGAACTCGATTACCTGCTGCAGACACGGACCGCGCCCAACGACACTGCCGCGTTCCTGATCGAACCGGCCCTCGGTGACGGCGGCTACCTTCCCACACCCCCGGCCTTCCTCGAAGGGCTGCGCGAACGCGCCGACCGCCACGGCATCCAGCTGATCTTCGACGAGGTCCAGGCCGGCGTCGGACGCATGGGCAAATTCTGGGGCCACCAGTACTCCACCGCAACACCGGACATCATTGTCACCGCCAAGGGCATCGCGTCCGGCTTCCCGATCTCAGCGATCGCAGCCTCCACCGAGACCATGGCCAAGGGCTGGCCCGGATCCCAAGGCGGAACATACGGCGGCAACGCCGTGTCCGCCGCGGCCGGCGTGGCCACCCTGGACGTCGTACGGGACGAAGGCCTCGTGGAGAACTCCCGCGTCCGCGGCGAACAACTGCAAGCCGGCCTAAAGGACATCCAGGCGCGCTTCCCGGTAATCGGCGACGTACGCGGCCTGGGCCTGATGCAGGGCATCGAATTCACCGCCGAAGACGGCACGCCGGACTCCGTGACCGCCGCCGCGGTCCAGCAGGCCACCACCGCCCAGGGCCTGCTGACCCTCACCTGCGGCCCGTCCGGCAATGTGGTCCGCCTGATCCCGGCACTCGTGGTCACCGCGGAGGAAATTTCCACCGGGCTCACGCGTTTCGAAGCGGCCGTGGGCGCGGTCCTGGGCGCAGTTTCCGCCTCGACCGGATCCTGAGCCAATCCATGATTGATGCCGTTCAGTCCTCAGCGGACCCGCAACCGGACACCGGCCGGCCCCGCAACCTGTCCCCCACGCCGGCGGTCCTTGCCCGCCTCGCGTCGGCCGGCCTGGCTGCGGACAGCTCACCGCGCCGGCTCGCCGAATACTCCTACGATGCCTCCAACTACCGGGTGGCCCCGCTTGCGGTGCTCTTTCCCCGGACTGTTGATGACGTCGTCGCCGCCGTTGCCGCCTGCCGTGAAACTTCAACGCCGCTTATCGGCCGTGGCGGCGGAACGTCCATGGCCGGAAACGCCATGGGCCCCGGCGTGGTACTGGACTTTTCCCGCTACATGAACGGCATCCACACTATTGACGAGTCCTCCGGAACGGTGGCTGTTGATCCCGGGGTGGTGCTCGCCGCCCTCTCCCGCGAGGTGGAAAAAGCGACCGAAGGCCGCCTTACCTTCGCCCCGGATCCATCGTCAAAGAACCGAGCCACAGTGGGTGGTTCGCTGGGCAACGATGCATGCGGTAATCATTCGGTCCGCTATGGACGGACATCGGACCACGTGTCAGAAATCGACGTCGTGACGTCCGAAGGCTTCCAGCTCACCGCTGCAGCCTCCGGGGTAAAAGCCACCCATCCTGAGGATGACGCCTCGGCGGCCAAGGCGGCCGCCCTGACCACTTCTTTAAAGGACTTGACCTCCAGTCACCTGCCCGAATTCCGCCTTGAACTCGAACGCATCCAACGCCAGGTCTCCGGCTACCATCTGGCAAACCTGCTCCCGGAACGCGGTTTCAACGTCGCACGCGCTTTAGCCGGCTCCGAGGGAACGTGCGCCATCATCGTCGGCGCGCGAATGAAGCTCGTCGCCAAACCTGCCAGTGCACTCCTTGTCTGCCTCGGCTATGCCGATGTGGTCGAGGCGGCGCGGGACATCGAAACCATCCTGGAGTTCTCACCCGCCGCGGTGGAAGGCATCGACGAGGCCATCGTGGATACGATGCGGTTCCGCCGGGGTGACGGCTCGGTACTGGGCCTGCCCGAAGGCAAGGCCTGGCTTTACGTGGACCTCGACGGCGACAGCCCGGAGAGTGTCCGTGCTGAAGCGGACCGGCTGCTCGCCCGCCTGAAGGAGAACGGCCGGCTGGTGGACGGCCGCCAGGTCCCCAACCTCCAGGAACGGGCATCGCTCTGGCGCGTCCGGGAGGACGGCGCCGGACTCTCGGCCCGGCTCTCCACCGGAGGAGAATCCTGGCCCGGCTGGGAGGACTCCGCAGTCGAACCCGCCAAGCTGGCCGATTACCTCTCAGACTTCCGCGAACTCCTCGCCCGGCACGACCTGCAGGGCGTCATGTACGGCCACTTCGGCGCCGGCTGCATGCACATCCGCATCACCTACGATCTTCGAACCGACGCCGGACGTACGGTGTTCCGGGCCTTCACGCGGGAAGCCGCGGAACTGGTTGTCCGGCACGGCGGGTCACTTTCCGGCGAGCACGGGGACGGCAGGGCCCGTTCCGAACTCCTGGCCTACATGTACTCTCCCCGTATGCTCGCTGCCTTTTCAAGCTATCGCCGCATCTGGGACCCCGTCGGCATCCTCAATCCGGGGTCGCTGACCGAGCCGGACGCCATGGACGCGAACCTTGCCCTGCAAGGAATCCCCCAGCGGCAGTGGCGGACCAGCTTCGACCTTCGCCCGATTGGTGCCGGCGGCGGCTCCACGGCGGAAACCGACTCCCCCGAGACCAGCACGGGCAGCGGGACGGACCCCTGGGTCCACGCGCTCCAGAGCTGCATCGGTGTCGGCCGCTGCCGCACCGATTCCGGCGGTGTGATGTGCCCCAGCTTCCGGGCCACCAAGGACGAAAAGGACTCCACGCGCGGCCGCTCCCGCGTCCTCCAGGACATGGTCCGTGGCGCCCGCAGCGTTGAGGAAGGCTGGAAATCTGAGGAGGTCCGGGAGGCGCTGGACCTCTGCCTCTCGTGCAAGGCCTGCTCCACTGACTGCCCCACCGGCGTTGACATGGCCACCTACAAATCCGAATTCTTCTCCCACTACTACGAGGGCAAGCGGCGCCCGCTCTCGCACTTCTCCCTCGGCTGGCTGCCCCGCTGGCTCAAAATCACCGGCCGCATCGCCCCCCTGGTCAACGCAGTGATGTCCACACCCCTGGCCAAGGCCGCTGCCGCCCTGGGCGGGCTCACCACCCACCGTGCGCTGCCCCGCTTCGCGGGCGCCGGGGAGTGGCGCCGCGAACTGGCCGCAGCCGGCGTCGGACCCGTACGCAAGTACGACCGCGACGGCGACCGCGAAGCACCGGACGGTGTCGTCCTGTTCGTGGATACATTCACCCGCGGCTTCCGGCCAGAGGTCGCCGGCGCCGCGGCCCGCGTGCTCACCGGATCCGGGACCACCACAGAATGCTCAGCTGACGCCTGCTGCGGCCTGACCTGGATTTCCACCGGCCAACTGGACACCGCAAAGAAGCTTCTCGGACACGCCGCCTCGGCACTGGACGACGGCACCGACCGCCCCATCGTGGTCGTGGAACCCAGCTGCGCCGCAGCACTTCGAAAGGACCTGCCGGAACTCGTGCACACCGAACAGGCCCGGCGCGTGGCAGCACGGGTACGGAGCTTCGCGTCCCACATTGAAGAGCTCACCAGCTCAGGCTGGAGTCCGGCACCGGCCGAGCCTCTGCCGGAGCACGTGGTGCTGCAGACACACTGCCACGAATATTCCGTCTTCGGAGCCGGCACCCAGAAATCAGCGCTCCAGGCCGTGGGTGTCACAGACGTCACGGACGCCTCAGGTTGTTGCGGTGTCGCCGGCAACTTCGGCTTTGAAAAGGAGCACTTCGACGTCAGCATGCTGGTGGCCGAACAGTCCCTGGCCCCGGCGCTGCGCGGGACGGATGCGACGTCAGTGGTGCTCACCGACGGTTTCTCCTGCGCCATGCAGGTCCAGCAGCTCGACAACTCCAGACCCGGCCGCCACCTGGCCGAACTTCTCGACCCCGGCAAACCAGGGGCAGCAAGTCCTCCACCCCGCCGTGCAGCAGTGCCTCCCACCAAAGAAAAGGACCCTTCATGAGCATCCAGGCGACAACAAACTCCCAAACCTCACAGAAGGCGCTGGACGCCCTCACAAAGGTCAGCACCGGCCTTTACATTGACGGCGAATGGGTCGAAGCAGCGTCCGGCGCGCGGTTCGACGTCATCAACCCCGCCACGGAAGAAGTGATCGCCAGCGTCGCCGACGGTGGCGCCGAGGACGCCCGGCGGGCCATCGAAACAGCCGGCCGGGTACAGAAGCAATGGGCCAAAACGGCGCCCCGGGAGCGCAGCGAAATCCTGCGCCGCGCCTTTGACCTCATCATGGCCCGGCAGGACGAACTGGCCCTGATCATGACCACAGAAATGGGCAAGCCGTTCGCTGAAGCCAAGGGAGAGGTAGCCTACGCCGCAGAATTTTTCCGTTGGTTCTCGGAGGAAGCCGTACGCATCGGTGGCGACCTGACCACCACCGGGGACGGCAAAAACCGTATCCTCGTCTCCAAGGAGCCGGTAGGCCCCTGCGTCCTCATCACACCATGGAACTTCCCGCTCGCCATGGGCACACGCAAGATCGGACCGGCCATCGCTGCCGGCTGCACCATGGTCTTCAAACCGGCGAACCTCACCCCGCTGTCCTCCTTGGCCCTAGTGGACATCCTGATCGAGGCAGGCCTTCCCCAGGGCGTGCTCAACGTCGTGACAACCACCAAAGCATCCGACGTCGTGACCCCCTGGATGGAAAGCGGCATCGCACGCAAGGTCAGCTTCACCGGCTCTACCGGGGTCGGCGTCCGGCTCCTTGAACAAGCAGCAAAGAACGTCATGCGCTCCTCCATGGAACTGGGCGGAAACGCCCCCCTGATCGTCTTTGACGACGCCAACCTTGACCGCGCCGTGGAAGGCGCGTTCGCCGCCAAGATGCGGAACATGGGCGAGGCCTGCACCGCGGCCAACCGGATCTTCGTCCAGCGCTCCGTGGCCGCCGACTTCTCCGCACGGCTCGCCAAGCGTCTCGGCTCCCTTACAGTGGGGGACGGGGCAAAGGAAGGGACCGACGTCGGCCCCCTCGTTGAACAGAAGGCTCTGAACAAAGTCCAGGAGCTCGTGGATGATGCCGTTGCCAAGGGTGCCACCGTGGTATGCGGCGGGTCCCGGCCGGAACGCAACGGCTACTTCTACTCCCCCACAGTGCTCTCCGACGTCACCCCGGATGCGGCCCTGATGAGTGAGGAAATCTTCGGCCCCGTCGCCCCGATCGTCCCCTTTGACACCGAAGAGGAAGTCGTCCGCCTCGCCAACGACACCCCGTGGGGCCTTGCCAGCTACATCTTCACACAGGACCTCGACCGCGCCTTCCGCGTCGGTGAAGAACTGGAGGTCGGCATGGTGGGACTCAATACCGGCATCGTCTCCAACCCAGCAGCACCCTTCGGCGGCATCAAGGCCTCCGGCCTGGGCCGCGAAGGCGGTCGCGTGGGCCTGGACGAATTCCTGGAAATCAAATACATGGCCATCCCCCGCAATCAATAACACCGGGCTGTGGTAAGGCAGCAAGCGCCTAATAGCCGCGTCAGATATCCGATACTGATATCCACTCAACCAGTGTGCTCCGATACCTTCGACCCCATTGCTGTCAAGGTTAGCGGCACCCTGGGCCGCTCTCGACGGCCGTGCGTCCTGGTCGCGGCCGCGGGCTTCCTGTTGGCCGCGGCCAACGCCGCAGCGTCATTCCTTGGGCAGTTCCCCTGCCGGTGGTCTAGGCCTTCCTGGCCGTCGCCTGAGCGCTCTCTCCCTTCTACATAGCCGGGCTTTCCAGCTCCGCGGCGGACTAGATGTACTGAGTCAGGACGTTGGTTAAATTGTGAATAGGTGAAGACCTCTTAGGGGAACCAGCAGATATCCAATCCGTGCCGGTCCCCACCGGCGGTTGACCCTGATCGCGATAATCCGCCGCTCCCGCCGCACGGAGGTCCTCCGCGCGGACCTGACGGGCCGGCTGGAGCGGTCTTCCATTCCGGCCTCACCAAGAGCCCGGTAACGGGCAGCCCACCGCGCAGCGGTCGTGACGGACACCTGACACCGTTCAGCTGCCCGCCGCAACGGGCATTTGTCTTCCACTGCCCGGAACTGCCCCCCCGAGTCGCAGCGTCGTCTTGATCTCTGATGACGGCGTTGATACCCACATTCGACACGCAGACAGTGGTCCAACGAGGAATGTAATACGGCCGGAGAGCTCCTCCCATCTACCGGCGCTTTTGCTGGCCTCGATAGTCAGTGCCTAACGAAGAATCGTTCCGCAAAGTTGTCCCACACGGCCATGAAGTCGGTGGACGGGGTTAGGATCCACTGACGCTCGAGGCCATTCCAGAACGCCATCAGTTCGCGGGCGGCGAGTGAGGGGTTGCGTTTCCACCCGAGCAGGGTTTCGAATGCAGCTAATGTCCTTCGCTCGCGGTCCACGAAGTAGTCATGTGCGGGGTGCCCGGGGTCGATGGCTTCGGCTGCGAGCACCACATACAGGCGAACCAGTTGCACACGATTGAGGTTGCGGGATGCCGACGAGCGCATGAATGCGCTCACTCCTTCCGGTGTCGCCAAGGACTCTTTTGCCGGCGGATCGGCGGCGTCGACCTCGTCACGATACGCAAGGACGGCTGCCAGCAGGTCGGCCATCGAGGGGAAGTAGTGAAGGACTGATGGTCCCCGGATCCCGCACGCTTCAGCAATGTCCATGAGGGACACGGCGTTGAAGCCCGAAACGGAGATGAGGCGTGTGGCCTCGGTAACTATCTGCCGGCGCCGGACGTCAGGCGCCAGGCGCTTCTGCACCCTTTTCTCGACTGCTGGCGACGTGGTCAAAGTCACTCCCTTGCTGGACGGATCGATTTAAAGATTGTAATCTACCACTCACTAGATCTAATCTAGTGACCACTAGACAACTGCAGTATTTCTCGTAGTTCCCTTTGAGGGCCGCGAGGACGCGACAGTCACCTCAATGGAGAGATCAAATGTCACAAACCCCACTTCCCTCAGCAGCGGTCCTGGAAGCGGACGCGCACGCTGCTGCGAAAGCAGCCGCGGCGCTCCCACGAGCTTTCTCACTGAGATTCTCGACGCGCGGTATCGCCCTCGCGGTCGACGTGCTCGTTATGATGCAACTGACCTTCTACGCGACGGACGTCGTGGGCCTGCCGGCTGCGCTCGTGGGAGGCCTGTTCCTTGCGGCGAAACTCTTTGATGGAGTTACTGACCTGATGGTCGGATTCATCATCGATCGAACGAACACACGGTGGGGCAAGGCACGGCCCTACGAGCTGTTCATAGTGCCCTCGTGGTTGCTGACAATTGCAATCTTCTCCACCCCGGAGATGAGTACCTTCTGGCAGGCGACGTACCTATTCGTCCTTTACGCGCTCATCCAGTCGGTCTGCCACACATTCCTCAACGGGTCCGAAGGCGTATACCTCAAGCGAGCTCTCCGGGGTCAGGTCCGTTACGCGAAGGTGCTCTCGCGGCAGGGTGTATTCGTCATTCTCTTCGCATCTGTTGCGAGTGTCATGCTGCCGCAGCTGATGGCGACGTGGGGAACTCAACCAGGCGGATGGACGCTTATAGCCCTTGTCTACGGTATTCCGATGATGATTCTAGGCCTTATCCGGTTCTTCACTGTGAAGGAGCTTCCCGAGGACGAGGTAGACCACACCACTGAAGAGCGTGTGCACGTCAAGGATGCCCTGAAAGCCCTCATCCGCAACAAGTACGTCTTCGTTCTCGCCTCCCTTGTCTTGGTGGCAAACATCATCACTCACATGAGCACCATTGTCGGCGCCTACTACTTCAAGTACGTTTTCGGCGATTTGGGATTGCTCTCACTCGTATCAGCAGGTGGTCTCGTCATACCCTTCGTCTTCCTGCTGTTCCCCCTTGCAGTGCGCACGATCGGGGCGATCAATTTTCTCCGTGCCGGCCTCGTCCTTGCGACCATCGGCTACACGCTCGTGCTTGTGTTCCCCACCAACCTCGCCGCCGTGGTAGTTGGACAGATCTTGGGTTCCCTTACGGCGGTCGTGACGCTGCTGATCGGCTTCTTCGTGATTCAGGCTATGCGGTACGGGGAATGGAGGACTGGCCGGCGGATCGACGCAGTAACAAATTCGGTTACCAACTTCACATCGAAAGTAGGGTCAGGACTCGCTTCGGCTGGGGTCGGCATCATGATGGGAATCGTCGGCTACAACGGGCTCGCCGAGGTGCAGACGGAACCAGCGCAAGCGATGATCTTGAGCCTGTACTCACTCGTTCCACTTGTCCTCGCAGTGATCATGCTCGTGATCACTTTTCTCTACAAGCTCGACAAGCACATCGTGCATATCAACCAGGACCTCGACGCCGGCATCCACGCGGATACCAGCACGCTGAAGTTCTAACCCATTAGTCACTCAGGGACTCCACAGGTTCGCACCTCGATCGCCGACTACGTGTGGGGCTGCCCGTTCATGTCGACGACGGCGTCGCCCGACGACTGGGAAACAACATGAGCCGATCGCCAGGAACCGATAGGCGATCGAAAGCACAACGCACCACTTATTGATTCAAAAGACAAGGTAAGCAATTGACACGCTCATCGTTCAACCAAGGATGGCTCGTCCGTCCAAAGACAAGCATCTATGCCCAGCTGCAGGGCGGCGGTTCCGAGGGAACGGCCGTGTCATTGCCACATGACGCGATCCTTGCCTTGCCGAGGTCTGCAGATTGCGCCGAAGGGTCACGCACCGGTTTCAGCCCGGGAGGGGTTTTTGAGTACACGAAGACCTTTGACGTGCCGGAGGAGTACCGTCAGCACCGCGTTTCGGTCGAGTTCCAAGGCGTGCACCGAGATGCCATGGTGTACGTAAACGGTGCCTTCGCCGCGCAGCGGCCTTTTGGCTACTCCACTTTCACCGTCAACTTGGGGCCGTTCCTGAGGTACGGGGAGACGAACACGATTCGTGTCGATGCCCGGGCCCACGAAGACTCGCGCTGGTACACCGGCGCCGGTATAACGCGCGATACCTTTCTCGTCGTTACCCAGCTCATCCATTTGGAAACCAATGGAGTCAGTATCACTACTCCGGATATTGACGCTGAACGCGCCGTGGTTGAGGTTGCGGTGACCGTGACCAACAACAGTCTCACGACCGAAACCGTCACAACCGATTCCGAGATCCGGGGCGCGGAAGGAACAGTGGTCGCCCGCGGCAGTGCTCCCGTCACCTTGTCGCCGGGCGCATCAGCGACCACCCGGCACCGCCTTTACGTACTGGAGCCGGCGTTGTGGAGCGTGGATGACCCCAATCTTTACACCGCCACTGTGAGCGTCCGCGACGTAACCGAGGTCCTGGATACTCGCGATGTGACCTTCGGCATCCGGTCTCTGAAGCTGGATCCGATGTACGGGCTGCGCATCAACGGCAGCAGTGTGAAGCTCCGAGGGGCCTGCATTCACGCGGACAACGGTCTGCTTGGTGCTGCTGTGATCGGCCGCGCCGAGGAACGGCGGGTCGAACTACTCAAGGCCGCAGGATTCAACGCCATTCGCAGCGCCCACAATCCGATCAGCCAACCCATGCTGGAGGCCTGTGACCGAATCGGCATGCTGGTCATGGACGAGACCTTTGATATTTGGACCGATGGGAAGGCTTCGTTCGACTATTCTCTTTCCTTCCCGGAATGGTGGGAGCGCGACGTCGAAGCGATGGTCGCCAAGAACTTCAACCACCCAAGCGTCATCTTCTACTCGATCGGGAACGAGATTCCCGAGACGGGGGCTCCCTTGGGCTCGGAGTGGGGCCGGAAACTTGCCGAGAAGGTCCGCGCACTCGACAGCACCCGTTTTGTGACCAACGGTATCAACGGGTTCGTCTCGGTGCTTCCCGAGGTGACAGCCATGATGAAGCAGCGCTCGGCAGATACCCAGCAAGGCGGTGTGAACGATGCCATGAATGCCGGGGACCTGATGAACCAGGTCAGCGCATCGCCGCTGGTTACGGCGAAAACTGAGGAGTCCTTCTCGGTTCTTGATGTCGCAGGAATGAACTACGGCGACAGTCGCTACGTGCTGGACCGGGAACTCTTCCCCAACCGCGTCATTGTCGGGACTGAGACCTTTCCGCCACACATCGGTGCGAACTGGAAGCTGGTGGAAGAGAACCCGCACGTCCTGGGAGACTTTACCTGGACAGGTTGGGATTACCTCGGTGAGGCCGGTGCCGGCAGGATTCAGTATGTCGATCAAGGCACGCCCACGTTCGAAGCGGACTACCCCTGGCTCACTGCGTGGACCGGCGACCTCGACATCACTGGATTCCGGCGGCCAATCTCGTACTACCGCGAGACCGTGTTCGGCCTCCGCCATGAGCCGTACATCGCCGTGCACCGCCCTGAAAACTACGGACGCCCCGCCCTTCAGGGCCAGTGGGCCTGGAGCGACTCCATCTCCAGCTGGACATGGCATGTCTCAACTGGGACACCCATCAAGGTCGAGGTCTATAGTGACGCTGACGAAATTGAATTGATCCTGAACGGAGACTCCGTTGGCCGGCTCCCGGCTGGACGAACCAATTCCTACATGGCCGTGTTCGATCTCAGCTACTCTCCGGGCGAACTCATCGCAGTCGCCTACACCGGCGGCCAGGAGCAGGCACGAACGGTCCTGCAGACCGCCGGTGACGCCGCGGTGCTCTCGGCTCTTCCCGACAGGACACAAATCAATGCCGACGACTCCGACCTCTTGTACGTGATCATTGGGCTCCAGGATCAGGCAGGCACGATCAGCCCGGCAGGCGACCGTGTTGTGACAGTCCAGGTCGAGGGGGCAGGGATCCTCCAAGGCCTGGGCACCGGCCGACCGAACACGGAGGAACGCTTCGACGGACCGACGTGCACCACCTTCAACGGGCGCGCCCTTGCCATCGTCCGGCCCGTGGGCCCGGGAGCCATCACGGTAACTGTGATGGCCGAAGGACTCGAACCCGTGATCGTCCATGCCACGGCGGCCGTACCCCGGAAAGACCCTGACGCCTCCGGCATGCCAGAACTGGTCATGAACGCCGCACAAAGAATCTGATGAGAAGTGGCCAGCACCATGGTGACCAGAGCCGCAGCCAGCCGCAGGTGGGAGACCAGGGTCTCTTCGCGAACAACCAAGAACAGTCACACCACAAAGGGGACCAACAGATGACAACGCTACCGAACACATTCCTTTGGGGAGCCGCCGCAGCGCCACACCAGATCGAGGGCAACAATGTGAACAGCGATTGGTGGCTGTACGAGCAGTTAATGCCGCACCTGGGTTCCAGCGGCGACGCTGTAGACAGCTACCACCGATTTGAGGAAGACATGCGGCTACTCGCCGATGCGGGACTCAAGGCTTACCGGTTCGGGATCGAATGGGCACGCGTGGAGCCGCTCCCTGGCGAGTTTTCACGGGCCGAACTCGCCCACTACCGGCGGATGATCGACACCGCAATCGGTCTTGGGCTGACACCGGTGGTGACCTTGCACCATTTCACGAGCCCGCGTTGGTTCGTTGAAGAGGGTGGCTGGCTCGGAGATACAGCAATTGACCGTTTTACGGCATATGTCACCCGCGTCACCGAGATCCTCGACGGCGTCGAATGGATCTGCACCATCAACGAACCGAACATGCTCGCTCTCATGGTTCTCATGGCCCGAAGAATCAACCCGGACGCTGTACCGGATTTCGTGACCCCAACGGTCCAACCCGGCGAAGGGATCCTGATCCCCAGACCTACCCTCGAAGTAGGTCGGCGGCTTGTTGAAGCGCATCATGCCGCACGGGCAGTGCTGAAGGCGAAAACGACCGCCAACGTCGGCTGGACTACCGCCAACCTTGCTCTGTGGGCTAAGCCGGAGAACTCTGAGTACCTCGAATCGGAGCGGTATGCCAGGGAAGACCTCTACCTCGAGGGTGCTCGTGGTGACGATTTTATAGGCGTGCAGTCGTACTCGACCCAGGAGATCGGACCGAACGGCATGATCCCAGCTCCACCCAGCCCGGACAACACCCTTACCGGAGCCGCTTACCGGCCGGAGGCGCTTGGCATCGCCATCCGCCATGCGGTCCAGGTCAGCGGGGCCCCCGCGCTGGTCACGGAAAACGGCATCGCCACGGCGGATGACGAGGTTCGCATCTCTTACACCACCAGCGCCCTGCAGGGACTCTTGGAGGCAGTCGCCGACGGAATCGACGTGCGCGGATACCTTCACTGGAGCGCACTGGATAACTTTGAGTGGGGTCATTGGGAGCCCACCTTCGGCCTGATCGCCGTCGACCGCGAGACCTTCACCCGCTACCCCAAGCCTAGCCTGGCGTGGCTTGGGAAAGTCGCCCAAAGCAACGCCGCGGTTCTGACGGTACAGGTATGACAACGCAACGTTGGGCCGCAATTGGAACCGGCGTGATCTCGAGGAGCGTCGTACCTGATCTGCAGAGCTGCGAAGGCGCTGAGGTCGCCATGGTGCACAGCCGTGACGCAGGCAAAGCCGCGCAATTCGCTGAAGAGTTCGGCATCCCAACACCAACTGACGACTACGACGCGGTCCTGGGAGATCCATCAATTGAGGCGATCTACCTAGCGACCCCGTTCGCGACGCATCACGCCATGACCCGCGCCGCCCTGCTGGCCGGAAAGCATGTGCTGGTCGAGAAGCCGATAACCATGAACGCCGCTGAAGCATCGGACCTGTTTGCCCTGGCCGGCGAACAGGGGCTTTTCTTGATGGAAGCCATGTGGATGAAGTTCAGTCCGGTCTTTATCCGGCTTCATGAGGAGATTCGGGCCGGGACGATTGGCCAACCGAGAAACCTGCGGGCGACCTTCTCGATCCCGTTCCCGAACGACGGCGAAAGCAGCAAGTGGGATCCCACCCGCAGCGGCGGTGCGTTACTCGACCAAGGCATCTACCCCATCACACTCGCCCATACCCTGTTCGGCGAACCTGCAGCCATCCATGCAGTCGGAACAATGCGGGAAGACGGACTCGATGTTGCGCAGCACTTCACCCTCGAATACTCCGATGGGCGCTACGCACAGTGCGCGAGTTCCATGGCAGAGTTTGGTGAGCTGACGGCCTCGGTGGGTGGTCAACGCGGTTGGCTGACGCTCACACCGCCGTTTTGGGCCACCACCGACCTTCAAATCCATGCGGGTGGAATGCAGCAGATTCTCCGCACACCCGACCTGGTCAAGTATCCACGCGAGGGCAGCGGCTACGTTCCAATGCTGCGCGCCGTGATCGATGCCATCGGGCACGGACTGATCGAGCATCCCGTACACCCGGCTTCTGACACCATAGCCGCCTTTCGAACAATTGACGGAATCTTCGCGCAGATGCAATAACGCCTTCTCTTCATCGACACCGAACGAAAAATTGAAGCGTTATTGCTCCAAACCCACCCGGGCGGCGTACTCCCATTCGGCCTCTGTCGGCGGGCGTCGTCCAGCCCAGCGGCAATAGGCGAGGGCGTCGTCATGGGAGACCTGGACGACCGGGTGGTCCGGGATCTCGGACCAGTGCTGCCCTGGCCCTGCAGGGTGGGCCCAGTCGGCGCCTTTGACTGTCAGCCACCAGGGTGACCCGGAAGCTGTACCCAGGATGTCCTTCCTCTTGGCCTGCACTGCAAGATGGAAAACGGCCGACGTGCCGTACGTCTCCGCTTCGGTCTTGTAGACCGTGGCGTCTACGAAGGCAGCGAACTGCTTGTTGGTCACCGCAGTGGTGTCCATACGAAAAGCCTCCAGCACCACCGCATGGACCGGGAGTTCCCCGTCTGCGGGATAGCCTTCATCGAAGGAATCTCCCATCATGAAGGTTCCGGCGGGGATAGGCACGTCGAGATAACCGGCTCCAGCGGCAGCGTTGATCGTCTCCTGCGTTTTCTGCTCTTCGGGGGCCGGTCCGGTTCTGAACGGGGCCGAACATCAGCTTGCTACAGAAGCTGTGGTCGTATTATCCAGGGCATTCTCGTCAGTCATTTTGGCCCTGATCGCTCAGTGCTCCGTGCTTCGCGCACCGGTTCGTTGAAAGGTTTCGCCGAGTCCGGCGGCCATCTAATCCCGGCCTCTGGAGCCGGGCCTGCTCCGGACTGTTTATGTGCCGCACTTCTGGTGTGCACCATTTGTCATGTGTGCCAGTGCTGGCGCTTCGATTCGATGGCTTCAGGTTTCGAACCCCATTCGAAATTGCAGCCACCTTTTAACCCGCGACTTGCAAACTCAGTGCCCCAGAGCCTCTGGCGAGAGTTAAAGGCCTGAGCAAGCCCGTTGAGCTGCGACGGGCGTCTGAGATATCACCGCTACCCTTTCTTCCACAGTCGCGTCCGGCGGTGCCCCGACTTTGATGGCCCGGAACCCTGATGATTGTGATGTGCCGGCAGCCTGCAGACATTCTTTCATCCGGTCAACGTGAGCAGGGAGGCGGGCTCCAAGAGCCCATCACCCGGCCCGGTTGTGCCGAGACTCTGCATTGCTGCCGCTTCTGGTGCCGGAGGGACATGAACGTCGGCCCAGGCTTTGCCATACCTGGTGTCCTCACCGGCGCATCCGGAGAAGACGAGACCGCGTAGAAGGCCACGGTCACGGGGATAGGCGGGCCTCGCCATACTTCTGCTGCTGCTCGGCATGCTGCTAAGTACGGGCTCCGCTCTGCGCTGGCTTCGGGTGGAACGCAGCATGCGCAACAAAGCACCGCTGCCGTTGCCCTTGATCGTCCCGCTGCTGGCAGGGGCAGGCGCGCTGGCCGCCGCCGTCGTCCTGGTCTTCATTCTCTGGCGCTGAGCGCGTGGCCCGCAACAACCAATCCTCAGGAATGCACGGAGACCCGGGCCTCCAGCCGGAACGGACCACCCTCGCCTGGGGCCGGACCATGAAGGCCCTAGTGACCGTCAGTGGAATCTTGTCGTTGTCCCGTGGCAATACGTGATGCAGCCACGGCGCTTAAGTAGCCGGGCGATAGAGACATCCGGCTGGCTGGACGTCCTTGTCACCATCGCCGTCTTCTGGGACAAAAGTCTCTGAAGATGACCGAGGGCGGCTCCCCTGCCGGCCACCGCGGCCCACCCGGTCGCTTCACCACGATTACCAAAGCTCTGCTCGTTCTTACGAAGGCGGTAAATTGTAAGGCCTATACTAGGATCGATCTAAACAGGAGTGAGGGCCAGTCATGCAGAAGACGCAGGGGCAACGAGGGATCACGTTGGCTGATGTGGCCCGTCATGCCGGCTACTCCAGGTCGACTGCATCACTGGTCTTTCAGGATAGCCCGCTCGTGGCTGGCAAAACCCGCGCCAAAGTGCTCGCCGCTGCTGAAGAGCTCGGATATGTTTACGACCGGCGGGCTGCGAGCTTGCGCATGCGGCGAAGTCATAGTGTTGGGCTCCTGGTCGGCGGGTTAAGCAATCCGTTCTTTGCAGAATTAGTTGAAGCCGTAGAGGAGGGTCTGGGTCCCTCCGGCTATCGGGTGCTCCTTGGCAACAGCTCAGAAGATCCGCACAAGCAGGATGAACTCCTGAAAACACTACTGGAATACCGGATAGACGGATTACTGGTGGTTCCCGCAATAGGTTCGACGAAGGCGTCCCTGAAGCCACCGGCCCAACTGGGCGTTCCTGTGGTTGTCCTCACCAGGAAGCTTCAGGGATTCAGCTCGCCGTATGTTGGTTCTGACGATCGAGCTGGGGGGGAGCTGGCAGCGAGGCACCTGCTCGATCACGGTTGCACAACCCTCGCATATTTCGGGGGTCCCGAACACGTCCGCGTCCGGGAGGAACGCCGCCAGGGATTCGAAGACATTACGCGCGGCGCAGGAGCTTTGATCGACCCCGATTGGTCGGTACCCAGCAAGACCTCCAGCACAGCGGGCTACGAAACAGCGCTCAGATTGTTGGGAAAGTCAAAATTGCCGGACGGCATTGTCTGCCACAGCGACGCCATAGCGTTCGGCCTGATGCGCGCGCTGCGCGACGCCAAAATCGACGTTGGCATGCAGACTCGGGTCATTGGCTGGGACGATGTCGAGCACGCCCGGACATGGTCGCCTTCACTAAGCTCCGTAGCCGTCGGCGCTCGACATATGGGCGTTGAGGCGGCCCACCTCCTGATCAGGCTGATTAACGGCGATGCCGAAGGTAATCCCAACATTGTTTTCGGTCCCGAACTGAAGGCTCGCGAGTCCTGCGGGTGTGGAGTTCGGTGAAAAACCGTTGACACCCCCTCAAGTCTGCACCTATTCTATTTGGACCGATCTAAAAACGTGGTACTGACCACACATCTCCCACCTCTCACTGATACCAAGATTACGTGTAGATTAAGCGGAATTTCATAATTGGATCGATCTAAATAGGAGTAGTCAATGCTGACCATTCGGAAAATTGCGGCGGCTGTTGCTGCCGCGCTTGTCTTGACGGGGAGCTTATCGGCCTGCAGTCCGAGCTCGAACCAGGACCAGGAAGACGTCAAGGAACTGAATCTGGCCACGGCTGAAACTCCGTGGCTGGCCAGTTACAAAAAAATCGCCGCGGAGTACGAGGCCGAAACGGGTATCAGGGTGAACCTGACCACCTTCCCGTTCGAAGGTCTCCTGACGCAACAGGCCAATGCAGCCCAGACTGGTTCTAACGCTTTTGACCTGTTCCAGATCAACGAACAGTGGGTGGGCCAATTCTATGACGGAGGCTGGGTGCAGCCTTTGAAGGACATCGACCCCGACTTTGAGTGGGACGAAAACCTCATTGATTTTGACGGCGTCGGGAAGTGGGATGCCGAGAACAGGACCACAACCCCTGAGGGGGAGGCATACTCCCTGCCGATTAATGGCAATATCCATCTCTTCAACTACCGCAAGGACCTGTACGAGCAGCTGAACCTCCAGGTACCGAAAACCTGGGACGAGGTCGTGCAGAACAGCGAGACGGCGATGGCCTCCGGGGCCGTAGCAAGCGGCTACGTACTTCGCGGCAAGACCCCGACCTATGACTGGAGTTCGCTGCTGTTCAGCTACGGCGGGTCCTGGTTCAAGGATGAGAAGAATGGCGACTGGACTCCTAACATCAACTCGCCCGAGGCGCGGAAGGCCCTTGAGGAGTTCAAGCGCCTTGCGGAGGTTGGTCCGCCGGCACCCCATACCATTGCCCAGGCTGAGGCGACCTCGCTTATGCAGGGCGGCAGTGTCCTGAACGCCACTTTCGTCGCAGCAGTGGCAGCGGCTCTGGAGAATCCTTCAGGCTCCAACGTGGCCGGAAAGATCGGCTATGCACCCGTGCCCGGCAAGGCACCAGTGAGCGGCACCTGGACATTGGGCGTTCCCACCGGCCTGCCGGAGGGACGTTCCAGGGCTGCCTACGACTTCCTCACCTGGCTCACAAGCAAGGACACCATGCAGAAGTGGGCCGAATATGGTGGGGTGACGACCCGCACGGACATCACGACTGAACGCCCCGAGCTTCAAGCGATCGTCAACTCGGCCGAGGACATCCGCGGCGGCCTGCGCTACCCCTTCACCCCGAAGATCCTTGAGACAACGGACCCGGCAATCAGTCAGTATCTCGCCGGGACGATTTCCGTTGATGAGGCCCTGAATCGGATGGACAAGGGCGTGCATAAAGCGGTCGAGGAAGCCGGGTACCTGAAGTGACGACCGCTGTCGAAAACCGGGCGCGGCGCGGCCAGGAGTCCGCGCTGCGCGCGCCCCGGAAGCCCATTCCCTGGTTCAAGTACCTGACGCTCGCCCCGCTGGGACTGTTCTTCCTGGCTCTGGTGGCGTTCCCGGTGATCCAGCTCGTCTGGATGTCCCTGGGGCGGGTGCGGGTGGCCGCCGGCAGACTCCTGTGGACTTTCATCGGCGCTGACAACTACGCCCAAATGCTCTCGGACGAGACATTTGCGATCTCCCTATGGAACTCTGCGGTGTTTATCTTCTTCACCGTCGCACTGACACTGATCCTCGGCATCGCCCTCGCCCTTGCCACCGACCGGCTCGTCAGGGCACAGAAATTCGTCCAGAACATCCTCATCTGGCCTGCGATCCTCGCCCCGGTGGTCATCAGCGTCATCTGGCTTCTAATCCTCAGCCCCCAGATCGGTCTCCTCAACCGCATCCTGGAAGGGCTTGGAATCGCTCCCCAGGCATGGCTGGGAGACCCGGCCGGAGCGATGGCCAGCATCATCGTCCTCGACGTCTGGCACTGGACACCTATCGTTTTCCTCTTCGTATACACGGCACTCCGGGGGCTTGATTCGTCGGTCCTGGAGGCCGCAAGCGTAGACGGTGCGAAGTACCCGCAGACCCTGCGCTACGTGATCCTGCCGCTGCTCATGCCAGCCATCGCAGGAGCCGCAGCAATCCGCATCGTCATGGGCGTGAAAGCCTTTGACGAGATGTACCTGATGACATTCGGCGGTCCCGGCACGGCCACGACCGTCATCACCATTTACCTGCGCAACGTTTTCTTCGGATCATTCCAGTACGGCTACGGGGCAGCGCTCAGCGTTACCGTCGTCCTCCTGGTCACCGTCGTCCTCCTGCTCGCCTTCGCCTTCCAAGCCCTCATGAGGAGGTCCAGCCGTGGCTGATACCCCCGTACGCCGCTCAAGCGGAAAATGGCTCGTCACCGTCGTCCTCGCCGGTGCCGTGCTGGCCACTGTTATCCCGATGATCTGGATGGTCGTCATTGCTTTCCAGCAACCGCGGGCGATCATAACCCCTGGCTGGAATTTTGAGTTCTCACTCGAAAACTTCACCGAGGTGTTCGCCCCGGGGCAGATATATGGACCGCAGGTCTTCAACAGCCTCGTCCTTGTGGTCAGCGCAACCTCGCTGTGCCTCCTTGTCAGCACCTTTGCCGCGTACAGCCTCTCGCAACTCAAATGGTCCAACCGCATGGTTGTCGTCGTCTTGTCGGTCGCAGGCCTGCTGCAGGTAATTCCGCCGATGACACTGGTACCGGGACTCTTCGTCACGCTCACCACCTTGAACCTCGGCGGCACGCTGATGGGGCTGATTCTGCTCAACACGGTCTTCAACCTCCCATTTGCGACCATCATGACGAAGTTCTACTTCGACTCCCTGCCCGGGGAACTGCGCGAATCAGCCTCCATCGACGGTGCAAGCGAGTACGGCACATTCCGCCGGATCATGCTGCCCCTTGCGATGCCAGGGATCGCCTCCGTCGCGATCTTCACCGCCATCCAGATATGGAATGAGTTCCTCTTCGGCCTCGTCTTCACCACCGGCGGAACCCAGTCCCCCATCACCGTCGGCATCGCCACGCTCATCCAGCCTCAGGAAATCAAGTACGGCGGTATGGCTGCTGTCGGCGTCGTTACCGCAATCCCGATCATCATCCTGGCCGTCGTCGCAAACCGCCAGATCGTCGCTGGCCTCACGCGCGGTGCCGTGAAGGGCTAAACCAAAAATGTCACCACTGGGAGTACACGATATGCATCGCCCCGACCTGCCCAACATCGCCCTTATCCACTGCCACGACCTTGGCGACTGGCTCTCCTGCTACGGCCACACATCAGTTCCCACCCCCAATCTGCAGCGGCTGGCCGAAGACTCCATAGTCTTCGACAACGCCTTCGCCACCTCGCCCCTGTGCACGCCGGCACGCTCATCGCTTTTCACCGGAAAGTCCCCCCACGCCAACGGGCTCATGGGCCTCAGTCATGCCGGCTGGCACTACAACCCCGATGTCGTCACTCTCCCCGAAGTGCTGGCCTCAGCGGGTTACCGCACCGCCCTCATCGGGCTCCAGCACGAAGACCTCGACTCCCGCGTCCTGGGCTACGAAGAGGTCCACGGACTCGGGTTCATCCCCCGCGCCCTGGAAGTGGCCAAACTGACCAAAAACTGGCTCACCCACCAGCCTGACCAGCGCCCGTTCTTCGCTTCCATCGGTCTGTGGGAAGTCCACCGCCCCTGGCCTGTCGAAGACTACGAACCGGCCGATCCGGCAAAGGTCGAGGTCCCGCCGTACCTGCCTGACAACGAACACACGCGGGGCGACATCAGCCAGTTCCATGGCGCGATCCGCCAGATGGACGACGCGGTCGGGCAGATCCTCGAGGCACTTGATTCTGACGGGAGCGGCAAAGAGACCCTCATCATCTTCACAACAGACCACGGCGTTGCCTTCCCCAGAGCCAAGAGCACGCTCTACGACTCAGGAGTTAAGGTCGCGCTGCTCCTGAGACCCCCGGCTTCATGGAACATGGTGGCAGGGCGCCGGGAAACTCTTGCCAGCCACCTGGATGTCCTGCCCACTCTGGCGGAAATCGCCGGCGCCGAACCTCCCGCCAGCATAGAGGGCATCAGCCTGCTCGGCGCGCTCCGTGAAGGGCACCATAACCAGCCGGACCGGGCCCTGTTCCTAGAGAAGACCTACCACGACCGGTACGATCCAATCCGGGCTGTCCGCACCAGGACGGCGAAGTACATCCGGAACTTCACGGACGCGCCTCGGCTTCCACTGCCCCTTGACCTTGAGGACAGCGAAACGCGCCGCGGGATGGACGACCAGCACCTCCAGCCCCGTCCTGCCGAAGAACTGTACCTCCTTGACACAGACCCGTGGGAGCTGGACAACCGGTCAGATGACCCAAGCCTGCTCCCCCTGCGCAACGAACTCGCCGAAAAGCTCACAAACCATCTTCTGGCAAGTGCAGACCCTGTGCTCGACGGGACGGTGCCATCGCCGCCTGCACCGTCGCGGAACAAGGTCAAGACACGAGGCTGAAATAACTGCAGCGTGCGGTGTCCTGTTCCGTGCCATTGGGACAGGACACCGCAGCCGAAAAGGAGGGACGCATATCTTGCGCGCCATAGTCGTTATGTTCGACAGTCTCAAGCGAAACTCCCTTGAACCGTACAAAGGCAGCGAAGCCCCTCCCATACCGAGCTTCGCACGCCTGGCAGGATCAGTGGCGTCCTTCGAGAACTGCTATGCCGGCTGCATGCACTCACGCAGTCAGCACGCACAGCCACTCCCAACCGCTTCAGAGAAGGAATTACGCTTGCCTGTTCACGCACCCGCAGATGATGACTCTGGTCGGACTGGCATATCCGCCAGGATCCTCAGAGGCGGAATCGAGCCAGACCCTCGGTTCACCCTGGCGAACGAACGAACCTTCCTTGCCTGGATCCGCACCTCTTTGGCGCTGCTCGCTGGAGGCGTCGCAGCGGAAGCCTTTATGGCTGACCTCTTCGACCCGGTGCTGCGCAAACCCGTCGCGGTGCTGCTGCTGGCTTTGGCCCTCGTTATCGGGGCCGGTTCGTTCTTCCGCTGGCTCAACATAGAACGCTCCATGAGACACAAGACCCCGCTGCCCCTGCCCTTGATCGCTCCCCTGCTCGCCACCGGCGGCACCCTCGTTGCCGCAGCAATGGTCATCTTCGTGCTCTCCCGACCAGCCTGATAATGCCCCGGAAACAGGACCAGCCCACGCACAGCGACAGTGGTCTGCAACCGGAACGAACGGACCTCGCCTGGCGCCGGACCATGCTTGCACTGGTAGCCGTTGCTGCGATGTTTCTGCGCTGGATGACGCACCACGGCTGGTTCGCAGGCATACTGGTAGCCAGCGCCAGCATCACTGCCCTAGCCATCGGCGTCAGCAGCCGACGCCGTTTCCACCGGTCAGTTCACGGCATCAACCAGGAACACATGCCTCCAGCCCTTGGGCCACCAGCAGCCCTTGCCGCCAGCGTCGTAACCCTTGCCGTCCTCGGCCTCTACACCGTTCTCTACCTACCACTCGAACGCTGACCCCCGATCGGTCAAACCCAACCGCCTCGGCTGGTACGGACGCATGAGATGCGTTTCTGACCCAGCAGATGCACCCAGTTCTAATGAAGACACCTCAGTTCCTGGCGCGACACCTTCCGCGGCCCGCAAGAACCAAAACTAAGGAAGCAACATGCCTGACTTCAATACCATCACCTGCCCAACCACAGTCCGGATCACTCGACGACGCGATTTGGAAAGCACACTGGATCGAGCAGTCTCCCAAGCAATCGAACAAGCCCTGGTCAGCCCCGGTAAGGGAATAATGGTGACACGGCAGAGCCATGCAACCTTTACCATCGAACTCACCGAGGACGTGGCCCCAGGCCTCATTGTTGAAAAATCGAGCCCATGAAGCCCCCCGTAGTGGCCTTTTACATCGTGCAGGTCTGACTAGACCCAAACCGCGACATCCGGCTTGTCCCCGCGGTCGCCCGCACAAAGGTACCTAGCTCTACTGTCCCGGCAGGTTGCTGACGCGCCAGGACTGTCCGATTTTCGGTGGATTCTGGGTTGGGATTTAGTTGATTCTTCCGTCGAAGCTGATGGCGAAGGTGTTTAGAGCCAGCTTCCGACGTGCGGCCCATCGCACCCTGCCTTTACCTTTGGGGTCTAGTGCCCGTGTGGCGAGGTAGAGGCATGTCAGGGCCGCCTGCTCGGTGGCGAAATGGCCTCTGGCCGGACCGCGCGCCGGGTAGCGGGCGCTGACGGATTCGATGGCGTGATGCTGCAGATGACCCGCCGGATTTCCACGTCGTAGTCCAGGAACGGCACGAACTCGCTCCAGGCGTTCTCCCACAGCCGGATGATCGCCGGGTACTGCTCGCCCCACTTGCCCGGGAACTCAACGAAGCGCCCCTTCGCCGCAGCCTCGGCCGGTGCCGTGAAGACCGAGCGCAGATCACGGGACAGTTCATCCCAGTATTGCCGAGCCGGATACCGGAAGGTGTTGTGGATCAGGGGCACGATGCACAGCTGGGCTACCGCCAGGGCCCAGACCGTGATGCAGACGTCCTCGACGCCGCGGTTCTTGATTTCAGTCAGCAACGAGAGTCAGAACTTCGCCCATTCGCCTCCATCCCCGGCCCACAGCCCGAGGATGTCGCGTTCACCATTGACACTGACGCCGATCGCAACATACACCGGCCGGTTCGTGACCCGACCGTCAGGGACCTTGTACGTGGATCGTGTCAATGAACACCACCGGGTAGAGCGGCAAGGGGCCGGTTCTGCCACTCGGTCATCTCCCCGATGACCTTCTCAGTAGACCGCGAGATGGTGTCCTTGGAGCCCACCCTGGCACCAAACACCTCGGCAAAGGGCGCTGCAATCTCCCCGGTCGTGAGCCCTTTCCCGCTCAACAACAACACGATCGCATCAAAACCGGTCAGCCGACGCTGCCGCTTTTCACGACCTGCCGATCGAATGTCGAGCCGGTGTCCCGTGGCACGTCGATCTCCACCGGCGCGATCCCGGTCAACACTGTCTTCGTGCGTGTACCGTTGGGGAATTCCCGCTCCCGCAACGGTACACGTCGTGCTTTTCGTAGCCGAGGTGTGTTCGTCCATTTCCGCTTCCAAAACGGTCTCCAGAACGTTCTTCGTCAACCGATTCAACAGCCTGTCCGGTCCGACGAGGTCGATGCCCTGCTCCCTGGCCTGGGCCAGGAACTGCCGCGCGAATTCCTGCTGATCCACATCAGTCGCCATGAGACCCATGCTTCAGCTCATGATCAGTCTTCCCCGCCGGGAAACACTCGGAGTTCAGGCCAAGCACGGATCCAACGATACTCAGACAGTCCCGCTAGCTTTGTTGATCTGAGAGGTTGGTG
>NZ_JCAXEF010000021.1:0-38453 GCF_059758765.1 Pseudarthrobacter sp. GQ63
CAGTAGTGCTCCTTCGGGGTAGCGACCAGGGCGTCTTCATTCTTGCGCAGTTCTTCAGTAATGCGGGACACGAGGTCAGCCGGGGCGACGTCACGGCCCGTTTCCTGGGCGATGGTTGTCACGCCGGCATCAGTGATGCCGCAGGCGATGATCTGGGAATAGGGGGCGAGATCGTTGTTGCAGTTGATGGCGAACCCGTGCATGGTGACGCCCTCATGTACCCGAATGCCTATGGCGGCGATCTTCCGGTCCGGGCCCTTGCTGTCCGCGGTGATCCAGACACCGGCCCTGCCCTTGATGCGGACAGCGGTGATGCCGTAATCTGCCAGCACCGCGATGATCACGGCTTCCAGGCGTTCCACGTAGTCGCGGATGCCTGCCCGGTTCTTCAGTTTGATGATGGGGTATCCCACCAGCTGGCCGGGACCGTGCCAGGTCAGTTTTCCGCCCCGGTCCACGGGGACCACCGGCGTGCCGTCGAAGGGCCGTTCATGATCTTCGGTCCGTTTGCCGGCGGTGTAGACCGCCGCGTGTTCCAGGAGGAGGACAGTGCTGGGGGCCACCCCCGCGACCACTTTGTCGTGGAGTTCGCTCTGGATCTGCCAGCCACGCGTGTAGTCGACAAAATCGGGAGCAAGACCCAGCTGTGAAAACTCAAGAGTCATGGCATCCAGCTTAGACGCCGCGGCGTCCCGTGCCCGGTTTAGTGCTTAAGCTCACCCGCCTGCCGGACGCCCGTCACACGGAGCCCCAGGCGGTGGCGGCACGCTGCCGCGGAGCCTGTGGATAACTTCTGCACGGCGAAGAGGATTCGGCTAGACATGTCGTATGGAAATTTCGCAGGTGCCCGAGGTGCCCGGCTTCGCCGTGGGACGGATGCTGGGCCGCGGAGGGAGCGCGACGGTCTGGCTGGGCAGGGAAGACCGGACCGGACGGGAGTTTGCCCTCAAGTGCTTCCACCCCGGCAAGGGCGGCCCAGCCGGTGGCGAACCGCTGACTGAGGACGCGGTCCGGCGCGAGGTCCGCATCCTGTCAGTCCTGGACCATCCGCACCTGGTCAAGGCATATGACGCCGTCCGGTTTCCAGGACAGCCGGAAGGCTGCACGGCCCTGGTGATGGATTATGCGCCGGGCGGGTCCCTGGCCGGCCTGGTGGCCAGCCGCGGAAAGTTGAGCGTTGGCGAAACGGTGACGGTGCTGACACCCATCGCCCAAGCGCTGGGATACCTGCACGGCAAGGGATTCACCCATGCGGACGTCTCGCCGGGAAACGTCCTGTTCACCGGACAGGGCAAGCCCTTGCTGTCCGACGTCGGCATCGCGCGGATGCTGGGCGACCCCGGCTGTGCTGCAGCGTCAGGAACACCGGGCTTCGTGGACCCGTCACCGGTGGACGCCGTGCGTGGGCTGCAGCCCGAACGGGATGTCTATTCGACGGCGGCGCTGGGCTGGTTCTGCCTCACAGGCCAGGCTCCGCCCAGGACCTCGGGCCGGCCGCCGCTGCCGCTCCTGGTCCCGGACGTTCCGCGGGAGCTGGCCGCTGCACTGGAAGCAGGCCTGAACGAGGACCGGCGTGCCCGGCCCACCGCCGCGGCGCTGGCAACGGCCGTCTACCGCAGCGCGTCGCCCCGGCCACTGGACCTCGCGTCCTCCGTCCATCCCACGGTGATTCCGGAGCTGTTGACCCGCCGGCAGGACGCGGCGGCGTCCCGGCCGGGGGCAGCTGCGGAAAAGTACAAGGCTGCAGGCAGGTGGATCGCCACTGCCAGGTGGTCCTGCCTGCCCTTCTCCGGCCTGTCTTTTGCTGGGCCGCGCATGCCGTTCCCACAGCCCGTGAACGAACGCCGCCCTTCCGGCGGGAAGCACGCCGGGCGAGCGGACGTTTGCAGCGCGCACGCTGGCCCTGCAGTTGTTGGCACAGCAGATGCCGGGCTGGCACGATCCAGCCCAGCAGATGCCGGCGCGGTACGATCCAGCCCAGCAAATGCCGGCACGGCACAACGCGGCCCAGCTCACCCCAGCAGGGGACGGCGCCGCTCGCCCCTGCAGCGGCGCGCGCCACTGGTGCGCGGCATCCTCCCTGCGGCCGCCGTGGTGGTGGCGGCCGCGGCATGGTGGCTTGCAGGGGCAGCAGAATTGCCGGTGAGGCCAGGTCCTACGCCGGAGTCCGTCACTGCCCGGGAGTCCGTCCTTGGTCAGGAACCCGACGGCGGACAGGGGCCAGATACTCCGGCGGGTGGGACTGCGGCACATGAAATTGCAGCAAGTGAAACTGCTGCCAGCCAAACGGCACAGGCCATCTCCGGCGCCCCCACCGAAAGTGGCGGAAGCGAGCAGGGAGCAGTGAAAGACAGCGGGGGCGGCAACAGTGGCGGCCCTGGGGCTGTCGCCAGGCAGCAGGCGCGGGCGTCGGACCCACTCCAGGCTGTCCAGGGCCTCGCTGCCTTGCGGGACCTGGCGTTCAGCACGGGAGAGTTCGGGCTGCTCGCCGAGGTGAATGCGGAAGGCTCGCCGGCAGCTGCAGCCGATGGGCGGACAGCCGAACGGCTTCGCGGCTCCGGCCACGTCCTCGCCGGGTTTTCCAGCACCCTTGCCGGGCTACATGTGGAGGACGGAGCCACTGCCACCCGCACCCTGGTGCAGGTGCGCTCCAGTTCCTCCGCCTATGAGGAGCAGGACGCAGGGGGTTCCGTCGTCGGGACGGGCCCGGCCACCACCAGCCGCCAGATCCGTCTGGTCCTCGTGGCCGTGGACGGCACGTGGCGCATCAGCGAAATCCTTCCAGGGGACTGATCCCCACCTAGTCCTTGCCGGCAACCCACTGGGCGGCCTGTGCCAGCGTGGGATGCTGCCACCTGAACCCGGCTTCCAGGAGCACCGCGGGTTCCATGCGCTGGCTGGAAAGCAGGAGTTCCTCCGCCAGATCACGCATCAGCAGCCGCAGCACAAAGGCGGGTACCCGCAGGGCTGCGGGCCGGTGCAGTGCATGGGCAATTTCCCCCACCAGGGTGCCCACGTCGGCCTGCTCGGGAGCGCACAGGTTCACTGGCCCGCTGACCCGTGACTCGAGCAGGAAGAGGAATGCCGCTGATACGTCCGGCAGGGTGACCCAGGGCCAGTACTGCCGGCCGCTCCCCAGTGGCCCGCCCAGACCCAGCCGGATCAGGGGCAGGAGCTTGCCCAGCGCCCCGCCTGAACGGCTGAGGACAACGCCTGTCCGCGTGGTCACCACCCGCACCCCCTCCGGGGCCGTACGGGCCGCGTCCTCCCACTCAACGCAGATCCGGGACAAGGTTCCCGATCCCGGCGGTGCGGACTCCCGAAGGACGGTGTTGCCGGCGTCGCCGTAGTAGTTCGAGCCGGACTGGCTGATAAAGACCGCCGGGGGGGAATCCAATTGCCGCATCGCCTGCGTGAGGGTCTGTGTTGCACCAACCCGCGAGCTGAACAGCTCCTCCACCCGTTTGCGGGTCCAGGGCCGGTCGCCGATGCCGGCGCCGGAAAGGTTAACCACGGCGTCCGCCCCGGCCAGCGCCTGCGGATCCAGGCCGCCGGCCGCGGGATCCCACCTGATCTCGGACGCGGAGGCGGGGTCCCCCCTGACCAGGGACACGACGTCGTGACCCGCCTTGGTGAAGGTTTCTGACATGGAAGTGCCGAGGAGCCCGGAGGCGCCGGCCATGACGATGCGCATGGTCCATCTCACCACGCCACAGCGCCGGCAGCACCTCCCGACAGGCCGCAGGAGGGTTGACTATGATCGAACGATGACCTTTTCCAGCTACTTCCGTTTCCCGCATCTGCACGGCGATCTGGTCACCTTCGTGGCCGAGGACGATGTGTGGATCGCGCCCCTGGGCGGCGGCCGCGCCTGGCGCGTCTCGGCACTCCAACTTCCCGCCCGCAACCCCCGCTTCACCCCCGACGGGAAGCGGCTGGTCTGGACGGTGGTCCAGGGAACGGCGCCGGAAGTGGTGTCGGCAGAAGTCGACGGCGGAGGGTACCGGCAGCTGACCTTCTTCGGCCACAGCACAACGCGGGTCAAGGGTTTCACTGCCAGCGGTTCAGTGGTGGTCACCAGCGCGTTCCGCCAGGCCGAAAGCAGGCACACACACGCCTACAGCGTCCCGCTGGAGGGCGGCTGGGCTGAGGAACTCCCGTACGGGCCGGTTGAGTCCGTGGCCTTTGGCCCGGAGGTGGGTGACGAACGGCCCGTGGTGGTGGGCAGCGTGCTGTCCCGCGAACCTGCCTGGTGGAAACGCTACCGCGGCGGCACCGCGGGAAAGCTGTGGATCGACGCCGACGGCAACGGAGAGTTTGAACGCCTTGTGCCGGAGCTTGACGGCAACCTCGCCGATCCCATGTGGGTGGACGGCCGGATCGCCTTCCTTTCGGACCACGAAGGCTACGGCAACCTGTATTCGGTCCTTCCCAGCGGAAAGGACCTGCGCCGGCACACGGACCACGAGGACTTCTACGTCCGGCATGCCGCCACTGACGGCAAACGCGTCATTTTCGAATCAGCGGGCGAGCTGTGGGTACTGCACGACCTCAGCTCCGACGCCGTTCGGCTGGACATCACCCTTGGCTCCGCCTCGCAGTCCAGGCGTCCTGCCCTGCTCAAGACCGCCAGGCACCTCGGTGCGGCAGTACCTGACACGACCGGCTCCGCCAGTGCAATAGAAGCCCACGGCACCATCCATTGGCTGCGCCACAAGGACGGACCGTCCCGCATCATCGAGGCGACGTCGGGTGTCCGCGCCCGCCTGCCCCGGCCCCTGGGGGACGGCCGGATCGCCTACCTTGCCGACCACGACAATGTGGAGGCGTTGTACATCAAGGACATCGCGGCTCCGGTGCCGCATGCCGGGATTGCCGGCACGGAACGGAGCGCGGGACCGGGTGCCGCCGCAGCCCCCAGCGCGGCGGACGTTACTGCGCCAGTGGCCGCAGGAAAAGAAGAGGCCGTAGTCCTGCCGCAGCCGGTCCCGGCTGCCGGTGCTGCCGCGCTGGCCGGGAACCCCGCGCTGGCCGGAAACGCCGTGCCTGCCCACGCCTCGGATGAGCAGGCCGACGTTGCTCCTGAAGCCGGCACCTCCGCCGCCGAAGCACAGGCGCTTCCGGCTGCAACCCGCATCGACTTTCCCCGTCCCTCGCGGGCCAGCGCCCTGGAAGCCAGTCCTGACGGGCAACGGCTCGCCCTCGGCACATCCTTCGGCGAGGTTTATGTGGCGGACACCCGCACAGGTGAACTGACGCTGGTGTCCAGCATTGGCGAGGGCACGGTTGCCGACCTCTCGTGGTCGGCGGACTCCCAGTGGCTCGTGTGGTCGGAGCCGGTCACGTCCTTCGGTTCCCGCAGCCGGCTGCGGATGGCCAACGTGGCAAAGCCGGGATCCGTCCCGGTGGATGTCACGGACGGCCGTTTCGGAGACAAATCCCCGGTCTTTACCCCGGACGGGAAGTTCCTGGCGTTCCTGTCGAACCGCAGCTTCGACCCGGTGTACGACGGACATTCCTTCGACCTCTCCTTCCCCAGCCCCATCAAGCCGTACCTTGTGGCACTCTCGGCGGACACGCCGTCGCCCTTTGGTCCCGCGGTGGACTCCGAAGCGGGGGAAGCTGCAGCCGCAGGGGGAGACGGACAGGGCCCGGACGGGGAAACATCAGCACCGGACGTCCGGGTGGACGCCGAGGGACTGGCGCACCGGGTCATCACCGTTCCCGTGCCGCAGGGGAACTACACCTCCCTGAAGGCAACTGAGGGAGCCCTGCTGTGGCTCGACTGGGCCCTCGCCGGGGTCACCGGCGACGGCAAGGCCAGCCAGGACGACAAGGATGCCCGGCCCAGCCTGGTCCGGTTCGACCTTGGACGGCGCAAGCAGACCACACTGGTGGACGCGCTGGACAGCTACCGCCTGTCAGGGGACCGCAGCAAGGTGGTGCTGGTCTCCGACAAGCAGGTCACCGTGGTTCCCGCCGATGCCAAGGCGGATGAGGAATCCGGGAAGCTGGTCAAGGTTGACCTCGGCCGGATCCGGGTCATGATGGAACCGCTCAGTGTGTGGGGCCAGGCCTTCGACGAGGCGTGGCGGCTGCAGCGCGACTTCTTCTGGACCGAGGACATGGCCGGCCAGGACTGGGAATCCATCCACAAGCGCTACCGTCCCCTGGTGGAGCGCCTGGGCTCCCACGATGACCTGGTGGACCTCCTGTGGGAACTGCACGGCGAACTGGGAACCTCGCACGCCTACGTCCGGCCGGCACTTGTCACGGAGAACGGCAGCCACGGCCAAGGCAGGCTGGGGGCCGACCTGGCCTACACGTCCGCCGGATGGGAAATCACGCGGATCCTTGCCGGCGAGTCCTCAGACCCGCTGGCGACGTCGCCCCTGACCCGGCCCGGCGTCGGCGGCAAGGCGGGGGACATCCTGCTCGCCATCGACGGCGTGCCGCTCTCGGAAAACGTCACCCCGGCCATGCAGCTTGTGGGAGCAGCAGGGCGTGCCGTCGAGCTGACCCTCCTGAACGGTGCCGCGCACGGAGCCGCAGCGGGCACCCAGCGCCGCGTCGCCGTCGTGCCCGTCAAGGACGAGGAGCGCCTCCGGTACCAGGAATGGGTGGCCTCAAACCGGCGTACCGTCCGTGAAGCGTCGGCAGGCACGTTCGGCTACCTCCACATCCCGGACATGATGGCGAACGGCTGGGCACAGCTGCACCGGGACCTTGACACCGAAACTGCCCTGGACGGACTGATCGTCGATGTCCGGCGCAACCGCGGCGGGCACACCTCGCAGCTGGTGGCAGAGCTCATTGGACGCAAGGTCACGGGCTGGAGCATGCCCCGCGGGGAAAAGCCGCGGACATACCCCCACCATGCGCCGCGCGGCCCGGTGATTATCCTTGCCGACGAGTTTGCCGGCTCAGACGGGGACATCATTACGCAGGTGTCCAAGCTGAGGGGGATCGGACCGGTCATCGGAACGCGCACCTGGGGCGGGGTTGTGGGCATCGACAACCGCTTCGCCCTGGCCGACGGCACCGGCGTGACGCAGCCGCGGTACGCCACCTGGTTCGGCGGCGGAGTGGGCTGGAGCGTGGAGAACTACGGTGTGGACCCGGACATCGAGGTCACGTTCCCGCCCCATGCCTACGCGGCGGGCCGGGACCCCCAGCTGGAGTACGGCATCGGCGCGCTGAAGGAAATGATCCAGGAACTGCCCACCGACCGTCCGCCGGCCCGCGAAGGCTACCGCCGGCTGCGTCCCGCTCCGCTGCCGGCACGCCGCCAGGGGAAGTAGCCCCGGCAGCAGAAGCCGCATCAGCAATAACCCGCAGCGCAGCAAAAAGCCCTGCCTGGCCGGAATGGCCAGGCAGGGCTTTTTTACTCTCGCCGGATCAGGACTCCAGGGCCGCATCCAGGGTGATGTCGATGCTGGCCAGGGCGCCGGACACGGGGCAGCCCACCTTGGCCTCGCCCGCGATCTTCTGGAACTCCTCCTCGGAAATGCCGGGGACCCGCGCTGACATGGTGAGGTGGCTGCCGGTGATTCCCGTGCCGGGAACAAACGTCACGTCTGCCTTGGTGCGGACTTCCTCCGGTGTGTGGCCCGCCTTATCGAGCTCGTTGCTGAAGGCCATGGAGAAGCACGCGGCGTGGGCTGCGGCGATGAGTTCCTCCGGGCTGGTCTTGCCGTTGGCCGCTTCAGTGCGGGCCTTCCAGGTGACATCGAACGTGCCCAGGCCCGAGGTGGCCAGGCTGGTGGTGCCGGCACCTTCCGTCAGGTTGCCGTGCCATACTGCGTTTGCTGAACGTGTTGCTGCCATGTTCACTCCTCAGATCGATGTGTACCGGGGCAGGCCGCTGCCTGGACCCCGCCGTGTCCCATCCTAGGGACAACACCCGCGGCATGCACCGGCTGTCCGCTGTCAGAGGATTATGACAAGGGCATGAGACGACGACGGCGACGCTCCCTCGGAAGGGAGCGTCGCCGTCGTGGTTTTAGCCTGGGGCCTTACTGCCAGAGCGTCGCAATGGCGATGTTCAGCAGCGCGAGTCCGCCTACGCCGTGCGCCAGGCCTGCGCTGATGTCCTCGCCCTTCTTGTACTTGCGGCGGCCGATGAAGGCGAGCACGCCAACCGCGAGGGCTACTGCGAACTTGATGCCGAGCTTGAAGTAGTTGGCGTCCATGTCCAGGGCCGGGATAAGCCCCATCAGGGCGACGCCGGTCAGCAGCTGGAGCATGGCGCCGTCGAACTGGCGGGGGTGGACGGTGGGCTTCTTCATCTGGCCGATCCAGATGCCGACGATCATGGCGGCGCCGACGATATGCAGGAAGACCACGATGTTATAGACGATGTTCATGGGACCAGTGTAGCCATTCGTTCTACCGGGCGTAGTAGCAGGGCGGGCGCGTGGTGCCCCGTCCGCCCTAGGTGCCGTGCGGGAGCCTGCCGGAGCACCGGAGCGTTAAACGACGACGGCGGCGCAGGCAGTCCGGGAGGTATCCCGCCGTTGCCTGCACCGCCGTCGTGTGCGTCCGGGTGTTACAGCCCCAGGTCCGCTTCGAAGGCGCCTTCTTCAAGGCGTGCCTTCAGGGTCTGGAGGAAACGGCCGGCGTCCGCGCCGTCCACCAGGCGGTGGTCGTACGTCAGGGACAGGTACATCATGGAGCGGATGGCGATCGAATCGTCACCGTTCTCATCGGCCACCACCACGGCGCGCTTGACGATGGCGCCGGTGCCGAGGATGCCCACCTGCGGCTGGTTGATGATCGGGGTGTCGAACAGGGCCCCGACCGAGCCGATGTTGGTGATGCTGAACGTGCCGCCGGACAGCTCGTCCGGGCCGATCTTGCCGTCGCGGGTGCGGCCGGCAACGTCGGCGATCTTGCCCGCCAGTCCCGCAAGGTTCAGGCTGCCGGCGTCGGAAATGACCGGAACCAGCAGGCCCTTGTCAGTGTCGACGGCGATCGCCAGGTGCTCGGCGTTGTGGTAGGTGATCTCCTGCTTGTCCTCATCGTAGGCAGCGTTCAGCTTGGGGTGCTGCTTGAGGGCCTCGGCGACAGCCTTGGCGATGAACGGCAGGAAGGTCAGCTTGACGCCGTTCTGTGCCTGGAAGGAGTTCTTGGCGCGGGCACGGAGCTTGGCGACCTTGGTCATATCCACTTCGTGGACCTGGGTCAGCTGAGTGGAGACCTCAAGGGACTCGCGCATGCGGCGGGCGATGACCTGGCGGATGCGCGGGGCCTTCTGGGTGGTGCCGCGCAGCGAGGAAGCGGCCTGGCCCGCGGATGCGGAGGCTGCCGGGGCGGACGCTGCCGGAGCTGCGGGCGCGGCGGCGGGAGCTGCCTTTGCCTCGGCTGCGGCGATGACGTCCTGCTTGCGGATGCGGCCGCCAACGCCGGTGCCGGAGAGGGAAGTGATGTCCACGCCGTGCTGGTTGGCGAGCTTCCGGACCAGGGGAGTCACATAGCCCGACTCGGATCCGCCTGCTGACGGGGCAGCCTCTTCGGACGCCGGTGCAGCAGCCTGGGGAGCGGGTGCAGCCTTGGGTGCGTCCTGCTTGGGCGCTTCCTGGGCGGGAGCGGCCTGCGGTGCGGGTGCTTCAGCCTTCGGTGCTTTGGCCTTGGGCTCTTCCTTGGCCGGTGCCTCGGTGGAGGGGGCTTCGGCCGGGGCGGCAGCAGCGCCTGAACCGATAACGGCAAGGACGGATCCGACCTCTGCGGTCTCATCCTCGTTGACGCGGATCTCCTGGAGGGTACCGGCCACGGGGGAGGGAATTTCGGTGTCGACCTTGTCAGTGGAAACCTCCAGCAGGGGCTCGTCCACCTCCACGGCGTCGCCAACAGCCTTGAGCCAGCGGGTGACGGTACCTTCGGTGACACTCTCACCGAGGGCCGGCAGGGTGACGTCGTGGCTTTCGCCGCTGGCGGCCGGTGCCTCGGGTGCGGACTTTTCCTGCGCAGGTGCTTCTGCGGGAGCGGACGCCTCGGTGGAGGGGGCTTCGGCGGGAGCCGGCGCTTCCTCGGCAGCGGGGGCCTCTTCGGCGGGCGCCTCTTCGGCCGGTGCGCCGCCGCCGGAGCCGTCCCCGATGCGGACCAGGGGAGCGCCGACCTCGGCGGTCTCGTCCTCGGCCACCAGGATTTCCTCAATCACGCCAGCTACAGGAGAGGGGATTTCAGTGTCTACTTTGTCGGTGGAGACTTCGAGCAGCGGCTCGTCCACCTCTACCCGGTCACCTACCTGCTTGAGCCAGCGGGTGACGGTTCCTTCGGTGACGCTCTCACCGAGGGCGGGCAAGTTAACGGATTCAGACATGTCGTCCCCGTTCTCCTTATTGATCTTTAGTGCGGATGATTGCTGCCGTTTGGCCAGCCTAGTGCACCCGGCATTCCGTGCCGGGTGCACCAGGCCCTTGGGTGTTGGGGAGACTAGCCGTGAAGAGGCTTGCCGGCGAGTGCCATGTGGGCTTCGCCCAGGGACTCGTTCTGGGTGGGGTGGGCGTGAAGCAGCTGGGCCACATCCTCCGGGTACGCTTCCCAGTTGACGATCAGCTGGGCCTCGCCCACCTGCTCGCCCATGCGGGCGCCGATCATGTGGACGCCCACCACGGGGCCGTCCTTCTGCCGGACCAGCTTGACCAGGCCGGACGTGCCCAGGATGGAGCTCTTGCCGTTGCCCGCGAGGTTGTATTCCTGGGTCTGCACCTGGTCCTCGCCGAACTTCTCCTTGGCGGCCTTTTCGGTGTAGCCCACGGTGGCGATCTCCGGCTCGGAGTAGGTGACCTTGGGGATGTTGATGTCCTCGACGACCACGGGCTTCAGGCCGGCGATTTCCTCGGCCACGAAGATGCCCTGCTGGTAGCCGCGGTGCGCCAGCTGCACGCCGGGGACGATATCTCCCACCGCGTAGATGTTGCCGACGCCCGTGTGAAGGCGCTCGTTGGTGATCACGAAGCCGCGGTCAATGGTGATGCCCGCTTCCTCGTAACCGAGGTTGGCGGTGACGGGGCCGCGGCCCACGGCAACGAGCAGCAGGTCGGCTTCGAACGTCTTGCCGTCCACCAGGGTGACCTTGACGCCGTCGTCGTTCTGCTCGACGCCCTGGAAGAACACGCCGGTGGAGAACTTGATGCCGCGCTTCTTGAAGGCACGCTCGAAGTTCTTGACGATGGTGGCGTCCTCGTTGGGAACCAGCGAGGGCAGGCCCTCCACGATGGTGACGTCCACGCCGAAGGACTTCCACACAGAGGCAAACTCGACGCCGATGACGCCGCCGCCGAGGATGATGGCGCTCTTGGGGATGAAGTCCATGGTCAGGGCCTGGTCGGAGGTGATGACCTTGCCGCCGAGCTCCAGGCCGGGCAGGGTGCGCGAGTAGGAACCCGTGGCCAGGACGATGTTCTTGCCCTTGTACGCGGTACCGTTCACCACGACGGTGTCGGTGCCCTGGAGCTTGCCTTCGCCTTCGATGACGGTGATGCCCTTGGACTTGATGAGTCCCTGCAGGCCCTTGTACTTGCCGGCGATGATGCCGTCCTTGTACGCGTTGACGGCATTGATGTCGATGCTGTCAAGGGTGACGTTCACGCCGTACTTGGCGGAGTCGCGGGCGTGGTCTGCCAGCTCCGCGGAGTGCAGGAGGGCCTTGGTGGGGATGCAGCCGTTGTGGAGGCAGGTGCCGCCCAGCTTGGCCTTCTCCACGAGGCCGACGGTGAGGCCAAGCTGTACTGCCCGGAGCGCGGCGGCGTATCCGCCGCTGCCGCCACCGAGTACCAGGATGTCGAATTCTTGCGCAGTTGCCTGATCGGCCACTTAAACGCTCCCTCGCGTGAACGATGACGCGATCTGCGCGCATCATCTGGTCTTGGAACTTGCACTGCCGTGATTATGCCAGCAGGCCAATTCTCTTGCATTTGTGACTACCGTGGTTCACCTTAGCGAACCACTTATCCATGCTCCACCCTGGCACCACGATTGTGGAGCGCTTGTGTCGAGTGTCACGCGGCTTTGTGGCACAGGGATCACCGGTCCCGCAAAGCCGCGTAACAGCACGTCGGAGGCCGCCAAATGGTCAGGCGGCAGCCAGGATGTCCTCCACGTACGCCACCAGGGTCCGGACGGTGCAGCCCGTTCCCTGCTTGTGCGTGTAGCCGTACGGGCTCCCGTTATTAAAGGACGGCCCGGCGATGTCGATGTGGGCCCAGGGGATCTGTTCCCCGTCCTTGCCCTTACCCACGAACTCGCGGAGGAAAACGGCGGCGGTCATCATGCCGCCGTGGCGTTCGCCGATGTTGGCGAGGTCGGCGACCTGCGAATCCAGGCTGGGCCGCAGTTCCTCGGGCAGCGGCATGGGCCACACGAGTTCACCGGTCCGGTCCGCTGCCGCCTTGAGCGGGCCCGTCACGCTCTCGGATCCCATGACGCCGGCTGTCCGGTTGCCCAGGGCGATGAGCTGCGCCCCGGTGAGCGTGGCAACGTCGATGATGGCGTCCGGGTACTCGCGGCTCGCGGCAACGATTCCGTCGGCCATGACCAGCCGCCCCTCGGCGTCGGTGTTCAGGACCTCAACGGTCTTGCCGCCGAACATGGTGAGGACGTCAGCCGGGCGGGAGGCGGCGCCGGAGGGCATGTTCTCGGCGATGCAGAGCCAGGCGGTGGCCTTGACCGGCAGGCCGAGTCCCGCGAGCGCCAGGACAGTGTTAAGGACGACGGCGGCCCCCGCCATGTCGCTCTTCATGTCGCCCATGCCCAGCGCCGGCTTGATGGAAATGCCGCCGGTGTCGAACGTGATGCCCTTGCCGACCAGCGCGATCTTCGAGGTGGCCTTGGCAGGGGAGTACTCCACCTTCACCAGGCGGGGCTGGCGTGCCGACCCCTTGCCCACGCCCATGATGCCGCCGAAACCTTCCTTCTCAAGGCGCTTCTCGTCCCAGACGGTCACTTTGACGGGCAGCCCCTTGGCGAGGTCCTTCGCGGCGTCGGCGAAGGTTTCCGGGTAGAGGTGGCTGGGCGGCTGGTTGACCAGGGACCGGGTGGCGTTAACCGCCCTGCCGATCAGCGTGGCCCGCTTGAGGACTTCGTCCAGTTCCTTCTGGCCGGCCAGTTCAGTGAAGATCACGGCATTGCGGACGGGGTCCTTCAGGCCGTCCTTGGAGGACCGGAACTCGCTGAAGGAATAGGCGCCCAGCGCGGCACCTTCGGCTACGGCCTCGACGTCGGCGAGGGACGCCGTCGGGAATGCCAGGGCAACCGTGGCCAGGCCGGCGAGCTGGCGGACGGCGGAGCCTGCTGCCCGCCGCAGGGCTTCCCCTGCCAGTGGCTTCGAGGCTGATACCTTGCCCACCCCGGCGAGGACCAAAACGCCCGCGCCGGTCTCGGGAAGGCCCGGCAGGCGCACCAGCTGGTCCGCTGCGCCCGTAATGCCGAGGGCCTTCAGGGAATCGGCCAGCGCCTCGGCGGACCGGGCGGTCAGCGGGTTGTCCAGGAGGACGGGTCCGTCCGCACCCTGCCCCACACCTATGACGACGGCGTCACTGGGGCTTTTCTTCAGGTCCCGCGAGAGGGTACTAAGGTTGATTTCAGTATTCTTGACCACGCGGATCAGTCCTCGATTCTCGAAAGATGTTCGGGCAGGGGTGCATGTTCGGCGCTCTGCCATGGTTGCCCGGGTACCGCCGTTCGGAACGCAGTCCGGGTGCCTGCGGGCCCGTCTGGCAGGCCAGTTCCGATCGTAGCCCTTCCGTGTCTGAGCTGGTGAATCCCGTGAGAGCTGCGCCACAGCCGGCGCCGGAATGCCCGGCCGTCCCGGGGCGTTGTAAAGAATGTCCACCCGCACCTGTGAAAGGAACATGCCGTGCTTGAACGGATCTCCGGCTCCCTGCTGGACCCCGATGCGCTCTATGCGAGCAACATTGAGCTGTTCCACAGCCCTGAACTCCGCGGGCTGAACCTGGTGATGGGCTTTACCGGCTTCGCTGACGCAGGGCACGTGGTGAAGCAGATCAATGCCGAACTGCTGGACTCCCTCGACGCCGAGCCGGTGGCCGTTTTTGATGCGGACCAGCTTATTGACTACCGCTCGCGCCGGCCGCACCTGACGTTCGTGGAGGACCACCTCCAGGACTACCAGGAACCCCGGCTGGCCCTGTACCGGCTGATGGACGGGCTGGGAAAGCCTTTCCTGCTGCTGGCAGGCTTCGAACCGGACCTGCAGTGGGAGAGGTTCGCACGGGCCGTGGTGGGTATCGTGGAGAAACTCGACGTGAACCTGGTGACCTGGATCCACTCCATCCCCATGCCCGTTCCCCACACCAGGCCGGTGGGCGTGACAGTGCACGGCAACCGCCCTGACCTGATCGAGGGCATCTCCGTCTGGAAACCGACGGTGGAGGTCCCCGCCGCCGTGGGCCACATCCTGGAACTCCGCCTGGTGGAGGCAGGACGCAACGTTGCCGGTTACGTCATCCACGTGCCGCACTACCTGGCCGAGGCGGAATACCCCACCGCCGCCGTCGCAGGCCTTGAATATCTGGGCGCCGCCACATCCCTGATGCTCCCCTCGGACAGGCTCCGTGAGGCAGGGCGCGAGGTAGGCCGGCAGATCGCGGAACAGATCGACGCCTCCGAGGACGTCCAGCAGGTCGTGTCGCGGCTTGAGGCCCGCTACGACGAAAAGGCCGAGGGCACGGTCCGCCGGTCGCTCCTGGCGGACGAGAACGATGAGCTGCCCAACGCCGACGACCTGGGGGCTGCGGTGGAGGCGTACCTGGCCCGGGAGAACCCGGGCCAGTAAAGGCCGCGGCGGGCGCCCGGGCATAATGAAGTGGTGACTGCACCCCGCGCCTGGCTTATCTGGACCATCGGAATTTTCGGGTACCTGGTGGCCGTGGCGCAGCGCACGTCCTTTGGCGTGGTGGGACTGGAAGCCACCGAGAGGTTCCAGGCCAGCGCGTCAGCGATCTCCTTCTTCACCGTCCTTCAGCTCCTTGTCTATGCAGGACTGCAGATTCCCGTGGGGCTGCTGGTGGACAGGTTCGGCTCCCGTGCCATGATCGCCGGCGGTGCAGTCCTTATGGGCCTGGGCCAGCTGCAGCTCGCCTTCGCAGACAGCATTCCCGGGGGAGTTGCAGGCCGGGTCCTGGTGGGCGCCGGGGACGCCATGACATTCATCTCCGTGATCCGGCTGATTCCGCTCTGGTTCGCTCCTGCCCGGGTGCCGCTGGTGACGCAGCTGACGGGCATGTCCGGCCAGCTCGGCCAGCTGTTCAGCGTCATCCCCTTCGCCTTCGTCCTGCATCTCGCGGGCTGGACCCCGGCGTTCCTCATGCTTGCCGGGATGTCAGCGCTCGCCGTCGTCCTGACCCTGGTGCTGCTGCAGGACGTCCCGCCGGGAACCGCCCGCCCGCAGGCCCAGCAGGGGCTGCGGGCTACCGGGTCCTCGCTGGCCCGGGCCTGGCGCCAGCCGGGGACCCGCCTGGGGCTCTGGAGCCACTTCACCATCCAGTTCAGCGGTACCGTGTTCGCCATGACCTGGGGCTACCCGTTCCTGCTCTCCGGCCAGGGCCTGGACGCCGGAACGGTGGCGGCCCTGATGGCCCTCTACGTCGCCGCCGCGATGGCGGTGGGGCCCTTCATCGGACGCTTCGTCTCCCGCCACCCGTTGCGGCGTTCCACCATGGTCCTGCTCATCGCCGGCGCTACCGCGGCAGCGTGGGCCGCCGTCCTGCTGACCCCCGGCCGTGCCCCGCTGTGGCTGTTGGCCGGTCTTGTGGTGGTGCTCGCCGTCGGCGGGCCGGGGTCCATGATCGGCTTCGACTTTGCCCGCACCTTCAACCCTGCACACCGGATCGGGACGGCCACGGGCATCGTCAACGTGGGCGGGTTCATCGCCGCCCTGGTGGCGATCTTCCTGATCGGGCTCGTGCTGGACATCCTTTTTGCCAGCGGCTTTTCCCAGGGCGTCCTCTACGGCCTGGATCCCTTCCGGATCGCCCTGAGCGTCCAGTTCCTGCTGCTGGGGTTCGGGGCAGCAGCCATGCTCGTGTGCCGGCGCAAAGTGCGGCGGCAGATGGCCGCCCAGGGCGTGGTTGTGCCACCGCTGCGCAGCGCCCTGGCCCGCCAGCGGCGCGAAAACCTTGCACGGCGCCGCGGGTCCTCCCTCCCGGACGAGTGACACTGGTCCTCCACAGGCCTGGTTTCCGCACATAGCCGCTTTCCGGCCTTAACCGGCGCCGGCGGGCGGCGGAAGCTGGAGCCATGACTTCTCCAGACCACCTGACAGTCCGCAGCCCGGAAGACATCCTGGGCTTCATTCCGCACTCACTCGGATACTGGCCGGCGCAGAGCCTTGTGGCGATGACCCTGCAGGGTACGAGGCTTGGCGCTACCCTCCGGCTGGACCTGCCGGGACGCGAGGTCCTGGCCGCACCGGCAAAATTCCTGCAGGCCGTCCTCCGCTACCTGGAAGCGGACAAGGAAGCTGACGGCACATTGCTGGCGTTCTTCACCAGCAACGGCAGCGCGTCGTCGCCGTCCCGGTACGACGGTCTGCTGGCCGGACTGGACTCCATGCTGGAAAGGGCCGGGATGCCAGTCCGGGAAGCCTGGTACGTCGGCGATGATTTCTGGCGGGAGGCCTGGTGCATGGATGTTTCATGCTGCCCGCTCCCTGGCCGGCCAGTGCAGCAGATCCGTGACAGCACCCTGAACGCCGAGATGGTGTACCGCGGAAGCAGCGTTGGCCCGCAGCCGGAGGAGCAGGCACCCCCGCTTCCGGTTTCAAGCCTCTATCTGGCTGCCGTCAGGGAGGCTGAAACCGCGTGGTCCGCGCAACTGGACCTTCGCCGGCCAAGCAGGCCGCAGTTCGACGCGGTCCTCAGGCTCTGGCGGGATCTGCTGAACAGCCCGAAGGGGGAAGCCTGGCTGCCCGAGGCGGATCGCGACGGATTCCTGCGGGCGTCGCTGCTGGTCCCCGCGTACCGGGATGCTGTCCTGATGATGGCGGCAGCCGGCACACAAGCTGCCGAAGCCGGTGCCGGGCAGTTGGGGCTCTTCGGGGATGAATGCCTGCTGGATCCTGTGGCTCCCCAGGAGGTCTTTCAGGGGACCGGGGCATCCGCGGGTGGGCTGCACGGCGGTGCGGCGCGGGGAGAACCGCCCCAGGAAGGACCGCCGGGTGCAGACATCCCAGGCTACGGGGACGTCCTGATGGGCGTGGCCCCTGCCGTCCCGGACTGGGAACGGCTCAACGCCCTGGACCTGGTCCTCGGGCGGCTTGCCGCAGCCGGCGGCCGGGCGGCGGCTGCATCGTTCACGGGAAGGGGCTGGATTGCCTGGTGCCGCGGCCGCGGCTCCTACTCGGCGGCCTATCTCCGGCAGGCCCTTGACGCAGAACCCGGGTACCGCCTCGCGGAACTGCTGCTGGAACTGGTCCGGCGCGGAACACTCTGCGGCTGGGCGGCACGGAAGGAGGCTGCCTGGCAGCAGTTCGGTCCGGACGCGGCGTGAACGCTCCCGGGGGCCGGGGGAGCGGCGGCAGGCGGGGCTTGACGGCGGGGACACCCGGCGTGGGCGAATGACGGGGAGGCCCGATTCGGGGAAAACATGAGACAATGGAGGCCGAGACCCGGTTGGGTCCGTGTATTGAGCGCACAGTGGTGGACCCCGCGGGGAACATAACAGCGGCTCCGGCAGTTGTCTTAACAGACTCTGCAGGCCGTGGTGGCGCTTGGTTTTCACCACGGACTTGACAGGGTCATAGTGGTGTTGCCCGTATGGTGATTCCACAGACCACCGCTAGAAAGGTTTTCTGTGACCCCGTCTTCCACGAAGAAGGACCCCGCCGCCCAGGACGAACTGTCCGCCGAGGAGAAGCAGGCTGCGACCAACGCCAAGCGTGCAGCTACCCGGGCAGCCAACAAGGCGTTGGCCGGTGCGGCTGCAGCGGACGGCAAGCCCGAGCCCAAGAAGCGCGGCCCCAAGCCCGGTGCGAAGGCGGCAGCCGCAAAGTCCGCTGCCGGTGACACCGACGACGCCGAAGAAGTCGAGGAAGACCTCGACGACATCGTCCTCGAAGGACCTGAAGTCGTTGAGGAGGACGCCGAGGCTGATCCCGCCAAGGCAGTTGCCGGTTCCGGCAAGGGCTTCGTCTACTCGGACGCTGACGACGACGACGCGCCTGTCCAGCAGGTCATGTCCGCCGGAGCAACGGCCGACCCCGTCAAGGACTACCTGAAGCAAATCGGTAAGGTGGCACTGCTCAACGCCGAGCAGGAAGTGGACCTTGCCCTCCGGATCGAAGCCGGACTGTTCGCCGAAGAGAAGATCAACGCCGACGACGGTTCCATGGACCCGAAGTACAAGCGCGAGCTTGAATTCATCATCCATGACGGCAAGCGCGCCAAGAACCACCTCCTCGAAGCCAACCTCCGCCTGGTGGTCTCGCTGGCCAAGCGCTACACCGGACGCGGCATGCTCTTCCTGGACCTGATCCAGGAAGGCAACCTGGGCCTGATCCGTGCAGTGGAGAAGTTCGACTACACCAAAGGCTTCAAGTTCTCTACTTACGCCACCTGGTGGATCCGGCAGGCCATCACCCGCGCCATGGCGGACCAGGCCCGCACCATCCGTATTCCGGTCCACATGGTCGAAGTCATCAATAAGCTGGCACGCGTCCAGCGCCAGATGCTCCAGGACCTCGGCCGCGAACCTACGCCCGAAGAGCTCGCTCTTGAACTCGACATGACTCCCGAAAAGGTTGTCGAAGTCCAGAAGTACGGCCGTGAACCCATCTCGCTGCACACGCCCCTGGGCGAGGACGGCGACTCCGAGTTCGGTGACCTGATCGAGGACTCCGAGGCCGTGGTTCCCGCGGACGCCGTGAGCTTCACGCTCCTCCAGGAACAGCTGCACTCCGTCCTGGACACCCTGTCCGAGCGCGAAGCCGGGGTTGTGGCCATGCGCTTCGGCCTGACCGACGGACAGCCGAAGACTTTAGACGAAATCGGCAAGGTCTACGGAGTGACGCGTGAGCGCATCCGCCAGATCGAATCGAAGACGATGTCCAAGCTCCGCCACCCCTCGCGGTCGCAGGTGCTCCGGGACTACCTCGACTAACAGCAGGATGAGCTGGAAAAGCGGCCCGCCGGCTGCCGTGCCCCTCGCGGGCGTGGCAGCGGGCGGGCCGCTTTTCAGTTCCAGCCAGAATGCGCGGGCAAAGGGACTGGCCGGCCGGAGCTGTGCCCTCTAACGCCGGGGCGGGGCCTAAAAAGAAGGACGCGGCTTAAAAGAATTGGGACCCCACCTTCCGGTGGGGTCCCAACAGCTTGGGGAAGCTAGTCGATTTCTACGGCTGCCTTCTCATGAAGCTTGCCTGTCTCATCGTGCCAGTCGGAGCTCAAGGGCTTCAGAGTCGCCTCGACTGCGCGGGCATGGTGGCCGCAGAACAGCAGCTCACCGCCGGAGGACTCCAATACAACCCGGACATAGGCCTGAGCTCCGCAACGGTCGCACCGGTCCAGTGCATTGAGTGTGCGGTCTGCCACTGCTGTTGTCATGTCGGCCTCCTTAGTAGATCAGTACGTCTATATAACCAGCATTCGTAACAAAACCATCGCAAGGATGGGGCAAGTTCGCTGTGCGCGTATCCGCAATGTTGGCTCAAGAACGTCCAAGCAGCCTGCGCACGCCCTGACGTGGTGCGGTCCACACTCTCCGCCAGGTGTGGCAGCCGGACCGCGGGCGCCGCGCCGACTACCCTAGAGGAAGCGATCCCAGCCCGCTGATTTACGTCCCTGAAGGAGCTCACCACCAGTGGCACCAAGTTCTGATTACACTGCCCGGCACCTTTCTGTACTGGAGGGCCTTGAGGCCGTCCGCAAGCGCCCGGGCATGTACATCGGTTCCACCGACTCCCGCGGCCTCATGCACTGCCTCTGGGAAATCATCGACAACTCCGTCGACGAGGCGCTGGCCGGATTCGGCCACGACATCAAAATTATCCTGCACGCGGACAACTCCGTGGAGATCCACGACGACGGCCGCGGCATTCCCATCGACAAGGAACCCAAGACGGGCCTGACGGGCGTGGAGGTTGTCTTCACCAAACTGCACGCCGGCGGCAAGTTCGGGGGCGGCTCCTACACCGCCTCGGGCGGCCTGCACGGTGTGGGTGCGTCCGTGGTCAATGCCCTGTCCTCCCGCCTGGACGTCGAAGTGGACCGGGGCGGGAAAACCTACAAGATGTCGTTCCGCCGCGGCGAACCCGGGCGCTTCAAGGACACCGGTTCCAAAACGGACCCCGCCGCGCCCTTCACACCGTTCGTTGACGACTCGGTCCTGGACATCGCCGGCAAGGCCAAGCGCGGCGTCACGGGAACCCGGATCCGCTACTGGGCCGACCGGCAGATCTTCACCCCGGACGCCAAGTTCTCCTACGAGGAACTGGCCGCCCGCGCCCGGCAGACCTCCTTCCTGGTCCCGGGCCTCAAGCTGACCGTGCGGGATGAGCGGAGGGTTCCGGGTACCCCCGGCGAGGCGGGCGTCCACGAAGAGGTGTTCCACCATGACGGCGGCATCTCCGAATTCGTCGAATTCCTCGCCGCCGATCCGGCGGTCACGGACGTGTGGCGGCTGCATGGCTCCGGAAAGTTCAAGGAGACGGTCCCCGTCCTGGACGAGCGCGGGCACAGCCAGCTCGCCGAGGTGGAGCGCGACTGTGAAGTCGATGTCGCACTGCGCTGGGGGATCGGCTACGACAGCACGGTCCGCAGCTTCGTGAACATCATCTCCACGCCCAAGGGCGGAACCCACCAGTCCGGGTTTGAACAGGCCCTGGTAAAGACGTTCCGCAAGGCCGTGGAAAACAACGCCCGCAAGCTCAAGGCCGGCAACGACAAGATCGAAAAGGACGACATCTTCGCCGGGCTGACGGCTGTCCTGACGGTGCGGCTTGCGGAGCCGCAGTTCGAAGGCCAGACCAAGGAAATCCTGGGCACATCAGCCGTCCGCGCCATCGTTGCCAAAGTGGTAGAGCGGGAGATCAGCGCCAAGCTCAGCTCCGCGAACCGCAATGACAAGGCCCAGTCCGCCCTGCTGCTCGAAAAAATCGTCAACGAGATGAAGTCCCGCATCTCTGCCCGCGTGCACAAGGAGACCCAACGGCGCAAGAACGCGCTGGAAACCTCCTCCATGCCCACCAAGCTGGCCGACTGCCGCACGGACGACGTCGCACGCTCCGAACTGTTCATTGTGGAAGGCGATTCGGCGCTCGGAACCGCCAAGCTGGCCAGGTCCTCCGACTTCCAGGCGCTGCTGCCCATCCGCGGCAAGATCCTCAATGTCCAGAAGGCCTCGGTGGGGGACATGCTCTCCAATGCCGAGTGCGCCGCCCTGATCCAGGTGGTGGGGGCCGGGTCCGGGCGCAGCTTCGACCTCTCTGCCGCCCGCTACGGCAAGGTCATCCTGATGACTGACGCCGACGTGGACGGCGCCCACATCCGGACCCTGCTGCTGACCCTTTTCTTCCGCTACATGCGGCCCATGATCCTGGAGGGCCGGGTGTTCGCGGCGGTTCCGCCGCTGCACCGGGTGGAGGTCATCAACGCAGGCCAAAAAGCCAACGAGATGATCTACACCTACTCCGAGGCGGAGCTCCACGTCCTGCTGGCCCGCCTGGCCAAAGAGGGCAAGCGGTACAAAGAACCCATCCAGCGGTACAAGGGCCTGGGCGAAATGGACGCCGAGCAGCTGGCGGAAACCACCATGGACCCGCGGCACCGTACCCTGCGCAAGGTGGGGATCGAAAACGCGCAGCAGGCAGAGGAGATCTTCGACCTGCTGATGGGCTCGGATGTCTCCCCGCGCAAGGACTTCATCATTGCAGGCGCCGCCAGCCTGGACCGGGAACGCATCGACGCCTGACGGCAGAAGGCAGCGGGCAGCCGGCGGGTGCCGCAGGCGTCCGGGGATTTGGGGGAGGACGACGGCGGGACTCACCCCAGCAGGCCGGGCACCACCAGAAGCAGGGTAGGCAGGGCAAGGAGCAGTACGGATCCTGCCACGACCATGCTGCGGATGGGCGCCGGCAGCTCGGGCCGGGGCGAGAGCAGCCGGCTGACCCGTGAGGCGGTGGTCCGGGCGGAGTCCGCGCCGGACGTGCCGGCGGCGGAGTCAAGTCCGGAGAGCGCCAGGCTGGAAGCCTCCGGGCGGAGGTCCGCGCCGCCGCTGTTGCCGGCCGACCCGCTGGCCACAATGGCGATGGCCTTGATCAGCGTGGCCTTGCTTTCGGTCTTGAGCGCGACGTCGTCCGCCAGCATCTCGATCAGGGAGTTCACTGACTCCTGGGCGAGGCGGGTGGTTGGCAGCCAGGGCAGTGCCTGCCGCCAGGCGGCGAAAGCCCACAACAGCAGGTGGTGGCGCTGGCTGAGGTGGGCGTTCTCATGGATCAGGACGGCACGGAGTTCTGCGGGCTCAAGGGCCGCCATCAGGCCATCAGAGAGGACAGTCACGGACCGGGCGCCCCCGGGAAGGCAGTAAGCCACGGGGGAGTTGTGGCTGATGACCAGGGTTCCCGTCCCCTCAGCGGACGGTGAGGCCAACAGGGACAGCAGTTCGCGGTGCCGCCGCCGCTGGCGTTCAATCTTGTAGTAGGTCAGCAGAAGGGTGAACACCAGGTGGGCGGTGAGCAGCGCTGCGGCGGACAGGGCGAAAATATGCCAGAAGCCCAGGGCCGTGGTGGGGGCGTTGTACAGCACCATGCCGGCCAGCGCCCGCAGGCCTGCGATCAGGTTGTCCCCAATCGGTTCCAGGCCATACACGAGCATTGCGCCGATCATGGACAGCCCGCCGGCCAGCGCTATCGCCTGCCACAGGATCATGGCGGTAAAGGGTGAGCGGGCGGGCCACTGCGCTCTTGAGAGGAGGACAGGCACCGGCCAGGCCAGGACTATCGCAAGGACCGCCAGCAGGTACGAGGCCCAGAACATGGTCCGCTAGAGGTGGCCAAGCAGTTTGCGCAGAGTCTCGGCTTCACCCTCGGATACGGACCCGATAAAGCGGGCCAGCACGGCTTCGCGGTCCGGAGCCGACCCCAGCACCTCGTGCATCAGCTCGGCGGTGTGGTCCTCGCGGCTGGACACTGCCTGGTAGCGGTGCGGACGGGTGCCGCGTTCGCGCTCCACCAGCCCCTTCTTCTCCAGCCGGGACAACACGGTGAGCACAGTGGTCACGGCGAGTTCCTTGCCCTCGTGGCCGGCCGCGCCGCCCTGCCCGGCAGAGGTCTGCGCGAGCCTGTCCCGCAGCGTGTTGGCTGTGGCTGCTTCCTGGCCCGCCCAGAGCAGATCCATCACTGCCCGTTCCAGTTCACCAAGACTAGCCATTGCACTTTTCCTTTTTCTCCCCGCGCCACCGCCGCAGGGCGGAGGTGGCTGCATGCTGTGTTTGAACTACAACCTCCAATTTACCCGGTTTTCCCAAGACTTTCTACGTTGGGTAGAACACGCGGCCTGGCAGGGCCCTTGCCTGCCGTGCCGGGGAAGTAGAAGCTGGTTTTTACACCGCCGCCGCGGTTGTTCTACACTCGGTAGAAGTTGAGTTCTACAAAACGTAGAAGATCTGCATTCGCTGACACGAGGGACCGCCTTGGACGCTATGGACGCGCTGGAAATCGCACGCTGGCAATTCGGGATCACCACCGTTTACCACTTCATGATGGTCCCGCTGACCATCGGCCTTGGCCTGGTTGTCGCACTCATGCAGACGGCCTGGCACCGCACGGGCAATCCCGAATACCTCCGGATGACCAAGTTCTGGGGAAAGCTGTTCCTCATTAACTTCATCATGGGCGTAGCCACCGGCATCGTCCAGGAGTTCCAGTTCGGGATGGCCTGGAGTGAATACAGCCGGTTCGTGGGCGACGTCTTCGGCGCGCCCCTGGCCCTGGAAGCGCTGCTGGCGTTTTTCGTCGAATCCACCTTCCTGGGATTGTGGATCTTCGGGTGGAAGCAGCTCAAGCCCGGCATCCACCTGGCGTGCCTGTGGATCGCAGTGATCGGGTCGATTTTCTCCGCGTACTTCATCATCGTGGCCAACAGCTGGATGCAGCACCCCGTGGGCGTGGAGATGATCGACGGCCGGCCCGTTATGACCGACGCCTGGGCCGTCTTCACCAACAACACCGCGCTCGTTGCCGTTCCGCACACTGTCTTCGGAGCCCTCGCCGTTGCCGGCGGCTTCCTGCTGGGCATCGCCTGGTACCACCTGTGGCGCCGGCGGCGCGACGGCGTCGACACAGTCGGTGCCGACGGCAAGGTCATCCCGGGCGAATCTGCGGACATCCCCGGCCGGGACCGCGACGACCACAAAGTCTGGCTCCGGTCCCTGCGCATCGGTGCAGTGGTGGCCATGATCTCCTTCGCAGGCACCGCCCTCACCGGGGACCTCCAGGGCAAGCTGATGTTCGAACAGCAGCCCATGAAGATGGCCGCCGCGGAAGCCGCCTGCCATGACGGCACCGGGTTCTCCGTGCTGAGCATTGGCAACCTGGGTTCGCAGAACTGCGACGACATCGTTGCCCTCATTGAAGTCCCCGGCATCCTCTCCTACCTGGCAAAGGGCGACTTCACCACCGAAGTCCAGGGCGTCAACAGCCTCCTGCCGCAGTACAAGGAGGCCTACGGGACCCACCTGCCGGACAACCCCATCTACGGCGAACGCGCCGGCCAGGAAATCGACTACCTTCCCGTCATGGAGGTCACCTACTGGGGCTTCCGCATGATGATCGGCTTCGGCGGGCTCGCCGCCCTGGCAGCCCTCGTGGCGCTGTGGATCACCCGGAAGGGGACCGTCCCCGAATCCCGCTGGCTCATGCGGCTCGCGGTCTTCGGCATCCTGGCCCCCTTCGGCGCCAACGCGGCCGGCTGGATCTTCACCGAGATGGGCCGCCAGCCGTTCGTCGTCGCCCCCAACCCGGATCCCAGCGGCATCGACCAGGTGTTTATGTTCACGGCGGCCGCGGTATCACCAGGTGTCTCTGCCGGGGAGCTGCTGGCCTCGCTGGTCACCCTGACGGCGGTCTACGCAGTCCTGCTGGTGGTAGAAGTCAAGCTGCTGGTGAAATACATCCGCGGCGGAGTGGTCTCCGCCATGCCTGAGCTGGTCCATGCACCGGCCGACGAAAATGAGGACGCCACCCCCGGAACCGGTGGACCGGGCGGCGGCAAACCCGGCGACGACGTCCTGGCGTTCGCCTACTAAGCCGCGCACGAAGAGCAGAGGAAATACACACATGGAACTGCTGCCAACCGTCTGGTTCATCGCCATCGCGGTGCTGTGGACCGGGTACCTCTTCCTGGAGGGTTTCGACCTCGGCGTCGGGATGCTCATGAAGCTTTTCGCCCGCAACAACACGGAGCGCCGCGTCCTGCTCAACACCATCGGACCCGTCTGGGACGGCAATGAGGTATGGCTCCTGACGGCCGGCGGCGCCACGTTCGCCGCCTTCCCGCTCTGGTATGCCTCCCTGTTCTCGGCCCTTTACCTCCCTCTGCTGGTGGTGCTTGTTGCCCTGATTTTCCGGGCAGTGGCGTTCGAGTACCGGGGCAAGGTGGACACGGACCGGTGGCGTGCCCGCTGGGACTGGGCCATCGCGCTGGGATCCTTCTTCGCGGCCTTCGGCGTGGGTGCCGCGCTGGCGCTCACCACCACCGGCCTGCCGCTGAATGCCAATGGCGACCGCGAGGGAGGCCCGCTGGCCTGGTTCAGCGGATACGCCGTTCTGGGTGGCCTTGCCGTCGTGGGCTTCTCGCTGATCCACGCGCTGGCTTTCCTGGCCCTGAAGACCGACGGCGACGTGCGGCACCGGGCACGGACATGGTTCGTGCGCCTGCTGCCCGTCCTGCTCCTGCCCATCGCGGCGTGGGCACTGAGCATCCAGTTCCTGGAAGGGAAGCCCTGGACCTGGGCCCTCGTTGTGCTGGCTGTCGCCGCCGCCGCAGCAGCCTGGGTGTGGGCCCGCCGGGGAGCGGAAGGCAAGGCCTTTTCCGGGCTTGGTGCTTTCCTGGCACTGGGTTCGGCATCGATCTTTGCCGCGGTATTCCCGGTGGTGCTGCCCTCCACCCTCAACGAGGCCTTTGACCTCACCATCTCCAACGCGTCCTCCTCCGACTACACCCTGGGGCTCATGAGCATCGTGGCGGCCTTCGGCCTTCCCCTTGTCATCGCCTACCAGGCCTGGACCTATTGGGTGTTCCGCCGCCGGGTCAGTGCAGCGCACATCCCGGAGGCCCACAGCTTCCTGCCGGCCATCGCCGCCAGGGCTTTCACAACGAAGGGCTGACATGCGGCCAAGTTTCCCTCCCGGTCCGGCCACCCGGTCCGCCGTCTACCTGCTGGGACTGCTGGCAGCACTGAAGGCCCTGTCACTGGTCCTGATGGGCCAGGCCGTGGCCTCGGTGCTGGCCGGACTGGTGGCGGGGGACCCGGACTGGGCAGGCCAGGTTGCCCTGGGACTGGCCGGCGTGGTGCTGCGGTCCCTGACCGTCTGGGCACAGGCTGTCGCTGCCCGGCGGGCCGCCCTTGGCATCAAGGAGGAGCTGCGTGCCGGGCTGCTCGAACGGGCGCTGCGCAACGGCGCCAGGGGAACCGGCCCCGCCGACGGCGGGCTCGCCGTCCTGGCAACCCGTGGACTGGATGCGCTGGACAACTACTACACCCAGTTCCTCCCGGCACTGGTGAACTGCGCGGCGATTCCGCTGCTGCTGGGAGCACGGGTCCTCTTTGCGGACTGGGTCAGCGCAGTGGTGATTGTCCTGACGGTACCGCTGGTCCCGCTGTTTATGGTGCTGATCGGCCGGTACACCGAAGACAACGTCCGTGAAGCGCAGGCGGCCCTTGGCAGGCTGTCCGCCCACATGCTGGAGCTGGCAAAAGGCCTGCCGGTCCTGGTGGGGCTCGGGCGCGCCACGGCGCAGCGCAAGGCCCTCGAAGAGATCTCCGAGGAATACCGCACCCGCACCATGGGAACCCTGCGCACCGCATTCCTCTCGGCGCTGGCACTGGAACTGATCGCCACGATCTCCGTGGCGGTCGTGGCGGTGTTCATCGGCGTCCGGCTGGTGCACGGGGACATGCCGCTCGAGGCCGGCCTGCTGGCACTGATCCTGGCCCCGGACTGCTATCTCCCGCTGCGTGAACTGGGCACCGCCCACCATGCCAGCGACGACGGGCGGGTGGCCCTCGCGGAAACCACTGCGGTCACGGGGGCCCCCGAACCCCGGCCGCTTCCGGCAACCAGGGCGGGACGGCCCGGTGCCCCCGTCTCCGTCACGGACCTGACCGTAGGCTACAGCGGAAGGTCGGGCCCCGCCGTCGGCCCACTCACCTTCACCGCGCCGCAAGGCAGGATCACCGCCCTGGACGGAACCAGCGGCGCAGGAAAGAGCACAGTCCTCGGCGTGCTGGCGGGAACCATCGGGGACGGAGCCGGCGCCACGGTCACCGGCACGCTCCGGGGCATCGACCGCAGCGCGCTGGCCTGGGTGCCGCAGCATCCGGTCATGCTTGCCGAAACTGTCCTGGACGAGGTGCTGCTGTACCTCTCCGTGGATATCGAGGGCGCCCGCGGCCACGCCGGCCTGGAAGCCGCCGCACGCTCATGCCTGGCCCGCGCCGCTGCCGGCCACCTGGCACACCAGCACCCCGCCGAGCTGAGCCCCGGCGAGCTGCGGAGGGTGGCACTCGCCAGGGGACTGGCCCGGATCGAGGCAGGAGCCACAGTGCTGCTGCTCGATGAGCCCACCGCACACCTGGACGACGCCTCGGCCATGGTGGTGGAAGACGCGATCCGCCACCTGCGCGGACGCGTCACCGTGATCCTCGTGGCGCACAACGGGCGCACCCGCAACCTCGCTGACCACGTGGTGCCGGTGGCTGCGCACGCAGAGCCAGTCCACGCAGAGCCAGCCCGGGCAGGGGAGCCAGGCGCGCGGGCCGGGGTGCTGGCCACGGCTGCCGCGCCGGTGCAAGCCGCGCTGCAGAAGGCCGGGCCGAAGCCAGGGGGTGCCGTGGACGTTGCAGCGGACGCCTGGCCCGCCCCCGCTACTGCCCCGGTTGCCGGCGCCGGTGCCGGTGCACCCGCCAGCGGGGGCGCAGGTACCCGCCAAACGACCCGTCTCCTCGCGGCGCTCCTGGCGCCGGTCCGCGGCAAGTTCGCAGCGGCTGCCGTGGTGGGCACCCTGGCGGCCGTCTTCGCCGTCGCGCTGTCCGGCCTGTCCGGCTGGCTGATCATCCGGGCCAGCGAGCAGCCGCCCATCCTGTACCTGCTGACGGCCATTGTTGGCGTGCGGTTCTTCGGGATCGGGCGGGCCGTGCTCCGCTACTGCGAGCGGCTCCTGCTCCACGATGCGGTGTTTGCCGCACTCACCCGCCTCCGGGGACGGCTCTGGGAGTCCCTGAGCCGCAGGGCCCTCGCCCTCCGCCGGCTGCTGCAGGGCGGAAACGTCCTGGGGACGGTCATCGACGACGTCGACACCGTCCGCGACCTCCTGCCAAGGGTTGCGCTGCCGCCCGTGACGGCGCTCGCTGTCTCCGCCCTGGCCCTGGCCACCACCTGGCTGCTGGTGCCGGATGCCGTCCCGGCCGTCCTGGCCGCCGCCGCAGCCAGCCTGCTCCTGGCCCCGGCCGTGGCGCTGTGGGCCGACCGGAAGTCCGCCAGCGCCGAACAGGTCCTGAGGTCCGGGGTCCTGCGCCGGATTTCCGCAGCCCTCGATGCACGCGCCGAACTCCACGCCAACGGCGTCTCCGCCCCGGTACTGGCCGGACTGCGCGCCCAGGACCGCAGCGCCACCCGCGCTTCCCAGCGGTCAGCGTGGGCAGACGGCCTGGGACACGCTGTCACCACAGCCTCCTGCTGCGCGGCTGCCTTCGCAGCTGCCTGGCTGGCCGCTCCCGCCGTGCTCGGCGGCCGGCTCGCCCCGGCGACGGCGGCGGTGGTCGTGCTGATGCTCCTCGCACTGGTGGAGCCCTACGGAGCCATGACGACGGCGGTGCGCCAGTTCCCCGCGCTGCGGACAGTCATGCGGCGCGTGTCCGCCTCGGGCGCCCTGGACGCCGGCACCGCGGGCTCCGAAGGCACCCCAGCCGACGGCCTGCACACAGTGCCTGCCCGCCAGGACGGTGCTCCCGGCGTCGAACTCGTTGACCTCGCGGCGGCGTGGTCGGGCGGTGCTCCGGTGTTTTCCGGGATCAACGCCGTTGCCGAGCCAGGCAGGTGGCTGGCCGTCACCGGAGCGTCCGGTTCCGGAAAATCCACCCTGCTCTCCGTCCTGCTGGGTTTCCTCCCTGCAGCAGCCGGGGCAGCCCGGGTGACCGGCCGGGCCGCCTGGTGTCCGCAGGAAGCCCACCTCTTTGACTCGACCATTCGCGGCAACCTGCTGCTGGGCAGGCCCCCCGCGAACGGCCCGGCCGCAGACGGCGAGCTGATGGAGGTGCTGGAGTCCGTGGGCCTGGCGGGCCTGGTGGAGCGCCTGCCGGGCGGCCTGGACACCAGGATCGGTCCGGGCGGGGCCTTCCTGAGCGGGGGAGAGCGCCAGCGCCTGGCCGTGGCGCGCACGCTGATGACCGGTGCGGAGGTGATCCTGCTGGATGAGCCAACAGCGCACCTGGATGCTGAATCGGCAGAGGCCATGCTGGCCGACCTGCGCGCGGGACTCGGCAACCGGACCGTGGTGCTGGTGACCCACAACCCCGCTGACATCCATCCGGAGGATGCGAGGCTGGTGCTGGCCGGATCCGGGAACGCCGGAGACAGCGGACACAACGGCGCGCCGGCGTATGCCGCGGTTACAGAAAGTGCTCAGCCGTCCACGTCGTGAAGGTGGTGGACGACGTCGTGCAGGAAGTACTGGGCCAGCGTCAGGACGGTGAACTCCGAGCCATTGCTGCGCAGCCCTGTCCGTCCCCACTCTGGTTCGCGGACCCTGGCAAAGGACTCGGCCGCCTGCTTTCCCTCAGCTGTAAGCTCTGCGCTGACCACTGCCGGATCCGCGTTGGCGTAGTCCTTGTCCATGGCCGTCTGGTCCTGGTCCCAGTTCTCGAACCGTGCGTCATCCGATTCGAGCATGAGGTTCAGCCGCTGGTCGAAAAGGCTGAAGACGTCCCGGACGTGGCAGGCATACTCCAGCGCGGACCAGGTGTGCCCATTGGGGCGCTCCGCCACGTCCGGCCTGCGCAGGACGGCACGCCAGCGGGGCAGCATGTTGTCGATGTTCCCCGGGACGGTGGACGGCGTTACCGTGGCGGCATCGAACGAGCAGTCGGGGCAGGGACGCGTCAGGACCCAGGTCCAGTCCTTCTCATCAGGAACGATAGGCATGCATGCAGTCTAGGCCGGATCAGGCAGTCTGGCCGGGATCAGGCCACGCCATGGCCGGACCCACCACGTCCACCGGCTGCGACAACGGGACGCCGGAGCCATCCCGCCGGCCGTGCTCCTGCGGCAGGGACCTGGCAACCCCCGCGGCTGAGGCGGCCTTGGCCGGTCCGTGGCCCGCCCAGGCCAGCAACAGCGTGTCCTCGCCCTTCAGGAAGCGGTGTGCCCGCACGCCGGCGGTTGCGCGGCCCTTCACGGGGTACTCGGAGAACGCTGTGACCTTGGCCGTGCCGGGGGCGGTCCCGGGAAGGGCTCCCGTTGTCCCGGCGATGGTCACCACCACGGCGGCCTCGTCCGTGGGCTGGACCGCGCCGAAGAACAGCACGCGGTCCCCGGCGGGCAGCTTGATTCCCGCCATGCCTCCGGCCGTCCGCCCCTGGGGGCGCACGCTGGCGGCTCCGAATTTCAGCAGCTGGGCCTGGCTGGTCAGGAACACCAGCTCAGCGTCATCGGCGCCCGCCGGGGCCACATTGACCACGAAGTCCTTGTCCTTGAGGGCTATGACGTCCCAGTCTTCCCGGTTCAGCGGGTAGTCCGGCTGCACCCGCTTCACCACGCCCTGGGAAGTGCCGATGGCCAGCACTTCGTCCAGCGGCACGAACGCCACCAGGGTTTCCCCCTTGAGCAGGGTGAGGAAATCCCTGGCCGGAACCCCGCCGGCGAGGTTGGGCAGGCCGGACATGGGCGGCAGTACCGGCATGTCCATCACCTGGAGGCGCAGCATCCGCCCCAGGGAGGTGACCGCCGCGATCTCGCCCCGTGCGGAGGTCTTGACCACGGACGTGAACACATCATGTTTTGCCCGGGGGCCCGCCTCCGCCAGCGGCTCCTGGTTGCTGGTGCGAGCCACCTGTCCGGAGGCGGTCAGGATGGCCCAGCAGGGGTCGTCGGCGATTTCCAGGGCGAGCGGCGCTGCCTTCCCCTTTTTCCCGGCGGCCAGCGCAAGGTCGGCGGCCACGGTCGGTGCCACGGCTTCGGATTCGAGGAGGACGGTGCGCCGCGGAGTGCCGTGCTCCTCGGCAATCTCTCCCAGCTCGTCGGACACCAGGGTCCGGAGCCGCTCCTCGGAGCCCAGGATCGCCTCGAGTTCCGCGATCTCGCGGCGCAGCTCGTCCTGCTCCTTCTCCAGCTCGATCCGGGAGTATTTGGTCAGCTGGCGCAGCCGGAGTTCCAGGATGTAGTTCGCCTGGATCTCCGTGAGGTCGTAGATGGACATCAGCCGGGCCCGGGCGGCGGCTGCCTCGTCCGAGGAGCGGATGATCTGGATGACCTCGTCAATGTCCACAATGGCGATGAGGAGTCCCTCCACCAGGTGGAGGCGGTCCTTCTTCTTGCCCAGCCGGAACACCGTCCGGCGGCGGACAACGTCGATCCGGTGGTTGACGTACACAGTCAGCAGCTGCACCAGGCCCAGGGTCTGCGGCTGTCCGTCCACCAGGGTGACGTTGTTGATGCCGAAGGAGTCCTCCATCGGCGAGTAGCGGTACAGCTGCTGGAGCACCGCGTTGGGGTTGAAGCCGTTCTTGAGTTCGATGACCAGGCGCAGGCCGTGCTTGCGGTCGGTCAGGTCCACGATGTCGCTGATGCCGGTCAGCTTCTTGGCGTTGACGGCGTCCTTGATCTTCTCGATGACCTTTTCCGGGCCCACCATGTAGGGGAGTTCGGTGACCACCAGGCCGGTCCGCCGCGCGGACAGCTGTTCCACCTCCACCTTGGCCCGCGTCTTGAAGGACCCCCGTCCCGTGGCGTAGGCGTCGCGGATGCCGTCCAGCCCCACGATCCGCCCGCCGCTGGGCAGGTCCGGGCCGGGCACGAACCGCATGATGTCATCGAGTGTGGCGTCCGGGTGGGCAATCAGGTGCCGCGCGGCGGAAATGACTTCCACCAGGTTGTGCGGGGCCATGTTGGTGGCCATGCCCACGGCGATGCCGGTGGCGCCGTTGACCAGCAGGTTGGGGAACGCGGCCGGAAGCACGTCCGGCTGGGTCAGCTGGTTGTCGTAGTTGGGGACGAAGTCCACCACGTCTTCGTCGAGGTGGTTGGTGAGCGTCAGGGCAGCCGCTGCGAGCCGCGCTTCCGTGTACCGCGGAGCCGCAGGGCCGTCGTCGAGCGATCCGAAGTTGCCGTGCCCGTCAATCAGGGGCAGCCGCAGCGAGAAGTCCTGGGCCATGCGCACCATGGCGTCGTAGATGGCGGTGTCGCCGTGCGGGTGCAGCTTGCCCATGACCTCGCCCACCACGCGGGCGCTCTTCACATGGCCGCGGTCCGGGCGCAGGCCCATGTCGCTCATCATGTAGAGGATGCGCCGCTGCACCGGCTTGAGCCCGTCGCGGGCGTCCGGAAGCGCCCGGGAGTAAATCACCGAATACGCGTACTCCAGGAAGGAACCTTCCATTTCGGAGGTGACATCGATGTCCACGATGTTCTCCGTGTAGGGGGTGGTGTCTTCGGGAGGGGCTGAACTTTGGCGGCGGGCCATGGGGTTGGTGGATCCTTCTGCAGAGCGGTGCAATGGTTTGTTGGGCGCAAGCGGCAGTGCTGCGGGAGTTTTTGGCTAGGCTAAGCCTATGGTGGAACAGCCCGTGGACGGCGAATATCCGGAACATTGGGAAGCCGATGTCGTGCTCCGGGACGGCGGGACGGCACATCTGCGCCCCATCCACCCCTCGGACGCGGACGCTGTCCAGAAGTTCCACATGGGACAGTCGCAGAACTCAATCTACATGCGCTTCTTTGCCTTCAAGGCCAAGCTTTCCAGCAAGGAGCTCAAGCGGTTCACCGAGGTGGACTACCGGGACCGGGTGGCGTTCGTCATCACCATCGGCGGTGAAATCGTAGGGATCGGCCGGTATGACCGGCTGGACGACCCCACCGAAGCCGAAGTGGCGTTCAACATCGCCGACTCGCACCAGGGGAGGGGCATCGGCTCCATCCTGCTCGAACACCTCGCCGCCGCCGCCCACGAGAACGGGATCCGCCGCTTCAGCGCGGAGGTGCTGCCGGAAAACCGCAAGATGCTGATGGTCTTCTCCGACGCCGGCTATGACGTCAAACGGCATTTCGACGACGGCGTCGTCAGCCTTGAGTTCAACATCGACCCCACCGAAAAATCCCGGGCCGTGATGGAATCCCGCGAGCACCGCGCGGAGGCGAGGAGCGTCCGCGACCTGCTGACGCCGTCGTCCATTGCCGTCATCGGGGCGAGCCGCAAGTGGGGGACGGTGGGCTACCAGCTCCTGGAGCACATCATCGAAGGCGGCTTCCCCGGACCTGTGTTCGCCATCAATCCCGAGGCCCTGGAACTGGCCGGCATGATCTCCTACGGCAAGCTCTCGGAGGTCCCTGAACCTGTGCAGCTGGCCGTTGTTGCCGTCCCCTACGAGGAAGTGCCCGCCGTCGTCGCAGACTGTGCGGCGGCAGGGGTGAAGGGCCTGGTCATCGCCTCGGCAGGCTTCGCGGACGACGGCGAACGCGGCCTCATGCGGCAGCGCGACCTCGTGCGGCAGGCACGCGCCAACGGGATGCGGGTGATCGGGCCGGCGTCCCTGGGGATCGTGAACACCCACCCGGCCGTGTCGCTGAACGCCTCTATGGCGCCCACGCTGGCGCTGCACGGCGGGCTGGGGCTTTTCTCCCAGTCAGCGGCCATCGGCGTCTCGCTCTACGCCGCCTCCAGCAGGCGGCGGCTGGGACTGTCCACCTTCCTCTCCGCCGGAAACCGCGCCGATGTGTCAGGCAACGACATGATGCAGTACTGGGAGGACGACGCCGACACCTCCGCCGTGGGCCTGTACCTGGAATCGATCGGCAACCCGCGCAAGTTTTCCCGGCTGGCCCGGCGGCTGGCGCGCATCAAGCCGGTCATTGTGGCCAAGTCCGATGCCATGGGGCTGCGGCTGCCGCCCGGCCACGCCGTCCGCACCACACAGGCACCCGCAGGTGCGCTTGACGCGATGCTCCGCCAGTCCGGCGTTATCCGGGTGGAAACCATAGAGCAGCTTGTGGACGTGGCGCAGGTGGTGTCCAACCAGCCGCTGCCCGCCGGGCCCGGGCTGGCCATCTTCAGCAACTCCCAGGCCCTGGGAAAAGTGGTGGCAGACAGCGCGTCGTCGCATGGGCTCGACGTTGCCCGGCTGGTGACCGGCGTGGACCTTGACGCCGGCCAGTCGGTTGCCCTCCCCGCCCTGCGTTCGTCCCTGCTCGCCGCCCTTGAGTCCGACGCCGTCCATGGGGCCGTCGCCGCACTGCTGCCCGCCCGCGGGCTCACGGTGGACAGCATTGCCGAGGTGCTCGCCGAATGCTCGGTGAAGGCAGGTAAACCTGTGGTGGCCGCGTTTACCGGAATCCTGGATCCCTCGGTCTATGTCGAGGGCATGGTGGGGTCCGCGGAGCAGGCCGTGCCCTGCTTCTCCAACCCCGGTGCTGCGGTGGCCGCGCTCGCCGCCGTGGTGCGGTACTCGGAGTGGGTCTCGCGCGACCACGGGCACTTCGTTGAGCCGGAAGGCTGCGATCCGCAGCGCGCGCGGGCTGAGCTGGAGGGCCTCCTCCGCGACGTGAAGGGGGAGCAGCTCAAGCAGCTGGACCCGGCGGCCACGCGCTCCCTCCTGGGCCACTACGGCATCACCGTGCTGCCTTCGGTTGGCTTCGACACCCCGGACCAGGCCGTTGAGGCGGCGGACATGCTGGGCTGGCCGGTGGCGCTGAAGACCACCGACCCCTCGCTGCGCCACCGCCTGGACCTTGGGGGAGTCCGCCTGGATATCCAGGACGCCGAGTCCTTGCGCCGGAACGTCCTGCAGATGCGCCGGACCCTGTCCCGCTACGGCGACCCGGCACTGGAAGTGCAGAGCATGGCGCCGGTGGGACAGGCCTGTACCTTCCGGGCCATCGAGGACCCGCTCCTGGGCCCGGTGATCTCGTTCGGCCTGGCCGGGGACGCCGTCAACCTGCTGGACGACTGGGCGCACCGGGTACCGCCCCTGTCCGCAGCGGACGTGCACGACTTCATCCGCGGGCCGCGGGCCGCCCGGAAGCTCTTCGGCTACCAGGGCCTGCCGGCCGTGGACGTGGCCGCCCTTGAGGACCTGGCCGGCAGGCTTGCCTGGCTCAAGGACAGCCATCCGGAGATCGCGCTGGTGGAATTCAATCCGGTGCTGTGCGGCGTGTCCGGGGCTGTGATCCTGGCCGCGGATGTCCGGATCGGCAACGCGGCCCAGCGCACCGACAGCGCCCGCCGGGCCATGCTGGGCTGACGCGGTTAGCAATGTGGCGGGCCGATCTGTGAAAATGGGGGAATGAGCTCACAGCCTCCCGCGTCGGCGCCCGAAACGCCCGGCAATGAAAACCAGGCAGTCCGCCACAGCTCACACAGCCACAGCGCCCAGGGCCAAAGCCTTGACGGCGCGCTCCAAAAGGCGGGTTTCTACCCGCGCCTGGTGGCTGACGTGGTGGACGACGCACTGGACGGCCGCGAGTGCGTTGCCCACCTGGTGCACCTGGAAACCCACTTCGACCGCGCCGAGGTACGCCGCCACATCACCGTGCTGGTGCTGACCGCGGACATGCTGGTGATCACCCACGTGGACGACCAGCAGCTGGATGAGGCGGGTGAGCAAATCGTGGCCCAGATTTCCACCGAGTCCGTGCCCGTGGCGCAGATCCGCTCCGTGGTCCTCAGCTACATGTACGCGCAGCCTCAGGACTACAAGCCTTCAGATCCGGTCCGCGAGGTGACGCTGTCCATAGCATGGTCCGGCGGCCAGCGGCTGGACATGGGCCCCGCCAGCTGCGGGGATCCCCAGTGCGAGGCGGACCACGGGTACAGCGGCACCATTGCGCAGGAGGACATTGTCCTGCGGATCAGCGCCGAGGCGGACGGATTGCAGGCCGTCCAGGACGCCAAGCTTTTTGCCCGCGCGCTGCGCGCCGTGAACACGGGCTCTGCCGCCCCGGCGCCCCACATCCAGTCACTCCCGGCCCGGCCGCGTTCAGGCGTGTTCGGTAACCGGCTCAGCCGCGGGCACCAGCAGCGCTGAGATGCCGGACGAACGACGAACAAGCAGCAACGTCCCAACACCCCCAGCCAGCGGCGCTCCTGTCCCTGCCGGTGCCTCAGCCGGCCGGCCGGCCAAAGCCCCGGACCTGCCGCCCGCTCCCGCCTACGGCCGGCGTTCCGTGGCGGACGTGCTGACCAGTGCCGCAGCCAGCCTGGGCCTCGACGGATTCACCAACACCCTTGGCCTTCCTGCCGCGTCCCGCGTATGCGTCGTCGTGGCCGACGGCCTTGGCCGGAACCTCCTGAAGCAGAAGTCCGCCCACACCCCCTTCCTGCGCTCCGTCATCCAGGCCGGCCAGGGCGCCGTCCCCGTGTGGCTCGATTCGGCGTTCCCTTCCACCACGGCCGCCGCTTTGGCCAGTTTCGGCACCGGCCTGCCCCCGGGCCAGCACGGCCTGGTGGGCTACGACGTGCTGGATCCGGAGCAGGACAAGGTGGTCAACCTTCTTGGCAACTGGGACCCCGGGGTTGACCCGGTGGCCTGGCAACCATTCCCCACAGTGCTGGAACGAGCTGCCGGCCAGGCGGCAGTGACCACCGTCAGCCTTCCCCAGTTCGGGGACTCACCCATGACCCGCGCCGCCCTTCGCGGCGGCAACTTCATGCCCGCCACCACCTCCCACGCCCGGACTGCAGCTGCCGCCGAGGCCCTGGCAGCGCCCGGGCCAGGCCTGATGTACTTCTACGTCAACGAGCTTGATAAGGCAGGCCACCGTTACGGCTGTCAGTCGCCGGAGTGGGAACACCAGCTTGAGGAGCTGGACGCCGTGATGAAGCGGCTGAATTCCTCGCTGCCGGCGGGCACCAGCATCCTGCTGACGGCGGACCACGGCATGCTTGACGTGCCGGAGCAGCAGCGCATCGACTTCTCGGCGGATCCGCAGTTGGTGGAAGGAGTCCGCCACACGGCCGGCGAACCCCGGATGGTGCATCTGTACCTGGATGACGCGTCCGACGCCGGTGTGAGGGAGCGGCTCCTCGCCGCCTGGCGCGGCCGTTTCGGTACCCGCATCTGGGCATTCACCAGGGAGGACGCCATTGCCGCCGGGCTTTTCGGTCCGGTCCGGCCCGCCGTCGAGGGCAGGATCGGCGACGTGATGATTGCGGCCCGCGACGAGCTCGCCCTCTACGACACGAGGCGTGTCCGCCCCACGGCGATGGAGGTCGTGGGCCAGCACGGATCGCTGACCAAGGCTGAGCGGGAGGTTCCGCTCCTGTATTTCAAGGCCGACGGCAGGGGTGCCCGCCGTGGCTGAGCTCGTCTTTTTCTCCGGCACCATGGACTGCGGCAAGTCCACGCTCGCGCTGCAGATGGACCACAACCATAGGGTCCGCGGCCGGGGCGGCGTCCGCTTCAGCCGCAATGACCGCGCCGGCGAGTCCCGCATCTCCAGCCGGCTTGGACTGGAAACCGACGCCGTGGAGGTAGTGGACGGGACGGATTTCTGGGAGGAAGTCATGCGGCGGCGCACCCTGGGCCAGCGCGTGGACTACCTGATCTGCGATGAGGCCCAGTTCTACACGCCTGAGCAGGTGGAGCAGCTGGCGAAAGTCGTGGACGAAATCGACGTGGACGTCTTTGCCTTCGGCATCACCGCTGACTTCCGCACCCGGCTGTTCCCCGGCTCCCAGCGGCTGATCGAACTTGCGGACCGGGTGCAGGTCCTGCAGGTGGAGGCCCTGTGCTGGTGCGGCCGCCGGGCAACGCACAATGCACGCACGGTCGACGGCGTCATGGTCACCGAGGGCGCGCAGGTTGTGGTGGGCGACGTGGACATGGCCGTGGACGGCCCGGCTGCCACGGCGGCAGGCCACGTCCCCGTGGTGGGATATGAGACGCTGTGCCGCCGCCATTTCATGCGCCGCGTCACGGCACATGGCGCCAACCTCATGGCCGAACAGGACCAGCTGCTGCCGTTCGAGGTGGATGCGTGCCTGTGGCGGGGCACCGGCGGGACCGGCGCGGAC